>NZ_BAAGYN010000001.1:0-566487 GCF_054779295.1 Phycicoccus ginsengisoli
GCGAACCCGCCCGCTGGGCCGACATCGAGCTCGGCCCCGACCGCGACCTCCCCCCACCCCCGCCCACACCCCTACCGCCACCCCTACCCGCACCCCAGCCCGCCCCGGTCTGACGACGACGACCCCGAGACGAGCCGGCCGGCGCCGAGGTGTCAGGTGACGAAGTCGTCGCCCGCCTCGAGGCGCAACCGGACCAGCTCCGCCAGGGCGATCGACTCGCCGTCGCGTGCGCCCTCGCCCACCTGCAGCGGCGGGGCGCTCGGCTCCACCTCGACCCCGCGGAACCGGGCGAGGGGCTTCGGCGGCACGAGCAGCGCGTAGTAGCGGCCGTCCGCGTCCACCCCGACCGAGCGGTCGAGCCGCAGGTACCAGCCCCGGACGCCGGTCCGGTAGCGGCTGGTGCCCTTCCAGGTGCGGGCGGTCAGGTCCGTCAGGGCAAGCCCCCGCTCCCGTGCCGCGCGGGCGAACTCGTCGAGCATCGCCTGGGCCTTGGCGGACTCGCGCGCCCGCCGCTGCTCCTGCATCCGCACGTGGTAGTCCGCCCGCTCCCGTGCGTCGTTGCCGCCGCTCGCGTCGTTGCGGCTGGTCATGTGGGCTGCTCCACCGCAGCAGGGGGGTCGTCGACAGGCTCCTTCTTGGGGCTCAGCGTCCACGCGGCCCAGCCGAGGGCGCCCAGGGGGATCTCCATGAAGTGCGTGTAGGCCGAGAAGAGCACCGCCCCGGCAACCGCCGCGTCGGGCGGCGCGCCCCAGGCGACGAGGGCGGCGGCAGTGACCGACTCGGTGATGCCCAGGCCGCCAGGCGTGACGCCGACGGCGGTGGCCAGGCGGCCGATGGCATACGCCGCGAACAGCTGGCCGTAGAAGAGGTGCACGCCGGTGACGTGCATGCACACGAGGAAGATCGCGTAGTAGACGCCGAAGAAGCCCACGAGCCCGAGCGTCATCCGGACCCAGCCCGTGCGGACCACGTCGCTGATGCGGGCGCGCAGGTCGATGACGAGATCGCGCACGCTCATCGAGCGCTTGTGGAACAGGCGGCCGCCGACGCGGTCGATGCCCTGCCCGATCGCGATCGCCGCCCGCTCGGAGACGAGGACCGCCACGAACATGCCGAACAGGACCGAGCCGGTGAGGGCTGCGGCGAGCGCCGCGTCGCCGAGGGTGCGCGGCACGTCCGGGTCCGTGCCGGCGTAGAGACCCACGATCGCCAGCAACGGCAGGGCGATCCGCGCCAGGACGTTCCAGACGCCCGTGACGATCGCCGAGGTCGAGATCTCCCGTCGGGAGAATCCCCACGACCGGCAGATCGTGTACGTCGCCGCGAGCCCGACCGCGCCGCCGCCGGGCAGGAGGTTGCCGACCGAGGAGCCGGCGACGTTCACGATGAGCGCCTGCCAGTGCCTGAGGCCGTGCATCGAGCCGGTGAGGGTGAAGGTGTAGCAGTAGAGCCCGACCACGACCCCGCCCAGCAGCAGCACCGCCGTCGTCCAGTGCACCCGCGTCAGCACGTCCCACACGTGCGACCAGGAGGTCTTGCCGAAGTAGGGCAGGCCCCAGATCAGAAGGGCTGCCGCCAGCCCGAGTCCGAGCACGGCCTGGGTGAGGGTGCGCAGCCGGTTGCGCCTCCTCGCCGGCTCCGGGGCGGCCATGAGGCTCACCCGAGCCCCTCGAAGACGTCCCGGCTGACCCTCGCGCGGGGCTGTGCTGCGGGGTCGACGAACCACTCCCGCCCGAACACGACGTCGAACAGCGGTCTGGGGATCCGCAGGAAGGCTGCCAGCGTGCGGTCGGCGCCGTCGTCGGCGCTGGACTGCGAGGCGTGGGCACGCATGGACGCACGCTTCTGGCCGGCATACCTCCACACGGGGATCCGGTGGGTGATCTCCGAGCGCGCGCTGAACGCCCGCTTGAAGGAGTCGATGTCGAACTCCGGCGGGAACGGGTAGACCTTCGCGACGAGGTCGACAGCTCGCGCGATCGTGTCGCGGGGGACCGTCGCCTGCAGGACCCGTGGGGTCCCGGCCAGCTCCGCCGCGCGGGCGCCCACCTCGTGCACGCGGACGTGGTCGCGGTGGCCGTACCCGCCGTTGCGGTCGTAGGTGAGCAGCACCGACGCCCGCTCCTCGGTGAGCACCCGGGCGAGCCGCTGCGCCGCCTCCTCCAGCGGTGCGCGGACGAACCGGGTGCGGCCCGGCGGGTCGGGGTGGGTCTCGGGGCCGAGCCCGCTGTCGGCGTACCCGAGGTAGACGACCCGGGCGACCCGCAGGGCGCTCGCCGACCGGCGCAGCTCCTCGAGCCGGCGCTCGCCGAGGCGGCCGTCGGCGGCATACTCCGACGACGTCAGGCCCAGGTCGCCGTCGGTCGCGACCACGACGACCACCCGGTGCCCCTGGGCGGCGGCGCGTGCCAAGGTGCCGGACGTCAGCAGGGCTTCGTCGTCCGGGTGCGCGTGGAACGCCACCAGCGTGTGGGTCATCACGGCCATCCTGTCGCATGGCAGGCTCGGGTTCGTGAAGGTGGCCCTGCTGACCGACTGTTACCTGCCCCGGCTGGGTGGGATCGAGGTCCAGACGCACGACCTGGCCGCCCACCTGCTCGCGCGCGGCCACGAGGTCGAGGTCTTCACCGCCACCCCCGGCCCGCGCGGCGAACGGTACGGGGTCGTGCAGCCCGTGGACGGCGTCCCGGTGCACCGGATGGCGATACCGCTGCCGTTCGAGCTGCCCGTCAACCCGCTCGCCCCGCCCGAGGTCCGCCGCCGCCTGCGGTCCGGCGGCTTCGACGTCGCGCACGTGCACATGGGGGTGGTCAGCCCGTTCGCCACCGACCTGACCCGGGTGGCCCTCGGCCTCGACCTGCCGACGGCGGTCACCTGGCACTGCCTGATGGACCGCTCCGCGCCGCTGTTCCGCGTGCTCGGCCAGGCCCGGCGGTGGGGTGCCCGCGGCGCGGCGCTGTCGGCGGTGTCGAGCATCGCCGCGGCCAACGTGTCCGCGGTGGTGGGTGCGTCCGTACCGGTCCGGGTGTTCCCCAACGGCATCGACGTCGCCCACTGGCGAGCGCCCGACCCGGTGGCTCAGCTCGGAGGGCAGGGGCTCGACGAGCCGCGGCTTGTGCGGGTGGTCGCCGCCATGCGGTTCGCCTCGCGCAAGCGGCCCCTGGCAGTCCTCGAGGTGGCGCACCGCGCGCGCCGGCTGCTCCCGGCGGCCGCGCCCATGTCGCTCACCCTGTTCGGCGAGGGGCCGGAGCGTCGCCGGCTCGAGGCGTACGTCCGCCGCCACGACCTCGGCGACTGGGTGAGCCTGCCGGGTCGCGTGACGCGCGAGCAGCTGCGCGACGCGTACTGGGAGAGCGACGTCTACCTCACACCGGCGCGGCTGGAGGCCTTCGGGATCGCGGCGCTCGAGGCGCGCACGGCCGGCCTGCCCGTCGTCGCCCGCCGGGACACCGGGGTCGGCGACTTCGTGGTCGACGGTGTCAACGGCGTCCTCGGCAACGACGACGACGACCTCGCCCGGGCGCTGGCGCGGCTGGTTCGCGACGCCGACCTGCGGCGCGCGATCGCGACCACCAACCGCACGCAGCCGCCCGCACAGGCCTGGTCCGCCGTGGCGGCGCTCGCCGAACAGGAGTACGCCCGGGCGGCCACTCGGGCGGCCGCCCGGTGAGCGCGCCCCACTCCGTGCCCATCACCGTCGTCGCGGCCACGGGGCCGGGGCGCGAGGTTGACCGCTTCGTCCTGGCCCACGGGGCCGACCCCGTGCGGGAGCTCGCCCGGCGCGGCTGGGCGGTGCTCCAGGTCGAGGTGGCCGATGTCGTCGACGGGGTGATGGAGCTGGGGTATGCCGTGGCGGCCGCCACGCCGACCACGACCGGCGAGCGGACCGTGCCCACCGACCCCGGACTCGTCGTGGCGGAGGGCGAGCGGCCGGAGCCGTACCAGCGGACCGCCGCCTACGGCGTCGTGACGAGCGTGCGGGGCCTCCTGCTCACCGAGCTGTCCGCGCGCACCGCCTCCCCGGGGCGGTGGACCCTGCCCGGAGGCGGCCTCGACCCGGGCGAGTCACCGCTCGCCGCCCTGCACCGCGAGGTCTGGGAGGAGAGCGGCCAGCGCGTCGACGCCCCGGAGCTGCTCGAGGTGACCACCTCGCACTGGGTGGGCCGGGCACCGAGCGGCCGGCTCGAGGACTTCCATGCCGTCCGGGTCGTGTATGCCGCGTGGTGCCCCGAGCCGACCGACCCCGTCGTCCACGACGTGGGTGGGTCGACGGAGTCGGTCCGGTGGGTGCAGCGCGCCGAGCTGGGTGGCTTGCCCCTCACGGGGTTCGCCACCCAGCTGCACCGCTGGCTGTCGGCCTGAGCCGCCGCTGGCTGTCGGCGTGAGCCACCGCTGACCCGGCGGGCTCGGCCGTGTGCCGGGTCAGCGGGTGGACCGGAGCCAGTGCACGGCGAGCACACCGACCCACAGCTCGTAGCCGAGGGTGCTGAGCGCGAGCAGCGGGAAGAGGGCGCCGTTCACGAGCGTGGCGCTCCCGGCGAGGGCCAGGGGGACCAGCACCACCCCCGTGCGCTGCAACCAGGGCGCCGAGCCGGCTGCCTTGAGGCCGAGGACCACTGCCCCGAGGAAGAACACCCGCGGCAGCGCCGAGAAGGCGAGGCTGAACGGCGCGATCGAGTCCCAGCCGGCGAGGATGCGCAGGTCGGTCCCACTCGCGGCCGTCTCGATCGCCACGTCGTGGAACAGCCCGCCCAACGGCCAGATGAAGGCGAGCAGGGTGGCGGCTGCGCCGGCCACCGTCGCGAGCGTCCCGGTCCGGTCCGCCCGGCGCAGGTGGGTGACGACCGCGGCGACGAAGCCGAGGAGCAGGGTGCCCGCCAGCATGAAGGCGAAGTTGCCCAGGCGGTAGGCGCCCTGGGCGTCGAGCACCCGCTGCCCGCGCTCGAGCGGCGGGTCGCCGGGCGAGCCGGCGCGCGGCAGCACCAGGGTGGTCATGGCGACCATCACGGCCAGCTGGCAGACAGCGAAGGCCACCCCGAACCAGGTGCTGAGCCGCGTGAGTGGGTGGCGCGTGGGGTCGACCTCCGGACCCGGAACGCCTGCCCCCGGGCCGGGGGCGGGGACCAGCGGTTCGGCCGGCGGGGTGGTCGTGGTGGTCGTCGTGGTCATGGTGGTTCCTCCCGTGGGTCGGTGCGGGCCGGTGCGCCCTCGACGTCGACGGTAGGAACGGCCGCCCGGCGATCGCATCGACCCGGAGGCTGCACCGCGGTCGGCCCGGGGGGTGGGCCGAGAGTCATCCCGCGGGGTGATGCGTGCCGGCGGGTGCGCTGCCTACGCTTCCGCGCGTGGGTGTGGTCGAGCGGCTCCGGAGCACCAGGCTCGACGCCGCGCTCGCCCTGGGGCTCGTCGCGGCCGGCCTCGCCCAGCTGGCCGTGGTCCCGTTCGCCGACCCGGGGGTCGGCGTGCTCTACGTGCTCGGCTCGATGCTGCCCCTGCCATGGCGGCGCACCTTCCCGGTCGAGTCGGCGCTGGTGTCGTCGGCCTTCTGGCTGGTGCCGCTGGAGGGCTACCCGATCCTCGGGTTCGTCGCCGTGCTCCTGCAGTTCTTCGCTCTCGGGGACCTCGGTCGGCCACTTCGGGCGGTCGTGCTGACGACGGCGTGGGCCACCGCGACGTCGGTGGTCGGCACCCTGCTGGGCCCCGAGGTGCCGGTCGCAGCGGTCGGTGCGGTCCTCGTCGTGGTGGCGCCGGTCCTCGCCGGCCGGGTCGTCCGCCGCCTGCGGGAGCAGAACGAGTCACTGACGGCGCTGAGCCGCGAGCTGCAGGAGGAGCGACGCCGGGCCGAGGAGGCCGCCGTCGGTGGTGAACGGGCGCGCATCGCCCAGGAGCTGCACGACGTCCTGGGTCACGAGCTCACGCTCATCGCGATCCAGGCGGAGGCGGCCGGCGTCGCCCTGCACGTGGACCCGGACCGCGTGGCCGCGCCGGTCGAGACCATCCGGACGACGGCCCACCGCGCCCTGGCCGAGATCCGCGAGGTGGTCGGCGTCCTCGCGGCGACACCGGGGCCCGACCAGTCCCAGCCCACCGAGGACCTCGTCGTGCTGACCGACCGCGCTCGCGACGCGGGGGTCCCCAACACCCTGTCGGTGACCGGGACCCCGGAGCCCGCGCACTCGGCGGTGGGCCTGGCGGTCCACCGGATCGTGCGCGAGTGCCTGACGAACGCCGGTCGGCACGCGCCCGGCGAGCCGGTCACGGTGGCCGTGGACTGGGCGGAGCACGAGGTGGCCGTGGCGGCGGCCAACGCCACGGACCCGGGTGCGCCCGTCGCACCCGGGCGCGGGCTGACCGGCATACGTCACCGCGCCGAGCTGCTCGGGGGGACCTACCGGGCCGGAGCGGTCGGGTCCCGGTTCGAGGTCCGGGTCGTCATCCCACGCCCGGAGCGGGTGCCGTCGTGACGCGGGTCCTCCTCGTCGACGACCAGGACCTCGTCCGCACCGGCCTGCGGACGATCCTCGAGCTGGCCGGGGTGGAGGTGGTCGGCGAGGCGGGGGACGGGGCGAGTGCCGTCACGGCGTGCGGGGAGCTCGACCCCGACGTGGTCCTCATGGACCTCCGGATGCCGGGGACGGACGGGGTCGAGGCCACCCGCCGGATCGTGGCGTCGGGGGCGCGCGCCCGCGTGGTGGTGCTCACGACCTTCGACCTCGACCAGCACGTCCTGGACGCCCTGCGCGCGGGCGCCGTCGGGTTCCTGCTCAAGGACGTGACGGCGCAGTCACTGGTGGACGCCGTGCAGCGGGCCGCGGCGGGGGAGCCGGTCCTCGCACCCGCCGTGCTCGCCCGGGTCATGGACCACTGGGCGCGCCGGCCACCCGAACCGGTCGCCCTGCCCGCCGCGCTGGGCGAGCTGAGCGAGCGGGAGCGGGAGGTGCTCGCGCTCATCGGGGCCGGGTGGACCAATGCCGAGATCGCGCAGGAGCTGGTGATCAGCATGGCGACCGTGAAGACCCACGTCCGTCACCTCTTCGCCAAGCTGGACCTGCGCGACCGGGTCCACGCCGTGGTGCTCGCCCGGGACGCCGGGCTCCACGGGCCCGACGCTCCCTGAGGCAGCCCGGCGCCCGCTGAGGCGGCCCGACCCGGCCCGCAGACGACGGAGCCGGCCAGGGACTCTCCCCGGCCGGCTCCGCCCGCAGGTTCGCGGGCTCAGGGGCGGCTGTGGCGCCGGGAGCCGAGGAGACCGACGAGGCCGAGCACGACGAGGAGGGCGCCGATGGCCACGATGCCGAGCGGGCCGACGTTGCCCCAGTCGACCTGCACGTCGGTCACCTCCTGCCAGATCGCCAGGCCGGCGATGGCCAGGCACACGATGCCGAGCAGGACCGGCGGCAGGTGCGGCCCCGTGGGGCGCTTCGGCGCGGTGACGGTGCCCGCAGTGACGGGGTCCCCGGTGACGGGAGCCGCGGTGACCGGAGCCTCGGTGACGGGCCCGGCCGGGGTCCAGGCGGTCTGGCCCGGGGCCCAGGCGGCCTGGTCGTGGCCCTGGGTGCCGAAGACCTCGGTGTGGGCGGAGGGCTGCGCCTCGGTGGCGACAGGCTCGGTCGCCCCGCCCTCGCTCGGGAGGGCCTGCGTGGGGTGGTCGAGCTCGACCTCCCGGGTCGGGTCGTCACGGGTGCTGTCGTCGCGGTCGGGGGTGCCGGCGCTGCCGGGGGTGGGGGTGGTCACGGGAGTCACTCCTTGCCGATGAGGATCTGGCCGAGGCCGACATGGGCGTCGACGACGACGTCGGGGGTGCCGCTGCCGAAGGTCTCGGTGGTGCTGACGTTGCGACCCTCGCCGTCGGACACGCCCGACCGGTCGAACACGTCCGAGGGGTCCAGCGGTCCCAGCCCGGTGCTGGGTTGGATGTGCGAGATGTCGCCGGCTCCGACGTCGCTGCGCACCTGGACGGTCAGGTCGGCCGGGATGCGGATCCGCAGCTCCCCGACCCCGACGCGGGCCTCGATGCGTGCGGGGGTCGAGGGGTCGTTCACCGCCCGGCCCAGGTCGAGCTCGGCGGAGCCGATGCCGAGCCGGTACCGGGGGTTGGTGTCGGTCGCCGCGGGTCGCCAGACCCGGTCGCCGACCCCGCCACCGAGGTTGAGGTTGGGCACCACGGAGGCCGTCCAGGTGCTGAACGCCAACAGGATGGCGATGAGGGCGGTGAGCCCGGCCCGCAGCCCCGCGATCCCGAAGCCCACGAGCGCCACCCCGAAGACGGCGAGCGCGGCGGCGAGCGCGACGGTCTCCTCGCTGCCCGGCCAGTGGTTGGCGTCGTGCAGCCAGAGGGTGAGGCCGTACACCGCGAGGGCGACGCCCCCGACGAGCAGCGCGCCGACGAACCCGGCGCTGCGTCGCCGTGGCGGCCTCGGAGCCCGCGGCGGCCGGGGTGCGACCGGCGCCGGCGGCACCGGCCCCTGCGGCGGCCAGGCGGGGTGCTCGACGGTGGCAGTGGTGGTCGGCGGCGCGGCGTACGCCATCGGCTCCGGGCCGGCGGCGTAGCCGGGTGCTCCGGGCGCCGGTCCGTAGGCCGTCGTGCCGGGCGCCGGCGCCGACGCGGACGGACCGCCGCCGCCGGCATACCCGGTCGTGCCGTGCGCCGCTGCGCCATGGGTCCCCGCCGAGCCGCGCCCGGGCCTGCCGTCGCGGTGCCGGGTCACGAGCCAGACGACGACCGCCACCGGGATGGCGACCCACCAGAACCAGACGAACCCGTTGTCGTGGCCGATGCCGGGGCCTCCGATGAGGGAGAGCCCGATGACGACGAGCAGGACGATGCCGAGGACGTCGCCCTGTCGGATCGCACGCTCGGCCACGATCTCCTCGCGGTTGTTGGGGATGAAGGCCCACGCGATGAGGTAGATGGTGATCCCGATGCCGCCCATGAGGACGAGGAGGACCAGGGCTGCCCGGATCACGATGGGGTCGACGCCGAGGCGGGTGGCGATGCCGGAGCACACGCCGGCCAGCCACTTCTCCTCCCCGTCGCGGCGGAGGTCGATCGAGCGGAGCCAGTCGAAGAACCGGTCCAGCCCGGAGGCGGTGTCGGCGGTGGGGCCGGCGGCCGGCCCAGGGATCTGCGTCATACCGACCATGCTGTCGACAGGCAGGGGCCGCTGCCATGAGGGTCGACCCTGAGCGGACCCTGAAGCAGCCCCGGCCGACCCCTGTTCCGCTCGGTTTCGCTGCCGGGGTGCGTCAGGATGAGGACATGCCCACCCCGTACGAGCGACCTGGGAGCCTGCAGGCGACGCTCACCGCCGAACGACGCGCCGCCCGGCGCGTGTTCAGCCGTCCCGCCGAGGGCAAGGTCATCGCGGGGGTCGCCGCCGGGCTGGCCGAGCACCTCGGCTGGCCGGTGTGGTGGGTGCGCCTGGCTTTCGTCCTCACGAGCCTCCCCACCGGGGCCGGGGTCGTCGCGTACGTGTTCCTCTGGGCCCTGTCGCCGCAGTCGCGCGGCGGTGTGGTGCGCGGGGGCCGGCGCACGATCGACCCGGCGGCGGTGCCCGCGGACAGCCCGGCGGTGGACGCCACCGAGGCGCAGGTGCAGGAGGGCGAGCGCGACGCCACCCGCGTGCTCGTCGTGGGCGGCCTCGTCCTCCTCGCCGGCCTGGTCGTCGTGGCGCAGAACGCCGGCCTCAACGCCCGCCTCGGCATCCTCGTCCCCCTGCTCGTGGTCGCGGTCGGTGCCGTCATCGCCTGGTCGCAGCTCGACGAGGCCCAGCGGGGTCGGTGGCTGGGCTCGGAGGCGGGGACCCGCCGCTTCAGCGCGGCGCGCTTCGTCTTCGGTGGGGTCCTGGCGCTCGCCGGGCTCGTCATCATGGCGACCCGTGGTCGCTCCCTCTCGGCGATGTGGGACATCGGCGCCGCGGTCGTGGCCGTGCTCGCCGGTGTCGCGCTGATCGCCGCCCCCTGGGGCCTGCGGCTCTGGCAGGACCTGCGGCACGAGCAGGCGGAAGCCGCCCGCGCCACCGAGCGCGCCGACATCGCTGCCCACCTGCACGACTCGGTGCTCCAGACCCTCGCGCTGATCCAGCGCAAGGCCGACGACCCCGGTGCCGTCACCCAGCTGGCGCGCGCCCAGGAGCGCGAGCTGCGCTCGTGGCTGTATGCCGGGCCGGCCGACTCCGAGGCGACGCTGGCCGCCGCCGTGGCCGAGGCCGCGCACGAGGTCGAGGACCTGCACGGCACCCCGATCGACGTGGTGTCCACCGGCGACCGGCCGCTCGACGACGGGGGACGGGCCCTCGCGCGGGCGGTCCGGGAGGCGCTGCTCAACGCGGTGCGGCACGGGGCGCCCCCGGTGTCGCTCTACCTGGAGGTGGGCCCGGCAGGGGTCGAGGCGTTCGTCCGCGACCACGGTCCCGGCTTCGAGCTCGACGACGTGCCGGAGGACCGGCTGGGGGTCCGCGGCTCGATCCTGGGCAGGATGGAGCGCCACGGCGGCACCGCCCGGGTCCGCCGACTGGAGCAGGGCACCGAGGTGAGCTTCACGCTGCCGCCGGTGGCAGTGGCAGCAGACGTCCCGGAGGAGAGCGATGAACACGCCTGAGACCCGAGTGCCCGTCGTCCTCGTCGACGACCACCGGATGTTCCGGTCGGGGGTGCGGGCCGAGATCGGGCAGACCGTCGACATCGTCGGCGAGGCGCCCGACGTCGACACGGCCGTGGCGGTCATCCGCGACACACGTCCCGCCGTGGTCCTGCTCGACGTGCACCTGCCCGGCGGCAACGGCAACGGCGGGGTGGACGTGATCCACGGCTGCCGGGGGCTGGAGACCGCCGGAGGCCAGCCGGTGCGCTTCCTCGCGCTGTCGGTCTCCGACGCCGCCGAGGACGTCATCGCCGTGATCCGCGCCGGGGCGCGCGGCTACGTCACCAAGACCATCAACGCCACCGACCTCACCAGGGCGATCCGCCGGGTGGCCGACGGCGACGCCGTCTTCTCGCCCCGGCTCGCCGGCTTCGTCCTCGACGCCTTCGGGGCCGCGGCGGGCGAGATCGCCGAGGTCGACGAGGAGCTCGACCGGCTCAGCGCGCGCGAGCGCGAGGTGATGCGGCTCATCGCCCGCGGCTACCAGTACAAGGAGGTCGCCAAGGAGCTGTTCATCTCGGTGAAGACGGTCGAGACCCACGTCTCCTCGGTGCTGCGCAAGCTCCAGCTCTCCTCGCGCCACGAGCTGACCGCCTGGGCGATGGGTCGCCGGCTCCTCTGAGCGCCCTGTCGCCGCCCCCGCAGCCGGTGGCCGGGGCGTGGTCCAGTCCCGGCTAGGGTGACCGCATGAGCTTCGTCTACAACCTCCTCGTCGTGCTCCACCTGCTCGGCATGGCCGCCCTCGTCGGCGGCTGGGCCGCGTACGCGTGGAGGGGTCACGACACCGTGGAGCTGATGGCGTGGGGAGCCCGGGCGCAGCTCGTGACCGGCCTGGTCCTCGTGGGCCTGGCGGAGTCGGTCTCCTCGCTCGGCGTGGACCTCAACCACACCAAGATCGGGGTCAAGCTGGTCGTGGCGATCGCGGCCCTGGCCTGCATCGAGATCGCCCGCGCCCGTGGCCGTCGCGGCGGGCAGTCCAACCGCAGCCTCGTCCTGGCCGCCGGTGGCCTCGGCGTGCTCAACGTGCTCGTCGCCGCCCTCTGGAGCTGACCACGACGCCCCGCCGCTGAGGCTGCCGCAGGCGCCGGAGGGGCCGCGTCCCCTCGGCGCACCGTCGGACTCACGCCTCGGGTGCCTCCGGCACCTCGGGTGCCTCCGGCACCTCCGGTGCCACCTCGTCGGTGGCGCCGGCCGTCCCCGCCCCCCGCGCACTCGGGCCACCACGGCCGGTGCTGCGCGGGTCGGCGTACCCGCCCTCGGGCGGCACCATCTCGGCGCGCACCCCCAGCAGCCGCACCGGTCGCGCGTCGTCGAGCCCCGTGAACAGCTCGAGCGCCGTCGTGGCGATGACCTCCGGGTCGAAGGTCGGATCGCCGAGCTTGCGGAGGCGGTTGGTGGTGAAGAACGGCGCGAACCGCACCTTGAGCCCGACCCGCTGGCAGGGCCTCCCCTCGGCGCGGATGTCCTCGACGACCTGGCTCGCCAGCGCGCGGATCGCGTCCGCGATCTCCTGCGCGGCAACGAGGTTCGTCTGGTAGGTGGTCTCGCGGCCGTGGGCCCGGGCGACCCACGGCGTGTCGTCGACGGTGGCCGACGAGACGCCTCGGCCGAGCCGGCCGTAGTGCGGTCCCATCGCCGGGCCGAACTCCGCCACGAGCACCGCCTCGTCGGCGTCGGCCAGCTCCTCGACGGTGCGGTAGCCGTGCGCCGCGAGCCGGGCCGCGATCCGGCTGCCGACGCCCCACAGGGCCGTCGTCGGACGATGGCCCATGACCTCGAACCAGTTCTCCCGGGTCAGCCGGTAGACCCCCTGCGGCTTGCCGAAGTCGGTCGCGATCTTGGCGCGCACCTTGGTGTCGCCCACCCCGACCGAGCAGTGCAGGTCGGTGGCCTCGAGCACCGCGGTGCGGATCGACTCGGCGTACGCGACGGGGTCGGGCGTCGTGACACCCACGAACGCCTCGTCCCAGCCGAGCACCTCGACGACGGCACCCGGCATGCCGCGCAGCGTCTCCATCACGCGGGCGGAGGCCTCCTCGTAGGCGGGGGCGTCGACGGGCAGGAAGACCGCGTCGGGGCACCGGCGCACGGCCGTCTTGAGCGGCATGCCCGAGCGGACCCCGAAGGTCCGCGCCTCGTAGGACGCGGTGGAGACCACGGCGCGCTCGGTCGGGTCGCCGCGGCCGCCGACGACCACCGGGAGCCCGGCGAGCTCGGGGCGCCGCAGGATCTCGACCGCCGCGATGAACTGGTCGAGGTCGACGTGCAGCACCCACGGGCGGGCTGCGGGCACGGTGCTCACGCGCCCATCCTGCCGTGGGGAACCGACAGGCGCGTGGTACCCGCCTGGAGGTGCGGGCCTCAGGGGGCGAGCAGCAGCTTCCCGGTGGTGCGCCGGCCCTCGAGGTCGTCGTACGCCTGCTTGGCGTCGTCGAAGGAGTAGCGGCCGCCGATCTCGAGCTCCAGCGCGCCGGACGCGAGGTCTCCGAGCACCGACGTCCCGCGCTCGAGCAGCTCCTCGCGGGTCGCGACGTAGTGGCCGAGGGTGGGACGGGTGAGGAAGAGCGAGCCACCGGCGTTGAGCCGCTGGATGTCGAACGGCGGCACCTGCCCGCTCGCCCCGCCGAACAGCACCATCATCCCGCGGGGTCGCAGCGAGGCCAGCGAGGCGTCGAAGGTCGACCTGCCCACGCCGTCGTAGACGACGTCGACCCCCTTGCCCCCATTGGCCCTGCGCACGTCCGCGGCGAGGTCCGAGGTCTGCGTGTAGTCGATGGTGGCCGCGGCGCCGAGCCGGCCCGCGATCTCCAGCTTCTCGGCCGACCCGGCGGTCGCGATCACGGTGCCGCCCCTGGCCGTGATCATCTGCACGAGCAGCTGGCCCACCCCGCCGGCAGCAGCGTGCACCAGCGCCGTCGTGCCCTGCCGCACGGCATACGTGCTGGTGACGAGGTAGTGCGCGGTCATGCCCTGCAGCATCGCGGCGGCGGCCACGTCGAGGTCGAGCCCGGCGGGCACGGGCACGAGGGAGTCCGCGGCGCGGTTGGTGACGGTGGCGGCCGCGCCGAGGCCCTGCCCCCACGCGACGCGGTCGCCCGCCGCGAGCTCGGTGACGCCCTCGCCGAGGGCCGTCACCGTGCCCGCGCCCTCGGAGCACGAGACGAACGGCGTCTGCAGGGGGTAGACGCCCTGGCGCTGGTAGACGTCGATGAAGTTCACGCCGACCGCGGCCACCTCGACCTGCACCTCGCCCGGCCCGGGCGGGGAGACCGGCACCTCCCGGACCTCCAGGACGGAGGAGTCGCCGGTGCGGGGGACGATGAGCGCGCGGGCGGTCGTGGTCATGCCTGCGACCCTAGGCGAGCGACTTCTGGTAGGCGAGCAGGGCCTTGACCGGGGGACGGCGGGCGAACGCCTGGGCCAGCTGGTCGGAGCTGACGAACCACACGTGGGTCATCGCGCCGGACACGCGCTCGGTCGTCCCCGCGGGGCAGGAACCGTTCTCCGGCTTGGCCTTCCGGTGGCCTCCGCCGACGCAGGTGGTGTGCGTGTGCCAGCGCAGGTACGGCTGGTAGCTGGTCGGCGGTGCCTGCTTCTCGGCCGTGAACATGACCCCGACGAGCTCGAACTTCCCCTGCGGCGTGCGCGCGTAGACCAGGGTCTCGGGCCTGGTCGGGTCGAGGACCCGGCCGTCGGTGCGGTTCGCCTTGTCGGAGACGTGGATCACCATCACCCGGCCCTGCTTCGGGGTGCGCCCGGCCGCGGTCAGCTTCACCAGCACCCGCTCGTAGGCCGCCTGGACGTCGAAGCCGGCCTTGGTGGCCACCGCCGGGTCGCGGTATGCCGCGGTGGCGGCGATGGTGCGCGCGAGCAGGTCCCGCGCGGCCGCGGTCTGCTCGGGGGTCGCCGTGGAGGTGTCCGGCAGGTTGGGTCCGTCGTGGTGGTGGCCGCCCGCTGCGGCCGCGTCGCCCGGAGCGGTCGCGCCGACCGCTCCTGCGGAAGCGCCCGCGCTCGCGGCGTGGTCGTGCGCTGCCGCGAGGCCCGCCTCGAGGTGGTCGGGCGAGGGCGCGGCCAGGGCGGTGCCGCTCGCGAGCACGACGAGGGCGGCGACCCCGGCCGTGATGCCGGCGGCCCGGCGCGGTGCGGCACCGGCGAGCCGCGGCCGGCGGTCCGCGGCGGTGGCGACGAGCGCGAGCGCCACGGTCAGCAGCTCGAGCAGCCCGGAGACGACGTCGGCGGCCCCGACCGGCTCGGCGACGCCGGCCTGCGGCCCGAACGGCAGCCCGCTGGTGCGGGTCACCACCCAGAGCAGCACCAGCGCCACCGAGCCGGCAGCCCCCGCCAGGAGGATCGGGCGCGTCACCGGGCGGGTCCAGGCCCACAGGGCCCAGCCGAGCTGGGCAGCCGCCGTGACGAGGAGGAAGAGCCCTGCGGCCCACCACTGGGAGAAGTGCTCGCCGGCGACACCGACGTGGACGAGGGCCGCTCCGGCGGTGAGCAGGGCGGCGCACCGGACGAGGAGAGTGCGTGTGGTCATGGGCCCACCGTGCCCGCCGGATGTGCGAGCGGTGTGACCGGAATGTTCGAGGAGTGTTCGGGTTGGGTGGCGCCGCAGCTCCGAACGCCACCGTCGGCCGCGTGGGCGCTTGCCGTGGGTGGTGGCCGTCCGCGAGCGTTGCGCCATGAGGTCCCACGGATGACCGCGACCACGGTGCTGCTCGTCGAGGACGAGCCGGCCATCGCCGAGGTCGCCCGGCTCTACCTCGAGCGGGACGGTCACGCGGTCGACGTCGTCGGGGACGGGTCGGCAGCCCTCGAGCGGCTCGGCGCCGGCGGTGTCGACGTGGTGCTGCTCGACATCGGCCTGCCCGGCCCGGTCGACGGGATCGAGGTCTGCCGCCGGCTGCGGGCCACCGACGACTGGACGCCCGTCATCTTCGTCACGGCCCGCGACGACGAGGTCGACCGTATCCTCGGGCTCGAGCTCGGGGCCGACGACTACGTGACCAAGCCGTACTCGCCGCGCGAGCTCGCGGCCCGGGTGCACTCGCTCGTCCGGCGGCAGCAGCGGGCCCGCGACGCGGCCGCTGCGCCCGTGCAGCGGCTCGCCGTCGGGGCGGTCGTGCTCGAGCCCGACACCCGGCGGGCGACCGTCGCCGGCGCAGCGGTGCCGCTCACCACCACCGAGTTCGACCTGCTCGCCCACCTCATGTCCCGACCAGGGCGCGTCTACACCCGGGCCGAGCTGCTCTCGGCGGTGTGGGGGTACCCGGCCGACGACGCGACCCGCACCGTCGACGTCCACGTCGCCCAGCTGCGGTCCAAGCTGGGCCCGGCCAGCCCGATCCGCACCGTCCGCGGCGTGGGCTACAGCGTGGAGCGCGGGTGAGGCGCCCGGGGCCGCTGGAGCGCCGGACGATCCTGTCGATGGCGGCCGTGGTCACCGTCGCGGTCGTCGTCGCGGCGCTGGTCGCGCTCGGGCTGGTGCGCTCCGCCGCCCACTCCCAGGCGCGGAGGGCGTTGCAGAGCAAGGCCGACCTCGTCGCGGCGATCCTCGACGCGAGCCGGCCCGCGGACATCGGTCCCTCGTTGCGGGTGGTGCGCCGTCAGGACACGCCCGTCGCCTGGCGCACCACCGCGGGCCGGGTCGTGGGCGACCCGCTGGCGCGCGCGGCATACGCGCAGCTGCCCGAGGGCCAGCGGACCCAGCAGGCGTCGCGCACCCTGCGGCTGGACGGGCGCCAGGTGCTCGTCGAGGTGCGCCCGCTGGCCGCCGGCCAGGTCGTCGTGCTCGCCCAGCGCACCGACCTCGCGCTCGGTCAGACCCTGCGGGTCTTCGACCGGGTGCTGCTCGCGCTCGTCGTCGGGCTCGTCGTGGCGACCGTGGTGGCCGTGCTGTTCGCGCGCCGGTTGGCCGCGCCCCTGCGGCGGACGGCCGCAGCGGCCCACCGGCTGGCCTCGGGGGAGAGGTCGGTGCGGGTCGAGCCGGAGGGGCCCGCCGAGGTCGCGGAGGTCGGCGCCGCCCTCAACGTGCTGGCCGAGGCGCTCGAGCACAGCGAGCAGCGGCAGCGGCAGTTCCTCATGTCGGTCTCGCACGAGCTGCGGACGCCGCTGACGGCGATCAGGGGGTTCGGGGAGGCCCTGGCCGACGGCGTCGCGACCGGCGAGGCGGTGCCGGCCGCGGGGGCGACCATCGTGGCCGAGTCCGCGCGCCTCGAGCGGCTCGTGGCCGACCTGCTCGACCTGGCCCGGATCGGCGCTGACGACTTCCGCTACGACATCGTCCCCGTGGACCTGCGCCCCCTCGTCGAGGAGGCCGGCCGGGTGTGGCGGCGTCGCTGTGAGGCGGAGGCTGTGGCGTTCGCGCTGGAGCTGCCCGCGGGCCCCGTGGTCGCGCCGGCCGACGCGGCGCGGCTGCGGCAGGCGGTGGACGGGCTCGCCGAGAACGCCCTGCGGGTCACGCCCGCCGGTCGTCCCCTCGTCCTGGCGCTGCGGGTCGAGGGGGACGAGGCGGTGGTCGAGGTCCGCGACGGCGGCCCCGGGCTGACCGAGGAGGACCGGGCCGTCGCGTTCGAGCGGTCGGTCCTGCACGACCGGTACCGCGGGGTCCGGCCGGTCGGGACCGGGCTGGGCCTCGCCCTGGTGCAGGCGCTCGCGACCGGCCTGGGCGGGTCGGTCCAGGCCGACGTCGCGCCGGTCGAGGGTGGTGCCTGCTTCCGGGTGCGGCTCCCGCTCGCCGGCCAGCCTCAGCCGCCGGTGTCGATCCAGTAGCGGCGCTTGCCGAGCAGCTCTCCGTCGAAGGCGCCGCCGCACGACTCGATCACCCGCGCCGAGGCGACGTTGTCGAGGTCGCAGGTCACGAGCAGGCGCGGGATGCCGCGCTGCGCCGCGAGCGGCACCACCTGGCGCAGGGCGTCGCTGGCGAACCCGCGCCGGCGTGCGCTGGGCCGCACGCCGTACCCGACGTGGCCGCCCACCGTCGAGAGCAGCGGGTGGACGATGGTGTGCCGCAACGCGATCGAGCCGACATAGCGGTCGGGCACGTCGGGGTCCTCGAGCCACCAGTACGTGGCGGTGGTCCAGCCGGGTGGGCGCAGGCTCTCGGGGCGCTCGTCCTCGACCCGGTTGGCGACCAGCCGGGCGAACTCGGCCGGGTCCTCCAGCCCCTCTCGCGTGAACCGCACGCCCGGGAAGTCCCCCTCGGGGGGCCAGTCGACGACGCCGTCGAACTGGCCCTGCCCGGCCGCGCGGAACTCGTCCGCCGCCTCGAGGAAGGAGCGGTGGAACCGGACGTGCGGGGTGGCGAGCAGGACCACCCGGGCACTATCGCAGCCGGTCGATCGCGGCGTCGAGCATCGCCTCGGTGAGCTTGCCGGTGAAGGTGTTCTGCTGGCTCACGTGGTAGCAGCCGACGAGCCGCACCACGCGTCCGTCGGGCAGCCCCAGCGTGGTCTCGGCGGCGTGGCCGAAGCGCGGCTTGGGTCGCGGCACGACCCAGCCCAGCCGGCGGGCCGCGGCCAGCGCGTTGTCCCACGCGATCGACCCCAGCGCCATCATCGTGCGCAGCCGCGGTGCGGCCAGCTCGAGGTCGCGGTCGAGCCAGGGCGCGCAGGTCGCCTTCTCGGTGGTCGTCGGCTTGTTGGCGGGCGGTGCACAGCGCACGGTCGCCACGATGCGTATGCCGTGCAGCTCGAGCCCGTCGCCGCTCGCCACCGAGGTGGGCTGGGTGGCGTACCCCGCACGGTGCAGCGCGGCATACAGCCAGTCGCCGGACCGGTCGCCAGTGAACATGCGTCCCGTGCGGTTGGTGCCGTTGGCGGCAGGCGCCAGCCCGACGATGAGCCGCTCGGCGCCCGCCTCCCCGAACCCCGGGCCCGGGCGGCCCCAGTACGGCTGGTCGGCGAACGAGGCCCGGCGCCCAGCGGTGGCGACGGCCTCGCGCCACTGCACGAGCCGCGGGCACGCGCGGCAGACGGAGACCCGGGCGTCGAGCTCGGCGACGGTGCTCGCCTCGGCGGCGAGCCGCACCACCTGCTCCGCCGTGCCGGCCACGGGCGTGTCAGGTCGCGCGGGGTCGCCCGGCCAGCCGGTCCCGGGTGGGACCGGCGAGGGGAAGGGCTGACCGGTCAGCGGGTGCGGCGCCGTCGGGGGGTACGGGGAAGCCGCCGGTGACGGTGCCTGCTGCTCGCTGTCGGCCACCCGGCCACCGTAGACGGGGTGCCGCCGTGCTGCCGCCTGTCGCGCCGGCGCCGGCCGTGCGACCCTTCCGTCGTGGCGGACAGGAGCCGGGTGCGCGCGGGGCTGTCGGCCGCCGCGGACCGTGCGTGGCCCGGGCGGCCGACCCGCTGGCGGGACGTCCCGGCCCGGCTGCGGCCGACCGGGTCGTGGGTGCTGCGGCTGACCGCCGCGGCGGTCGTCGCCTGGCTGATCGCGCGCCAGGTGACGGGGATCTCCGTCGACCTCACGGCCCCGCTCACGGCCCTGCTCGTCGTGCAGGCGTCGGCGTTCTCGACGCTGCGCATGAGCCTGCTGCGGGTGGGGGCCGTGCTCACGGGTGTGCTCGTGGCGGTGGGGTTCTCCTCGCTGGCCGGTCTGTCGTGGTGGAGCCTCGGGGCCGTCATCGCGGCGTCGCTGGTCCTGGCGCGGGTGTTCCGGCTCGGGGAGCAGGCGCTCGAGGTGCCCATCAGCGCCATGCTCATCCTGGCGGTCGGGTCGCCCGACGTGGCCGCCGAGGCCCGGATCGCCCTGACCCTCGTGGGGGCCGCGGTCGGCGTCCTGTTCAACCTCGTGCTCCCGTCGGCGGTGCCCACGGGCCGGGCCGGGGCGGCGGTGCTGCGCGTCGCGTACGCCACGGCCGACTGCCTCGACGGCGCGTCGCGGTCCATGGCGACCGAGCGCCTGCGCCGGGCGGAGGTCGAGCGGTGGGCGGACGAGACCCGGAGGGTCGCCTCGGAGGTGGCCGAGGCGTCGACCGTCGTCACCCAGGTCAAGGAGGGACGCCGGTTCAACCCCCGGGCGCTCACCACGGCCGACGTCGAGCCCGGCCTGCGCGAGGGCCTCGACCGGCTGGAGGCGACGGTCCTGGCCATCCGGGCGCTGTTCACCGTGATCCTGGCCGAGCTGCCGCCGGACGAGGAGGACGCCGAGGAGGGGCCGGACGCGGCCTTCGACGAAGACGCGCGGCTGGCGTTCTCGGTGGTGCTCGCCGACATCGGGGACTGCCTGCGGGCCTACGGCCGCCTCGTGCACGCCGAGGCGGGCGGTGCGGAGGAGCGGGCCGAGGAGGCGCTCGCGGAGAGCCTGGAGATCCTGCGGGAGACGCGGGCCATCCTCACCGAGCTGCTGACCAGCCGGCCGGAGGGGCGCCTGGAGCTGTGGCTGCTGCGAGGCTCGGTGCTCGCGGCGGTCGAGCAGGTCCTGGTGCAGCTGGACCTCGAGCGCCGGGCCCGGCTGCGGGCTGCGTGGCAGCGCCCGGCCCCGATCGCCGCGGTGGCGCCGCTGGTCCGCGACGCCCTGCCCCGGGCGCGCGTGCTCCGCACCGGCGGCTGGTCGCAGGCGCCCGACTCCGTGTCGGCGCCGACGGGCCGCGACCACCCGCGCTGAGGCGCCGCCCCTGGGCGCGCCAGGGCGCGCCAGGGCCGCGACGCGGGTCGCCACTCCGGCGCGGTCTCGCGGCGGTCGTGGGTGTCCTCGGCGCCACGTAGGCTGGGAGGGACATGAGCACGCTGTTCGACGACCTGTTCCCTTCCGACAAGCAGGGCCCTTCTGACAAGCAGGGCTCCTCCGGCGACCCCGGCAGGCGTCCCGGCGCCGCGGCTGCGCGCGCCACGACGGTCGACGAGCGGGGCGTGCCCACCTGGGCGCAGGCCGCGGCCGAGGGGCGTGCCCACGGCATACCGGGTGGTCCCGGTGCGGGCGCCGAGGGGACGGCTGTGGGCGCTGCCGACCCCGAGGCCCTGCTCGAGGGGCTCAACCCCCAGCAGCGCGCGGCCGTCCTGCACGAGGGCAGCCCGCTGCTCATCGTCGCCGGCGCCGGGTCGGGCAAGACCCGCGTGCTCACCAACCGCATCGCCTACCTGCTCGCGGCCCGCGGGGTGCAGCCGGGCCAGGTCCTCGCGATCACGTTCACCAACAAGGCCGCCGCCGAGATGCGTGAGCGGGTGGCCGCCCTCGTGGGGCCGCGCGCCAAGGCCATGTGGGTGATGACGTTCCACAGCGCCTGTGTGCGGATACTGCGCCGCGAGGCCGGCAAGGTCGGCTTGAAGTCGACCTTCTCGATCTACGACGCGGCCGACAGCCAGCGGCTCATGGCCCTCGTCCTGCGCGACCTCGACCTCGACCCCAAGCGCTACCCGCCGCGCTCGTTCAGCCACCAGGTGAGCAACCTCAAGAACGAGCTCGTCGACGAGGAGACCTTCGCCTCGCAGGTCACCGAGGGCACGCACCAGGAGCGGATGCTCGCCGAGGCCTACACCGAGTACCAGCGGCGGCTCCGGGCGGCCAACGCGCTCGACTTCGACGACCTGATCATGACGACGGTCAACATCCTGCAGGCCTTCCCCGACGTCGCCGAGCACTACCGGCGCCGGTTCCGCCACGTCCTCGTCGACGAGTACCAGGACACCAACCACGCCCAGTACCAGCTCGTGCGCGAGCTCGTCGGCGGCTACGGCTCCGCCCCCGGCCACGCCGACGGCCCGACCGTCGAGCCGGCCGAGCTCGTGGTGGTCGGTGACGCGGACCAGTCGATCTACGCCTTCCGCGGAGCCACCATCCGCAACATCATCGAGTTCGAGGACGACTACCCGGACGCCCGGACGATCCTGCTCGAGCAGAACTACCGGTCGACCCAGACGATCCTGCAGGCCGCGAACTCGGTCATCGCGCGCAACCCCGAGCGCCGCAAGAAGAACCTCTGGACCGACAGCGGCGACGGCGACCTCATCGTCGGCTACGTCGCCGACAACGAGCACGACGAGGCCGCCTTCGTCGCCAAGACGATCGACGAGCTGTCCGACACCGCCGGGGTGAAGCCCAAGGACGTCGCGGTGTTCTACCGCACCAACGCCCAGTCCCGGGCGCTGGAGGAGGTCTTCGTCCGCGTCGGCCTCCCGTACAAGGTGGTCGGCGGCACGCGGTTCTACGAGCGCCGCGAGGTCAAGGACGCGCTGGCATACCTGCGCGTGCTCTCCAACCCCGCCGACACGGTGAACCTGCGCCGCATCCTCAACGTCCCCAAGCGCGGCATCGGCGACCGGGCCGAGGCCTGCATCGCCGCGCTCGCCGAGCGCGAGCGGATCCCGTTCGTGGCCGCGCTCGGCCGGCCCGAGGACGCCCCCGGCATCGCGACCCGCTCGGTCACGGCGATCAAGGGCTTCACCTCCCTGCTCGAGGGCCTCGGCGAGGTGCACGCCGACGACGACCGCGGCGTGGCCGAGCTGCTCGAGGCGGTGCTCGACCGGTCCGGCTACCTCGCCGAGCTGCGCGCGTCGCACGATCCGCAGGACGAGACCCGGATCGAGAACCTCGCCGAGCTCGTGGCCGTGGCGCAGGAGTTCGACGAGACGCGGGCCGAGACCGGTGAGGTCGCCAGCCTCGAGGACTTCCTCGAGCAGGTGTCGCTCGTCGCGGACGCCGACGAGATCCCCGACAACGAGGAGGCGGCCGACCAGGGCGTCGTCACGCTGATGACGCTGCACACGGCCAAGGGCCTGGAGTTCCCCGTCGTCTTCCTCACCGGCCTCGAGGACGGCACGTTCCCGCACCTGCGCGCCCTCGGTGACCCCAAGGAGCTCGAGGAGGAGCGCCGGCTGGCGTACGTCGGCATCACCCGGGCCCGTGAGCGGCTGCACCTGTCGCGGGCCGCGGTGCGGTCGGCCTGGGGGGCGCCGCAGTACAACCCGCCGAGCCGGTTCCTCGACGAGATCCCGATCCACCTGCTCGACTGGCAGCGCGCCGAGGCTGCGACGTCGACCCGCCGGCCGTCCACGCCCGCCGTGGCGACGCTCGCCGCGCGCCCCGGGGTCCGCTCGCCCGGCAACCGGCCCCTCATCGCGCTGCACGCCGGGGACAAGGTCACCCACGACTCCTACGGCCTGGGCACTGTCGTCAAGACCGAGGGGGAGGGCGACAAGACCCAGGCCCACGTCGACTTCGGCGGCGACACCGGCGTCAAGCGCTTCCTGCTCAGGTACGCCCCCCTCGAGAAGCTCTGACGCCTGACGCCTGACGCCTGACGCCTGACGCCTGACGCCTGACGCCTCCGTCTCCCGGCGCCCGGATTGCGGCCGCGGGACTCTCCACGCTCGCACTTCGGGCCACCCAGCCGCGGTCAGGGGCTGGGTATGCCGGGTCAGTGGCCCGAAGTGCGCCGGGCTCCCGCGACGAAGCCCCGCGACCAGTGCGGTTGCGGGGCTTCGTCAGGCGGGGCGGGCGCTGCTACTGCAGGCCGTGCGCGTGCAGCCAGGGCGCCGGGTCGATGGCGGCCCCGCCGTTCGGGTGGATCTCCAGGTGCAGGTGCGGCCCGGTCGAGTGGCCGGTGTTGCCCGACAGGGCGACGACGTCGCCGGGGGCGACCGAGTCGCCGACCGAGACCTTGATCGTGCTGAGGTGGCCGTAGACCGACATGGTGCCGTCCCAGTACGTGATCTCGACCTTGTTGCCGTAGCCGCCCTCCCAGCCGGCGAACGTCACGGTGCCGGTCGACATCGAGTGGACGGGCGTGCCCACGGGGGTGCCGAAGTCGTTGCCCTCGTGCATCTTGCCCCAGCGCCAGCCGAAGCCGGAGGTGAAGGCCGCGCCGGCGATGGCCGGGACCCACCTCTCACGAGCCTTGCGCGCTGCCTCCGCCTTGCGCACCGCGGCGGCGGCCGCCTGCTTCTTGGCGATGCCGCGCCGCTCGGCGTCACGGGCGATGCGCTGGGCCTGGGTCACGCGGGCCTCCGCGGCCGAGGCCTGCACCTCGCGCTGCTGCTCGGTCTCGACCCGGTTGAACTCGGCCGCGGCGGCGTTGGCCGCCTTGGCCTTGGCGGCGGAGCCGGCGAGGTCGAAGACGGCCGGGGCCGACTCGGCCACGGTAGCCCCGGTGGCGGTGACCACCAGGGCGGCGGCGGCTGCGCTCGGCAGCATGAAGCCACTCTTCAGTCCGACGGGAAGGCGTGGACCGCGACGGGGCGCACGGTGGCGACCCGGGGCGCGGTGGCGACCCTCGTAGGAGGAAGAACTCACGAAGCGATGACCTGACGTGCGGGGGGACACGGAGCCACCGAGGTTAGCGTGACCGGTTCGTTACCCAAAATCGACTCGGCGAAAACCGTCCGTTTCGTCCCCGTATTTCTTCTCAGGAGGCGTTCGGGCGGAGCTCGGTGACGCCCGGGGTCACGGTGTGGCCCTCGGTGTCGAGGTGGGCGAGCGTGGAGGAGATGCCGTGGACCACGCTGCCGAGGATCGGCAGGGACATGTGGCCGACGCCGTGCAGCGGGACGTTCCGGGCGGCGAGGTCGGGGTGGTCCAGGGCGGCGTGCCGCTGGGGGAAGACCATCTGGTCCAGGTCCGACCAGTAGACGACGAACCGGGTCCGGCAGTTCGGCACGGGCTGGTCGAGCTCGCGCATGAGCCCGCTGCCGGGCCGCAGCTGCCGGGTCAGCTGGCTGTGCCAGCCATATGCCGTGTACGTGCCCTGGTGCGGGGTGCCCAGGGTGACGAGGGTGTGGACGCGCTCGTCCCCGCCGAGGCGGGTGACGTAGTACCGGGCGATGAGGCCGCCCATCGAGTGCCCGACGACGTGGATCCGCTCGTAGCCGGTCTCGGCGACCAGCGCCTCGACCTCCTCGGCCAGCTGTGCGGCCGCCGTGCGCACGTCGGTGGTGAAGGGCGAGTAGTTCATGCTCGTCACCCGCCCGAACCCGCGGCGCCGCAGCCCCAGCCGCAGCAAGGTGAAGATCGAGCGGTTGTCGACCATGCCGTGCACGAGCAGGATCGGGGTGCCGGCGGCCTCGACGTCGGAGATGACCAGACCCCGCTGGACCGGTGGCAGGTGCCCGACGCGGTACTCCAGCGAGCTGTCCCGGCCGTGCCGCCCCAGCACCCCCCAGGGGTAGAGCGCCAGGTGCGTGGTGAGCCAGGCCGCCTCGACGGCGGCCCCCACCAGGCCCGTGGGGCTGGCCAGGGCCTTCGCGGCGCCGCCCACGACGTCACCGGCCGCCTCGGTCACGGCGACCGCCTGCCGGGCCGCGCGGACGAGGGCCGGGGCTCGGCGCGCGCTCGCGCCCGACGTGGGCCGCAGCGCTGCGGCACGTCGGCGCGGGCGGGAAGCGCTCTGCGACATGACCTGCTGAACCTAGACGGTGTCCGGCCATCGCGCAGGCCGGACGCGCCGCCGCCGGCCGGTGCGTCCCAGGGTCCGGACGGCCCGCCGTGACGTGGGCCCCCTCACGCGGTGACCGAGGAGCGCCCCTGAGTGGCTAGTCTGCGCGGTATGACTGACTCCCCCCTGCGCGTCGTCGTGGCCAAGCCCGGGCTCGACGGACACGACCGTGGCGCCAAGGTCGTCGCCCGCGCACTGCGTGACGCGGGCATGGAGGTCGTCTACACCGGCCTGCACCAGACCCCCGAGCAGATCGTCGAGGCGGCGATCCAGGAGGACGCCGACGCCGTCGGCCTCTCCGTGCTCTCCGGCGCCCACATGACCCTCTTCGCCAAGGTCATGGAGCTGCTCCGCCAGCGCGACGCCGCCGACATCGTCGTCTTCGGCGGGGGCATCATCCCCGAGGGCGACATCCCCGAGCTGCAGAAGATCGGCGTCGCCAAGGTGTTCACCCCCGGCGCGACGACGACCGAGATCGTCGAGTGGGTCCGCGGGAACGTCACCCCCCTCTGACCCGTCCGCGCCCGGGCCCAGTCCCCCTCGGCAAGACAACGGTTGCTCGAGATCCCGCGGGTTGTCGTCCCGCGGGATGTCGAGCAACCGTTGTTTCGCGGCTCCCCTCGGGGGCGGCCGCGCACGAAGAAGGGGCCGGGCGTCCGCCCCGGCCCCTCCCGGGCCGCGCCGTGAGGGCGCGGCCTGCTGCGGGTTACCGCAGCCATCCGTACCGGCGAACCAGGGACGTCCGGGCCCAGCGCTGCCCGAAGCCCCACTCGTCTCCGGCGAGGACGAGCGCCAGCGCGATCACGGTGACCGCACCGATGACGTGGTCGTCGATCACAGGGTTGTTGGCCAGCGGGAACGATGCCGCCCACATGAAGGCGTAGAGCAGCGCGCCGGTCGCTGCGGCGATGCGCATCCCGATGCCGAGGGTCAGGGCGAACCCGATCCCGGCGAGGCCGATCATGAACAGCCAGTCCGCCCAGGCCGACCCGGCCATGCCGGTGAAGAACCCGTGGAACCAGTTGCCCGGGTCGACGGACTTCAGGAAGCCCGTCGTGGGGCTGCCGCCGTGGATCCACGCGGCCGGTCCGAACCGGTCCACCGCGCCGGTGGTCTGGCTCGTGCCGGTCGCCCAGCCGAGGGCGAGCAGCTTGTCGAAGAAGGCCCACAGGAACGTGAGCCCGAAGGCGACGCGCAGCACCGCGAGCATCCTGCGGGCTGCAACATGGGTCACCACATCGTGTTCGACGAGGACGTCGAGCTTGGGGTGGCGCTGGACGGTTGTCATGGTGGTTTCCTCCTCGGTGGGCCATTGGCCCGGTTGTCTGCAACTCCATGCTTCAACCGGGCTGCTGGCCCCACGAGGGCCCTAGGTCCTGCGCCCCAACACTATTGGTGTGACCCGGCCCACGCGGGGCCGGCCGTCCGACCTGTCCAGCCGGCCGGTCAGCCCACCGTCGGGATGGACAGCGTCGCCGGCTCGGTCGGCGACGCGTGCACCGTCACCGGCTGCACGGCATACGCGTTCTTGTATGCCGCGTCGGTGCTGGCCAGGACGAGCCGCAGCCGGTGCCCGGCGTCGACGCGGTGGACGATCGCCGGCAGCTCGATGTGCACCGGCTGGGTGACGTCGGCGACGCGCACCGGGCTGATCAGCTTGTGCACCAACGTCTGGGTGCCGTCCGGGGCGACGTCGTAGAGCTTGGCGAAGACCTGCAGCTGCCCGCTGGGGCCGGCCGCCTGGGTCCCGGCGACGACTGGGGAGTCGAACCGCACGTCGAGGGTCGGAGCCCCCACGATGGTCACCGGCTTCGCCAGCGCCGTGGTGGTCCAGGCGCCGAACGTCCCGGGGGTGTCGTACGGCGTCGTGAGGCCGGGCGGCAGCGCGACCTGGCCCTCGAGGCCGGAGACCTCGGTGTACGACGCGGGCGCGCCACCACCGGGGTTGGACCACGACGTGGTGCCCGGCAGGACCGCCCGCCGGGAGTCGACGAGGTCGTCGCTCGAGGAGAGGTACCACGAGCGGCGGGTGCCCACGGGGTAGGACGGTGCGGTCGCGTAGGCCGGGGCGGCGCTGCCGGTGTACGGCACCCAGTCGCGGTAGTACGCGAAGCCCGGGCCGGTCGAGACGGTGCTGTCCTTGAGGTAGTGGTCGAACCAGTTCTTGATCCGCAGACCGAGGTAGGTGTCCTCGATGTGCTGGCCACTCAGGTCGAGCTCGCCGGGCGCCGCGCCACTGTTGCCGTTGGCGCCGCCGGAGTGGCCCCAGGACTGCCAGGCCATCGTCACCGGGACGCCGCGGGAGCGCAGCTGACGGTAGGTCGCGACCGCCTCCTGGAGGTTGAAGAGCGTGTCGTTCTCGCCCTGGATGAGGAAGGTCGGCACGGTCACCCGGTCGGCGTAGTGCCCCACGGAGACGCGGTCGGTGAGCCGGTAGGTGTCGGCCGTCGGGTACCCCAGGGTGTCGAGGGTCACCTTCGCCTGGCAGGCCTCCAGCACGAAGTTGGGGCAGCCCACGTCCCGGCTGGGGTCGATCGTGGCCCCCTGGACGCCGTCGGCGATGCCCACGCCGAAGAACAGGTTGGTCCAGCCCAGCTTCTCCGTCCCCGGTGCGGAGTTCGCGTAGGTGACCCCCCGGGTGAAGCTCGTGTTGTTGGGCGCGAGGGAGTAGCGCAGGTCGTTCCAGGTGATGAGCGGGACGAGCGTGTCGACGCGCGGATCCGTTGCGGCAGTGGCGAACTGGATCTGTCCGCCGTAGGACCCGCCGATCATCCCCACGCGCGGGTCGTGCGTGGCCGCGTCGTCCAGCTTCGTGAAGTCCACCGTGAGCGTCCCGGGACCGGTGGCCGTGCCGCCCACCTGCGCCGAGTCGTATGCCGCGCTGCCGCCACCACCGAGGAACGTCACCAGGGCGCTCGCGGCCTTGCCGTCGACGCCCGGGTCGTCCAGCGAGATCTTGCAGCCGCTGTCGGGGAAGCCGAGCCCGGTGTAGGACAGCACCGCGTAGCCGCGCTCGGCGAAGGCACGGCCGAGGCCGGCCTGGTCGGTCTTGCTGCCGCCGAAGCCGTTGGTGGTGAGGATCGCCGGCACCCGGGCCACGGGGCCCGAGGAGTGCGGGCGGTACAGGTCCGCGTCGATGGTGCACGTCTGCGGCTGCCCGAGGTCGTTGTTCCCGGCCGGGACGGTGAAGTGCAGCCCGGTGTAGACGTCGACGGTGTCGGTGGCGGCAGCGGCGGGTGCGGCAGCAGCGGGTGCGGCCGAGGCCCCGGTCGCGCTCGTCGCCAGCACCACCGCGCCGGCCAGGACGACTGCGGCCAGGGCCGAGGTCGTGCGTGCGGAGCTGGGGTGTCGTGAGGAGTGGCGCGTCATCGGGCCTCCACGGTTCGGGGGCGGGCCCGCTGGCGCCGCCGGTGTGCTGACAACGAGGGCGTGGGGGAGCGGGTTACGCGCCCACATGCTGGTCGGACGGTCCGCATGCCGGGAACCCGATCGTGGGGCCGGGCGCGCGGCTGGACGGCGCTTGGCGAAAGAGGGAGGAATTCGGGGTCCGATTTCGGCGTCCGAGAGGGGTTTCCACGCTTTTGGCAAAGTCTTCGCCAGATCCATTGACCCGTCCGCGAGACGAGGGGTTGGGTCGGCACGGCGCCCGAGCCAGCGACCACCCCGTGTCGCGCCGGAGGGACCGCGGCGTCACCCCATGCAGCGCAGGAGCACACCCCTGCGCCCGCTCAGAGAAGAGGAACCCGTGATCCGACTGTCCACCGGCGTCGCCCTCGGCGTCGCCGTCGCAGCGGCAGTGGCGACCCCACTGTCCGCAGCCGCAGCCGCACCGCAGTCCGCCACCCCGTCCCCCTCCGCCAGCGCGGCCACGGCCGACCGCGACCACGACGCACTGGGCCTGTCCAAGGACGAGAAGCTGGTCCCGCGCTCGGTCGTCACCGACCGCGACGGCACCCGGCACGTCCGCTACGACCGCACCTACAAGGGCCTGCGCGTCCTCGGCGGCGACCTGATCCTCGACAAGACCTCCAGCGGCGCCAAGCGGGCGGTCCGCTTCAACGGCACCGGCAAGGTCGCCGTCGCGTCCACCAGCCCGACGGTCAGCGAGGCGTCGGCCGAGTCCGCGGGCTCCCGCCGGGCCGGCTACGCGGCCACGAGGAAGGACGGGGAGCTGGTCGTCTGGGCCGGCACGGGCTCGCCCCGCCTCGCGTGGGACGTCGTCACCGAGGGCGTGCGCGCGGACCAGACGCCCAGCCGGCTGCACACGGTCGTCGACGCCAGGAGCGGCGCGGTCATCACCTCCTGGGACGAGGTGAAGAACGGCACGGGCAACTCGATGTACTCCGGCACCGTGACCCTGGGCACCATCTCGTCGGGGTCCTCCTGGCTGCTCAAGGACTCGGTGGGGAACTACACGACCGACCTCAACGGCGCCACCAGCGGCACGGGGACGCAGTTCACCGACGCCGACAACGTCTGGGGCAACGGCTCCACGACGTCGCGGCAGACCGCCGGTGTCGACGCCGAGTACGGCGCGGAGAAGACCTTCGCCTACTACAAGAACGTGTTGGGTCGCAACGGGATCTGGAACAACGGCACCGGTGCCCGCAGCCGGGTCCACTACGGCAACGCGTACAACAACGCGTTCTGGGACGGCACCCAGATGACGTACGGCGACGGGGCGAACAACGCCAAGCCGCTGACCGCCATCGACGTGGCCGCGCACGAGATGAGCCACGGCGTCACGGAGAACACGGCCGGACTCAACTACAGCGGTGACGCCGGCGGGCTCAACGAGGCCACCTCGGACATCTTCGGCACGGCCGTGGAGTTCTACGCCAACTCCTCCGCCGACCCGGGCGACTACCTCATCGGCGAGAAGATCAACATCAACGGCAACGGCACCCCGCTGCGGTACATGGACAAGCCCTCCAGGGACGGAGCATCCAAGGACTGCTGGTCGTCCTCCCTCGGCAGCCTCGACCCGCACTACTCCTCGGGCCCGCTGAACCACTGGTTCTACCTGGCCTCCGAGGGCTCCGGCGCCAAGACCATCAACGGCGTCTCGTACAACAGCCCCACCTGCAACGGGTCGACGGTGACCGGTGCGGGCCGCGGCAACATCGAGAAGGTCTGGTACCGCACGCTGGCCACCAAGCTCACCTCGGGCAGCACCTACCTCAACGCCCGTGAGGGCGCGATCACCTCGGCGATCGAGCTGTTCGGCGCGAGCAGCGCGACGTGCACGGCGGTCGAGAAGGCGTTCTCCGCGATCTCCGTCCCGGCGGGCAGCGCCAGCTGCAGCGGTGGCACGACGCCGCCCCCGAGCGGGAACCTGCTGCAGAACCCGGGCTTCGAGTCCGGTGCGACCGTCTGGACCGGCACGTCCGGCCCGATCACCACCAACACCGGCCGCCCGGCGCGCACCGGCTCCTGGAAGATGTGGCTCGGCGGCAACGGCAGCACCGCGACCGAGACCGAGCAGCAGAGCGTCTCGATCCCGTCCACCGTGACCGGCGCGACCCTGTCGTTCTACCTGCGCACGGACACCGCGGAGTCGGGCAGCACGGCATACGACACGATGAAGGTGCAGGTCGTCGACGGCTCGACCACGACGACGCTGGCCACGTACTCCAACCTGGGCACCAACGCGACGTACACGCTGAAGTCCTTCAACCTCACCGCGTACAAGGGCAGGACGGTGACGGTGAAGTTCCTGATGAACGAGGACTCGTCGCTGCAGACGTCCTTCGTCGTCGACGACACGTCGCTGGCCACCAGCTGACCCGTCGCCCCTGAACCGGTGGGGGCGGATCCGGGCGTCCTCCGGGCCCGGGTCCGCTCCCACCGCACCCCCATCCACCGGACCGGCTCGGGCGACCGAGCCGGTCCGGTGTGGTGCGGCCGGACCTCCAGGGTCGCGGCCTATCCTCGCCGTATGCCGCGTCGTGCCTCTCAGGTCCTGCCGTTCGCAGCGTCTCTGCTGCTGCTGTCGTCGGTGGGTGCGTGCTCGGGCGGCGCGAAGTCACCACGGCCCACCCCGTCGACGTCCAGCAGCAGTGCGACGAGCTCGCCCTCCACGACCACGAGCCCAGCCGGCCCCGTGCCGCTGGTGGGTGGCCCGGTCCTCGCGGTGAAGATCGACAACACCCCGGCGGCCCGGCCGCGGATCGGTCTCGACAAGGCCGACGTGGTCTACGTCGAGCCGGTCGAGGGTGGCCTGACCCGTCTCCTGGCCGTCTTCAGCCGGTCGATGCCCAAGGAGGTCGGTCCGGTGCGCAGCGGGCGCGAGTCGGACGTCGAGCTGCTGGCCAACTACGGCCCGGTGGCGCTCGCGTACTCCGGCTCGTCGAGCTACACCGCGGGCATCCTGGCCAAGGGGAAGCAGGTGAACCTCAGTTACGACCAGAGCACCCGCGGGTACCGGCGTGACCACTCCCGCCCGGCGCCCTACAACGTCATCGGCAACACCGCGGAGCTGCTGGCCCGGGCCAAGGGCAGTGTCAAGCCCCATGACATCGGTTTCCGCTACGGCGCCGCGACCCCGGGCGGTGAGCCCGCGACCTCGGTGACCGCCTTTTGGCCGGCCGCAAAGGTGTCGCTGGCGTGGAACGCCGCGCGCAGGCAGTACCTCGTCACCACCGACGGACGGCCCGACGTCAGCCCGTCCCGTACGCAGTACGGCGCCACCACCGTCGTCGTGCAGTACGTCCAGACCCGGCAGTCGGCCAACCGGGACGTGAACGGCCAGCCGACACCCGTCATCCAGCTCGTGGGATCGGGTCGGGCCAGCGTGCTGCGCGACGGCAAGGTCTGGGAGGCCGGCTGGTCCCGTCGGAGTGCGACCGGTCCGACCACGTTCACCTCGGCAGGGCAGGTCGTGACCTTCGCACCGAGTGGCACGGTGTGGGTGCTGCTGGTCCCCGTCGGCCGTAGCGCGACCATCCGCTGACCCCGACGGGCCTCCTCGCGCCTCTTGGCCGCTCGCGGTGAGATTGGTCCCACTCCCCGCACCCGGGAACGCCGCCCCTCCCGCACGGGACTAGTCTCGGGCGCGAACCACACCCTTCCCCAGACGAGGACGTCAGACGTGGATCTGTTCGAGTACCAGGCCCGAGACATGTTCGAGGCGCACGGTGTGCCCGTGCTCGCCGGCAAGACCGCCACCACCCCCGCCGAGGCCCGCGCGGCCGCGGAGGAGATCGGCCCGAAGTCCGGCGGCGTGACAGTCGTCAAGGCCCAGGTGAAGACCGGCGGCCGCGGCAAGGCCGGCGGCGTCAAGGTCGCCAAGACCGCCGACGAGGCCGAGCAGCACGCGCAGGCCATCCTCGGCATGGACATCAAGGGCCACACCGTCGGCACCGTGATGGTCGCCCAGGGCGCCCGGATCGCCGAGGAGTACTACTTCTCGATCCTGCTCGACCGCGCCAACCGTTCCTACCTCGCGATGTGCTGCAAGGAGGGCGGCATGGAGATCGAGCAGCTGGCGGTCGAGCGGCCCGAGGCCCTCGCGCGCGTCGAGGTCGACCCCAACACCGGGATCGACGAGGCCAAGGCCCGCGAGATCGTCGAGGCCGCCGGCTTCGACGCCGAGACCGGCGCCAAGATCGTCCCGGTCCTGCAGCGGCTGTGGGAGGTCTACCGCGACGAGGACGCGACGCTGGTCGAGGTCAACCCGCTGGTGAAGACCGAGGACGGCGACATCATCGCCCTCGACGGCAAGGTCACCCTCGACGCGAACGCCGACTTCCGCCACCCGGACCACGCGGCGCTGGAGGACAAGGCTGCGGCCGACCCGCTCGAGGCCGCTGCCAAGGAGAAGGACCTCAACTACGTCAAGCTCGACGGCTCCGTCGGCATCATCGGCAACGGCGCCGGGCTGGTCATGTCCACGCTCGACGTCGTCGCCTACGCCGGCGAGGAGTTCCCGGGCTCGCCCAAGCCGGCCAACTTCCTCGACATCGGCGGCGGCGCCTCCGCCGAGGTCATGGCCAACGGCCTGCACATCATCCTCGGCGACGAGCAGGTGAAGTCGGTGTTCGTCAACGTGTTCGGTGGCATCACCGCCTGCGACGCGGTCGCCAACGGCATCGTCGGCGCCCTGAACGCGCTCGGCGACGAGGCCACCAAGCCGCTCGTCGTGCGCCTCGACGGCAACAACGTCGAGGAGGGCCGCCGGATCCTCGCCGACGCGAACCACCCGCTCGTGAGCATCGAAGCGACCATGGACGGCGCGGCCCGCAAGGCCGCCGAGCTGGCCTCGCAGGCCAACTGAGCAAGGGACAGAAGCGAAATGGCAATCTTTCTCGACGAGAACTCCAAGGTCATCGTCCAGGGCATGACCGGCTCCGAGGGCATGAAGCACACCCAGCGCATGCTCCGCTCCGGCACCGCGATCGTCGGTGGCGTGAACCCCCGCAAGGCCGGCACGACCGTCGACTTCGAGGACGGCGTGACCGTCCCCGTGTTCGGCACCGTGGCGGAGGCGATGAAGGAGACGGGGGCCAACGTGTCGGTCATCTTCGTCCCGCCGGCCTTCGCGAAGTCGGCCGTGGTCGAGGCGATCGACGCCGAGATGCCGCTGGCCGTCGTGATCACCGAGGGCATCGCGGTCAAGGACACCGCCGAGTTCTACGCCTACTCGCGTGAGAAGGGCACGACCCGCATCGTCGGCCCGAACTGCCCCGGCCTCATCAGCCCCGGCAAGTCCAACGCCGGCATCATCCCCGCCGACATCGCAGGCCCCGGCCGCATCGGCCTGGTCTCCAAGTCGGGCACCCTGACCTACCAGATGATGTACGAGCTCAAGGAGTTCGGCTTCTCCTCCGCCGTGGGCATCGGCGGCGACCCCATCATCGGCACCACGCACATCGACTGCCTCGAGGCGTTCGAGAAGGACCCGGAGACCGACGCCATCGTCATGATCGGCGAGATCGGCGGCGACGCCGAGGAACGGGCCGCGGCCTACATCAAGGAGCACGTGACCAAGCCGGTCGTCGGCTACGTCGCGGGCTTCACCGCCCCCGAGGGCAAGACCATGGGCCACGCCGGGGCGATCGTCTCGGGTTCCGCGGGCACGGCCGCCGCCAAGCAGGAGGCCCTCGAGGCCGCCGGCGTCAAGGTCGGCAAGACGCCGTCCGCGACCGCCGAGCTGATGCGCGAGATCATGCAGGGCCTGCAGAAGTAGGGCTCCCCCGGCTTCGACGAAACGCCGGTTGCTCGACAACCCGCGCGGTGACAACCCGCGGGACGTCGAGCAACCGGCGTTTCTGCGTGGGCCTGGTTCGTGGTGGTGGCACGGGGTATGCCGGGTGGCCGGCTACTTCTGGCGGGCGAGGTTGAGCAGGCGGTCGAGCTCGGCGAAGCCCTGCTTCGGGTCGGCCATCTTCGTGATGACGACCGTCGAGACGGCGCCGGGGGTCTTCTGGGCAGTGACGCCGACCCACTCCGACAGGGTGGCGGTCCCGTCCTTGAAGACGGTGTCGAGCCGCCAGGTGCCCGCCGTCGGTCCGGGCGTCGCCTTCACGGTGGAGTTCGGGGTCGAGCAGCCCCTGGCGAAGAGCGTCTTCGCCTCCGCCAGCCGCGCGTCGACGTAGGCCTGCTGGGTGTCCGAGCCGGTGGAGTCGTCGAGCTGGACGCGTTGCCGGCCGATGTAGCCGGTGCTGCTGGTGCCGACCCGCACCGAGACGATGCCGACCCGGCCACCGATCCCGGCCTGCTGCTGGTCGGTCTCGCACGACGCGACGGCGGTGGACCCCTCGAGCGCGCCGGGCCCGGCGGCGGTCGCGGCCCCTCCGGTGAGGGCTGAGGAGCTCCACTGCGAGGCGGCGACGAAGAGCTTCGACGACGGGACCGGGCCCGGACCGACGACCTGCATCTTCTCGTCGATCGCCTTGGGCCCCGTGACGGACGGGCTGCTCGACGTGGTGGAGGATGCCGACGCGGAGCCGTACCGCTCGAGCCGCTGGGTCGCGATGTCGGCGAGCTGGGCCAGCTGAGCCTGCGTGAAGCTCGAGGCCGGGCGGTCGTTCTCGTTGACCTGGAGGACGACGACGTCCTGCGCGCCGGGTGCGACGACCCACCACCCGGAGCCGGCGTCGCCCGCGGTGTACGAGAACAGTCGTGGCCACGTGCTGGGAGCCGACCGGAGCGCGACCTTGTACGCCGGCTGCAGCTGGCAGCCCGCGATGTCCTGGGCGACGCCCTCCGCGGCGGTCTGGACGTCCTGGCCGGCGCCGATGCGGAACCGCACCTGCCCACCCTGGACGTCGGGCTCCCGGGTGAGCTCCTCCTGCTGCACCTTGGTGCCGGGCTCGCTGCTCAGGCACTCGACCGGCCCGAACGGCTTCACGGGAGTCAGCCGCACGGTCCCGGTGAGCCCGAGCGAGGAGGTCCACTCGGTCAGCAGCGGCAGCGCCCCGGGCCGGTCGAGGCTGCCGACCGCGGCAGACGTGGTGGTCGAGGTGGCAGGCGTGGTCCCGCTCCGCCCGCTGGAGGCCGGCGTCACGGGGGTGCGCGAGGAGGCCGGGCCCCACGCGGCATACCCCACCGTGCCGGCGACGACCACGGCAGCCGCGGCCGAGGCGGTCAGCGCGAGAAACCGGTGGCGCCGACGCGCCCGCCCCCTCGCCCGGACGAAGCGCACGTCGGGCAGCGGCAGCGACTCGACGTCGGTGCGCAGGGTCGCCATGGCGCGGCGCACCACGGCGTCGTCCGCCGCGGTCCACTCGTCGTGCTCAGCCATGGTCGTTCTCCTCGTGGCTCAGGGCCTGCGCCAGCAGCGCTCGGCCCCGGTGCAGGCGGGCCTTGATGGTGCCTGCGGGGGTGTTGGTCTCGTGGGCGATCTGGTCGATCGACAGGTCGCCGATGTAGTGCAGGGCCACGGCCTCGCGTACCGGGTCGGGCAGCTCGCGCATCGCGGCCACGACGGCGACCCGGTCCTCGCTCGGTGGCCCGGTCGTCTCGTGCGCGCCGTGCCGCTCGTGGGCGCGGTCCTGGCTGGTGCGCTTGCGCCAGGCCGAGATCGCGATGCGCCGGGCGACCGTGCGGACCCAGGCGAGCGGGTCGTCGTGGTTCCGCACGGTCGACCACTGCTGCCAGGCGCGGGCGTACGCCTCCTGGGTGCTGTCCTGCGCGACGGTGAGGTCCCCGGTGAACCCGTAGACGAGGTGCACGACGCGCCGCGAGGTGTCGCGGTAGAACGCGTCGAACTCGTCCTCGTCCGAGCGCGGTCCCATCGTCACCTCCCGGGCGTTGCCTCCACGGGTTCCCAGGGCCATCACACCGCAGCAGACGCAGCCCGGGGCGGACGGGTTGCGGCGCGTTCGGACAATTCTTGCCGCTCCTCGGCGTTGCTCGGCGGATCGGCGCCGCGCGTCGGCGACCATGGGGCGGACATGACTGTGATGGAGCTGCTGCGCGGGGAAACGACGGGTCGAGGGGGAGTCGACCCGGTCGGCCTGCGGCGGGCGGCGCTGGCGGGGGCTGGTGCCGCGGCGGTGAGCGCCTGCGTGTTCGTCCTCCCGGCCCTGCTCGTCTGGGTGGCGGCGGCCCAGTCGACGGTGCCGTGGACGGCCGCCCTCGGCGTGGGCGCCAGCCTGTGGCTGCTCGGCGGGGGTGCGCACCTCGACGTCGCCGGCACGAGCGTGACCGTGGTGCCGCTGCTGTTCCTCCTGCTCGCCGTGCTGGGCGCGGCCTGGTCGGCCGGGCGGGCGACCTTCGACGCGGCGCACGACCGCGAGCCCCGCCTCGTGCGGGGACTGGTGCACCGGCGCCTGCTCGCCGACCTCGGCGCCTGGACCGGCGGGTATGTCGTGTGCGCGGCCCTGTGGTGGGTGGCGGCGGCGCTCGCCGGGCCGACCCCGGTGGTCTGGACGGTGGCCCTGCCGGTCCTCGTCCTCCCGGTCGTGGCCGCCCTGCTGGCGCTGGGCCGGCACGTCCGGCGGCGGCCGGAGCTGGTCGGCGAGGCGATGCGCCGCCCCGGCTGGTTGCCGGCCGCGGTGCCGAGGGGCGTGCGCGCCGGGCTCGAGGGCGCGGGTGCCCTGCTGGGCAGCGGTGTCCTGGCCTGTGTGCTGATGTTCGTGCTCCACTTTGACCGGGTCGCCCACCTCCAGTCCGAGCTGGCGCCGGGGGTGGTCGGCGGGGTCGTGCTCGTCGTGGCGCAGCTGGCGGTGCTGCCGAACCTCGCCCTGTGGGCGGTCTCGTTCCTGGCCGGGACGGGCTTCTCCGCCGTCGAGGGGGCGTCGGCGACCTGGACCGGGAGCCGGACCTCGGTCCTGCCCATGGTCCCGGTGCTCGGTGCCCTGCCGGAGCCGGGCGCCTTCCCCGGGGCGCTGCCCCTCGTGGTGCTCGTCCCGGTGCTGGTCGGCGTGCTCGTGGGGTGGCGCGCGCTGCGCAGCGTGTCCCGCCTGTCGACCCAGGGCACCAAGCTCGCGGTCGTGGGCGTCGCGGTGGCCGTCACGGCCGGGGCAGTCGGGCTGCTCGACGTGGTGGGCGGATCCTCGCTCGGCTCGGCCCGCCTCGCGCACATCGGCGCTCCCGCCGGCGCGATGACGCTGGCGCTGCTCGTGGAGGTGGCCCTCGGGGCGGTGCTCGTCCTGGGCTGGGACCGCTGGAAGCTGCGCCGCTGAGGCTCGTCCGAGCCGCCCGGGTGGGTCGGGGGCGGTGGCCTGTCGTCAGGCCTCGCGCGGTGAGCGGACGGTCGACCGCAGCCGGTCGGCGTCGAGGGAGAACCACAGCTCGTGCCGGTCGCCGGGGAAGACCGCCCGGGCGTACTCGACCGGGATGCCCCGCACCGTGGCGCGCCGGGTGAGGCGCAGGACGGGGCGGCTCGCCGAGACCCCCAGTAGGCGGGCCTCGTCCGCATCGGGCAGGTCGGCGCTCACCGTCTCCTCACCTGCGTCCGGGAGCAGGTCGTGCGCCGCGAGGTGCGCATAGAGGCTGCCCCCGGCGGCCGCCTCGTCGAGGTCGGGCACGAGGTGCCGCGGCAGCCACGCCTCCTCGATGGCCAGCGGCAGGTCGTCACCGAGCCGCAGCCGCCGCACCAGCAGGGCCGGCAGGCCCTCGGCGCCGAGGTGCTCCACCGCCCCGGCCGGGGGGTCGGGGTCCTCGCCGAGCTCGAGCAGGCGGGTGCCGGGACGCAGCCCCTGCGCCTCCACCGCCTCGGCGAACGACCCGAGCCGCACCCGCACCGACACCGGGGGGGCGACCCGCGTGCTGCCCGACCCGTGCACGGTGCGGACGAGGCCCTCGCGGGCCAGGGTCGCCAGGGCGGTGCGCACCGTCATCCGCGCGACCCCCCACTGCTCGGCGAGGGCGCGTTCGGGAGGGAGGCGCTCGCCGGGCTGCAGGGACAGGACCTGCTCGCGCAGGCCCTCACGGAAGGACGGCTTGGCAGGCTCGGCGGACACGCGCCCATGATGCCCCAGTCCGCTGGTGCGGCATCGGGTCAGGGGCTGGTCAGGGTCTGGTCAGGAAGCGGTCGCGCGGCAGGTCGCGCTCTTGACACCTTTCGTCCAGCGCGTGAACGATGACCGGATTGGTCTAGACCATCAGGAGGAAAGATGCGGAGTCCTCGCAGGTCCCTCGCCGCGGTGGGACTGCTCGCCGTGGCCGTCACGGGAGTCGCCGGCCCCCTGCCGGCGGGGGCGGCGCCGCCCCCGACCGCGCTGCCCACCATCACGCCCACCCCGCAGTCGGTCAGCCGGGCCGGCGCCGACGTGACCGTCCCCGGCCGGGTCGAGGTCGTCGTGGACGGGGCGACGGACGCGGCGGCGCGCACGGCCCTGCGGTCGGCCCTCACCGCTCACGGCGTCGACCGGGTCGACGAGCGCTCGGCCGCCAGCGGCACCGCGCCCCTGACCATCCACCTCGGGCCGAGCTCGCGGGCCGACGTGCGGACGGCCCTCGCGGGCACCGCCGCCCCCGACCACGCCGAGGGCTACGGCCTGCGGGTGGACCGCACCCGTGGCCCATTGGGCACCGTCGCCCTGGGCGGCACGGACGCGGCGGGCCAGTTCTACGCGGTGCAGACGCTCGAGCAGCTCTTCGTCCCGAGCGACGACGGCTGGCGGCTGGCCGGCGCCTCGGTCAGCGACTACCCGGCCATGCCCCTGCGGGGCACGATCGAGGGCTTCTACGGCAACCCGTGGACCCAGGCCGAGCGCCTCGACCAGATGGACTTCTACGGTGACGTCAAGGCGAACACCTACATCTACGCCCCGAAGGACGACCCCTACCACCGCGACCGCTGGCGCGACCCGTACCCGGCGGACAAGCTGGCCGAGCTGGGCACCCTCGTCGACCGGGCCACCGCCAACCACGTGCGGTTCACCTTCGCGCTGTCGCCCGGCAACACGATCTGCTTCAGCAGCGACGCCGACTACCGGGCGCTGACCGCCAAGCTGCAGCAGATGTACGACCTCGGCGTCCGGGCCTTCAACCTGCCGTTCGACGACATCGCCTACGGCTCGTGGCACTGCGACGCCGACCGGGCGAAGTACGGCGCCCCCGGGGCAGGGGCTGCCGGACGCGCCCAGGCCGACTTCCTCGACCGGGTGCAGAAGGAGTTCATCGAGACCCACGACGGGGCCCGTCCGCTGCAGATGGTGCCCACCGAGTACTACAACACCGTCGACTCGGCCTACAAGACCGCGCTGCGCGGCATGGACGAGGACATCGTCGTCATGTGGACGGGCGAGGGTGTCGTGCCCCAGTCGGTGACGGTCGACCAGGCGAAGCAGGCCGCGAAGGTCTTGGGCGGCCCGACCTTCCTCTGGGACAACTACCCCGTCAACGACTACGGCCAGACGGCCGGCCGACTGCTCCTCGCGCCGTACGACAAGCGCGAACCCGGCCTCTCGGCATACCTCTCGGGCATCGTCTCGAACCCGATGAACGAGGCCGCGGCGAGCAAGATCGCCATCTTCGGGTTCGCCGACTTCACCTGGAACGACAAGGCGTACGACGCCTCGAGGAACTGGACCCAGGCCCTGCGGTACGTCGCCGGCGGCGACGCGGCGGCGGCCTCGGCCCTGCGCGTCTTCGCCGACCTCAACCACCTCGCGCCGAGCTTCGGCACGCCGTGGCAGCCGCAGGCGCCCGAGCTCAAGGCGCGCACGGACGCGTTCTGGGCCCAGTGGAAGGCCGGCCAGCGGGCGGAGGCGGTCGCGGCCCTGCGCCCCTATGCGCAGTCGATCGCAGCGGCCCCGGCCACGATCCGCTCCGGCCCGACCGACCGCGGGTTCCTCTCGGACGCCTCGCCGTGGCTCGACGCGACGGCCCTCTGGGGCCAGGCGATGGTCCAGCTGCTCGACGCCCTGCAGGCCAGGCTCGACGGTGACCGCGCGACGTCGGACCAGCTGGCGGCGCAGTCGGACGCGAACGCGTCGAAGGCGGCCAAGGTGGTCGTCGACCCGCCGGACAACACGTGGGGCAGGGCGCCGGTGAAGATCGCGGACGGCGTGCTCGACACGTTCCTGTTCAAGGCCGGCATGACCCTCGACCTGTGGGACGCCGGTGACGCCACGAACGTCGCACCGCAGGGCACCGCCTCCGCCTCGAGCACCGAGCAGAACCTCGCCCGGCTCGCACCCAAGTTCGTCAACGACGACGACCAGGGCACGCGGTGGGCGTCGGGCTACTCGGACTCGGAGTGGGTCCAGGTCAAGCTCGCCGAGCCGACCGTGGTGCGCGCGGTCACGGTGAGCTGGGAGTCGGCCTGCGCCAACGCGTACCGGATCGAGACGTCCACCGACGGCACCACCTGGAGGACGCTGAAGTCGGTCGACGACTCCACCTGCGCCCTCGACGTGTTCACGTTCGGCGCCGGCGACCCGGTGCAGTACGTGCGGGTGCAGGGGGTGCAGCGCAAGACCACCTGGGGCTACTCGATCTACGAGCTCGGGGTGTATGCCGGGACCTGACCGACGCTCCGCACGCACCCCCCCGGGTGGCCGGCTCCCCGCCGGTCACCCGGGCGGTCTGCGCCGAGGCGGGGTGACTGGTGTGCGGGTCCGCTCGCGGCCGGGGCGGCAGCGCCTCGCGCCTGGCGTGCGGGGCCGCACGGCGCGTGTGAGGTTGGGGTCATGACGCGATTCGGGTACACCCTCATGACCGAGCAGTCCGGTCCCCGCGAGCTCGTGGGCTACGCGACCGGGGCCGAGCAGGCCGGGTTCGACTTCGCGGTGAGCAGCGACCACTACTCGCCGTGGCTCACCGAGCAGGGTCACGCGCCGTACGCCTGGACCGTCCTCGGTGCCGTCGCCCAGGCGACCGAGCGGCTCGAGCTCATGACGTACGTGACCTGCCCGACCACGCGGTACCACCCGGCCGTCGTCGCGCAGAAGGCCGCCACCCTCCAGCTGCTGTCCGAGGGGCGCTTCACCCTCGGCCTGGGCAGCGGCGAGAACCTCAACGAGCACGTGGTGGGGGAGGGCTGGCCCGCGGTCGGCGTGCGGCAGGACATGCTCGAGGAGGCGATCCACATCATCCGCGAGCTGCACACCGGCGAGCTCGTGACGTGGGAGGGCGAGTACTTCCGGGTCGACTCCGCGCGCGTGTGGGACTGCCCGGACGGCGGCGTCCCCATCGGCGTGGCCGTGTCGGGGGAGAAGTCGTACGGGCGGTTCGGGCCGCTGGCCGACCACGTCATCGCCGTGCAGCCGGAGAAGGAGCTCATCGAGGGCTTCCTCGCCTCTCGTCCCGACTCCGCCTCGACGCCGCGGGCCATCGGCCAGATCCCGATCTCGTGGGACCCCGACCGTGACACGGCGGTCAAGCGCGCGCACGAGCAGTTCCGGTGGTTCGGCGGCGGCTGGTCGGTCAACGCGGACCTGCCGACGCCGGCCGGCTTCTCCGCCGCCTCGCAGTTCGTCCGGCCCGAGGACGTGGCCGAGTCCATCCCGTGCGGGCCCGACCTCGACGGCATCGTCGAGGCGGTCAGTGCCTACTGGGAGGCCGGCTTCACCGACATCGCGCTGGTCCAGGTCGGCGACGAGGGCCAGCAGCGGTTCCTCGACGAAGCGGCCGAGCCGCTGCTCGAGCAGCTGCGCGACGCCGCCCCGACCGCCTGAGGCCGCGCGCAGGCTGCCCTCAGCCGAGGCAGTCCAGGACGCCGGTCTGGGCGAGCAGGGCGAACCGGTCGGGCACACCCCAGTGCTCCACGATCCGGCCGTCGACGACGCGCACGACGTCGATCACCGTGATCTCGACCGGCCTGCCGCTCGGTGGCCCGAAGAACGGGCCGGTCGCGGTGCCGCGGCCGGTGACCCGCGCCCACAGCGTCTCCCCCGACTGCACCGCGTCCTCGATGGTGAAGGTGATGTCCGGGATGCTCGCGTGGACCTGGGTCATCGCTTCACGGACGTGGTCGAGGGCTGGGGTCCCGCGGCCCGCCATGCCGAACTGGTGCTCGACCAGGTCGGGGGAGCAGAGCTCGTCGACGACTGCCGTGTCGCCGGTGGCGAACCCCTCGTCGAACATGCGCCGCAGGACCGCCAGCGCGGTGACGTCCGCTCTGGCGGCAACCGAGGCCGTCCTGGTGGAGGCGGGAGCTGTGTTCGTCGTGGTGGTCATGGTGGGTCCTCTCGAGCTGTCGTGCAGTGCTGATGTATTGAGTGCAGTAATACTGCATCGAGTGCACTGCTACTGTCCTCGTCGTGGTTGACGACGTCAAGAGGTCGCCGTCCCTCCGCGAGGAGCAGGCGTCCGCGACCAGGCTCCGCATCGCCGACGCCGCCCGCCGGCTCTTTGCCGAACAGGGGTACTCCACGACGTCCCTCGCCGAGGTGGCGCGGGCGGCCGGTGTCGCCCCGCGGACCGTCTACACGGTGTTCGGGACGAAGCGCGAGATCCTCTCCGCGATCTGCGAGGCCTGGCTCGAGGACGCCCGGGCGAGGGAGCGGGCCCAGGAGGTGCTCGCCCTGGCCGAGCCCCGCGACCGCGTGCACGGCGCCGGCGCCTGGCTCGCCGCCCTGTATGCCGCGGGCTTCGACGTCGTGCAGGTCCTCGACTCCGCGGTCGACGAGGACGGCCAGACCCGGCGCCTCCTTCGGGCCAAGCTGGCCGGCCGCAACCGGGTGATGGACGCGATGATGGCCTCGGTGCAGGAGCTGCTGCGAGTGCCCCTGGCCGAAGCGCAGGCGCTGTTCCGGGCCATGGCCGCGCCCGGGGTGTACCAGTCCCTGGTGGTCGAGGCGGGCTGGTCGCCGGAGCGGTTCGGGACGTGGTTGGGGGACCTGCTCGTCCGCGAGCTGCTCGCTGCCTGACCGTCCGGCGCCCGGACACGACGGCGGGGCCGGGTCGCCGGGTCGGTATCGTTCGTCCACGTGACGACGCCCGAGCGCAGCACCGCTGAGCCGACCGGCATCGTCGTCCTCGTCTCCGGGTCGGGGACCAACCTCCAGGCACTGATCGACGCGGCGGCCGACCCGGCATACGGCGTCCGCATCCTCGCCGTCGGCGCCGACCGTGCCGGCATCACCGGGCTGCACCGGGCCGCCGCCGCCGGCATCCCGACCTTCGTCTGCCGGGTGCAGGACCACGACGACCGGGCCGCGTGGGACGCCGAGCTGGCCCGCCTCATCGGCGACCACGGCCCCGCTTTCGTCGTCTCCGCCGGCTTCATGAAGCTGCTGGGCCCGCAGGTCCTGTCGCGCTGGGTCGTCCTCAACACGCACCCGGCGCTGCTGCCGCTGCACCCGGGCGCGCACGCCGTGCGCGACGCGCTCGCGGCCGGCGCCACCGAGACCGGCTGCACCGTGCACGTCGTCGACTCCGGCGTCGACACCGGTCCGGTCCTCGCGCAGGCGACCGTCCCGGTGCTGGAGGGGGACACCGAGGAGGCGCTGCACGAGCGCATCAAGGCTGTCGAGCACCCGCTGCTCGTCGAGTACGTGGGCCGCGCGGCCCGCGAGGGAATCACCGTCACCGATGGGAAGGCCAGCATTCCGTGAGCACCGTGAGCACCCCCGGGCCTAGCGAGGACGTCCGTCAGGTCCGTCGCGCCCTCGTCTCCGTCTACGACAAGACCGGGCTCGAGGAGCTCGCCCAGGGCCTGCACGCCGCCGGGGTCGAGATCGTGTCGACCGGCGGCTCGGCGTCGCTGATCGCCGGGCTCGGGATCCCGGTCATCGAGGTGGCCGACCTGACCGGCTTCCCCGAGTGCCTCGAGGGGCGGGTCAAGACGCTGCACCCGGTGGTGCATGCCGGGATCCTCGCCGACACCCGCAAGCCCGACCACGTCGAGCAGCTCACCGACCTGGGCGTCGCGCCGTTCGAGCTGGTCGTCGTGAACCTCTACCCGTTCCGCGAGACCGTGGCCTCGGGCGCGACCCCTGACGAGTGCGTCGAGCAGATCGACATCGGTGGCCCGACCATGGTGCGGGCCGCGGCGAAGAACCACCCGAGCGTCGCGATCGTCACCGACCCCGCGGCATACCCGGCGGTGCTCGAGGCGATCGCGGGCGGTGGCTTCACGCTGGCGCAGCGGCAGGCGCTCGCGGCGCAGGCGTTCGCGCACACGGCGTCCTACGACGTGGCGGTCGCGTCCTGGTTCGCCACCACGCTGGCGCCGAGCGAGGACCACTGGCCGGCGTTCACCGGTGCGACGTGGGAGAAGAAGGCGGTCCTGCGGTACGGCGAGAACCCGCACCAGGGCGCCGCGCTCTACACCCACTGGCGGCCGGGCCTGGCGCAGGCGGAGCAGCTGCACGGCAAGGAGATGTCTTACAACAACTACGTCGACGCGGACGCCGCGGTGCGCGCCGCGCACGACCACGGCGAGCAGCCGACCGTCGCGATCATCAAGCACGCCAACCCCTGCGGGATCGCCGTGGGCGCGACCATCGAGGAGGCGTATGCCGCGGCGCACGCGTGCGACCCCGTCTCGGCGTACGGCGGCATCATCGCGACGAACCGCCCGGTGACCGCGGCCATGGCAGCCGCGGCGAACGAGACCTTCAGCGAGGTCATCGTCGCGCCGGAGTTCGACGAGGACGCTCTCGAGCTGTTGCGGCAGAAGAAGAACCGTCGTCTCCTGCGCCTGCCCGCGGACATGGCGCGGTATGCCGACCCCGTCGAGTTCCGTGCGATCAGCGGCGGCATCCTCGCGCAGACGGTCGACCGGGTCGACGCGGTGGTCGAGGGTGACGTGCCCGGCGGCGACGACGCGGAGCGCTGGCGGCTGGTGTGTGGCGAGGCGGCTGACGAGGCGACGCTGGCGGACCTGCAGTTCGCGTGGCGGGCGGTGCGCGCGGTGAAGTCCAACGCGATCCTGCTGGCGCGCGAGGGGGCGTCGGTCGGCATCGGCATGGGCCAGGTCAACCGGGTCGACTCCTGCCACCTCGCCGTGTCGCGCGCGAACGGTGGCGACGACGGCGTCGAGCGGGCGCGGGGCGCGGTGGCTGCCTCGGACGCGTTCTTCCCGTTCGCCGACGGCCTGCAGGTGCTGCTCGACGCGGGGGTGCGCGCGGTCGTCGCGCCCGGCGGGTCGGTCCGCGACGAGGAGGTCGTCGCCGCGGCCGAGGCAGCCGGCGTGACCATGTACTTCACCGGCACCCGCCACTTCGCCCACTGAGGTCCAGCGCCCACTGACCTCCAGCACCGACTGACTGACCCGAGACCTGCCCCAGCAAAACAACGGTTGCTCGACAAACCACTGGACGACAACCCGCGGTAAATCGAGCAACCGTTGTTTTGCGAAGGGGGGCGGTCGCCCTGCGCCGGTGACGGAGGGGTCAGGCGGGGGTGGGGGTGCGGTAGCCGGTGGGCTCGCCTGAGCCGAGGTCGACGATCGCGGCGACCGGGCCACCGCCGTCAGGCCCTTGGTGCGCCGCCGACACCGACACGAACACGGCCGGGTCGCCGGTCACCGCGGCCGTCACGCCACCGACCGCGGCCTTGATCTGCCGGTGCCAGTGCACGTCGGAGTCGTCGAGCATCGCGTTGCGGCGACCCCGGACCTGCCCGTCCTGGCTGACCTCGCACTTGAGGAACACGTTGACCAGCCGGCCGCCGAGGTCGGAGGAGTGCGGCCGCTCGGGCAGCTCGAGCCCGGCGTCCCTGATCGCCGACCACACGCCGTCGGCGTCGAGCGCGTCGCGCATGACGGAGTGGCCGATGCGGTACCGCCCGCCGACCCCTCGGGCGTTGCCCACCACGACGACCTGCGCGCGGTCGAGCTCGACACCCGACGAGCACGACGCCACCGACGAGTAGAGCGACCGGTCGCGCAGCACGTCCTCGTCGCTCGGCATCTCGATCTCGCCCAGCGCGACCGCGATCCCCAGCGCCGTCCCGCCGTTCGACACGTCCATCGACGCGAGGGTGTCCTCGGTGAAGACGTCGTGCCCGCGGCTCTTGGCGTCGCGGATCGTGTCGATGGTCAGCAGCGGCGTCTTGGTCTGCACGTAGTGCACGTCGGCGGTGTCGGTGATCCCCGCCCGCTCCATCGCGACCTTCACCGCGTCGGCAACCTTGGTCACCATCGCGGTCCGCCCGATGTCCTCCGGCAGCAGCACCTCGCTCATCGCGAACCCGACGGTCAGCCGCGGCTCCTCGCTCGGCTCGGCCTGGTCGGCAGGCACCGTCGCGAAGATCGTCGCGTGCGGGCTGATCACCCCGTCGGTGCCGCCGGACCACACGATCGGCACCTCCTTGACGCGCTCGGCGTCTGCCCCTTTGGCCACCAGTGCCTCGCGGAACGCCCGGTCGGCCAGGATGCGCGTGTAGTCGTTGACGCCGCCGTTGCCCTCCGTCTTGCCGATGATGGCGATGACCCGGTCGGCCTCGAGCACGCCGTCGTCGATGAGCTTCGTCAGCTCGGACGCGTCGGAGACGCTGTGGATCGGGACCTTGCGCACCTCGATGGGCTCCGGCATGGGGTGTCACCTTCCGTCTCGTGGGGATTGCCTTGCAGCAGTGGGATTTCCGGTATGCCGGGTGCTCGCCCTCGGCGCGACACCTGCCGGGGTCGAGCCGCTCACGGTGGCGCCCACCGCGCCGGGGTCGAGCCGGTCACCGTGGTGCCGACCGAGCCGGGGTCGGACACGGCCTCGGCGATCCGCTCGAGCGACGTGATCACCGAGGTGCCCCCGGCGCGCGCGAACCGCAGCGCCGCCTCGACCTTCGGCCCCATCGACCCCGACGCGAACTCGCCGCTCGCGGCATACCCCTCGAGCTCGGCGACCGAGACCACGCCGAGCGGCCGCTCGTCGGAGCTGCCGTAGCCGACGAGGGCGTGGTCGACGTCGGTCGCGATGACGAGCACGTCGCACGCGACCGACCGGGCGAGCAGGGCGGCCGTGAGGTCCTTGTCGATGACGGCCTCGACGCCGTGCACCGAGCCGTCGGGTGCCCGCACCACGGGGATGCCGCCACCGCCGGCCGCGACCACGACGTACCCGTCGACGAGCAGGGTCAGCAGGGCGGGGGTCTCGAGTACCTCGACCGGCTCGGGGGAGGCGACGACGCGCCGCCAGCCCCTCGAACCGCGGTCCTCCCAGGTCTGGCCGTGGTCGATGAGCACCTGCGCCTGCTCGCGCGGCAGGTACCGCCCGATCGGCTTCGTGGGCCGCCGGAAGCCGGGGTCGTCCGCGTCGACCAGCGTGCGGCTGACGAGGGCCGCGACCCGGCGCTGCACGCCGTGCCGGGCGAGGGCGGCCTCGAGCGTGTCGAGGACGGTGAAGCCGATGGTCCCCTGCGTCTGGGCCCCACACCAGTCCAGCGGCACCGGTGGCACGACCGTGGCGGCGAGTTCGTTCTTGACCAGCAGGTTGCCCACCTGGGGGCCGTTGCCGTGGGTGAGGACGACCTCGTGCCCGGCCGCGACCACCTCGGCCACGTGCTCCATGGCCCCGGCGATGGCATGTCGCTGGGCCTGCGGGGTCGCGCTGCCGTCGGGGCCGGTCATGGCGTTGCCGCCCAGCGCGATGAGTACGCGCATGCCACCTCCCCGCCGTCGGCCGACCTGTGCGGCGAGCCTAGGCAGCGGCGGCGCGACCTGACGTCGTCAGGACCTGCCCAACGGCGGGGCGGTCGTTGGCAGATGTGGGCGGCCGAGACGGGTCGCTCAGGCCAGCTCGCGAGCCCTTCGGGCACCGGCGCGCAGGTCGTGCCAGAAGACCCAGGTCGCCAGCGCCAGGCCTGCGCCGACAGCAGTCCAGACGCCAACTTCCACGCCGGTCGTCGACCCGGTGAGTCGCCACACCACCCACGGCGCAGCGCCGAGGAGCACCGCCACCGCGGGGACGGTCAGGGCGAGGCGGAGCTTCTCGTCCCGGCGCCAGAGCGGCGACAGCCCGGTGAGGACCACGGCCGGGATCCAGAGCCAGGGAGAGCCCAGAAGCGTCAGGACCAGGAGCTCGACCGGGTGCAGGATGAGGGCCGCGGTGTCCGGCTCTGGTGCCTCGGCCGCCATGGCGGGCAGCGACGCGCCGACGAACAACGTCCAGACGAGGCACAACCCTTGGAGCACGCCCACCACGACCGGCACCCAGGTCCCCGAGAGCGCGGGTCGCCGCGGCGGCACGAGTCCGGGCGCAGCAGCGGGAGGGGTGAGGACCACCGGACCCGGCCGGCCGGCATACGCCTCGTCGGCGATGGCCTGCGGCGGACCCAGCTCGGCCAGCGCCGCCCGCACGTCGTCGTCCGTGGCGCCGGGGCCGGTAACCGCGTCGAGGTGCTCGCGCACCCCGGCGAGCACCTCGGCCCGCTCGCCGGCGTCGATGCCGTGGAGCAGCAGCTCGAGGTCACGCAGGTAGGCGGCGGCGAGCGGGTGGGTCGTGTCAGCGGTCATGCGGTCCCCCGGAGAGTGTCGTGTCGACGGCGTCGCGGAACGGCTTCCACGTGCGCCGGAAGGAGGCGAGCGACTCGCGCCCCTCGGCCGTCAGGGCGTAGTAGCGGCGCGGCGGCCCCTCGCTCGACTCCTGCCAGCTGGTCTCGACGAGGCCCGCCTTGCGCAGCCGCGCGAGCAGCGGGTAGAGCGTCCCCTCGCTCGCCAGCAGGACGCCCCCGGCGGTCAGCCGGCGCGCCAGGTCGAGGCCGTAGAGCTCGCGCCCCTCGAGCAGGGCGAGCACGCAGTACTCCAACGCACCACGACGCAGCTGCGTCAGGATGGTGTCGTCGCCGGGTACCATGCGACGCAAGATACCCGCTCCGTCGCCACCCCGGCAAGGGCATTGCCCCCGCCGGCACCCGCCGGGCTCAGCCCGGCGTCACCGGGCTCGACCCGCCCTCGACGGGCTCAGCTCGCGGGCACCGGGCCGAGCGCGACGAGCAGGTCACCGACCGCGCGCGGGTCGTCGAGCGCGTCGCCGAACAGCTCGCGCAGCTGCCCCACGCGGTAGCGCACCGTCTGCGGGTGCACGAACAGCGCCTCCGCCACCGGGTCCCGCCGCCCGCGCAGCAGCAGCCACAGCCGCAGCGTCTCCTCGAGCTTCTCGCGCGCGGCCGGGGTGAGGTCGTCCAGCGGCGCGAGCGCCTTGGCGCGCAGGTCGGCCCGGGCCTGCGGGTCGGCCGCCAGCACGATCTCGGCCAGGTGCGCGTCGGTGTCGTATACCGTGTGCTCGCTCCCGCGGGCCACGCGCCCCCGCAGCGCGCGGCCGTGCGACGCGGCGGCCTCGCGCCACGGGACCGTCGGTCCCACCACGGCGTCATGGCCCCCGAGCCCGCGCACCAACCGGCGCCGGGTGGTCGGCGTGAGGCCCGGGACCACGAGGGCGACGACGTCCTCCGAGGGATCGACGCCCGGCACGTCCTCGGCGAGCACCAGCGTGCGGCCGTCCACGAGCGAGCGCACGTGGTGGGTCTCCGTGTCGGGGACGAGCAGCACGGTGACGGTCCGCGGCAGGTCCCACCCGGCGCGCTCGGCGCGGCGCGTGACCACCTCCTCGGTGGTGCCGCGGAGCAGGTCGAGCGCGAGCCGCTCGAGCGTGCGCTGCTGGAGCCGCTCGGCCGACGCGAGCTGGTCGGCGTGGCCGCTGACGCTCGCGGCCGACAGCTCGTCGATGTACGCGAACACGAGCTCGGCGAACCGGGCCAGCGCTTCGGCGCTCATCCCCGCCCGCACCGCCTCCTCGCTGAGGCCGCGCCACGAGACCCGGGCCCCGATCCGGTACGCCGACAGCAGCGCGTCCATGCTCCGGCCGCTGCGCGCCTCGCCCCGGCCGAGGTCGTACGACGCCACGAGGGCCGGCCCGAGCGGGGTGCTCGGGTCGGAGGAGCGGGCCGCGATCGACAGGAACGTGCCCAGGGCCACCTGCACGGCGGCCTCGATGTTGCCGACCAGGTACTCCCGGGCGCTGGCGTAGCTCGGGACCTCCTCGATGATGGCCTCGACGGCGTGGGTGGCCACGCCGGGCAGGGCGCCCTTGAGGCGCGCGAGGATGTCCGGTGGCAGGGTCAGGCCGGCAGCCCGCTCGGTGGTCGACCCCGTACCGGCAGGCAGGGGCGGCACTGCTGGGGCGGGCGGGTCCAGCGGGGGAGGTGCTCCTGGGGCGGGCGGGTCAAGCGGGGGAGGTGTGGGCATTTTTGTCCTTTGCGAACAACAATCTGCGCAGAACTCACGCGGTGCGGTCAGGAAACTAGCCTACCCGGGCAGCCATCATGGAACCATGACCGCAGTTCTCCCACTTCGCACCGCGTCGACGGCGCCCACGAGGCGTCCCCTGCGCACTGCCCTGTGGCGGGTCGCCGAGGCCGTCGTGCACCCCCTGCTCCCCTCCGACTACCTCGACCTCGTCGCGCCCCTGCGCGCGGGTGCCGACCTGCGCGCCCGGGTCGTCTCGGTCACCCCCGAGACCCGCGACGCCGCCACGGTCGTCCTGCGCCCCGGCCGCGCCTGGCGCGGGCACGTCCCCGGCCAGTACATCCGGATCGGCGTCGACGTCGACGGCGTCCGCAACTGGCGCGCGTACTCGCTCACCAGTCCGGTCGACACCCACGACGGTCTGTTGTCCATCACCGTCAAGGCGATCCCCGACGGCAAGGTCAGCAACCACGTCGTCCGCGCCCTCCAGCCCGGCACCCTCGTGCACCTCGACCAGGCGACCGGTGACTTCACCCTCGGCCCGCAGGCGCCGGCCCGGGCCCTGTTCGTCACCGCAGGCTCCGGCATCACCCCCGTGATGGGCATGCTGCGCAACCACCTGCACGAGCTGCAGGACGTCGTGCTCGTCCACTCCGCCCCCACCCGCGACGACGTCGTCTTCGGCGCCGAGCTGCGCGGCTGGGCCGCCGAGGGCCGCCTGACGCTCGTCGAGCGGCACACCGAGACCGACGGCATCCTCACCCCGGCCGACCTCGACGAGGTCGTGCCCGACTGGCGCTGCCGCGAGGCGTGGGCCTGCGGGCCCACCGGCCTGCTCGACGCCTTCGAGGAGGCGTATGCCGAGGCCGGCCTCGCCGAGCGCCTGCACACCGAGCGCTTCCGCCCGGTCGTCATCGCCGAGGGCGAGGGCGGCACCGTGACCTTTGGCCGGCAGGGGACCGTGGTGGAGGCCGACGGCGCCACCCCGATCCTGGACGCGGGCGAGGAGGCCGGCGTGCTCATGCCCTCCGGGTGCCGCATGGGCATCTGCTTCGGCTGCGTCGTGCCGCTGAAGCAGGGCGCGGTGCGCGACCTGCGCAACGGCGAGCTGACCATCGCCAGCGAGGGCGACGGCGTCCGCATCCAGACCTGCATCTCCGCCGCCGCCGGCGAGTGCGAGATCGACCTCTGACCACCGGGCCGGCAAGGACGCCGCGCCCCACCGACCTCGGCGTCGCGACAGCGACCCACCCGACCCAGCTCTGAGACCCCCCACAGAACGGGAGCAGCCCCACTCATGACCGCCACCGCCCGCAAGACCACCACCGACGACTTCGACCTGAGCATCGACGGCGCGGCCGCCGGCACGCCCCGCGCGCCGCGGAGCACGACCTCGGTCAACAGCCGCCTGTCGACCGTGACCACCGAGCGCCGGCACGTGTCCAAGCCGTCGGGCAAGCCCGACCCGGCCGGCCACCTGACCGCCGAGGAGATCGAGGCGCTCGGCGCCGAGCTCGACGCCCTGCGCCAGGAGGTCCTCGACTCGCGCGGTGCGAGCGACGCGGCATACATCCGCAAGGTCCTGAAGTGGCAGCGCGGCCTGGAGATGGGCTCGCGCGCGGTGCTGCTGTTCTCGCTCTTCCCGCCGGCGTGGTTCGTCGGGACGGCCGGCCTCTCGGTCGCCAAGATCCTCGAGAACATGGAGCTCGGGCACAACATCATGCACGGGCAGTGGGACTGGATGCGCGACCCGCGGATCCACAGCCAGGAGTGGGAGTGGGACAACGCGTCCCCGTCGGAGTTCTGGAAGCACTCGCACAACGAGCTGCACCACACGTTCACCAACGTGATCGGGCGCGACAACGACCTCGGCTACGGCATCATGCGCGTCGACGAGGACCAGCGCTGGACCCCGTCGTACCTCGGCCAGCCGGTCTACAACTTCGTCAACATGCTCTTCTTCGAGTACGGCATCGCGGCCTACGACCTCGAGGTCGGCGCCTACGTCAAGGGCCGTGGCAAGGACAAGGAGACGTTCCGCCGCGACGCCGGCAAGGTGCTGCGCAAGATCGGCCGCCAGGCGCGCAAGGACTACCTGCTGCACCCGCTGCTGTCCGGGCCGTCGTTCTTCCACACCATGGGCGCGAACTTCGTCGCCAACACGGTGCGCAACGTGTGGACCCACTCGGTCATCATGTGCGGGCACTTCCCCGAGGGCGTCGAGACGTTCGCCAAGTCCTCCATCGAGGGCGAGACGCGCGGCGAGTGGTACCTGCGGCAGATGGTCGGCTCGGCCAACATCAGCGGCAGCAAGGCCATGCACCTCATGACCGGCAACCTGTCGCACCAGATCGAGCACCACCTGTTCCCGGACCTGCCGAGCAACCGGTACGGCGAGATCGCCCCGCGCATCCAGGAGATCTGCCAGCGCTACGGCCTGTCCTACACGACCGGCCCGCTGCCCAAGCAGGTCGCCTCGGCGTGGAAGCAGGTCGTCACCCTCGCGCTGCCCAACCCGCAGCCGGGCCGCACCCGCGTCGGCATCGCCGCCGAGGCCGTCGGCAAGCGGATGCGTCGCAAGCTGCGCGGGAGCGGCAAGGCCCGCACGGCCTGACGCAGCGCGCTCTGTGCGTTCGAGGTGTTCGCCTACCGGGAAGCGGTAGGCGAACACCTCGAACCATGGGCAGGGGGACCAGTCAGCCTGGATCGCAGTCGGCGCCGCGCGGCGTGCAGACGCGCAGGTCGACCTGCACCACCATGCGGTGCCGGATGCCGGCGGACCGGTAGACGACCTCGTAGCCGCGGTAGTGCCAGGTCCCCGGCTGGGCGACCCTGAGCCGGACCAGCACCTCTGCCGTGCCGGCGTGGCCCAGCGTCCGCGGCGGGTCGATGGCGTATCCCCTGGCGGCCCTGCGGGTGTCGGGTCCGACGGTGTCGTAGCCGGGGCCGTCCGCCATGCCCACCATCGTCGGCCGGATCGGTGCGAGCTCGACCGCGGTGACGGGTGCGCCGGCGGCAGCGTCGCCGACGGGCAGCGGGCGGATGCTCTCGATGCGCGCGGCGAACCAGCCGTCGTTGACGAGCACCGTGGCGCCCTCGGTGACCTCGTCGCCGACGTCGCGCGAGATGCCGGCGCCGTAGCCCGGCGGTGGCCCGAGCGGCCCGTCGCCGGTGCCCCAGCCGGTGGCCGCCATGACGAACCCGACGACCACGAGCGCGGCCAGCGCCGCGGCGACCCGCGGCCCCCACCGCCGTCGCGGGCGAGGCGTCGCGGCCGCCTCCACCGTGGTGCTTCCCCCTACCCCCATGACGGGAGTGTGCCGCCTCAGTCCACCTCGTCGAGCCACTTCCGGACCGACTCGTCGTGCTGGCCCAGCGTCGGTGGGGCGAGGTGCTCGGCCCGCCCCCCGGCATACCCGTTGTCGTCGAAGCGGATCGGCGGCCCGGGGAGCTCGACCGTCCCGAGGGTGGGGTGGTCGACCTCGATGACCAGGCCCTGCGAGCGGGTCTGGTCCCAGTCGTAGACGCGGTCGATGGTACGGACCTCCCCGGCGGGGATGCCGAGCTCGGCAAGGCGGGGGAGCAGCTCGGACAGCGGGTGGTCGGCGAAGGCGGCGTTGAGGGTGGCGGTGACGCGGTCGCGGTTGACGGTGCGCTCGCGGTTGGTGGCCATGCCGGGTGCGGCGGGGTCGATGCCGAAGGCGTTGGCCAGTCGCACCCACAGGGACTCGCTGCCGCAGGCGACCTGGATGTCGCCGTCCTGGCAGTGGAACAGGCCGTAGGGGGAGAGGCTGGGGTGGTGGTTGCCCTGGGCGCGTCCGACGTGGCCGGCGACGGTGTAGGCGGTGCCCTGGAAGGCGTGCGCGCCGACGATGGCGGCGAGCAGGCTCGTCCGCACGACGCGGCCGTGGCCGGTGCGGGACCGCTCGTGGAGGGCGGCGACGACGCCGTACGCGCCATACATGCCGGCGAGCAGGTCGCCGATCGGCACGCCGACGCGCTGCGGGGTGTCGGGGTCGGGGCCGGTGACGGACATCAGGCCCGCCTCGCCCTGGGCGATCTGGTCGTAGCCGGGTCGGCCGCCCTGGGGTCCGTCGTGGCCGAACCCGCTGATGGACAGGACGACGAGGCGGGGGTTGAGCTCGTGCAGCCGCTCGACGGGGAAGCCGAGCCGGTCCAGGACGCCGGGGCGGAAGTTCTCGACGAGGACGTCGGCGTTCCGGACGAGGCGGGTGAGCAGGGCGCGGCCCTCGTCGGACTTCAGGTCGAGGGTGATCGACTCCTTGTTGCGGTTCGCGCTGAGGTAGTAGGTCGAGACCGGGTCGTCCTCGGGTCCGACGAACGGCGGACCCCACCCGCGGGTGTCGTCGCCGGTGCCGGGCGACTCGACCTTGATGACGCGGGCTCCCATGTCTCCCAGCATCATCGCGGCGTGCGGCCCCGCGAGGGCGCGGGACAGGTCGACGACGGTGATGTCCTCCAGCGGTGCGCTCACGGGCTCATCCTGTCAGCGCGGCCGCTCCCCCGGGGAGGGATCGGGGCCGGCACGGGCGTGTCCGGGTCGTGACGTGGAAGGGGTGTCGCATTCGCTGCGGACGGCGGAGCATGAGGGTGGGTCCGCGGCGGCCGGCCGGGCCCGCGAGCGCCGAAGGGGGATGCCATGGCCCTGCGACTCGGCCGCTCGCGTCGGGCCCTGCTCGTGCTGGTCGCGGTCGCGGTGCTCGCGGCGGGGATCACGGCCTGGGTCTCGTGGGCGCACCGGACCGGGCCTGTCGCGGCAACGGCGGTGGACGCGACCGGCGCGCCCGACGCCGACCTGGCCACCTGCGCCCACCGGGTCAACGACACCCCGCAGAAGCTCGTCGACTGCGTCACCCGGGCCAGTCTGTGGGCGCACATGGTCCGGTTCCAGCAGATCGCCGACGCCCACCCCGGTGCCGACGGCCACCCGTCGCGCAGCACCGGTGAGCCCGGGTACAAGGCGTCGGTCGACTACGTCGCCGACGTGATGCGGGCCGCCGGGTACGACGTGCGGCTGCAGGAGTACACGTTCCACTACTTCAGCTGGGTGGGGACGCCGGTGCTGCGCAGGGTGTCGCCGAGCCCGCACGCGTTCCGTCTCGGTGCGGACTTCAACCCCGGGACCGTGGCGGGGACGGTGACGGCCAGGGTCCAGCCGGCCGGGGGCATGGTCGTGCCGCCGACGGCCACCCCGAGCTCGGCCAGCGGGTGCCGCCCCTCGGACTTCAGCCGCTTCGTCCGGGGCAGCATCGCGCTGATCCAGCGGGGGACCTGCGACTTCACCCTCAAGGTCGCGAACGCCACAGCGGCCGGCGCGTCGGCAGCCGTGATCTTCAACGAGGGCAACCGCGGACGCACCGGCCTCTTCGCCGGGACCCCGTCCGACGCCGAGCGCATCCCGGTGCTCTTCACCTCGTATGCCGTGGGCGAGCAGCTCCTGGCGCAGTACGTCCCGGGCGCGGCTCCCGTCCTGACCGTCGAGGTGAAGACCGTCGACGACCCGAAGCGGACGGACTGGAACGTCATCGCCGACTCCAGGGGCGGGGACCCGGACAATGTCCTCGTCGTGGACGCCCACCTCGACGCCATCTACGGCGCGGGCATGCTCGACAACGCGTCAGGCTCGGCTGCCATCCTCCAGATCGCGCAGCAGCTGGCGAACACGCCGACCCGCAACCGGCTGCGCTTCGTCTGGTTCGGGGGAGAGGAGCTCGGGCTGCTCGGGTCGGACCACTACGTCAACAGCCTGTCGCCCCAGGAGCTCGCGAAGGTCAAGTACGACCTGGACGCCGACGTCCTGGCCACCCCGAACTACGTGGCCGGGGTGATCGACCCCAGGGACGGGGTCGGGCTCTTCCGACGCCAGCCGGAAACCCCGGTGCCGCCGAGCATCCTGGGGCCGTCCGGCGTCGCGCGGGACCACGCGATCAGCTACCTGGAGTCGACCCGGAAGAACCACCTGCTGTTCTCGGCCGACGGCACGGACGCCGTCATGTTCCAGCTCGCGGGAATCCCGGCCAGTGGGGTCCTCACGGGGCAGGACTGCTGCAAGCTCGCGTCCGACGTCGCACTGTTCGGCGGCCATGAGGGCAACTACGAGGGCGCCGTGCCCGGGGTGGACGGGGGTTGCGTGGACAACCCGTTCCGCTGGTGCGACAACCTCGCCGACAACGACCCCGAGGTGCTGACGTTCATGGCGAAGACCTTCGCCGACATGGTCGGCCAGATGGCGTGGGACAAGCAGGCGTTCGCCTCGCCGTCGGGGAGCCGCGGCGACGCCCTCCCGCACTCGACCCAGCAGCCGGTGGGCAGGCTCCGGGGAGCGACGGACAGCTGACGGTGCCACGCCTTTCGGGCCGGAATCGAGGAGGACGACGATGAAGCTCTACATCTGCTGGGGGACCGGCGGTAGCGACCACCACGACTGCCACAAGGCGCACCAGGCGCTCGTCGACGCCGGCCACCACCCCGAGGTGGTCAAGGCGCGAGGCCAGGAGCACCTGCCGTCGTTCCTGCAGTTCCGGGTGAGGCGGGAGGTCCACGCCCTCACCGGCTCCTACTTCGTTCCCGTGCTCGTCCTCGACGACGGCACGGCGATCAACAAGCCCGACGACATCGTCGCCTGGGCCCGGACCCACCCTGCCCAGTCCGGCCGGTGAGCCCGTCCCACTTCGCCGCTTCGGCGCTTCGGGCGGGGGTTACCGTCGTCGCATCGGGATCCCGCGACACATCAGCCCGCACTCATTGCGGCATGCCGCGATCACAAACGTCCTTGACGCCGGCGTCCCGCTGCGCGATGCACAGATCTTGGCCCGTCATGCCGACCCCAGGACGAACGAGCACTACGACCGGGCTCGCGGCAACCTCGACCGCCACGGCGGCCATGTCCTCACCGCATACGTCGCCGGCGTGTGAGCGCCCCCTGCTCAGTCCACCATTTCGTAGTACATCGTAGGACCATGACCTACACTGTTGGAGTGGGTGAAGAGCTCTGGTGGGACGCCGACTCCATCGCCTATATCCGCTCTCGCGGCCAGCGATACGCCGACGGGGTCGGAATCGAAAGAGAATGGACTGAGGAGGTCATGTCGGACGTTGACCTCTTGGCGCTGGAACCGGACCCGAAATCCCGGATCGGAGCATCCCGGTTCATCGGCCACTCCCAATCTGCAGGGCGGGTGCTGGTCGTGATCGCCTACCGCGACCTCGACGGTGACCTGCACGGCATCAACGCATGGCCGGCCACGGGGGCAGACCTAAGGCTCTATAGGCAAGGAGACGACGATGGCAAAGACGATTGATCCAGCACTGGCTGGACGGCTCCGGCGCGAATCCGAACAAACCAAGGACGACGCCTACCCCGCGGACTCTGCGGGTAGGCGGCCAAACCGCCAGAAGGTGTACTCAGTCCGACTCAGCGCCGAGGAAGAAGCCGAGGTTCAAAGAGTCGCAGCTGCCAAGCACCTGCCTGCATCAACACTGGTCCGGTCGTGGATCCTGGAACGACTCGACCGAGAACACTCCGCCTGACCTGCACCACTCCACCGCGCGGAGCCGTCTAGCCATCCGTGGTGGCGGACTGGACCACGGCAAGAAGCTCCCGGTCGGGACTGACATGTCGCCGGTACAGCGGGCCGCATGGAACCCTCGACAGCCGCAAAGACAACTCGAGCAGGTCTAGGTCCTCCTGGTCCGCACGGTAGGCACGTGCCAGGTGCGTGAACTCATTCATCGACCCGATCACGCTCCTGCTCTGGGTGACACCCACGCGATAGTCGACCATTTCGCTGCACTCCATCGCGATCACGGTCTCATCGACACGGTGTCGGCGAAGGACGGCAGCCAGCGAGGTCGGGAAGCGTTCCAGCAGTGTCGACGCCGGCGCCATCGGCACGATCACCGGCAGCAACGTGGTCTCGCTCACCAGCAGCGCGATCTGACGTGGGCGCCAGGGCAGCACGGTGGCGTACCAATCGCCCAGCATGGTTGTGGACCTTCCCGCCTCGCCTGCCACTGGTCCAGAGACACGCATCAAGAACTTGCGGGTGCCCCGGACGATGACCACGCGAGCCATCATCCACGGCTTTGCCGACGGGGGCACAAGCGCGTCTATCCGCCGCCTGCCAGCGCACCCGCCGCAGCCAAAGTGGCGGCAAACCTGCAAGCGTTCTGGGTGTCATGGGTGGACGGGTCACCGCCGCCGCCCCCACAAAAGGTGTGAAAACGCGTGCCAGAGTGCTCGGGCGTGCACCTCGCGAGCGCACTGTCGTGGTCGATGAGGTGCGCGTGCCAACGGCGTCCTGTCCATCGGGTGATCTACGTTGAGCGGCATGACGACTCCGAACCGCCAATCGTGGCCGCCGCGCACTCTTGCGATCGGCGTTCTCGTGCTGGTGCTTGCGGTCGCCGTGGGGGGCTATGCCGGTCTGCGAGCGCCGTGGGGCACCAAGCATCCGCAGGTGAAGCAAGGCATCGCTGTGCGAGCCAACAGCGAGAACGATCTCGTGATGTTCGACGCTGAGGACGGCACCCAGCTCACGCTCCACGCCGACAACCTGTGGTGGGAGACGGACAGCGCCGAAGGGGACGGCGATCCGCCGTGCCTCAAGGAACCCGGCAACAAGACCCCCGTCGAGGTGGGCTTCCTGTGGGTTGCCGGGGCCAACGGGGGTGCACGGCCCGTGCCACTGCGGGTCAAGTGCCTCTAGGCCATGCCCGCGAGCTTCGGTTCGATGGCTCCGGGTCGCATAGCGCGCCAGCGGTCCCAGCGCCGCAAGCAGGCGCCTGGTCCTGACGGCCATGCGCCGGGCTTCTGTTCAACTGCAGATGTGCTTGAAGTCCGTCGCGCCGGGCCGCAGCCTGAGCTCCTCCTGATGCCCCTTGGGGTCAGTGAAGATGACGAGGTCGCCGCGACGGCTGAGGCGGCCCGTCTCGTACGGGTTGTCCCATCCACGGGGGGATTGCCACTTCCGTCGTCGAGTGGACCACCCACGCGTTCGTAGAAGTGGTCACCGAGCCGGAGCTCGTCGATGCCGCAGTGCGTGTACAGCGAGAAGGGGCCGCCCGAGTCGGCCGGTCGAGTGACGACCTGGCTCGCGTCCGTATCGGCGTGGTTCACCTGGCCGCCGCTACAGGCGGTCAACGCGACCAACAACGCTGAGATGGTCGAGCCTCGTGCTGCGAGCCCCAACGTCGTCATACTGGCCGAGACGCCTCGGCACGGCCTTCGGTTCCCCGCCAGGTCGGACCAGCTCAGTTCCCGGACACCTGCAGCGAGTGTCGGCCGCGCACGCGGCCGGAGATCCGACGGGTGGCCTCGGAGACTGCCGCGACAGCGGTCACGCCCACGTGAGGGCAGCGAGGGCCAGGTCCCACGTGCTGTGGTCGCGCAGTCGCGCAGCCTTCATGTCCCCAGACCCTCCTGCCGCACCTCCATCGAACGGCCCAGCCGTCCGATGGAGGTGCGGGCCGTTGACGGGTGGTGAACCCCTCAGTCGTCGCTCTTCAGGCTCGGATACTTCTTCTCGACGGCCGCCCGGACCTTCTTCTTCTCGTCAGCGGATCCGTGTTGGGCCACCCTGGCCAGTGCGTTCCGCGCGTGCTCGATGTCAGGAATCGGGTACTTCTCCTGCTCTGGCAGCGCAAACGACGACTTCTTCAGCCTGTCGCGGTTCTTGCTGTTGCTGAGGTCCTTGGACACCATGGTCTCCCTTCCTGAGGATCTGGTCGTGTGTTACCCACTTGGCGCACCCCCAACCACCGGTCCTGCCCTTGTCGAGGCTCGGGTTCACGCGTGCTGCCGTGCGTGAACGGCTTGGCGGCCCGGGCTGGTCGCCACGGTCGCGGTACGGGGCCAGGTCCACGCATACCGCAGGATGAGGGCGAGGAGGACGAGCTCCAGCACGACGCCGCAGCCGTAGTAGTACAGGTAGAACCCGCCTGCGACGTTGAAGACCGTGGCGGGGACGTAGAGCGAGGCAACGACGAGGTTCGTGATGCGGTTCGCCCGGGCGGCCAGCGTCGTCGACAGCACGACCATGAAGATCGGGATGGCCACGAGGGCCAGCGCTGAGATCGAGAAGGTCTGCGAGAGGTCGAACGTGTGGACCTTGCCGTCGAGGATGTCGGTGATGGTGCCGGGCGTGTAGAAGCCGAGGATGTCCACGTAGGCGTAGAGGAACATGAAGCTGGTCCACGCGGCGGCGAGTCTGACCCGCAACGGGATCCGCTGGTCCTCGAGGGTGGTTGTGGTGGGTTGGCGGGTGCTCACGACGGGCTCCGTTTCGCTGGTGGGGATCGGTGCCTCCACGATGGCCGGAGCCGGCGGCGATCTCGTCGGCCCGGAGGCCGCAGTTCGCCTGGCCGATGGCAGGGTCGCCCTCTTGTACTTTCGGCGGGTACGCCGGGTCGCGCCGATCCCTAGGCTCGAGCCGTGGTCACTGTCCGGCGCCGGCGGTCCCTCTGGGACGAGCCACGACCTGCCGACGCCCCGCCCGTCGGTCGGCTCGACTGGCTGCTGGTGGGCGGGTTCACGCTCGCCGTCCTGGTCGAGGGCATCGCTCGGCCGGGCCTGGCCTGGCGCGCCCTGGTGACGGTGCTCGCCCTGGCGCTGGTGCCTGCCCTGCTCTGGCGCCGGCACCGCCCCCTGGTGGCCGCCCTGGTCGGGTGGGGCGTCGCCGGGCTGCTCTCGGTCCTCCAGCTGGCTGCGTCCCCCGGTGACCTCGACCTCTATTCCATGCTGGCCGTCCTGGTCCTGCTCTACTCCCTGGTCCGGTGGGGTTCGGGACGGGAGATGGTCCTGGGGGCGGCGTTCGTGACGGTGGTCGTCGCGCTGGGGATGGATGCCTCCTCCGCGGGCTGGGCGGAGGTCTTCGGCGGGAGCGTCCTCGTGCTGTTGGTCGTCGCCCTCGCGGCAGTGTTCCGCTACCGCGCGGACCTCTGGCGTCGCCAGCAGCGCGAGATCCGCAACGAGGAGCGGGTGGCGCTGGCGCGGGAGCTGCACGACGTCGTCGCCCACCACGTGTCGGCCATCGCGGTGCAGGCGCAGGCTGGTGGCGTGGTGGCCGGCCTCCAGCCCGAGAAGGCTGCAGAGGTGCTGGCTGCGATCGAGTCCGAGGCGTCGCGAACCCTCGCGGAGATGCGGTCCATGGTGCGGGTGTTGCGCGAGGAGGAAGCCGTCCACTACTCGCCGCTGCCGGGCGTCGCGGACCTGCCTGCCCTGGCACGTGTCGACGGGACACCCACCGTCGAGGTCTCGCTGGACGGTCCGCTGACCCGGCTGGCACAACCCGTCGACGCCGCGCTCTACCGGCTCGCGCAGGAGTCGGTGACCAACGCCATACGCCATGCCCGGAGCGTGACCCACGTCGGCATCGACGTACGCCGCGAGGGTGACGCGGTGAGGCTGCGGGTCAGCGACGACGGACAGACCCAGCCGGGGCCGGCCCCGGAGCCCGGGTTCGGCCTGCGGGGCATGGCCGAACGCGCCCAGCTCCTCGGTGGATCGCTGTCCGCGGGCCCGGGCGCCGAGGGCGGCTGGGTGGTCGAGGCCGTGCTGCCCGTGGAGGCGCCGGCATGAGCATCCGTGTCGTCGTGGCCGACGACCAGGACCTGGTCCGGACCGGGCTGGTGATGATCCTCGGAGCGCAACCCGGCCTCCAGGTCGTGGGGGAGGCGGCGGACGGGCTCGCGGCGCTCGACCTGGCGACCCGGCTGCGTCCCGATGTCCTCCTCGTCGACATCCGGATGCCCGGGCTCGACGGCGTCGAGGTGACGCGGCGCCTGGCCGGGCCGGATGTGGCGGACCCGATGGCGGTCGTCGTGATCACCACCTTCGACCTCGACGAGTACGTCCTCGGCGCCCTGCGCGCCGGCGCCCGGGGCTTCCTGCTCAAGGACGCCGGGCCGGAGCTCCTCGTGCAGGCCATCCATGCGGCTGCCAGCGGGGACGCGCTCATCGCCCCCAACGTCACCCGCCGGCTCCTGGCGACGTTCGCCGACCAGGCCCCGGTGGTACCGGTCCAGCCCATCGACCCGCTCACCCCGCGCGAGGAGGAGGTGCTCGCGCTGGTGGCACGGGGCCGGACCAACGCCGAGATCGCCACCGAGCTCTACGTCGGCCTGAGCACGGTCAAGGCCCACGTCGCCTCGTTGATGGCCAAGCTCGGCGCCCGCAACCGCGTCGAGATCGCGATGTGGGCCTACGCCACCAGGCGCGTGAGGGCCGACTAGCCCTTCCTGCCCCCGAGGGCAGGCGAGCCCGGTCGGGACGTCGGTATGCCGGGCCGTTGCCTGCGGCGCGTGTCTCTGGGGAGGCGGCGCTAGGGTCGAGCGCATGCACGAACACGAGGGTTTCGACGAGGTCGCGGCGACGTGGGACGACGACGCCGGCCACGAGAAGCGTCAGGTCGCGGTGGCCCGGGCCATCGAGGAGACGGTCACCCTCACTCCTGGGACGCGTGCGCTCGACGTGGGCGGTGGCACCGGTCGGCTGAGCATCCTGCTCTCCGACCGCGTGGGCAGTGTGGTCGTGACCGACCCGTCCGCGGGGATGGTGCAGGTGGCGCGAGAGCGGATCGCGGCGGCGGGGCTGAGCGACCGGCTGCGCGCCGTCCAGGCAGACCTCACGACGGACCCGCTCGACGGCCCGTACGACGTGGCGTGGAGCTCCATGGCCCTGCACCACGTCCACGACCTCGACGCGCTGCTGCGGTCCGTGGCGGGACTCCTGGTCAGCGGTGGTCGACTCGCCATCGCGGACCTCGACGAGGACCCCGACGGCGCCTTCCACGCCGACAAGGCGCACTTCGACGGGCACCACGGGTTCGACAGGCGCCGTCTCGCCGACCGGCTGGCAGACGCCGGGTTCGTCGACGTCGAGTTCATCGACGCGACGACCATCCTCAAGGGCGACCGCGAGTTCGGGGTGTTCCTGTGCACGGCGACCAAGGGCGCCTGAGGCGCTCGTAGTCCGTGCCCTGGCCGCTCGTGGTCGTGGGTCGCGAGCCGAGGAGGCTCACGCGCTGCCGGCGCCGCCCCGATCATGGCCGGGGAGCCCGGGTACTCGAGGAAGCTCGACCGCGACGGCGACGGTGTCGCCTGCGAGAACTAACGGCAGCCCCTCAGTCGGCCAGTCGGACGAGGGCGGCCGCCTCGTCCTCGAACGCGGCGAGCAGGGCCTCCGGGTCCGGGACCAGCGCGGCGTCGGCCATGAGACCGACCTGGACGCTCCCGGCATACGTGAAGATGCACGTCCCGAGAGTTTGGCGACCCGACCCGGGGACCCAGCCCAGCACGCCGCCCACCGGCACCCCCGCGAGCGCGCGTCGCGAGGTCGGGCCCATGACGTTGGTCGTCACGCCGATCGCCTTGTCGGCGAAGAAGTCCACCAGCGCCCGCTCCACCGGCGGCACGGTCCGCGCGATGAGGCCCATGAGCGCGAAGGTCAGTGGCGCCTCGGGTGACTGCTTGAGCCAGTCCATCCGGCGCTTGGTCTCCGCCAGCCGGGCCAGCAGCCGCGTGGTGCCGCTGGGGTAGGTGAAGAACACCAGCGCGAACCGGTTCCCGAGCGACGGCGGCAGCGGTCGGTCCGGCCGGCGCAGGTTCACGGGCACCATCGTCACGAGGTCCACAGGCGCTCGGCCGTGCTCCTGCTGGTAGCGGCACAGCGCGCCGGCCATGGCGCCCATCAGCACGTCGTTGAGCGTCCCACCCTCGAGGTGCGCCACCTCCTTGAGCGCGTCCAGGGGCAGCGGGCGGGTCCACACCACCCGCTTGTATGCCGAGGGCTCGCCACTGAGCACGCTCGGTGGGCTGTGCGTCAGCAACAGCTGGCCCACGACCTCGACGGTGCGGATCCCGCTCTGCACCAACGCAGCTCCGCCCGCCGGCGTGCCCAGCCGCCTCATCCGGCCGAGCCCGTCTCGCACCAGGGCGGCCCCTGTGGTGACCGTGGGCACCAGTCGGAGCTGGTGCAGGGCGTGGCCGTCGGCCGGGGCCGCCTGTGCCGCATCTTCGGCGGCCGCCACGTGCAGCCGCGGTGACGTGCGGCTCCGGCCGTGGGTGCCACCCCGGCTGGCCGCCCCCTCCTCGTCGGTGAGCGAGTCGGTGAGGGACAGGAGCACGCGCGCCAGCGAGATGCCGTCCGCCATGGCGTGGTGGGTCCGGCTGAACACCACCGCGCCGTCGCCGTGGCCGTCGATGAGGTGCACTTCCCAGAGCGGGTGGTGGGGGTCGAACGACAGGTGGAGGTGGTCCTCGACGTGCGACTGCAGCGCGTGGTCGTCACCCGGCTCGGCGAGGGTGAGCCGCTTGACGTGCCGGTCGAGGTCGAAGGCGGGGTCGTCCTCCCAGAGGGGCAGGCCCAAACCCAACGGCGCAGGCGCCGGGCGCTGGTGGAAGACCGGGTACCGGTCCAGGACCCTGGCCTGCAGCAGCCGGACGACCTCGTCCCAGTCGGGCCGTGAGTCCAGGAACATCAGCGCGACGATGACCATGCGGTTGCTCGGCCGGTCCATGCTGAGCCAGATGGCGTCGACCGACTCGGTGCGCCTGCGCGTGCTTCCGGCCATGGCGGCTCCCGGGCGTCGCTGTGTCTCCGGGGTCCGATCCGCCCCGGCTCCCGTCCCAGCCAGCCTCCGGCAGTCACCCCCCGGCGACGTAGGGACGATGGTCCCCGCGTGCCGGGCCACCTCGACAGCCGTGCGGACTCGACCCCAACCGGGCGGCCTCGCCGAGCGGACGCCAGGACCGGGCGGTTCGCCGTCTCTGTCGGACAGGGCAGGGGGAGGCGGATACTCGGGGGAACGGTTCGGTGGCTCGGCCGTGCGGGAGAGGAGGTGCGCCGTGAGGTCCAGCCCTGGCGCGTCCGGCGACCCGGCGGTGGTGGGAGCGATCGAGCAGACGGTCCGGGACTATTACGAGGGCTGGTTCGACCAGGACCCGGAGCGCATGCGCCGTGCCCTCCATCCCGACCTCGTGAAGCGCAGTGTCACCGAGCCGACCGGGGCGGTGGAGACCCTGGGCTGCGCTGACATGGTCGAGGCCACCGCCCAGGGGGCCGGAACCCGACACCCGCCGGACCGCAGGTGGATCCGGATCTCCGTCAACCACGTGCACGGCGGCATCGCCGACGTCCACGTCGTCGGCGACGTGTACGTCGACTACCTGCACCTCGCGCGGTGCGAAGGCCGTTGGCGCATCGTCAACGCGCTGTGGGCTCCCGCCGACAGCGACAGCGACAGCGACAGCGACAGCGACCCCGACCCCGATGCCCGGCCCGTGAGCCGCGCGCCCGAGTGAAACTCTCGAGTGAGCCTCAGGAGGACAGGAAGGTCCTGACGACGGGCAGCACGACGTCCGGCTGCTCGTCCTGGGGGTCGTGCCCGGCACCTTCGACGAGCACGAGCTGGGAGTTGCGGATCCCCTGCGCCAGCTGCGTCTGGCACTCCGGCGGGAAGACGAAGTCGCGGTCCCCGGCGATGACGAGGGTGGGCTGGCCGATCTCCCCGAGGCGGTCGACCACCGACCAGGCGGGCATGAGCACTCTGCCGGCCTGGAGCAGCGCCTGGGGCCGGATGCGTGACCGCCACCCGCCGCCCGCCACCTCCCGGACCACGCCGCGCAGGCCGGCCGTGCCGCCGTACAGGCTGCTGATCCGCCACATGATCAAGGGGTACTCGCGCGGCCTGAAGTCCCCGGTGAACCAGCGTCGGACCAGCGCCGCCCTGTCGGGCGAGACGCCTCGCCGGACCAGCAGCTCAGGCGCGTGGTCGCGCGCCCAGCCGCTGTCCGCGCCGGTGTCCATGAGGACGAGCCGGGAGACGCGGTCGGGGTGGCGCAGGGAGTACTCGAGGGCGACGTGCCCGCCGAAGGAGTGGCCGAGGACGGCCCACGACTCGAAGCCGAGGTGCTCGCGCAGCGCCTCCGCGTCACCGACGAGGTTCGGCCAGGTCATGGTGCTGGCCGGCACCCCGACGGACCGCCCGTTGCACCGGTGGTCGTAGAAGACGAGGGTGAACCGGTCGGCGAGCCGGCGGAAAGTGGAGAGCGTCCAGAGGTCGGCGCTCGGACCGCCGTGCATCAGCAGGAGGGGGTCGCCTCGACCGACCACGTCGACGTGGAGCGACACGTCGCCGAGCCGGATCCTCCGCGGCCACTGCCCCTTCCGCCGCTTCAGGGTGGGCATGCCGTCACCCCCGCCCGGCAGCGCGGCCCTCGCCCGGGTCCTCGACATCCTCGCCATCCCTCCTCCTGTCCGGTCACGGTGCGGGCGGACAGGGGGCGGCGGCCAGAGCCGAACGTCCCAGTGTCGGGACGATCGGCCCGGGAGCCCGCCGGGGGCTGTGGCGAGGCTGGGAGGACACCGGTGAGGGGATGACACCGACGAGGCGAGGGTTGCAGCGATGCGCGTGGACAGGTTGACCGCTGACGACCGGATCGTGCTGTGGATGGACGCAACGTGGGCGCAGGACGTCGGCGTGGTCGCCGTCCTCGAGGGAGGGCCGCTCCTGGACACCGGCGGCGACATCCGCCTCGACGAGGTGCGTGCCGCCGTTGGCCGCCGACTCCACGTCCTGCCCCGGTCGCGGCAGGTCCTCCTCACCCCGCCGCGCGGCCTGGGGTGGCCGCTGTGGGTCGACGACCCGTCCTTCGACGTGCGCAGGCACGTGCGTGAGGCGCACGTCCCGGCGCCCGGCGGGTATGCCGAGCTGCTCGCGACCGTCGAGCGGCTGCGGCGGCGACGCCTCGACGCCGCGCTGCCCCTGTGGCAGGTCTGGCTCCTGCCGGGCCTCGCCGACGGCCGGGTCGGGCTGTTCCTGCGCCTCCACCACGTGGTGGCCGACGGGATGGCCGGGCTCGCCACCCTCGCCGCCCTGCTGGACCCGGGCGAGGACCGGGGCGCCGCGCCGCATCCGTGGGTGCTGCGTGACCGACCGACGCCGACCGAGCTGTTCCTGGACAACGTGCGCCGCGCGGGCGAGTCGATCCGCCGGGCGTCGACCTGGGTCCGGCGGCCCGGGAGGTCCCTCCGGTCGCTGCGGGCTGCCGGGCCGGCGACCCGCGAGCTGATGACCGGGCCGCCGGGGCCGAGGACGAGCCTGGACGGGGTCATCGGCCAGGACCGGGCACTGGCCGTGGCCGCCTGCGACCTCGCCGACGTCACGACGGTGGCCAAGGCCCACGGGGCCACGGTCAACGACGTCCTCCTGGCGATGATCGCCGGGGGCCTGCGCTCGCTGCTGCTGAGCCGCGGCGAGGACGTCCAGGGGCTGGAGCTGCCCGTCGACGTCCCGACGTCGCTTCGCCGGGGCCACGAGGACCGGCCCCAGGGCAACGACATCAGCCAGATCACCGTTCGCCTGCCGGTCGGCCTGCCGCACCCGGAAGCACGCCTGCGGCGGATCACGTCCGCGATGACCCGGCGCAAGGCGCTGACCAGGCCCTCGCTGGGCACGACCTTCCGCAGCAGGGTGGTCAGCCGATACCTGCTCAAGCTCGTCATCCGCCAGCGCGTCAACGTCACCAGCGCAGACCTGGTCGGCCCGACCTCCCGGCTGCGGCTGGCCGGCGCAGAGGTGCTCGAGCTGTTCCCGCTCGTGAACCTCGTGGGCAACGTCACGCTCGGCGTCGGTGCGATGTCGTATGCCGGCCGGTTCGACCTCCTCGTGGTGGCGGACGCCGCGCTGCAGCCCGACGTGGACGTCGTCGCCGCGGGCGCGCTCGAGGAGCTGAGGGCGCTGATGGGCGCCCATGCACAGCAGGCGGGCTCGCGGTGACGCCACGACCGCACCGTCCACACCCGGCCACCACGGTGGCGGCGGCCATCACGGCCGCGGGCACCACGGCATACCTGCTCTGGGTGCGGCCGCGGATCCTCCGGTGGGGCGCGACGCCGGCGGAGCAGGCGGCCTCCTACCCGGGTGACGAACTGGTCCCCGTCCCCACGGGAGGAGCCACCATGGCGGCCACGCTGCCGGTCAGGCCTGAGGTCCTGTGGCCCTGGCTCGTCCAGATGGGTGGTGACCGTGGTGGCTGGTACAGCCGGGACTGGCTGGACAACCACGGCAGGCCGAGCGCCGACCGGATCGTGCCCGAGTGGCAACACCTCGAGGTCGGGCAGCGCGTGGCCCGCACGTCGGCCCCCGGTCGGGCGCCCGGCACCTTCGTCGTCGCTGCCCTGGAACCGGCCCGGACCCTCGTGCTGCGTTCCACCTACGGCATGTTCACCGGCCTCGATCTCGACCCCGGCGCGAGCCTGCGGCCCCGGGCCTGGGTGGACGCGATGTGGGGCTTCCACCTCCGTCCGGTCGAGGGAGGGGCGACGCGGCTCGTCGTCCGCACCCGGAGCCGGGGCTCGCCCTGTCCGTTGGGTCGTGCGCTGAACGTCGTGCTCGGTGAGCTCCTCCACCTCTTCCTGCAGACGCGCCAGTTCCGCAACCTCGAACGGCTGGCCACCGGTCCCGGGCAGCTGGCCGCGGCACAGCCCTCGCCTACCGGAGCGTGTGGGCCCCCGCACCCGGATCGGGCGGCGCCTCGGCGTCGCTGGTCGCAGGGGTGACGTGCAGAGCGCGGTCGATCTCCGCCTGGCCCAGCGGCTGCAGGGCGGCGGCAGCGCTCGCCATGAGCTCGCCAAGGAGCTCGATCTCCTGCCGGAGGGCGGAGTCCGTCAGCTCGGCCGCTGGGGTCGTCTCGTCCGCGTCGTCCATGTGCCAGGCCACTTCCGTCGGTGCTGTCGTGCGGACCTGTGCAACGAGGGTGGCCCGGCCAGGCTCCGGCCGCGGCGTCGAAATCAGCCGAACGGCCGATCCCATAACCCCTGAATGGCGGGGAAATCGGGCCGCCGAGAGTGCGCGGGGAGAGGGGGAGGGGGCGGGGGCGGGTCTGCGAGATGGCAGCCGCGGCGGCCCGCCGAGACCGCAGGTGGGGCGCAGGGGGGAGTCCCGGCGGCAACCGGTCGGGTGCGGGGGCCAGTGCCGTCGCCGCACCGGCCATCCCTCGTTGCCGGTGCGGCGACGCGTCCCGCAGCAAGCCCCTGAGCCGGCGGGACGGACAAGGCGCCCTGCCGCACCACGAGGATCCACCCTCCGTTGCAGCAGGTGCATCCACCATCCGGGTGAGAGGTGTGCCAGCTCTGGACTAGCCCCCGCCCCCACCCCCGCCATCTCCCCCGATTCCCCCACCGGTGTAGCCGACGATCCCGTCGGCGTCCACGGGGACCTGCCGGGCGGGGTTCCAGCGCCCGCTGTCGGGGTTGAAGCCGGCCTTCGCCCACTCGCCCTCCTCCTCCGGCTCGGGATCCAGGCCGTCCCACACGGCATACCGACCGAAGAGGCCGAAGCACTCCTCGCTGTGGATGACCGCCCGCGCCAGCGCCACCAGCGCGGCGGGTTGGCAGGCACCGAGGAAGGCGTTGGGGCTGCGCCGCTCGCCGAGGACGACGAGGCGGGCCAGCTGAGCGGTGTCGTCCGGGGTCAGGCGCTGGCCGGCGACCAGGCCGCCCTGGACCGCAGCCAGGACCGCGCGGCGCACCGCCGCTGTGGCTGGTCGTGGCCGGCCCCACCCGAGGTCCGGCACGAGGCCGACCACTGTCGACTGTCCTCCGTCGCGGGGCGGTGCGCACTCCACCATCCGTCGTATGCGTATCCGCTACCCCAGGCCTGCCGAGATGCAGGGGCAGGGCCCTCCTCCGCGGTCAGGCCGGTGACGGCTTCGGTGCAGCCCGTCGGCGGAGGGCCAGGACCGCCACGTCGTCGCGGCGCTCGGTGCCGAGCATGGAGTCCGCGACGGCTGCGAGGGTCTCGCCGAGGGGTTCGCCGGCCAGCCGACCGTCAGCTGCGCGTTCGCCGATCGTGCCGGCGAGCTGCTGGAGCCTTCGCTCGATGTCCTCACCCCGCCGCTCGACGAGCCCGTCGGTGAACAGGACCAGCGTGTCGCCTGTCCCGAAGGGGAACGCCGCGGCCGAGCGCGGGGTAGGCGCGACGGCCGGGTCGATGCCCAGCAGGGGGGACCGCGCCAGGTCCATGTACGCGGTGCTGCCGTCCGCGCGGACCAGCAGCGGCGGCGGGTGGCCGGCCAGGGTGACGGTCGCCAGGTCGGCCTCCGGGTCGAGCAGCAGGTAGGCCGCGCTGGCCAGGGGGATCAGCGCCTCGCGTTCCATGTACCGGTCGACCGCGCTGGCGAGGGCTGCGGGGTCGGAGTCCTGGGTCATGAGGATGCGGGTGGCGCCGCGCAGGCGCGACCCGGCGACGGCGGCGTCGACCCCCCGGCCCATCACGTCGCCCATGACGACGCCGAGCCGACCGTCGGGCAGGACCGCGACGTCGTAGAAGTCGCCGCCTACCTCCGTCCGGCCGGACTGCTGGTAGAGGTCGGCGAACTCCCACCCCTCGAGCACCGGGAGCTCCTGCGGTGACAGGGTGGCCTGCAGTTCCGCGGTGACCCGGCGGCTCTCGGAGTACAGCTCGGAGTTGTCGATCGCCAGGCCGCCCCGACGCCCGAGGTCCTCGGCGAAGGGCACGTCGGCCGCGGTGTAGCGCCGGCCCGACTCCGCCGCGACGAAGGTCAGGACCCCGAGGACGCGCTCGTGCGCCCGCAGCGGCACGGACAGCGCACTGCGCAGCCCCAGCTCGCGGGCGACGCGCAGGTGCTCAGGGTCGAGAGTGCCGGCCACGAGCATCTCGTCGGTGACCTCCTCGACGAGCAGGCTCTCGCCGGTGCGGGCCACCACGGCCGAGCCGCTGGGGCGTTCGGGGTCCGACGGCCAGCGCGACTGGACCTCGCGGGCCAGGGCCACCTTGTCCGGGTCGACGTGGGCCACCGTCAGGTTGCGCAGCACGCCGTCCTCCAGCACCTCGACGGCGCACCAGTCGGCGTGGAAGGGCACGGCGAGGCCGGCCACCTGGGTGAGCGTCTCATAGTAGTCCATGGTCGACGCGAGCACGGTCGAGGCGTCGGCGAGGAACTGCAGCCGTGCCTGCTGGTCCGCACGCTCCGCCTCGGCGGCGAGCCGCAGCACGGTCTGGGCGCAGACGTCGGCCAGCACGGACAGGACCGCGAGCTCGTCCTCGGCGAGGTGGACGCACCGGTCGTCGAACCGGAACGCCATGGCCCCCAGGGCCTGCGTGTCGCCGGCGCGTCGCAGGAGCGGGAGGGTGACCGACGACCGCTCCACGCCGTCGTCCAGGCTGGGGTAGCGGGCGACGAGCTCGGCCCGGTCGCGGATGCGGACGACCGACCCGGTGCGGACCGCCTCGCCCAGGGGTCCCTCGAGGTCGATGTCGAAGAGCGAGTACTGCGTGATCTGCTCGGGGTTGAGCCCGACCGTGCCGTGGGCGCGGAGCTGCCGGGCCCCTTCACGCACCACGACGATGGCGGCGTCGGCCTCGAGCACCCGGCCCGCCTCACGGGTGATGACGTCGGACAGGGTTGCCAGGTCGTCGGCCTCGGCCAGGTGCGCGGTCACCGCCGAGAGCGCCACGAGGCGCGACGGACCGCTGTCGTCACCCTCCGGCGCTGCCGTCCCTAGTGCCATCCGTCGTCCCTTGCAGAAGAACGAGGCAGCTGCGCACGTTCGCGCGTGGAGGCCATCGGGTTGAGGCATCCTCGACGCCGCCAAAATACCGCCTCGCGCCCTCATCGCACCCGGTTCTGCCCGGTTCCGGTCCCTTCGGGCCGGGTCGCGGCCACACGACCGTCAGAGGAACTGCGCCGGGTCGAACTCCTCGATCGGGATGATCCGGACGCGGGGGAGCCGCTCGTTGAACGCCGAGACGTCGTACTCGAGGTCGAACATCTCTAGCCCGTCCTCGGCGAGCTCGACGAAGTCCCGGTTGCGGAACTCGGTGAAGCCCACGAGCCCGACCCGGCGCCCGTCGAGCAGGTCCTCGACCTGGTCGACGAAGTCGCCGTCGTTGCTGACGAGGAGCACGTCCGCCTCCCGCGACCGCAGCTCGCCGAGGGTCCGCTGGATGGCGATGTCGACGACCTTCTCGCCGGCTGCCCCCGACAGGGCGATCGGCCGGTAACCGATGGCGAGCAGGGCCTGCACGAACGCCATGGGCAGCTCGGTGTTGGCCGCGAGGAAGAACAGGCCGGTCGCGTCCTGGCCCCAGCGCTCGCGGGCGAACTGCAGCAGCCGCTCCCAGCGCGGCCGCTCCTCCGGCCGCGGCCGCCGGCCCAGGATCGAGTTGCCGAGCGTGGCGTCGAGGTTCTCCCCGTCGACGAGGACGTAGGTGGTGCGCGGTGCCTGGGACATGACCCGAGGCTAGAGCCAGTCGACGTCCGCCGCCGCCCTCCCCCCGGCCAGCCGCGCGTATCCCGGGCCGCGGTCGAAGAACGGCTGGCCGCTGGCCTGACCGCCCGACTCCTCGCGCTCGCCGCGCATCCGGGCGCGGAGGGCGTCGCTCGCCGTCTCGTCGAGCACCGGCTCGTCCTTGGTCCCCGACGCGACGACGCCGTAGTCCCGTCGTGCGCCCTCGAAGGACACCTTGCCCCAGCGCAGGTCCTGCTCCACCTCGGCGTACGGGCGCTCGAGCGGGTCGCCCCACCCGCCGCCGCCGGTCGTGCGGATCCGGATGACCTGCCCGGCCCGCACCGGCTCGGCATCGGCCAGCGCGTCGACCTCCCGCTCGTCCGGCCCGCCGGGGTCGATGGTGACGCTGAACGGCATACCGGCCCTCCCGCCCTTGACCCCCCAGCAGGCGAGGATCGAGCGGTCGGCGATCGACATGAAGTGCGCGTCGCGCAGCATCCGGAGGTGCTTCTCGTAGCCCAGGCCGCCGCGGTGCCGGCCGGCGCCGCCGGAGTCGACGGCCAGGCCGAGCCGCTCCACCACGAACGGGAAGCGCGACTCGGTGAACTCGGTCGGCAGGTTCCGGCTGTCGGGGACGACGTGGATCGTGTCCTCGCCGTCGGCGTAGTAGCGGCCTCCGGAGCCGCCGCCGAGGACCTCGCGCATGAGGTAGTCGTCTCCGTTGCGGTCCTTGCCGTAGACGCCGGTGTAGCGGATCGTCTCCTGGTCGGCCGGCATCCGGCCGTCGACGGCCTTGGCGACGACCCCGGCGAGCACGCCGAGCAGCCGCAGGATGACGAAGGTGCGCGCGTTGGTCGGCGCAGGGTAGATCGGCGTGAGCAGGGTGCCCTTGTCGGGGAAGCGCATCTCGATCAGCGGCACCACACCCTCGTTGACGTCGAGCTCGGCCATCCGCTCGGGCGACTCGGCGAGGTTGCGCAGGATCGGCGCGAGCCACTTCTTGAGGAAGTTGCCGCCGACGAAGTCGCCGCAGTGGTTGATCGGCCCCTTGGCCTGCGGGCTGGTTCCGGTGAAGTCGATGATGAGCCGTGGCCCGGCGGGGCGCCCGTTCTCGGGGTCGGCCGGGGCGTCGCTGACCTTGGTGAGCGTGATCCGCTGGGTGTGCAGCTGCGGCTCGTCGACGCCGTCGTGCTCGGCGTAGTCCTCCCAGACGTAGGTGCCGTCGGGGATCTGCGACAGGATCTCGCGCCGGTAGGTCTCGGTCGTGCGGTCGAGGATCGTGTCGAAGGCCGCCTCGATGTCCTCCCGGCCGTAGCGCGCGAACAGCTCGCCGAGGCGCCGCGCCCCCATGAGGCAGGCCGAGCACTCGGCGTCGAGGTCGGCGGCCAGGCTGTCGGGCATCCGGCTGTTGCGGGTCATGATCCGCAGGGCGGCGCGGTTGGGGACTCCCTTGTCCCACAACCGGATCGGGGGCACCGAGAGGCCCTCCTCGAAGACCGTCCGCGCGTTGCTGGGCATCGACCCCGGCACCGCGCCGCCGATGTCGTCGTGGTGCCCGAACGCCTGCACGAACGCCACCACCTCGCCCTCGTGGAACACCGGCACCGTCACACACAGGTCCGGCAGGTGCCCGATCCCGCCCTCGGACTCGTAGACGTCGTTGTGGAAGAACACGTCGCCCTCGGACATCTGCGCAATCGGGAAGTCTCGGACGACCGGGTGCACCAGCGCCGAGTACGACCGCCCCGTGAGCTTGCGCAGCTGCCGGTCGTGGATGCCGGCGCGGAAGTCGTGCGCGTCGCGGATCATCGGGCTGCGGCTGGTGCGCGCGATCGCGGTCTCGACCTCGAGCTCCACGCTGGCCAGGGTGCCCTGGACGATCTCGACGAGGATCGGGTCGACGTCCGTGCCCTCGGGGGTCAGTCGCTTCCCGTGCTCGTATGCCGTGGGCAGGCCGGCGGGGTTCATCGGTCGCCTCCCGTCGTGGTCGCCGTGGCGGTTGTCGTGGCGGTCGCGGTCAGGGGCGCCGCGCTGGTCGCGGTCGTGCGGGTGAGGACCAGGTTGCCGATGCGGTCGACCCGGGCGGTGAAGCCGGGGTGGACCGGGACGGTCGAGCCGAACTCCTCCACGATCGCCGGGCCGTCGAAGGTGTCGCCGACCCCCAGGTCGGGCCGCCACAGCACCGGTGTCTCGACGTACCCGGCGTCCGCGTCGAAGCAGACCGGCCGGGTCGAGGTCTGCGCGCGATCCCCGGACGGGGAAGGGCCCGGACCGGCCGGGGACTCGGGGAGGTCGCGGGACTCGGGGAGGTCGCGGAGCTCGGGACGGGTGATCGGGCCGATCCCGGTGACGCGCAGGTTGACCCACTCGACGTGCTGGCTGGGGTCACCGGCGAAGTCATAGCCGTACAGCGCGCGGTGCTCGGCGTGGAAGGCCTCGGCGACGGCACCGGCATACGCCGCGTCGACCTGTCCCGAGCCACCCTCGGGGGCCGCGACGCGCACCTCGAAGGCCTGGCCGAAGTAGCGCAGGTCGACGGTCCGCACGTACCGGTGCCGGTCGCGGGGGAAGCCCTCGGCGTCGAGGGCCCTCGCGGCCCGGTCGGTCAGCTCGTCGAAGGTCTTCTGCACGGCGGCCAGGTCGAGGGCGTCGTGGCGGGCCACCATCGTCTGCACGTAGTCGTTCTTCACGTCGACCGTGAGCAGCCCGAAGGCGCTGACGTTCCCCGGGTTCCGGGGCACGACGACCCCAGCCAGGTCGAGGATGTCGACGAGCCGGCAGGCGAGCAGCGACCCCGACCCGCCGAAGGTGGCGAGCATGAAGTCGCGGACGTCGAGGCCCCGCTTCACCGACACCTGGCGCAGGGCGTTGGCCTGGTTCCAGGCGCTGATCTCCAGGATGCCGGTGGCGCAGCGGGTCGGGTCGAGCCCGAGCCGTTGCGCCAGCGCGTCGACGCCGGTGCGGGCGGCCTCGACGTCGAGCGGGATCTCGCCGCCGAGCAGGTGCGGCGGGATCCGTCCGAGGACGACGTGCGCGTCGGTGATGGTCGGCTCGGTGCCGCCTTGGCCGTAGCAGAGCGGACCCGGGTCGGCGCCCGCGGACTGCGGCCCGACCTTGAGCGTGCCCTCGGGGGAGACCCACGCGATCGAGCCGCCACCGGCCCCCACAGTCACGACGTCGATCATCGGGATCTTGCTGGGGTAGGCGCCGACCGTGCCCTCGGTCGTCAGCGTCGGCTCACCGTCGAGCACCACCGACACGTCGGTCGAGGTGCCACCGCCGTCGCACGTGAGCACCTTCGCGAACCCGGCGCGCGCGGCGACGAGCCCGGCGCCCAGGGCCCCGGCCGCCGGCCCGGACAGGACGGTCGTGATCGGCTGGTGGACGACCTCGTCGGCCGACAGGACACCGCCGTTGGACTTCATGATCGAGAACGGCACGCCGGGCGCGATCGCGTCGAGCCGCTCGTGGATGTTGGCGACGTACCGCGAGACGCTGGGCTTCACCGCGGCGTCGACGAGGGTCGTCATCGACCGCTCGTACTCGCGGTACTCGCGCAGGACCTCGCTCGAGATCGACACGACCGCCTCGGGGTGCTCGCGCCGCAGCACCTCGCGCATCGCGAGCTCATGGCCGTCGTCGGCGTAGGAGTGGAGGAAGCACACGCCGATCGTGGTGATCCCGCGCTCGCGGAACCACCGTGCGGCGGCCACGGCGGACGCCTCGTCGAACGGGCGGATCTCGTTGCCCTGGAAGTCGATCCGACCACCGACGGTGCGCACGAGGTCCGCCGGCACGATGCGTGGCGGCTTGACCCAGAAGTAGGAGTTGCCGTACCCGTCGGGGACGGCCTGCCGGGCGATCTCGAGCATGAACTCGTAGCCCTCGGTCGTCACGAACCCCAGCCGCTCGACCTTGCCCTCGAGCAGCTTGTTGGTCGCGACGGTCGTCCCGTGGCTGACCGAGCTGATGTCGGACCCGGTGGCCCCCATGAGGCCGAGCACCTTCTCGACCCCGGTGATGAACCCGTCGGCCGGGTTCGCCGGCGTCGACGGCGTCTTGGTCGTGACGAGGTCGCCGGTCTCCTCGTCGACCGCGACCACGTCGGTGAACGTCCCGCCGGTGTCGATGCCGATCCGGATCCGTCGCGCCATGCGTGCGATTCAACCGGCCGGTCAGGGACCCCGCGTCGTCACATGTTGCCAACCGGGCCTAGAGGGAGAGGTAGGCCGCGTCTCCCGGCAGGACCAGGGACAGCGGGTCCGACCCGTGCAGCGGCACCTGGTGCCACCCGAGCCACGCGGTGCCGTCCGGACGGGTGCGCACGAGCACCCGGTGCGGGGTCTCGACCAGCCGCAGGTCGGCCTCGAACCTCCCCTCGCCGGTCCAGCCGCCCGAGGCCGCCAGGACGAGCTCCTCGTCGCCCACCGCCACTCGCGTGTCCACCCAGTGCCCGTCGCCGACGTCCATGGTCGCCGCGGTGCCGTGCCCCTCGATCGTGAGCGTGTATGCCGCGGCGCCGGCGCGCTCGACCCGCACCCCGGCATACGCCGCGGGAAGCTGGCTGTCGGGCGACCGGGTCCACGCGCCCTCGTCGGGTCCGGTGCCGGTCGAGCGCGGCGTGGGCGCGGACAGCGCCGCCAGCCGCGACGCGAGCTCGTCGTCGGCAGCGGGATCGCCCTCGCGGTCGATCGCCGGCAGCACGTGCTCCCAGACGAGGTCGAGGACGGCCTGCATGTCGACCGTCTCGGACGTGATGGCGAGGGCGACGTCGTGCTCGGGCAGCACGATGGCGTACTGACCGTAGGCGCCGTCGCCGCGGTAGCCGTGGCTGGCGCCCCAGAACGAGCAGGCGTACCCGTGGGTCCAGTCGGGGTTGGGGTCGGGCTCGCGGTTGGGCAGCCCCGTCGGCCTCGTGGCGACGGCGACCCACTCCGGCGAGAGGAGCCGGTCGCCGGCCCACTGCCCGCGGTCGAGGTAGGTCTGGGCAAGCCCGAGCACCGCGTCGGTGCCGACGTGGATGCCGGAGAAGCCGAGCTCGCGGCCCGTGGCGGTCCGGTGCCAGCGGACCCGCTCGGCGCCGGCCGGGTCGAGGACGGCGAGCACCCGGGGGCCGAGCAGGTCGAGCACGCCATCGCCGGAGACCGCACGGACGCACGACGCGGCGAGGTAGGTCGCGAGCTGGTTGTACGCCCACGCGGTGCCGGGCTCGTGCTCGGGCTCGTGCGCCAGGATCGCGCCGAGGACCGGGTCGGTGCCGTCGTCGGAGGGAGTCGTGGCCGACAGGGCGACCGGCCCGGGCCAGGCGTCGACGTCGTGCCCGGTCGCCATGGTCAGGCAGTGCCCGAGCGTCAGCCGCCGGTACCGGTCGGACACCTCGGCACCCGGGGGCAGCAGCGTGGCCGGGAGGACGTCGAAGACCCGGTCGTCGAGCGAGAGCCGGCCCTCGTCGACGAGCAGCCCCACCGCGGTGGCGGTGAACGACTTGCTCAGCGAGTAGACGAGCTGGACGCGCTCGGCGGCATACGGCGCCCACCACCCGCGCGCCACAACGGTGCCGTGCCGGGCCAGCACGAGGCTGTGCGGGTCGTGCCCGTCGGCCTCGAGGGCGTCGACGAGGGCGAGGACGCCGCGGGCGTCGATCCCCTGCGCGGACGGGGTGCTGGACGGGAGGACGGGGGAGGGGGCGGTCACGCCCCGACGCTAGCCCGGCCGCGATCAGCACGCCGAGCCGGACCGGCGGCCGTGACCATCGGGGCCCGAACGGCGGCCGGGACGACCGCGCCGGACTGGCGGTCAGGACAACCGGGCCGTACCGGCGGTCAGGAGTCGGCGCCGAACCGGCCGCGGTGGTCGTGCGGGATGAGCGGCACCTCGCCGCGCACCCGGAGCTCCTGCACGGCCCAGGTGTTGCCGTCAGGGTCGGAGAAACCGAAGAAGGTCCCGCCGTCGCGCTCGTCGAACACCTGGACCTCGCTGCACTCGACGCCGCGTCCGACCAGCTCCGCGCGGGCGGCGCGACCGTCGGGGACCACCAGCTGGAGCCCGCGCATGGACCCCGGAGCCATCTCCTGCTGGCTCGGCAGGGTGCCGATGACGACGGAGCAGCCCGAGCCGGTGGGGGTCAGCTGGGCGACGTCCATGTGCTCGTTGGTGGTGCGGTGGTCGAGGTGGAAGCCGACCTGGTCGCGATAGAACGCAATGGCGCGCTCAAGGTCCGACACGGGCAGCACGACGACTTCGAGGGTCCAGTCCATGCCGGTCAGTGTGTCGGGCGGACGACGTTGAGGTCCACGGGGCCCCGGACGCCGTCGACCCGCGCGCGGTCGCTGGCCTGCCACCAGACCCAGCTCCCGGGCGGCCGCACCACGATGCTGCGCACCCAGCGCTCGCGGTCGCGCGTGGGCGGGTAGCGCGCGTCCCAGCTGTTGAGCACGTAGTAGCGCACGAGGCGGCCGGTGCCCTGCTCGACCATGTCGACGAAGGCGTCGACCTCGCGCTGCACGTCCGCCCGAGCCGGACGGGTCGAGCAGTTGCCGCTCAGCTCGAGGTCCACGACGACGGGCAGCGACCGGTCGTCCCGCCGGGCGCCCACCTCGTCGAGGGTGCGCAGGAGGTTCGTCGCCTGGTCGGCACCGCTGCGGCAGAGGGTGAAGAAGTGGTAGGCGCCGACGTCCAGTCCCGCCGCCCGCGCCTGCTGCCAGTTGCGCACGAACTGCGGGTCACGGAACGTCGCCCCCTCCGTCGCCTTGAGGTATGCCGCCGTGACGCCGTCCGCGGCGACCGCCGGCCAGTCGATGGTGCCCTGGTGGGCGGAGACGTCGACGCCGTAGGACTCCCCGTCGCGCAGCGCCGGCCGGTGGCTGGGCAGCCACAGCTCGATCGACAGGATGGCCGCCAGGGTGAGGGCGAGCACGGCGCCCAGGAGGACGACCACTCCCCGACGCCGTCGCATGCCGGAACCCTAGCCGCGCCGCGAGGGTGGTCGGTGCGGTGGGTCAGTGAGGAAAGGAGGTCTGCGCGGTGCCCTCGAGCTCGGCCCGGTGCCGCCGGATCAGCTCGAGGTTGCGGTCGCGCAGGGCACGGCGCTCGTAGTCCAGCCGCAATCGGGCCCTCGCGGAACCCTTACCCCTCCGGGGCGCGGGGGCGGCGCACGAAAGGGCCCCGTGCGGAACCGTTTCGCGCACGGGTGGTGGGTCGGGGTCCTGCGCACAAGACCGGCCATCCAGAACACTCGTGCACCCGGGCGTGGCGTACGAAACGGGCCGGTGCGGAACCGTTTCTCGCCCGAGACGGGGGCGTGGTGTGCGAAATGGGCCCGTGCGGAACCGTTTCTCGCCCGAGACGGGGGCGTGGCGTACGAAAGGGGCCCGTGCGGAACCGTTTCGCGCCCCGGTCAGTGAGGGAAGGAGGTCTGCGCGAAGCCCTCGAGCTCGGCCCGGTGCCGCCGGATCAGCTCGAGGTTGCGGTCGCGCAGGTGGTCGAAGCCCTGGCCGATGTTGGACCCGGGCGTGAGCGACGCGAGCGCGGTGTCGGGGTCGAGCAGCGCGCTGACCCAGCCCTCGTGCGAAGCGGCCTTGGCGACGATGTGCCCGACCGGCGTGACGATGTGGGAGTTGCCGAAGTAGAGGACGCCGGCCGGGTCGGTGCCGGTGGCGTTGGCGCCGACGACGAAGACGTGGTTGTCGTACGCCCGGGCCCGCGAGGTGAGCTCCCAGACGTCGGCCGAGCGCAGCAGGGCCGAGGGGCGGACGATGACCTCCGCACCCCGGACCGCCTGGATCCGCGAGAGCTCGGGGTAGTCGCCGTCGAAGCAGATGATCATGCCGATCCGCCCGAGGTCCGTCTCCACCACGGTCACGTCGTTGCCGGGGGTGACCCAGCCCCCGCCGTCGACGTGCTCGGTGCAGAACGGGTGGGTCTTGCGGTAGACGCCGGCCACCTCGCCGTCGCGGTCGACGAACACCGACGAGTTGTACACCACGCCCCGCTCGGGCCCGCGCTCGTACGTGCCGAGCACGACGTGGACGCCGAGGTCGCGGGCGACCTGCTGCACCGGCTCGGTGACCGGGCCCGGCACCTCGGAGACGATCTCCCAGAGGTCCTCGGTCGAGCAGTCCGGGGTGAACCCGGTCGTCGCGGTCTCGGGCAGGACGACCAGCTCGGCCCCGGTCGCGTCGACGCAGCGCCGGACCAGGTCGACGCACTTGTCGAGGTTCTTGCGCACGGTCTCGGGCGACAGCGGCCCGGGAACCGGCGCGACCTGGATCGCGGCCGTGGTGAATGCGCGCATCAGCGTCCTCCGATCGCCCATCCCACGATAACCCCGGCCAGCGCGACCACCCCGCCCGTCAGCACGCCCCAGCCGAAGTCCCGGTTGCCGCGGACGCCAGCCCCGGGCGCAGCCTCGGCCGCGGGCCTCGCCCGCCGCCCGGCATACACGGGGGCACCGGCGGGGGCGCCGGGGTGACGGGTCAGGACGGGCTGCTCGATCGGGATCGGGCGCACGCCCGCGATGTCGTCGTCCACGGCCGTGAAGAACTGGCCGGCCATCTTGCGGGTGACGCCCGTGAGCATCCGCTGCCCGACGCCGCCGAGCATGCCACCGACCGTCGCGTCGGCGTCGTAGGCGAGGGCCGTGCCGCCGCCGTCGCTGGGGGCCAGCCGCACGACGACGTCGGCGTCGACGGTGCCGGGACCGCCGGCGCCGCTGGCCTTCATCGTGAAGCCCTCCGGCGGGTTCGGGTCGTGCAGGGCGACCGTGCCGTCGTAGGTGCCCCTGACGGCGGCCACGCCGGCGGTGACGGTCATGGCGTAGCGGTGCGTGCCGACCTCGGTGAGCGCCTCGCACCCGGGCAGGCAGCGAGCGAGCACCGCCGGGTCGTGGAAGGCGTCGAACACCTCCTGTGGGCTGGCCTTGAGCTCCGCGGTGCCGGAGATCCTCATCCTTGCTCCTCGGGTCGGGTGGCGGTGGTGTCCTCGTCGCGCGGTCCGCTCGGGTCGCCGTGCGTGACGGCCCGGGACGGGTCATCGGGTATGCCGTGGGGGTGCCGCAGCGAGGGCCACTCGCCGCGCTCGTGCCGCTGCCGCAGCTCCCAGAGCTCGACCGGCGAGATCGGCATCGAGCGGATCGGGAAGCCCTCGGCGTCCTCGATCGCCGAGGCGATGACGGCCGAGACCGGGATGCAACCCGCCTCGCCGGCACCCTTGATGCCCAACGGGTTCAGCGGTGACGGCGTCTCGAGGTGGTCGGTCTCGATGAACGGGACCTCCGACGCGTACGGCATGAGGAAGTCCATGAAGCTCGCGTTGAGCAGCTGGCCCGACTCGTCGTAGACCATCCGCTCGTAGAGCGCGCCGCCGACGCCCTGCGCGACCCCGCCGTGGACCTGGCCCTCCACGATCATCGGGTTGATCATCGGGCCGCAGTCGTGGACGACGCAGTAGCGCAGGATCCGGATCTCGGCCGTCACCGGGTCGGTCTCGACGATCGCCGCGTGCATGCCGTTGGCGAAAGTCGCCTGGGTGGGGGAGTAGAAGTCCTTGCCCTCCAGCCCCGGCTCCTCGTCGTCGGCGACCGGCGGCTTGTCGGGGTCGTTGCTGCCGGCGAACTGGGTGGCCGCCTTGGCCGCCTCGTCGAAGGCGTAGCGCAGGGGGTTCGACATCACCGACACCGTGCCCAGCCCCAGGTGCGTGTCGGGGGCGCCCTTGACCCGGACGTCGCCGTCGACGATCTCGAGGTCCTCGGGGCTGACCTCGAGCGCCTCGGCCGCGATCCGCAGCGCCTTGGCGCGGACCTGCCGTGCGGCGAGCGCGATCGCGTTGCCGCTCATGACCGCCGCGCGCGAGGCGAACGTGCCCACCGCATACGGCATGCGCCGGGTGTCGCCGGTCGTGACGTGCACGTCCTCGATCCGCACGCCGAGCTCGCTGGCCACCACTTGGGCGAACACGGTCTCGTGGCCCTGGCCCTGGGAGGTCAGGCCGGTCGAGACGTTGACCCGTCCGCTGGTCTCGACCTGGATGTGGCCGCCCTCGTAGGGGCCGACGCCGGTGCCCTCGACGTAGCAGCCGATGCCGAGCCCGACCCTGCGTCCCTCGGCTCGCGCCCGCTCGGCGTAGGCCGCGAAGTCGTCCCAGCCGACGAGCCGTTCCAGCGTGGCGAGCGTGGCAGGGAAGTCGCCGCTGTCGTAGCGCAGCGGGCGGCCGTCCTGGAACAGCAGGCCGTGGTCGTACGGCATGTCCTCGGGCTGGATGAAGTTGCGGCGACGGACCTCGGTGCGGTCCAGGCCGAGCTCGTCGGCGATGGCGTCCATGGTGCGCTCCATGGCGAAGCAGCCCTGCGGCCGGCCGGCGCCACGGTAGGGCGTGACCAGGACGGTGTTGGTGTAGAGCGACCAGAACTCGACCCGGTAGGCGCCGGGCTTGTACGGCCCGAGCAGCTGGGTCGAGGTGATGATCGGGACGATGATGCCGTAGGGGGTGTAGGCGCCGTTGTCGTGCCAGAACCGCACGTCGAGCGCCAGCAGCCGGCCGTCGTCGTCGAAGCCGACCGTGACCTGCTGGAGCTGGCCGCGCTCGTGCGCGCTGGAGACGAAGTGCTCGCGCCGGTCCTCGGTCCACTTCACCGGGCGGTCGAGGAGCCGTGCGGCCCAGGGGACCAGCACCTCCTCGGGCCAGGGGTGGTTGATCTTCACGCCGAACCCGCCGCCGACGTCGGGCGCGATGCACTCGACCTTGGCCAGGGGCAGGTCGAGCTTGGCCGCGACCGCGGCGCGGACGCCGGTCGAGGTCTGGGTCGAGGAGTAGATCCGCAGCTCCTCGCGCTCGGTGTCCCAGCGTGCGTAGACGCCCTTGCCCTCCAACGGCGTGCAGGCGCTGCGCTCGATGGACAGGTCGAGCTCGAGCGTGTGCGGGGCGGCGGCCATGGCGGCCTCGACGTCGCCGACCTCCTGCAGCATGTGGGCCGAGACGTTGTCGGGGACGTCCTCGTGGACGAGGTGCGTTGCGGCGCGGGCGTTCTCGATGCCGACGACCGGGGGCAGCGGCTCGTAGTCGACGCGGATGCGCTGGCAGACGTCCTCGGCGACGTAGCGGTCGCGGGCGACGACGAGGACCACGGGCTCGCCGACGTGGTTCACCTCGTCGCGCGCCAGGGCGTACTGGGTGCGGCCGTGGGTCAGCGTGGGGTGGGGGATGAGGAGCGGGAGGGGCTCGCCGACGCGGCCCGGCAGGTCCTCGTGGGTCCAGATGCCGACGAGGCCGTCGACCTCGAGGGCGTCACTGACGTCGATGTCGCGGATGCGGGCGTGCGCGTGCGGGCTGCGCACCAAGGCCGCGGCGAGCGCGTCGCGCCCGAGGTCGTCGAGGTAGCGGCCGCCGCCGGTGAGCAGCCGTGGGTCCTCGCGCCGCTGGACCGGCGCCCCGAACATCGAGGTGGTCATGCCTCGTCGCCCCCGGCGTCCTCGCGGAGCTCGGCGGCGCGCAGGACCGACTTCACGATGTTCTGGTAGCCGGTGCAGCGGCACAGGTTGCCCGAGATCGCCTCGCGCGCCTCGTCCTGCGTGGGGCGCGGGTTCTCCTCGAGGTAGGCCGTGACGGTCGTGAGGAAGCCGGGCGTGCAGAAGCCGCACTGCAGGCCGTGGCACTCGGCGAAGGCCCGCTGCACCGGGCTCATCGCCTCGCGGCTGCCGAGCCCCTCGACCGTCGTGACCTCGTGGGTCTGGGCCGTCACCGCGAAGACGAGGCAGGCGCGGACGGGCCGGCCGTCGAGCAGGATGGTGCAGGCGCCGCAGACCCCGTGCTCGCACCCCACGTGGGTGCCGGTGAGGCCGAGGTCGTGGCGCAGGAAGTCCGAGAGCAGCCGCCGGGCCGGCACCCGCGCGTGGCGCGGGTGCCCGTTGACCGTCACCGTGACGTCGAGCAGCTGCTCGACCGTGGGCACGTCGCTCACGCGGCACCCCCGCTCAGCGGCGACGGGGAGGCGCTCATGGAACGGCTGGCCGAATCCGGCTGCGCCGCACCGGATCTCGATGCTGCCTCGGACAGGGCGATCCGGGACAGCTCGACCGCGAGCATCCGGCGGTACTCGGCGGTGGCGTGGATGTCCGCCTCCGGCGAGACCCCGGCGGCCACGAGGTCAGCAGCGCCCCCCCAGTCCACCACACCCGGCTCGGCCCCCGCGAACGGCTCGGTCACGTCGAGCACGGCCGGCACGTCGGTGACGGACACGAACGTCAGCCGCGCCCTCGACACCACCCCGTCGGCGACCGTGACGGCCGCCCCCACGCCAGCCAGGGCGTAGTCGCCGTGCCGCCGGGCCCGCTCCACGAACGAGGTCCCGGTGCCCGCAGGCAGGCGGCCGAAGCGCACCGCCACCACGAGCTCCTCGGCCGCCAGCGACGTCTCCAACGGTCCGAGGAAGAAGTCGTGCCAAGCGATCTCGCGCGCACCCGCGTCGCTGACCGCCTCGACCACACCGTCACAGAGCGCCAGCACCGACGGCATCTCGCCTGCGGCGTCGGCGTGCGCGATGGAGCCGACGGTGGTGCCGCGGTTGCGGATGGCGGGGTGCGCGACCTGGCGCAACGCCTGGCGCAGCAGGGGCAGCGCGGCATACGCCTCGTCGTGCCGCTCGAGCTCCGCGTGCCGCACCAGCGCACCCACCCGAACGTGGTCCGCGGCGACCTGGACCTCGTCGAGACCGGCGACGCCGTTGACGTCGACGAGGTGGGCAGGGGTGGCCAGGCGCATGTTGAGCATCGGCACGAGGCTCTGGCCGCCGGCCAGCACCTTGCCGTCGTGCCCCACCTCGGCCAGCACGCCCGTCGCCTCGGCCACGGTGCGGGGCGCGTGGTGCACGAACGGGGCTGGCTTCACGGACTGATCCTGCCTGCTGGGTCGGGGGCGGGGAAGGGAGTCGGGGAAAGGTGGGGAACGGCGTGGGCCCCCGAGCGGCGTCGGGGGCCCAGCCGGCAGACGGGTCAGGGGTTCCCGTCGCCGGTCTGTCCCGGCAGCGAGCCGGATCGCTCGGAGTGGTCGGAGTGCTCTGACCGGGGGCCGCCGCCGGTGGCCCGGTGGGTGCCGGCGTGGCCCGTGTGGGTGTCCTGGTAGAGGTCGTCGACGTCGCTCTCGCCGTAGGTGTCGCGACCCAGGACGATCGCGGCACCGCCCGGGTGGTTGGCGTTGGCGCGGTCGCGCAGCTCGCGCGGGGCGACGGCCTTGGCCAGGTGGTAGCCGGCGACGGCGACGATGGTGCCGAGGGCGATGCCGCTCAGGGAGAAGTTGTCGGTGAACTTCAGCGACACGTTGCCGATGCCCATGATGATGCCCGCGGCGAGCGGCACGAGGTTGATCGGGTTGCCGAAGTCGACACCGTTCTCCTTCCAGATCTTGGCGCCGAGCAGGCCGATCATGCCGTAGAGGACCACCGTGATCCCGCCGAGGACGCCGCCCGGCACGGAGGCGACCAGGGCGCCGAACTTCGGGGAGAGGCCGAAGAGGATCGCCACGAGCGCTGCGACGTAGTAGGCGGCCGTGGAGTAGACGCGGGTCGCGGCCATGACGCCGATGTTCTCGGCATACGTCGTGGTGGGCGAGCCGCCCACCGAGGAGGCGAGGGCGGTGCCGAGGCCGTCAGCCGCGATGGCCCGGCCCATGTAGGGGTCGAGGTCGTGGCCGGTCATCTCGGCGACGGCCTTGACGTGCCCGGTGTTCTCCGCGATGAGGGCGATGACGGCCGGGAGGACGAGCAGGATCGCCGCCGTGGAGAACGTCGGGGCGTGCCAGCCGACGACCTCCTTGCCGTCGGCGGCGATGGTGGTCTGGGAGGGGAACCCGAACCACGCGGCGTCCCGGACCGGTCCGAAGTTCGTGCGGAAGTGGTCGGTCGCCTTCGTCGCACCGCCGAGGACCGAGTTGATCTGCCCGGCGGTCTTGTCCAGCACCCACGACAGCACCGTGCCGAAGATCAGCGCGAGGAACACGGCGATGCGCCCGATGAACCCCCGGAAGGCGACCGCGAAGACGATCGTGAACACCATGACCGCGAGCGCCACCCACTGGTCCTGCGGCCAGTAGATGCCGGCGACCACGGGCGCGAGGTTGAACCCGATGAGCATGACGACGGCCCCGGTGACCGAGGCGGGCAGCACCTTGTGCAGCAGTCCCGAGCCGAGGAAGTGGACGAGCAGGCCCACGATCCCCAGGACGACGCCGGCGACGAGGATCGCGCCGGTCACCTCCTTGGAGTCACCGCCCTGCGCGCGGATCGCGGCGACACCACCGACGAACGAGGCGGAGGTGCCCAGGTAGCTCGGCACCCGGCCCGAGACGATGAGCAGGAAGACGATCGTCGCGATGCCGCTCATCATGATCGCCAGCTGCGGGTTGAGGCCCATGACGAGGGGGAAGACGAACGTCGCCCCGAACATGGCCACGACGTGCTGGGCGCCCAGGCCCACCGTCTTGCCCCAGCCCAGGCGCTCGTCGGGGGCGACGACGTCGTCCGGTCCGGCGAGGTTCCCGTCGCCGTGCAGCTTCCATCCCAGGCCCAAGCTCATCCGGACTCCTTCTCGCCGGCCGCGCCGGAGGGGTGGCGCGGCTCGTGGTCCCTGCAGATAGGCGGCAACCTAGCGGCCCGGGTACGGGCTGCATTGGGCAATTGTTGCTATCGGCGGGTCGGGTCCTCCGGCACACCGCCACCCGTGGCCCGGGTGCTCACGCCCCGCGCCTCCGCACGCGCGTCCGGCGGGTCAGATGCCACGCATCTGGTGCACCTTGAGGGCCAGTGCGAGCTTGAGCCGCAGCTGCGGGTCGGTCGTGAACGGGCCGAGCATCCGCTCGAGCTTGGCGATGCGGTAGCGCAGGGTGTTGTAGTGGAAGAACAGCAGCCGCGCGGTCTCGGCGACGTTGAGGTTGGTGTCGATCAGGACGCTCAGGGTGGTGCGCAGGTCGGCGTGCTCGGGCAGGTCGTCGGTCGCGAGCGGGCCCAGCGCCTCGGCGACGAACCGCCGCAGGTCCGCGCTGTCGGGGACGAGCGCCAGCAGCCTGAAGATCCCCAGCTGGTCGAAGTGGGCCACCGAGCCGTCGCCGTGCAGCTGCCGCCCGACGCTCACCGCGCTGAGCGCCTCCTCGTACGCGCGGGGCAGGTCCGCGGGTGACTCGACCGGCCGTGACACCCCCGTGGAGAACGACCGTCGGCCACCGCCCCCGTCACCGCGCACGACCCGCACCACCTCGCCGACCGACCGCATCACGGAGTCCGGGTCGGCGTCACCCGGCACCGCGAAGAGAGCCACGACCTCCTGGCTGAAGCCCATCACCGGGGCCCGGGGGTCGCGGACCGCCATGGCCTGCCCCCACGCCCGGGAGAACCGCTGCTGCAGGTCGGTGACCTCCTCGCTGGTCCGGCTCGTGTGCTCGTCGTCCTCGTCGGTCTCCGCCACGACGACGACCAGCGGGCGGTCGATGTCCCACCCGAGGGCGGCCGCGTGCAGCAGCGCCTCCGCCGGGCCCCCGGCCCGACCGGCCAGGGCGTCGCGGAGGAACTCGGCGCGGTACTTGCTCTCGACGGCCGACACCGCCTGCTCCTTGGTGATGGCCAGGGCCGCGACCGTCGCCGCTCGCTCGAGCAGGTGCACGTCGTCGGGCGAGAGGCTGCGGTCCTCGACGAACGCGGCGAGCAGGCCGTGGTTGAGCTGCCCCGCCACGATGCGCACCAGGGCCCGGCCCGCACCCGGCGTCCCCGAGGGGCGGATGCCGACGGCCTCGCGCTCGGTGACCAGGCGACCGGTCCGGTCGAAGCAGTCGAGGGCGAGGGCGGACGCGAGGGCAGCGTCCGACCCGGCCTGCGCCAGCACCCGCCCGTCGGTGCTCGTGACCATGGCCGCCCCGCCGAGGAAGCCGGCCAGCCGGTCGCACAGGTCCTCGAGGCCGCCGCCGCCCAGCACGATCCCGACGAGGATCTCGTGTGCCTCGTCGACCCGGGCGAGGATCGCGGTCTGCTGGTCGAGGAGGGCGCCGAGCACCTCCGTGACGACGGTGCCGGGGTCGCCGTCGTCGAGGACGAGGAGGGGTGTGCCGTGCAGGTCCGCGGCCTGCTGCCAGCCCTCGAGCGCGCTGCCGGGCACGCCGCGCGCGCCGGTGAGGAGCACCGCGGCGGCGCCCCCCTCGGCGAGCGCCGCGACCACCGCGGGTGCCGCGGGCCCAGCGGGTGCCGCGAGCGCGGTGTGCGCCGCGGCCTTGGAGTGCGTCGTGGCGACATCGGGCCCGGCGACCCCAGCGGGTGCCGCCCCCGCCCCCGGCGCTGCCCCAAGGTCCGGGGAGACGACGACGAGCTGGCCCGCGCACGGCATACCGGGACCGGTGAGGCGGCTCGCGCGGGTCACGACCCGGCCGGCTGCCGGTGGCCCCGCGAGGACGCGCGCCCCGGCCAGGGAGGGCAGCGTGAGCAACCGCTCGAGCGGCAGGCCGGCCACGAGCTCGCGCGCGGCCGGTGCGGTCGCCACCGATGGCAACTCCGCGTCACGGACGGCCCGATCGTTGGCAACATTCACCATGAGGGGACTGTAATCGCACTGGGTACGGTCGCAGGACCTGTCCGCGAAACCCCTCGGAGGTCGGTCGGTGTCCCTCCCCGCGACGGCCTGGCCGGCGTCCGCCTCGTCGCGCTCGACCGTGCTCGACGGCGCCGACCGGTGCGCGACCGTCCTGGCGGCGTTCGCGCAGGCGCTGTACCTCGACGTGGACGGCGCGCTGCTGCCGGTCGTCACGGCCCGCGCCCTGCGCCTGCCGACGGCCCTGGTCGTATCGCGGCCGCTGCCCCCAGCCGGCTGGGGACTGCGGCCCGGTGCCGTGGTCGCCGTGGGCTGGGGGCGCGTGCGGCTTCCCGGCCGCGACCTCGTCCGGGTGCGGACGTGGACGCCCCAACCGGTCCGGGCGGCCCCCGCAGGGCGGTGGTGGCTCGGCGCTCTCGAGGGCGTCACCGGCAGCCACGAGTGGCGCGCGGCCGCGGCCGACGCTGCCCGCCGGGCCACGGCCGGCGGCGACCTCGCCGGCACGGTCGGGGCGCTCGTCGGGGCCGGCCACGGGCTGACACCCAGCGGCGACGACGTCCTGTGCGGCGTCCTGCTCGGCCTGCGGCTGGCCGGCCGGCTCGACGCGGTCGCGCGCCTCCGCGGCGCGGTGCGCCCCCTGCTCGGCGCCACCACCACCCTCTCGGCCGCGCTGCTCACCGAGGCCGGGGACGGGTATGCCGTGCCCGAGCTCGTGCGCCTCAGCGCGGCACTCGCGGGTGGGGACCCCGCCGCTGCCGCCACCGCCGCGCGGGACGTGGCAGCCATCGGGCACTCCTCCGGCCGGGACCTGCTGGCCGGGTTCCTCGGCACCCTCGAGGCCCTCAGCCCTGCCCTGGAGGTGGCCTCGTGACCGACCACGTGGAGGTGCGGCGCGGCGCGTACCACGACTCCGTCAGCCTCATGCAGGTCTCGCGGCAGGTGGCGGGCACCCCCGGCGTGAGCGCGGCCCAGGTGGCGATGGCCACGGACCTCAACCTCGACGTCATCCGCGGCATGGGGTTCGCGGTCCCGGACGACGCGCGCCCCAACGACCTGCTGCTGGCGGTCCGGGCCACCGGCCCCGAGGCGCTGGAGGCGGCCCGCGCGGCAGTGGAGTCCGCCCTGGCCGGGCTGGCCTCCGCCGGCGCCCGGGACGGCGGCTTCGGCGAGGCCCCGCCACCGCGCACCCTGGGCCGCGCGGTCGACGCGGCCGGGGTGACGCTCGCGCTCGTGTCGGTCCCCGGCCCGAACGCCGTGGTGGAGGCGCTGGACGCCCTCGCCCACGGTGTCTCGGTGATGGTGTTCTCCGACAACGTCCCGGTCGAGGACGAGGTCCGGCTCAAGGACCTCGCCGCCGAGCGCGACCTGCTGGTCATGGGCCCCGACTGTGGCACCGCGGTCGTCGGCGGGGTCGCCCTCGGCTTCGCCAACGTCGTGCGCCGCGGCCCGGTCGGCATCGTGGCCGCGTCCGGGACGGGGGCCCAGCAGGTCATGGCGCTCCTCGACGCCGCCGGGGTCGGCGTCAGCCACTGCCTCGGCGTGGGGGGCCGCGACCTGTCCGCCGAGGTCGCCGGCCGGTCCACCCGCCAGGCGCTCGCCGCGCTCGCCGCCGACGAGGGCACCGAGCACATCGTCGTCGTGTCCAAGCCGCCGGCACCCGGGGTGCTCGCCGACCTCGAGGCGTATGCCGCCGGGCTCGGCACGCCCGTGCACTGGGCGACGCTCGGCCCGGGACGTCCCGACCTGACGGCCGCCGTCGAGGAGGTCGTCGCGGCCGCGGGAGGACAGCTTCGCGAGGGCTGGGCACCGCAGTGGGGACCGGTCGTCGAGCCGGGGCCCTGGCCCCCTGTGGGCGAGGTTCCTGATCGGGAACTGGGGTCACCCACCTGGTACATGAGGGGCGGCGTCCCCGTCGAGGGCGAGAGCCGTTCGGAGACAGGGCAGGGCGAGTTCCTGCGGGGGCTGTTCTGCGGAGGGACCCTCGCCGACGAGGCGATGCTGGTCGCGGGCGAGGCGCTCGGGCCGATCCGCTCCAACACCCCGCTGTCGCCGGAGCTGGCCCTGGGTGCGGACCTGCGCGCCGACGGGCACGTCGTCATCGACTTCGGCGACGACGCCCTCACCCGGGGGCGCGCCCACCCGATGATCGACCCGAGCCTGCGGATGGAGCGGATCGCCGTGGAGGCGGCCGACCCCACCTGTGGCGTGCTCCTGCTCGACCTGGTGCTGGGGCACGGAGCCCACCCCGACCCGGCCCCCGAGCTGGCCGCGGCGATCCGCGAGGCCCGTGGGACCGCCGGCGGGGCCGGCCGGGAGCTGCCCGTCGTCGTCTCGCTGACCGGCACGTCCGGCGACCCGCAGGGCCTGCCCGACTGTGCCCGGGCGCTGGCCGCCGCCGGGGCCTACGTCCACCTCTCCAACGCCGCCGCCACCCGGCACGCGCTCGAGCTGCTCTCCGGGAGGGCCGACCGATGACCGGGCCACTGCACGGGCTGCTGTCCGAGGACCCCGTGGTCGCGACGGCCGGGGTGGGCCTGTTCGCCGACGCGCTGCGCGACCAGGCAGTCAGCGTGACCGAGGCCGACTGGCGACCACCGATGGAGGGGACGGAGCGCCACCTCGTCACCGTGCTCGCCGACCGGCGGCGGTCCGAGGCCAACGCGCTCGCCTTCGCGCGGATGACGGCGGCCGGCGCGGACCTCGTCGACGTGCGCCCGGCCCACGAGGCGCTGGGGCTGGAGCGCGGGACCTTCCTGCACGCGGGTCCGCCGATCGAGTGGGAGCGGGCCTCCGGGCCGATGCGCGGCGCCCTCATCGGCGCCGTCCTGTTCGAGGGGCTGGCCGACACCCCCGAGGAGGCGGAGCGCCAGCTCGCCGCCGCGGCATACGAGCTCGAGCCGTGCCACCACCGGGGCGCGGTGGGGCCGATGGCCGGCGTCGTCTCCCCGTCGATGTGGGTCTACGAGCTGCGCGACGAGGTGCACGACCACACGTCGTGGTGCTCGCTCAACGAGGGGCTGGGGAAGGTGCTGCGCTACGGCGCGTACGGGCCCGAGGTGGTCGACCGGCTGCACTGGATGAGCGCCGTGCTCGGGCCGCTGCTGCAGCAGGCGGTGCGGGCGCGCGGGCCGGTGGACGTCAAGGCGATCCTCGCCCAGATGCTGCAGATGGGCGACGAGGGGCACAACCGCAACCGGGCCGGGTCGCTCATGCTGCTGCGCGAGCTGCTGCCGACCCTCATCACCGCCGACGGCAGCTCGACCGACATCGCCGAGGCGGTGCGGTTCTCCGGTGCCAACGAGCACTTCTTCCTCAACCTCGGCATGCCCGCCTGCAAGCTGTCGACCCTGGCGGCCGAGGGCATCCCGGGCTCGACCGTCGTGACGACGATGGCGCGCAACGGCACCGACTTCGGCATCCGCACGGCAGGCACGGGCGACCGCTGGTTCACCGGGCCGGCCAACACCCCCGACGGGCTCTTCCTCGGTGACTACGGGCCGGGCGACGCGAACCCCGACATCGGCGACTCGGCCATCACCGAGACCGCGGGCATCGGCGGCTTCGCCATGGCCGCGGCGCCCGCGATCGTGCGGTTCGTCGGCGGCGACGTCCCGCTCGCCCTGCGGGCCACGCGCACGATGTACGAGATCACCGTCGGGGAGCACCCGGCCTACCAGGTGCCGATCCTGGAGTTCCGCGGCACGCCCACCGGCATCGACGTCGTCGCGGTCGCGCGCACCGGGATCCTGCCCCAGATCAACACCGGCATGGCCGGCCGGGTGGCCGGCACCGGGCAGGTGGGCGCCGGACTCGTGACGCCGCCGGCCGAGTGCTTCACCGCTGCGCTGGCGGCGCTCGCGGACGCCACCGGCTCCTGACCCGGCGGGGTCAGGTCGCCGTGCCCGCACGATGCGCTGCCGGGCTGCGACCGGCGCCGTGGCAGGATGGGCGTTCGTGACGGCAGGCATCCTCGACGGCAAGGCGGTCCTCGCGACCATCAAGGACGAGCTGAAGGCCCGCGTCGCGGTGCTGCGCGAGCAGGGGGTCGTGCCCGGGCTGGGCACGGTGCTGGTGGGGGACGACCCGGGCAGCCGGTGGTACGTCGGCGCCAAGCACAAGGACTGCGCCGAGATCGGGATCACCTCGATCCGCCGCGACCTGCCGGCCGGGACGCCCCAGGCCGAGGTCGAGGCCGTCATCGACGAGCTCAACGCCGACCCCGACTGCACCGGTTTCCTCGTGCAGCAGCCGACCGGGCTCGACGAGTTCGCGCTCCTGTCGCGGGTCGACCCCGTCAAGGACGTCGACGGCCTGCACCCGACCAACCTCGGCTGGCTCGTCCTCGGCAAGCCCGCCCCGCTGCCCTGCACGCCGGCCGGCTGCATCGAGCTGCTGCGCCGGTTCGACGTGCCGATCGCAGGGGCACGGGTCGCCGTGGTGGGGCGAGGCATCACGGTCGGCCGCCCGCTGGGGCTCATGCTGACCCGCCGCTCCGAGAACGCCACCGTGGTGCTCTGCCACACCGGCACCCGTGACCTGGCCGCCGAGGTGCGCCGGGCCGACATCGTCGTGGCCGCTGCGGGAGTGCCGGGGCTGGTCACCGCCGACATGGTCAAGCCCGGCGCGGCGGTGCTCGACGTGGGCGTCAGCCGGATCGTTGCCGAGGACGGCCGCTCCGTCGTCGCCGGTGACGTCGCGCCGGACGTCGCCGAGGTCGCCGGCTGGGTCAGCCCGAACCCCGGCGGGGTGGGCCCGATGACCCGGGCCATGCTGCTGTCCAACATCGTCGCCGCCGCCGAGCGCCAGGTGGCCGACGGCCGCCCCGGCGCCGGGGCTGCGGGCTGACGCGGGCCGCTCGTGATCGCGCCCAAGCTCGGCTGGTGGTGGGTGACCATCCCCGTCCTGTTGCTCGGGCTCTATGCGTTCACGCGCGGCGAGGTCCGGCTCGCGGGCTACGTCATGGCCGCCAGCGTCGGGCTGGCCGCGCTGCTGCGGCTCGTCCTCCCAGCAGGGCGGGGCGGCGGCCTGGCGGTGCGCTCCCGGTTCGCCGACGTGGCCACGCTGCTGGTGCTGGCCGGGGGGCTGGCGGTCATCACCAAGGTCCTCGACCTGCGCCCCCGCGGCTGACCACCCCCCTGCAGCCCCGGCCCCCACGCAAAACAACGGTTGCTCGACAACCCGCGGGACGACAACCCGCGGTTCGTCGAGCAACCGTTGTTTTGCTCGGGTGGGTCAGATGAGGCCGAGACCCTTGACGGCCTCGCGCTCCTCGGCCAGCTCGGCCGTCGAGGCGTCGATCCTCGCGCGCGAGAAGTCGTCGATCTCCAGGCCCTGGACGATCTCCCAGGCGCCGTCCTTGACGGTCACGGGGAACGAGGAGATGAGGCCCTCCGGGACCCCGTAGGAGCCGTCGGAGCAGACCGACATCGACACCCAGTCGCCCTCGGGGGTGCCGAGAGCCCAGTCGCGGGCGTGGTCGACGGTGGCGGACGCGGCCGACGCCGCGGACGACGCGCCGCGCGCCTCGATGATCGCCGCGCCGCGCTTGGCGACCGTCGGGATGAAGGTGTTCTCGAGCCAGTCCTGGTCGCCGACGGCCTCCGCGGCGTTCCTGCCGGAGACCTCCGCGTGGAACAGGTCGGGGTACTGGGTCGCGGAGTGGTTGCCCCAGATGGTCATCTTGTGGATCTCGGTGACCGGCACCTGCAGCTTCGCGGCGAGCTGGGAGATCGCGCGGTTGTGGTCCAGGCGGGTCAGCGCGGAGAAGCGCTCGCGGGGGATGTCGGGGGCGTTGCTCATGGCGATGAGCGCGTTGGTGTTGGCCGGGTTGCCGGTGACGGTGACGTGGATGTCGTCGGCCGCGACCTTGTTGAGGGCCTTGCCCTGCGGGGCGAAGATGCCGCCGTTGGCCTCGAGCAGGTCACCGCGCTCCATGCCGGGGCCGCGCGGGCGGGCGCCGACGAGCAGGGCGTGGTTGACGCCGTCGAAGATCGTCTCGGCGTCGTCACCGATCTCGACCTTGGCCAGCGTCGGGAACGCGCAGTCGTCGAGCTCCATGACGACACCCTCGAGCGCCTTGAGCGCGGGGGTGATCTCGAGCAGGCGCAGCTCGACCGGGGTGTCCGGGCCGAACAGCGAGCCGCTCGCGATGCGGAACAGGAGGCTGTAGCCGATCTGGCCGGCTGCGCCGGTGACGGCGACCTTGACGGGGGTTGTGCTCACGGTGGGACCCTTCGCGTCGCTGATGGTGTCTGCGGCCGACGCTAGCAGGGTGGCCGCGTGCTCCGGCCGGGTGGTTCGCGGGTGGCTAGGGTCGGTGCCATGCCCGTCCCCGAGTTCATCGTGGCCCTGCGCGAGCGGGTCGGCACCGACCTGCTCTGGCTCAGTGGCGTCAGCGCCGTCGTCCGCAACGACCGCGGCGAGATCCTGCTCGTCCGCCGCGCCGACAACGGCGAGTGGGCCCTGGTCAGCGGCATCCTCGAACCCGGCGAGCAGCCCGCCGAGGGCCTGCGGCGCGAGATCGAGGAGGAGACCGGCGTGGTCGCCACCGTCGACACCCTCACGGGCGTGTGGACGCTGCCTCCCATCGAGTACCCGAACGGTGACCTGGCGCAGTACCTCGACCTCTGCTTCCTGGCGACGCACGTCTCGGGTGAGGCCCGCGTCAACGACGACGAGTCGGTCGAGGTCGGCTGGTTCGCGGTCGAGGCCCTGCCGCCGATGATGGAACGCTCCCGCATCCGGCTCGACCGCGCGCTGGCCCACGCCGGTGACGCGTGGTTCCACGCCGAGGAGCTCGACGCTCCCGACGCCGCGCGAGAGGACCGTGCCGTCGCCGGGCACCCTGGGACGGCGGCCGCGGAGCAGGGGTATGCCGGCGGGCCGGCCCGCGAGGCCGTCCTCACCACCCTGCGCGACGGCGGCCGCGAGGTCGTCGTGCGGCGCGCCCGCGAGGACGACCTGGCCGCCATCGTGCGGCTGCTCGCCGACGACCGGCTGGGGGCGACGCGCGAGGACGAGGGCGACCTCGCGGCATACCGAAGCGGGCTCGCGGCGATCGACGCCGACCCGAACCAGCTCCTCGTCGTCCTCGACGACGGCGGCACGGTCGTCGGCACCCTCCAGCTCACGTTCATCCCCGGCATCTCGCACCGCGGCGCCTGGCGCGCCCAGGTCGAGGCGGTGCGCGTCGCGTCCGACCGGCGCGGCAGCGGGCTCGGCGGCGCGCTGATGGAGTGGGTCGCGCAGGAGAGCAGGCGACGGGGGTGCCGGGTGGTCCAGCTCACGACGAACAAGTCGCGCACCGACGCCCACCGGTTCTACGAGCGGCTCGGGTTCGTCGGCTCGCACGAGGGCTACAAGCTGGACCTGGTGCAGCGGTGAGCGACCGGTCCGCGCAGGGGGAGGCCGGGGAACAGGCCGTGGCGCGGGCCAGCCACGGTTCCGCGACTTCAGGGTGGACTTCGAGCGGATCAGCAACGCCGGTTCCCGCGCCGCCAGGGAGGCCGGGTCGGACGACCTGGCCCTGGCGCTGTTCCTGGACACGGACTGGGCGGTGCGGCTGCCGCTGCAGCGGCGGTATGCCGCGCCCGTCAGTGGAGCACCGAGCCGTGGCCCGACGAGCCCGCCAGGGAGCTGCTCGACCTGTGCGCCGACGCCGGTCGCGCCGACCTCGGCATCGAGCTCGTGCGCGGGTACGTCGACGTCATGCTGAGGCGGCTTCGCAAGGACCTGTCGAAGCGCAACCCGCGGGGGGCCGGCCCGAAGTACGACGAGGGCACCCGTCGCGTCCTCTCGGCGATGGATGCGGCCGTCGCCGCATCGATCCCGGACCGCAAGCGAGAGCTCCTGCGCGACCTCGACAGCGTCGAGCCGTGGGTTGCGGCGCACGGTGGCGACGAGGACCGGGAGTGGCTGGGGTCGGTGCGTCGCGAGGTGTGGATGGAGTGCCGGGCCTGAGCCCGCTCGGGAGAGGCCTTCCCGCGGGCTGCGCGTCAGGCGCCCTGTGCGGCGCGGAGCATGGCGGTGCGCATCCACGCGTACAGCGCCTGGTCGCCGGCCGCGGTCGTCAGCCCGTAGGCCAGCCCGGCGGGGCCCGATGGCGTGAACCCATGCCGCACGGTGAGCCTGCTGCGTCCGCGACCCTCGGCGGTGACCTCCAGGTACAGCAGCATCGCGCCGGGCAGCCTCGTCAGCGGGCTCAGCACCAGCCGGCGGCGCGAGCCCGTGGCCACCACCTCCTCGACCCGCCAGAAGTCCAGCAGGTCACCTGCGCGCGGCGGACGGTCCGGCCGGGTGCGTCGCCGGCCGGGTCCGCCGAGGAGGCGGTCGACGCCGCACCGGGCGGTCCACACCGCCTCGGGGGTGAACCAGCCGGTGTCGCCGCCGACCGAGGTGACGACCTGCCACAGCCGGTCCACGGGCACGTCCGCCGTACCGGTGTGCGTGCCACGCAACGGGGCGGTCAGGTCCGGGAGGTCCACCGCGCCCACGCTACGGCGTCGTGCACGGACGTGCCGGGTGCGCCGGCGTCGCCGAGACTGGGCCGGTGAGGACGACCCGCGCCAGGACCGCGCCAGCCAGGACCGCACCAGCCGGGACCGCACCAGCCGCGACCGCGCCAGCCGGGACCGCACCAGCCGGGACCGCACCAGCCAGGACCGCACCGTGACGCGGCGGTGGCTGTTCGCCGACCAGCTCGGCCCGCACTTCGACGTGGGCCGCGACGGGGTGCTGCTCGTCGAGAGCCGCGCCGCGCTCGGGCGCCGGACCTACCACCGGCAGAAGCTGCACCTCGTCCTGTCGGCCCTGCGCCACCGCGCCGCCGAGCTCGGCGACTCAGCGGTCCTGCTGCGCACCAAGACGTATGCCGAGGCGCTGGCCGAGCTGGGCGAGCCGGTCCGCGTGTACGAGCCGACGTCGCGGTCGGCGGAGCGGTTCGTGCGGCGGCAGGTGGAGGCGGGCACGGTCGAGGGGCTGGACCCGACGCCCGGGTTCTCGTTGCCGCGCAGCGAGTTCCGGGCCTGGGCCGGCGGCCGGCGCCAGCTGCGGATGGACGACTTCTACCGGTTCCAGCGGCGCCGGCTCGGGCTGCTGCTCGAGGGCGACGGCCCGGTCGCCGGGTCGTGGTCGTACGACGCCGAGAACCGCGAGCCACCGCCGAACGGGGCCGAGCGGCTGGCCGTGCCCGCGCCGTACCGGCCGCGCGAGGACGACATCGACGCACGGGTCCGCGACGACCTCGACCGATGGGAGCGCGACGACGGGCTGCGGACGGTCGGCCGCGACGGCCCGCGCCTGTTCGCGGTGACCCGGCGGGAGGCGCTGGCCGCCCTCGAGCGGTTCGTCACCGAGCGGCTGGCCGCCTTCGGGCCGCACGAGGACGCCATGCTGAGGGGCGACTGGGCGATGGCGCACAGCCTGCTGTCGGTGCCGATGAACCTCGGCCTGCTCGACCCCGTCGAGGTCGCCGAGCGGGCCGTGGCGGCCTATCACGACGGCAGCGCGCCGCTGGCCTCGGTGGAGGGCTTCGTGCGCCAGGTCGTCGGCTGGCGCGAGTACGTCTGGCAGCTCTACTGGCACTTCGGCCCGACCTACCGCCGGCGCAACGCGCTCGCGGCCCGCCGGTCGCTGCCGACGTGGTTCGACGAGCTGGACGCCGACGCGGTCGAGGCGGCCTGCCTGCGCGACGTGCTCGAGGGCGTGCGGGACCGGGGGTGGGTGCACCACATCCCGCGCCTCATGGTGCTGGGGAACTGGGCGGCCCAGCGCGGCTACGACCCCGACACCCTGACCGAGTGGTTCCAGACCCGCTTCGTCGACGGGTACGACTGGGTCATGCCCGCCAACGTCGTCGGCATGAGCCAGCACGCCGACGGCGGCGCGATGGCGACCAAGCCGTACGTGTCAGGTGGGGCCTACGTGAACCGCATGTCCGACTACTGCGGCGGCTGCCGGTACGACCCGAAGGTCCGCGTCGGCGAGCACGCCTGCCCGTTCACGGCCGGCTACTGGGCCTTCCTCGACCGGACGGCCGACCGGCTCGAGGGCAACCTGAGGATGGCCCGGCCGCTGCAGCAGCGGCACCGGCTGGCCGACCTCGACGACGTGGTCGAGCAGGAGCGCCGCCGCGGGGCCACCGCCCCCTGAGGCGCCGTCCCCGTTGGGGCGCCGTCCTCGCTGGGGTGCCGCCGCCCGGCATACGCCTCCCGTCACGGACTCGGGGGTGCAGGAGTGACGGATCCGTCACTCCTGCACCCCCGACGTCGTCGAGAGGTGCGGCGGCGCTGGGGCCGCCTGCGGGGTCAGCGCAGGTCGGCGAGCACCTGGTTGAACGTCGCGGACGGGCGCATCACAGCGGACGCCTTGGCCGGGTCGGGCCGGTAGTAGCCGCCGATGTCGGCCGGGTGGCCCTGGACCGCGAGCAGCTCCTCGGTGATCTTCTGCTCGTTCGAGGTCAGCGCCTCGGCGACCGGGCCGAACGCCTCGGCCAGTGCGGCGTCCTCCGTCTGGCGCGCCAGCTCCTGGGCCCAGTACATCGCCAGGTAGAAGTGGCTGCCGCGGTTGTCGATCTGGCCGACCTTGCGGGCCGGAGACCTGTTCTCCTCGAGCAGGGTGCCGGTGGCGCGGTCGAGGGTGTCGGCGAGGACCTGCGCCCGCGCGTTGCCCGTCGTGGTGGCCTCGTGCCGGAACGACTCGGCCAGGGCGAGGAACTCGCCCAGGCTGTCCCAGCGCAGGTAGTCCTCCGCCACGAGCTGCTGCACGTGCTTCGGCGCCGAGCCTCCGGCCCCGGTCTCGAACAGGCCGCCACCGTTCATCAGCGGCACGACCGACAGCATCTTGGCCGAGGTGCCGAGCTCGAGGATCGGGAAGAGGTCGGTGTTGTAGTCGCGCAGGACGTTGCCGGTCACCGAGATGGTGTCCTCGCCCTTGCGGATCCGCTGCACCGACAGCGTGGCGGCCTCGACCGGCGACAGGACCTGGATGTCCAGACCGTCCGTGTCGTGCTCGGGCAGGTAGGCGTTGACCTTGGCGATGAGGTTCGCGTCGTGGGCGCGGGCCGCGTCCAGCCAGAAGACGGCCGGCGTCCTCGACGCGCGCGCCCGGGTGACGGCCAGCTTGACCCAGTCGCGGATCGGGGCGTCCTTGGTCTGGCAGGCGCGCCAGATGTCGCCCGGCTCGACGTCGTGCGACATGAGCACCTCACCGGCACGGTTGACCACCTCGACCCGGCCGGACTCGTGGATCTCGAACGTCTTGTCGTGGCTGCCGTACTCCTCGGCCTTCTGGGCCATGAGCCCGACGTTGGGCACCGACCCCATGGTCGTCGGGTCGAACGCGCCGTTCGCGCGGCAGTCCTCGATGACGGCCTGGTAGACGCCGGCGTAGGACGAGTCCGGGATGACCGCGAGCGTGTCGTGCTCCTGGCCGTCCGGGCCCCACATGTGGCCGGAGGTGCGGATCATCGCCGGCATGGAGGCGTCGACGATGACGTCGCTGGGCACGTGGAGGTTCGTGATCCCCTTGTCGGAGTTGACCATCGCGAGCTTCGGGCCGTCGGCGAGGGCCTGGTCGAAGGCGGCCCTGATCTCCGCGCCGTTCGGCAGCGCGTCGAGGCCTGCGAGGACCGCGCCGAGCCCGGCACTGCCGTCCAGGCCCGCCGCGAGCAGCGCCTCGCCGTGCTCGGCATACACGTCGGCGAAGAACGCCCGCACCACGTGGCCGAAGATGATGGGGTCGGAGACCTTCATCATCGTGGCCTTGAGGTGGACGGAGAAGAGCACGTCCTCGGCCTTGGCCCGGGCGACCTGGTCGCGCAGGAACGCGTCCAGCGCCGCGGCGCGCATGACCGTCGCGTCGACGACCTCGCCCTCGAGGACGTCCAGGCCCTCCTTGAGGACGGTCGTCCCACCCTCGGTGACGAGCCGGATGGTCAGCGTGTCGGCGCCCGGCATCACGACGGACTGCTCGTTGGAGCGGAAGTCGTCCTTGCCCATGGTGGCGACGTTGGTCTTCGAGTCGGGCGACCAGGCCCCCATCGAGTGCGGGTGCTTCCGGGCGTAGTTCTTGACGGACTCCGGCGCACGGCGGTCCGAGTTGCCCTCGCGCAGAACGGGGTTCACCGCGCTGCCCTTGACGCTGTCGTAGCGCGCGCGGGCGTCCTTCTCGGCGTCCGTCCTCGGCTCGTCGGGGTAGGCCGGCAGGTCGTAGCCCTGCGCCTGCAGCTCGGCGATCGCGGCCTTGAGCTGCGGCACCGAGGCCGAGACGTTCGGCAGCTTGATGATGTTCGCCTCGGGGGTGGTGGCGAGCTGGCCGAGCTCGGCCAGGGCGTCCCCGATGCGCTGCTCCTGCGGCAGCCGGTCGTCGAAGGCGGCGATGATGCGCCCGGCGAGGGAGATGTCACGGGTCTCGACGTCGACCCCGGCGGTGCCGGCGAAGGCCTCGATGACCGGGAGGAACGAGTAGGTCGCCAGCATCGGCGCCTCGTCGGTGAGGGTGTAGATGATCGTGGCCATGGTGCGCGTGGACGCTCCTCGCTGTGTGGTCGTGCCGATTATCTTGATGTCAAGACAAATCCTACCGGAGCGGCCGACGTCCGGGAAGCCGTGGCCCTCCGCGTCCCCCGCCTGGAGGCCCGTGCGAGCGGAGCCGTGGCAGCCGGGCTACGGGCCGCGCCCGACCGGCCGGACTCAGGTGGCGGGGGTGAGGTCCTCGGGGTCGACCACCCCGGTGATGTCCTCGTCGCGGCGGTCGATGCCGGTCACGAGGTGGTACGTCGCCCCGGCGATGGCCGCACCGACGAGTGGCGCGACCCAGAAGGCCCACAGCTGGCCGGGCGCACCGTTGCCGTTGAAGAACGCCACGGCCGTCGAGCGGGCGGGGTTGACCGACGTGTTGCTGATCGGGATCGCGACCAGGTGGATGAGCGTGAGCGACAGCCCGATCGCGAGCGGCGCGAAACCCACCGGCGCGCGCTGGTCGGTGACGCCGAGGATGACGTAGAGGAAGAACGCCGTGAGGATCGCCTCGGCGCACAGCACCGCCACGAGCGTGTAGCCGCCGGGGGAGTGCTCGCCGTACCCGTTGGCCGCGAGGTGGCCCGTGACCTCGAAGCCGCTGACCCCGCGGGCGATGCCCCAGAGCGCCAGCCCGGCCAGCAGGCCGCCCACCAGCTGGGCCACGACGTAGCCCGGGACGTCGCGCCACGGGAACCGCCTGGCCACGGCGACGCCCAGCGTGACCGCGGGGTTGAAGTGGGCACCGGAGACGTGCCCCACGGCGTACGCCATCGTCATCACCGTCAGGCCGAAGGCGAGCGCCACGCCCAGGAAGCCGATGCCGAGCTGCACGCTCTGGCCGGCCACCACGTTGGGTGCGAGGTACTTGGCGGAGAAGACGGCGCTGCCGCAGCCGCCGAAGACGAGCCAGAACGTGCCCAGGGCCTCGGCGGCCAGGCGTGAACGCAGAGCGGGGATGCGCATGGGGGTCCCTCCCGGTGCGGCGGGACCCCCGGCGGGTCCGACCGGCACCACTGTCCCGTATGCCGGCCGGTTGCACACCCCGGCGCCGGCACGGGCCGCTCGGCGCACGACAGGGCGTCGAGCCGCGCGTTCGGCGGCTCAGCCGAAAGGACGAGGCGGGGGTCGCCGCATACGGCGGATGAATGAGCCGCAAGCGGGAGGAAAAGGACGGGCGTCCTTACTCTTTCTTTACCAAAGCAAGGCATTCCTTTGACCAAGCGGCCTACATTGCCAGCACACGACGTGGGGCCGGCGGGGTCCCGGACAAGGGGTGGAGCATGGACGAGCGACCCAGCAGGGTGGGCGCCCGCGAGATCGGACTGGTCAGTCGACGGACGGTGAACCTGGGGGCGGCGTGGTCCGTCCCCGTGGTCCTGGCGGCGGTCGCCGCGCCGGCCGACACCGGCTCGCCGAACCCGGTGGGGCCGGGGGAGCCGCCGTCGGCGGTCCTCGGCACGAAGACGGCGACCAAGGGCACGAGCGTCGACAACAACCGGGCCGTGACCTTCACCCTGACCTTCACCGGGGTGGTCGGGACGAACGCCGTCGCGATCGTGGGGATCGACAAGGGGGGCCCCTGGAAGACGGTCCCCTCTCCGGCGGTCGACGTCACGGCGAAGAGCCCGTCGGCGACGTTCATCCTCACGCGACCGGACAACAACGCCAACGTCAGCAGCGTGACGGTCACCTACAGCGTCAACGGGAAGCTGTTGACGACCATGGTCGACATCGTCCTCTAGGCCGTGGGCGCGGGAGGGGCGACGAGTCCGACGGTCACCAGCTGCTCGAGGAAGGCCGAGACGTCGGCCTCCACCTCGGCGGCGGGCACGCCGACGGAGTCGGCGACCCGGACCGCGACCTCGGCGCCCGTCCCCGGCTCGGCCAGGGCGTGCCAGACCGCGGCCGCGGGCCCCTCGAGGACCATCGGCCGGGCGGAGGTGGGGTCGGCCAGCGCCAGCAGGACGACCCGCTCCCCCCGGTCGACGACCGCGACCTCGGGTGCGCGACACCACCGACCCTCAGCCACGTTCCACCAGCCCGTGCCGCGTGAGCGTGGCGAGGGCCTCGGACACCAGGACCGCGGCGTCGCCACCCTCGGGTGGTGCGCCGAACCGGTCCACCAGCACCGTCACGAGCCGTTCCTCCTCGGTCCACTCCGAGCAGGAGTCCAGCAGCGTCGTCGCCAGCGCCGAGAGGCGCACGACCTCACGACCCACCAGCACCACGGACTCACCGTCGCGGTCCACCCGGTCCGCGACCGGCAGCCGGCGCGCCCTCACCGGGGCACCGCCAGCCAGCCGTCCACCAGCTCCGCGAGATCCGCGGACTCCCGATAGGTCACCAGATGAACTCCACCGAGGGACTCCACCAGCGCCGCGACGCGCTGGAGGGGCCGGTCGAGCGCCGGCAGGTGCGACGCGTGGTGCGTGAGCGCCACGACCGCGTCGAGCGTGCCGAGCGTCGTGACGGCCGGGGCGCCGACGTGCTCGTCGTCGCGCCGCAGGAGGGCCAGGGCGGCGATCCGCACCGGGCCGGCCGGCGGCTGCAGTCCGGCGCTGCTGGGTGCGGTCTCGTCCTTCCACAGGCTCCCCGGCGCGCGCCTCAGGGACAGCGGCTTGGGGTACGGCTCGATGCTCCCGTCGGCGCGGATGACCGCGGTCTCGTCGGTGACGTACCAACGGCCGGGCCCGAGGGTGCGCACCAGCGTGGTCTTGCCCGTCCCGCCGGGGGCGACGAAGACGCCCGCGCTTCCGGTGGCCGGGTCGGCCAGGCAGGCCGCGTGCAGCATGAGGTGGCGCCCGGCGAGCGCGTCGATGGCGGCCACGGTCACGCGCTGGGTCAGCAGCTGCAGCAGGTCCTCGAGGTCGTCCGCCGTCACGGGCTCGGTGCGCTGCCGGACGGGGCCGCGCGTCCCGGCACCATCCGCGCCGTCCGCCCGGCGCCCGTCGAAGTGCACCGGCACCACGGCCTCGGCGGCTGCACCGGGGCGGGCCGGGCACCACTCCCACAGCAGGGGGATGCGCTCCAGCACGTCCTCGGCGCGAGCGCCCGTCAGCTCGATCCGCACCACGACCCCCATGGCCGTCACCGCAGTGCACAGTGCGGCGGTCGTCGGGTGGTCGCTCACAGCAGGCAGGGTAGAGGACGGCTCGTCGCGGGGGTGAGGACATGGAGCTGACCGACTACCTGCGCGTGGTCCGGGCCTACTGGCGTGGCGTCGCGGTGCTCGTGCTCCTCGGGATCGCGGCGGCGGCGGCCGTCAGCCTGACGACACCCAAGGTGTACCAGGCCGACGCGAGCGGGTTCGTCTCCGCGGGCTCGGCCACCACGACGGGGGAGGCCTCGGTCGGTGACAGCCTGGCGAAGTCTCGCGCCGCGTCCTATGTCGACCTCGCGACCTCACGCGCGACCGCCCAGTCGGTCATCGACGACCTCGGGCTCACGGCATCCCCGGCCGCGCTCATCGGCCAGGTCAGCGTGACCCAGCCGACGGACACGGTCCTCATCAAGATCAGTGCCCGGGCCGCCTCACCGGTGCAGGCGCAGCGCCTCGCCGACGCCTGGGTGCGGGCGCTGAGCGAGCAGGTGCGCAAGGTCGAGGACCCGGGCGGGACCGCCCAGCAGGCGCTGCGGCTGGAGCCGGTCGAGTCCGCCTCCCTGCCCACCGCGCCGATCTCCCCGAACCTGACCCGCAACGTCGGGCTGGGCTTCGTGGCGGGCATGCTGCTGGGCCTGGGGTATGCCGTGCTGCGCAGCCAGCTGGACCGCAAGGTGCGACGGCCCGAGGACGTCCAGCGGATGTTCGGCGTCACCGTGGCCGCCACCATCCCGCGCAGCCCCGCGATGGTCCGCAAGGACGGCGACCTCGTGCGCCTCGTCGTGGGCCCCGGCCGTCCCGAGGACCCGGCGCACACGGCGGAGGCGTTCCTCAAGCTGCGGACCAACCTGCAGTTCATGGACATCGACAACCCGCCCCGCATCATCGTGGTGACCAGCCCGCTGCCCGGCGACGGCAAGTCCAGCGTCGCGGCCAACCTCGCGGCGGCGCTCTCGCTCTCGGACCGCAAGGTCGTCCTCATCGACGGCGACCTGCGCCGCCCGGTGGTCGCCGAGTCCTTCGGCCTCGTCGAGGGCGCCGGCCTCACCGACGTCCTCATCGGCCGGGTGCGCTTCTCCGACGTGGCGCAGGGCGTGGGCTCGCTGCCGAACCTGACCGTCCTGGCCGCCGGTGGCACGCCGCCGAACCCCAGCGAGCTGCTCGGCTCCAAGGCCATGGGGCGGCTGCTGCGCGGCCTCGCCGACCGCGGCTACACCGTGATCGTCGACGCGCCGCCCGTGCTGCCGGTGACGGACGCCGCCGTGCTCACGGCCTCCGCGGACGGTGCGCTGCTCGTCGTGACGGCCGGCCAGACGCTCGACAGCCAGCTGGGCGCGGCCCTGGCCAACCTGGACGCCGTGCAGGGCCGCACCCTGGGGGTCGTCCTGAACCGGGTGGCGCCCCGGTCCACGGACAGCGGGCACTACGGCGGCTACTACGGCCGGGGGGAGGGTGGTCGCCCCGCCGCCGTCCCGGCGCTGCAGCCCGACGAGCTGGAGCTCCCCGGCCCCCGTCCGGCCCGCGCGAGCAACCCTGTCGCTGCCGCGCAGGCCGCTCCTGACGGGCACGGCCGGCCCACGGACCGTCGCCCCTCCAAGCCGACCAGGGGCCTGGGAGGCGGCGCCCATGTCGACGCCGCCCTCGTGCAGACCGTGACCGGGCGTCGCTCCTAGGCTGGCGCGCCCCGGCCGCCGCTGGCCGCCCGGGTGACGAACGCGGCCAGGTCCGCGCTCTGGGCCAGCCGGCTCGGTTCGTGGACGTACATCATGTGGCCCGCCTCGTAGTACGCGTGCTCGATGTTGGCGCGCAGCTCCGTCGGCAGGTCCAAGTGGGCCACGGCGTCCTCGGCCGCCCAGTAGGGTGTGGCCGCGTCGTGGTAGCCGTACGACACGTGGACCCGCAGGTGCGGGTTGGCGCGCATCGCCCTCGACAGCTTGGCACTGACGTCGACCGGCTTGCCCTCGAACTCCTTGAAGGACCACTCCTTGTACGCCCGCGACGAGCTCGCGGTGTACGCCAGGTCCTGCCGGTAGCCGAGCTCCTGGCGCAGGTAGTGGTTGAGCGCGGCCGAGTAGGACCCGAGGATCGCGTCCATCGACGGGTCGGCGTCCCACGTCGCGGCGTTGCCGTGGTGCAGGGGACCGGTGAAGCGGGTGTCCAGCCGGCCGACGGCCAGTCCCCGCTCGCGCAGCAGCTCGGTGAGGAAGTGGACGTGCTCGACCCGAAGGTCGGCACGGTCGACGTACTCCGGTGACAGGCCGGTCAGGCCGGCGACCCGCTGCACGTGCTCGGCGCGCTCCGCGGCCGTGAGGCGGGACCCGCGGGCCAGGGCCCACGGGTAGTCGCGCGCGGCATACTCCTCCGCCTCGGCGAGCACGGTGCGCAGCGCCTTGCGGCCGTGCTTGCCGTGGTGGTGCGCCGTCGCGGCGTACGTCGGCAGGTAGTCGACGTACGCGCGGTCGTTGCGGTAGTCGAAGTCCACGGTGTCGAGGTCGAGCACCGAGCTGATGAGCATGACGCCGTTGAGGTAGAGACCGTGCGCGCTCTGCAGGTGCTCGGCCAGCGCGGCCGCCCGCACCGTGCCGTAGGACTCGCCCGCGACGAACTTCGGTGACAGCCAACGGTTCTCGCGGCTCGTCCACATCCGGATGAGCTCGCCGACGCTCTCGATGTCGCCCGTGAAGCCGTGGTAGTCCTTGGCCTTCCCGCCCTGGACGGCGCGGGAGAAGCCGGTCGAGACGGGGTCGATGAAGACCAGGTCCGAGACGGCCAGCAGCGACTGCGGGTTGTCGAGCAGCCCGTAGGGCGGCGGGGTCAGGGCCCCCGCGTCGCCGGAGTCCACGCGCCGCGGGCCCAACAGCCCCAGGTGCAGCCACATCGAGCTCGACCCGGGGCCGCCGTTGAACGCGAAGGTCACGGGCCGGTTCGTGCCCGCCGGCGCGTCGAGGACGTATGCCGTGATGCTCAGCTCCGCCTTGGCGCGCAGGCCCTTGAACACGTCGTCCTCGAACACCTCCTCGCGCAGCACGACGCGGCCCGTGGTGGCCGTGTAGTGGAGGCGGCGCCGGCCGACGGCCAGGGTGTGCCGGCTGGTGACGAGGTCGTCCTCGGGTGGGGCCGGGGTCGTCGTGACGGTGGTCGTGTCGGTGCTCGTCGTCGTTGACGAACCTTCGGCGCGAGCGGTCTCGGCCGGGGAGGAGGTGGGCGCGGGTGCGGTGGCGTCGGCCATGGCTGCACCCTAGTGCTGTCCGAGGGGGCCTCACCCGGACAATGGCCGGGTGCGCCTGATCTCAGCCAACGTCAACGGAGTTCGGGCGGCCGCCCGTCGAGGCGGGATGGAGTGGCTCGCCGAGCAGCAGCCCGACGTCCTGTGCCTGCAGGAGGTCCGCGCGTCGGACCAGCAGCTCGCGCAGGCGCTCGAGCTCGGTGGCTTCGGGTCCTGGCACGTCGCGCACACCGAGGCCGAGGCCAGGGGCCGTGCCGGCGTCGCGGTCGTGAGCCGTGCCCCGCTGCTGCGGGTGGCTACTTCGGTGGGTGCCCGTGACTTCGACGGGGCGGGCCGGTGGGTGGAGGCGGACGTGGCCACGCCGGCCGGGACCGTGACCGTGGCGTCGACCTACGTGCACACGGGCGAGGCGGGCACGCCGCGGCAGGCGGAGAAGTACCGGTTCCTCGACGCGGTCACGGCCAGGCTCTCCGAGTGGTCCGGGGCGGGAGCCCTGGCGGTCGTCAGCGGCGACCTCAACATCGCGCACTGCGAGGCGGACCTGAAGAACTGGAAGGGCAACCTCACCAAGTCCGGGTTCCTGGCGGACGAGCGGGCCTACCTCGACCGGTGGTTCGCCGACGGCGACTGGGTCGACGTGCACCGGCAGCTCCACGGCCCGGGGCCGGGTCCCTACACGTGGTGGTCCTGGCGGGGCAAGGCGTTCGACAACGACGCCGGCTGGCGGATCGACTACCAGGTCGCCAGCCGCAAGCTCGCGGCCCGGGCGACCGGCGCGCGGGCCGGCCGCGCCGCGGCCTACGACCAGCGCTGGTCCGACCACGCCGCGGTCGTCGTCGACTACGACCTGGGCTGACCCGCCGGCCACCTGGGCGCCCCTGCGGGGCGGCCGCAACCGCGTTCGCGGCGTGCCCCGCGCCCGGAGTGGTGGAGGGGGTGGCACTGCCCGGCCGGGCTGGACGGCCGGCCGGGCAGGCCCGTCTAGGAGTCGCGCCCGGCGGAGCCCGAGGCCGTCACCGCGAAGGCCCGCGGAGCCCGGAAGCCCTTGTCCGCGAACGCCGCCTCCACGCGCTCGGTTGTCGCGTCGACGGCGTCGGCCTGCACCAGGGCGATGGCCGACCCCCCGAACCCCCCACCGGTCATCCGGGCGCCGAGGGCCCCCGCTGCCACGGCGCTCTCCACGACCGTGTCGAGCTCCTCGACCGAGATCTCGAAGTCGTCGCGCATCGACGCGTGGCTGTCCAGGAACAGCTGTCCCAACAGCTCGAAGTCGTCGTGCCGCAGCGCCTCACGCGCCCGGACGACCCGGTCGATCTCGGTGACGACGTGCCGGGTCCGGCGCCGCAGCAGCTCCGAGGAGAGCCGTCCCAGGGACTCGTCGAGTCCCTCGACCGGCACCTCCCGCAGCGTCGGGACGCCGAGCTCGCTGGCCGCCCGCTCGCAACTGGCACGGCGCTCGGCATACTGCCCGTCCACGAGGGCGTGCTCCGCGCGGGTGTCGACGACGAGCAGGGCCAGACCCGCCCGCGTCAGGTCGAAGGGGACCTGCTCGGTGTGGTGGTCGCGGCAGTCCAGCAGCAGGGCGTGGCCGGCCTCGGCGAGCATGGCCGCCGACTGGTCCATCCCGCCCGTCGGCGCCTGGGCGATCGAGTTCTCCGCGTCGACGCAGGCGGCCGCCAGCGCCGCCCGGCCGTCGCGGTCGGCCAGCAGGCCCTGACCGAACAGGTCGGAGGCCGCGGCAGCCACCGCGCACTCCAGGGCGGCCGAGCTCGACAGGCCGGCCCCGAGCGGGACCCGGCCGTCGACGGCCACGTCCAGGCCTGCCACCTCGTGGCCCGCCCGCCGCAGCGCCCAGGGGACGCCGGCCACGTAGGCCGCCCAGCCCTCGGGGCGTCCGGGGCCGACCTCGTCGAGCGGCAGCTCGACGAGGTCGGAGCCCTGCGCGGACACCATCCGCAGCAGGCCGTCGTCGCGGCGCCGCACGGCGGCGGACGTGCGCTGGGGCAGCGCGATCGGCAGGCAGAGCCCGCCGTTGTAGTCGGTGTGCTCGCCGATGAGGTTGACCCGGCCGGGGGCCGACCAGACCCCCTCGGGCTCGCCGCCGAACGCGTCCCGGAAGACCGTGGTGGCCGCCTCGGTGCCCGACCCGGCGCTCATGCGCCGACCTCCCGCAGCCGGGCCGCGATGTCCTCGGGAGGGACGTCGTTGACCCAGCCGCCCACCCCGGACTCCGAGCCGGCGAGGTACTTGAGCTTGCTCGGCGACCGCAGCACCGACATGACCTGCAGGTGCAGCCGTGACACGTCGCGGCCCTCCTTCGCCGGGGCCTGGTGCCAGCCGGCGATGTACGGCAGTCGCACGTCGCGTCCGTCCTTCTTCAGGTAGTAGCGGTCGAGCCGCTGCAGCAGGTCGAGGTAGACCACCGCGAGCTCGTCGCGCTCGTCGTCGTCGAGCGCCGGCAGGTCGGGGACGTCGCGGTGCGGGGCGAGGTGCACCTCCACCGGCCACCGCGCGGCATACGGCACGTAGGCGGTCCAGTGCCGCCCGCTGAGGACGACCCGCCGGCCGTCGCGGCGCTCGGCCTCGAGCAGGTCCGCCCCGAGGAGCCGCCCGGTGGCGGCGTGGTGCTCGCGGGCCCGGGCGAGGATCCCGGCCGAGCGCTGGGGCACGTAGGGGTAGGCGTAGATCTGGCCGTGGGGGTGGTGCAGCGTGACCCCGATCTGCTGGCCGCGGTTCTCGAAGCAGAACACCTGCTCGACCTCCGGCAGGGCGCCGAGCTCGGCGGTCCGGTCGGCCCAGGCGTCGACCACGGTGCGGGCCCGCTCGGGCGTGAGCTCGGCGAAGGTGGAGTCGTGGTCGCTGGTGAAGCAGACGACCTCGCACCGGCCGAGGGCCGGACCGGAGCGCACCAGGTCGGAGTGGACCTCCGGGACGAAGTCGGACACCGGGGCGTAGGAGGGGAACCGGTTCTCGAAGACCACCACGTCGTAGGAGCTCTCGGGCACCTCGGACGGGACCGTCCCCGTGCCGGTCGGGCACAGCGGGCACTCGTCCTTGGGCGGCAGGAAGGTGCGGTTCGACCGGTGGCCGGCGATCGCCACCCAGTCGCCGACGAGGGCGTCGTAGCGGACCTGCCCGGCCCTGGCCCGGGGACCCAGCGGCCGCTGGTCGACGGCCTCGCGAGCCGGGGCCCCGACGCTGTCGTCGAAGTAGATGATCTCCCGCCCGTCGGCCAGGGTGCGGCTCGTGCGACGGATACGGACGCGCTCACCGTGCGTGGTCATGCGGTGCCCTCCCGGTGGTCGGTGCGGGCCGGTTCGCGGGCGACGACCAGCGTGTCGACGACGTCGGCGATGGTGGACCGGGCCCGCGGCGAGAGCTCGTCGTCGGTGACCAGGACGTCGACCTCGTCGAGGTCGAGGAAGGTGCTCAGGCCGATGACCCCGAACTTCGAGTGGTCGACGAGGACGCAGGTGCGGCGGGCGCACGCGACGAGGGCGCGGTTGGTCTCGGCCTCGACGAGGTTGGGGGTGGTCAGGCCCGCCCCCGCGTCCACCCCGTGGGCGCCGAGGAACAGCAGGTCGACGTGCAGGGAGCGCAGCGCCGCCACCGCGACCGGGCCCACGAGGGCGTCGGACGGGGTGCGCACCCCGCCGGTGAGGACGACGGTCTGGCCGGCCGTGCCGGACTCGTGCAGCAGCTGGGCCACCGGCACCGAGTTGGTCACCACGGTGATGTCGGGGATGCCGCGCACCGCCCGGGCCAGCTCGTAGGTCGTCGTCCCGGCGGAGATGCCGATCGACGAGCCGGGCTCGACCAGCGCGGCCGCCGCCTCGCCGATGGCGCGCTTCTGGGCGGTCATCAGGGCCGACTTGGCCCGGAAGCCGGGCTCCTCGCTCGTCGGCGTGCTCACCGCGACGGCCCCGCCGTGGACCCGCTCGAGCAGCCCCTGGTCGGCCAGCTGGTCGATGTCGCGCCGGATGGTCATGTCCGAGACGCCGAGCTCGGCGACGAGGTCGGAGACGCGGACGGCGCCGGCCTGCGCGACCAGGTCCGCGATCCGGCTCCGACGCTGGCTGGCGAGCACGGCTACGGCTCCCGCACGACGGCGACGCCACCGGCGGCGAGCGTCACCAGGGGTCCGACCGCCCCGCCGCTCACCAGGTCGGTGCCCGTCGCCGGCACGGACTGCTCTGCGTCGGTGTGGTTGACGAGGAACAGCCAGGAGCCGTCGGCACTGCTGCGGCGGACGGCCTCGACCCCGCGCGGCACCTCGGCGGCCGGGGTCACCCCGGCATCGGCGAGGACGCGGTCCAGCAGGCGCCCCAGCAGCTCGTCGTCCGGGAGCGTCGCGAGGTACCACGCGCTGCCCTCGCCCACGACCGCCCTCGTGACGGCGGGCCTGCCCGCGAGGGGGCCCGAGGCATACGTCTCGACGGTCTCGGCCCCGACGATCGTGAGGTCCTCGCTCCACAGGCTGCCGGTGCCGCCGCCGACGGCCACCGTCTCGCCGACGCGCAACGGGAAGAACTCCTCGCTGCGGACCTGCAGCAGCTCGCGGAACGCCCCGGGGTAGCCGCCCAGCCGGACGTGGTCGTGCTCGTCGCTGATGCCCGAGAAGAAGCTGACCACGACGTGCGCCCCGCCGGCGGCGGCGTCGGCCACCGCCTGCGCGTGCGCGTCGGTCACCGAGTACAGCGTGGGCACGACGACGACGCGGTATGCCGAGAGGTCGGCTCCCGGGTGCACGACGTCGGCCGTCACGCCACGGTCGCGCAGGACGCGGTGGACCGCGTGGGGCACGGCGGTCGGGTGCAGGGCGCTCGACGGCATGGCCGGCCCGGTGGCCGCCCAGTTGGACTGGTAGTCCCAGAGGATCGCGACCTGCGCCTCGACCGTGCTGCCCACCACCTCGCCCAGGCGCTCGGCGATCGCGCCGAGCTCGGCGACCTCCCGGAAACGGGCGCTGTCGCGGCCGGCGTGCGGCACGAGTGCCGAGTGGAACTTCTCGGCCCCGGCGCGGGACTGGCGGAACTGGAAGAAGCCGAGGGTGTCGGCACCGCGGGCGACGTGGACCAGGCTGTTGCGGGTCATCTCGCCGGGGGCCTTGGCCGGGTTGACCGGCTGCCAGTTGACCGCGCTCGTCGAGTGCTCCATGAGCAGCCACGGCCGCCCGCCCGCGAGGCCGCGGGTGAGGTCGCCGCAGAAGGACAGCTCGGCCTGGGGGTGCTCGAGGGCGTCGACGACGTAGTGGTCGGTGCTGACGACATCCTGCTCGGGGGCCCACTGGGCGTAGTCGAGGTGCTCGAAGTGCGCCAGCGTCATGAAGTTCGTCGTGACGGGCACGCCGGGGGAGGCGTCGGTGAGGACGGCCTTCTCCGCGCGGAAGAAGTCGAGCAGCTGGTCGGACTGGAAGCGGCGGTAGTCCAGGAGGTGCGTGGGGTTGTGGAACGTCGTCGTCCGGCGCGGGGGGAGGACCTGGTCCCAGTCCGTGTAGCGCTGGCTCCAGAACGCGGTGCCCCACGAGTCGTTGAGGACGTCGAGGCTGCCGTGCCGGCGGCGCAGCCAGACCCGGAAGGCGGCCGCACAGGTGTCGCAGTAGCAGGGGACGTTGTGGCAGGCGTACTCGTTCGAGACGTGCCACAGGGCCAGGGCCGGGTGGTCGTGGTAGCGCTGGGCGAGCTGGCGGGTCAGGGCGAGCGAGTACTCGCGGTAGACCGGCGAGCTGGGACACCAGGCCTGGCGGCTGCCCGGCCACAGGGTGTGGCCGTCGACGTCGACGGGGAGGATGTCGGGGTGTGCCGCGGACAGCCACGGGGGAGGGGTCGCGGTCGCGGTGGCCAGGTCGACCGCCACGCCGTTGGCGTGCAGCAGGTCCATGACCTCGTCCAGCCAGCCGAACTCGTACTCGCCCTTGGCCGGCTCGAGCCAGGACCAGGAGAAGATGCCGAGCGACACGAAGCTGACCCCCGCCTCGCGCATCAGGGCCATGTCCTCGTCCCAGACCTCGCGAGGCCACTGCTCGGGGTTGTAGTCGCCACCGAAGGCGATCCGGTCACTCGGCCATGAGCGCATGACGGCCAGTGTCGGGACTGGTCAGGCAAATGTCAACAGAAACCAACACGTGCGGCCACCCCGTTGCGCACAATGCTGACATCTTCGGCATCCGGCACGGAACTCGTTGTCGCAGCGTGGGATGGGTGCGCACGAAGAACAGGTGACGAATCGGTTCCAAGCCCTTGACAGAAATATGGCGGGGAGTCATTCTCGGTTCGGAGTTGATGGTTTCTGATCGAAAGTGTGGCTTCGATCGGGGCCGTCGGCACACCGTCGTCGCGTCAAAGGAGACCGTCATGACCCGCCCCGCTTCCGAGGCCGAGTACCTCGCCAGCCTCGTCCCACCCTCCGTCCGTGGCGTGGACCGCCGGACCCTGCTGCGCGGCGCCCTCGGCGCCGGGACCCTGCTCGCCGCCCCCTCCCTGCTCGCCGCCTGTGGCGGTGGCGGGAGCTCGAGCGGTGGCAGCGGCAAGGCCACCGGCACCGTCACGCTCGGCTCGAACCAGTCCGACGCCGTGCCGAAGGCGGCCGTCCAGTCCGTGATGGACGCGTTCCAGAAGGCCAACTCCGGCCTCACGGTCAAGATCAACACGATCGACCACAACACGTTTCAGGAGAACATCAACAACTACCTGCAGGGCTCGCCGGACGACGTCTGGACGTGGTTCTCCGGGTACCGCATGCGCTTCTTCGCCGACAAGGGCCTCGCCGGTGACATCTCCGACGTGTGGAAGAACCTGTCGGGCATGTCGGACGCGCTGAAGAAGGCCTCGACGGGCGACGACGGCAAGCAGTACTTCGTGCCGTCGACCTACTACCCGTGGGCCGTCTTCTACCGCAAGAGCGTCTTCCAGGACAAGGGCTACCAGGTGCCCAAGACGCTCGACGAGTTCAAGGCCCTCGGCGCCCAGATGAAGAAGGACGGCCTGGTCCCGATCGCGTTCGGCGACAAGGACGGCTGGCCCGCCATGGGCACCTTCGACCAGCTCAACCTGCGGGTCAACGGCTACGACTTCCACGTCAGCCTGATGGCCGGCAAGGAGGCCTGGAACGGCGACAAGGTCAAGAAGGTGTTCGACACCTGGGCCGGCCTGCTCGACCTGCACCAGCCCGACTCGCTCGGCCGCACCTGGCAGGAGGCCGCCCAGGCCCTGCAGCAGAAGAAGGCCGGCACCTACGTGCTGGGTGCCTTCGTGGCCCAGCAGTTCCAGAAGGGCGCCGAGCAGGACGACCTCGACTTCTTCAACTTCCCCGAGGTCGACTCCACCATCGGTGCGGACGCCATCGAGGCGCCGATCGACGGCTACATGATGGCCAAGCGGCCGAAGAACGAGGCCGGCGCCAAGAAGCTGCTCGCCTACCTCGGCTCCGCGGACGCCCAGAACCTCGCGGTCAAGGCGGACCCGTCCGTCATCGCGACGACCGACAAGGCCGACCAGGCGAGCTACACCGCGCTGCAGAAGAAGTCGGTGGAGTTCGTCAAGCAGGCCAAGTCGATCGCCCAGTTCATGGACCGCGACACCCGGCCCGACTTCGCGTCCACCGTGATGATCCCCGCGATCCAGACCTTCATCAAGAACCCGAAGGACATCGACGGGCTCTGCAACAGCATCGAGAACCAGAAGAAGAGCATCTTCGGCTCCTGAGCCACCGGGGTCCGGGCGGGGCTGCAACCCGCCCGGACCCCGTGCTCGCCCCCACCCAGGAGGTTCTCGTGGCGAGACGCAGTTACAAGGGCATCGACCACCTCAGCCCGGTCGACCGGGTCGTCGTGGCCCTCATGATCGTGGTCCCCACCGCGCTGGTGCTGTGGCTGGTGTGGGTCCCGGCGATCGGGTCGGTCCTGCTGTCGTTCACCGACTGGGACGGCATCGGCCCGATCTCCTCGGCCAAGGTGATCGGCCTGAAGAACTACCACGACGTCGTCAGCATCTACCCGCCGTTCTGGCCGGCCGTGCAGCACAACCTCATCTGGCTCGCGGTCATGTTCCTCGTGGCCACGCCGTTCGGGATCTTCCTGGCCGTGCTGCTCGACCGGGAGCTCAAGGGCAGCCGGGTCTACCAGACCGCGATCTACCTGCCGGTCGTGCTGTCGCTGGCGCTCGTCGGCTTCATCTGGCAGCTCATCTACAGCCGGGACCAGGGCCTGATCAACCAGGTCACCGGCAGCACCATCGACTGGTACGGCGACCAGCGCTACAACCTCTGGGCCGCGCTCGTCGCCTCCAGCTGGCGGCACGTCGGCTACATCATGCTGCTCTACCTGGCCGGGCTGAAGGGCGTCGACCCCAGCCTGCGCGAGGCCGCCAAGGTCGACGGTGCCAACGAGCGGACCACCTTCTTCAGGGTCGTCTTCCCGGTGATGGCGCCGATCAACATCATCGTCCTGGTCGTGACCGTCATCGAGTCGCTGCGCGCCTTCGACCTCGTCTGGGTCATCAACAAGGGACGCAACGGCCTGGAGCTCATCTCCACGCTCGTCACGAGCAACATCGTCGGTGAGGCCAGCCGGATCGGCTTCGGCTCGGCCCTGGCGACGATGATGCTCCTGATCTCCTCCGTCTTCATCGTGTTCTACCTGCGCATCGTCATGAGGGAGCAGCGATGACCGCCTCCAGCGATATCCCGCTCGTGGCCGTCCCGGGCGCCAACCCGCTCACGGCCAAGCGCGCCAAGCCGTCCGGCGGCACCCGTGGCCACCTGCTCGTCCAGGTCTTCCTCGGCGTGGTCGGGCTGTTGTGGATCTTCCCGGTGGCGTATGCCGTCCTGGGCAGCTTCCGCGACTACGCCTACACCTCCAAGAACGGGTACTTCTCGTTCGGCGGGTTCACCCTGCAGAACTACAAGAGCGCCTGGCAGCAGGCGAACTTCTCGCACACGATGCTCAACTCCGCGATCATCACGATCCCGGCCGTGCTGCTCACGCTGTTCCTGTCGTGCTGCATCGCGTTCGTCGTGGCCCGGTTCTCGTGGAAGTTCAACCTGGCCCTGCTGGGCCTGTTCACGGCGGCGAACCTGCTGCCCCCGCAGGCCCTGCTCATCCCGGTCTACCGGATGTTCCGGTCGATCGAGGTGCCGTTCTGGTTCAGCGAGTCCGGCACCCTGCTCAACAGCTACTGGGGCCTGATCGCCGTCAACGTCGCCTTCCAGACCGGGTTCTGCGCCTTCGTCCTGTCCAACTACATGAAGACGCTGCCGCGCGAGCTCTACGAGTCGGCCGTGGTCGACGGGGCCGGGGTGCTGCGCCAGTTCTTCCAGCTGACGCTGCCACTGTGCCGGCCGCCGCTGGCCGCGCTGGCGACGCTCGAGGTCACCTGGATCTACAACGAGTTCTTCTGGGCGACGGTGCTGCTGCAGTCCGGTGACAAGTTCCCCGTGACGAGCTCGCTGAACAACCTGCGCGGCCAGTTCTTCACCGACAACAACCTGGTCGCGGCCGGCTCGGTGGTCGTCGCCCTGCCGACCCTGATCATCTTCTTCCTCCTGCAGAAGCAGTTCGTCGCCGGCCTGACGCTGGGAGCCACCAAGGGATGAGTCCCGACCTCGAGGTCCTCCGATCCGCCGGCACCCTCGTGGTGCTCGACACCTCGGGGCCGGGCCTCCCGCGTGTCCTGCACTGGGGCGCGGACCTGCCCGACACCTCCGTCGCGGCGCTGCCCCTGCTCGCGCAGGGCCCGGTGCCACCCAACGCCCTCGACGAGCCGTGGCCGCTCACGCTGCTGCCCACCGGTGGCGACGGCTGGCTCGGGACCCCCGCGTATGCCGCCCACCGCGGCGGCGGTGGCACGGCACCGCGGTGGCGGGTCACCACGCGGCGTGAGGGGGCGGGCACCCTGCACACCGTCGCCGAGGACGGCGGGGTCCGGGTCGAGCTGGTGATCGAGCTCGACGACCACGGGGTCCTGCGGTTCGGGCGCTCGGTGACGAACGCCTCGGTGACGAACGCCTCGGTGACGAACACGGCCGGTGTCGGTGGTGGCGCCGGTGACGACGCCACGGCCCTCCTCGACCTCGCGGCGCTGCGCGCCGTGCTGCCCCTGCCGGCCCGCGCCGCCGAGGTCCTCGACCTCACCGGCCGCTGGTGCCGGGAGCGCTCGCCCCAGCGGTCGGCCCTCGACGAGGGCACGCACCTGCGGGCGTCCCGCCGCGGCCGCACCGGCCACGACGCGACGCTGCTCCTGGTGGCGGGGACACCGGGTTTCGACTTCAGCCGGGGGGAGGTGTGGGCGGCCCACGTCGCGTGGAGCGGCAACCACGAGCACCTCGTGGAGCGGCTGCCCGAGGGCGCCGGCATGCACGGCGCCGTCCTCGGCGGCGGCGAGCTGCTGGAAGCCGGTGAGGTGCGGCTCGCGCCGGGGGAGACCTACACGGCACCCGACGTGCTCTTCGTCCACGCGCCAGACGGGCTCGACGGCATCTCGCGCCGGCTGCACCGGCGCCAGCGTGCGCTGCGCTCGCGGGCCACCGGCCCCCGGCCGCTCGTGCTCAACACGTGGGAGGCCGTCTACTTCGACCACGACCTCGACCGGCTCAAGGGCCTCGCCGACACCGCGGCGTCGATCGGTGTCGAGCGGTTCGTCCTCGACGACGGCTGGTTCGGCGGCCGCCGCGACGACCACCGGGGCCTCGGTGACTGGGTGGTCTCCGACGAGGCCTGGCCGACCGGGCTCGAGCCGCTCGTGCGGCACGTCAAGGGGCTCGGCCTGGAGTTCGGCCTGTGGTTCGAGCCCGAGATGGTCAACGAGGACTCCGACCTCGTGCGCGCCCACCCCGACTGGGTGCTCGGCCCGCGCGCGGGCCGTCCCCGGGAGTCGCGGCACCAGCAGGTGCTCGACCTCGCCAACCCCGAGGCCGCCGCCCACGTCGAGCGCCAGATCAGCGCGCTTGTCGGCTCGCTCGGCATCGACTTCATCAAGTGGGACCACAACCGCGACCTGCACGAGGCCGTCCGCAGCGACGCCCGCGGCACGGACCGGCCGGCCGTCCACGAGCAGACGCTGGCGTTCTACGCGCTGCTCGACCGGCTCCGGGAGGCGCACCCCGACCTCGAGATCGAGTCGTGCTCCAGCGGGGGCGCCCGCGTCGACCTCGGGGTGCTGGCCCGCACCGACCGCGTCTGGACCAGCGACTGCAACGACGCGCTCGAGCGGGTGCAGATCCAGCGCTGGACCTCCCTGCTCGTGCCGGCCGAGACGATGGGCACCCACGTCGGCCCGGCGACGGCGCACACGACCCACCGCACCTTCGACCTGCCCTTCCGGACGCTGGTGGCCCTGCAGGGCCACGCGGGCCTGGAGTGGGACGTCAGCGCCTGCACTCCCGAGGAGCTCGACGCCCTGCGCGCCTGGTCGGGCCTCTACCGCGAGCTGCGCGGGCTGCTGCACACCGGCGACCTCGTGCGCGACGCCGTCGACGACGGGACGCTCCTGGTCACGGGCACGCTCGCCGCCGACCGCGCCCACGCGGCATACACGGTGCTGCGCACCGACAGCGCGCGCCGGGCGACCCCCGGGCTCGTGCGGCTCCCCGGCCTGGACCCCGAGCGCACGTATGCCGTGCGCGTCCGTCCCGAGGCCGGGATGCCGGCGCTCGTGCAGCACGTGGCGCCGGGGTGGTGGGAGGCGGCACTGTCCGGCGAGCTCCGCCTCGACGGCGCGCTGCTGTCACGGGTCGGGCTGCCGATGCCGGTGCTCGCACCGGCCCAGGGGTTCCTGCTCCACCTCACCTGACGCTCGAGCCACCTGACACAATGGCGCCCATGTCCGCCACGCCCACCCAGCAGGCGCTGCCCCGGATCCTCTCCGGCATGCAGCCCACCAGCGACTCGCTCCACCTCGGCAACTACCTCGGGGCGCTGGTCAACTGGGTCAAGCTGCAGGACGACTTCGACGCCTTCTACTTCGTCGCCGACCTGCACGCGCTCACCGTGCCCACCGACCCCGAGGTGCTGCGCCGGCGCACCCGGGTGACGGCCGCGCAGTTCATCGCGGGTGGCGTCGACCCCAAGCGCTCGGCGGTGTTCTGCCAGAGCCACGTCACCGAGCACGCCGAGCTCGGCTGGGTGATGAACTGCCTCACCGCGTTCGGCGAGGCCAGCCGGATGACGCAGTTCAAGGACAAGACGGCCAAGGGCCAGAACGCCAACGTCGGGCTGTTCACCTACCCGATGCTCATGGCGGCCGACATCCTCATGTACGACGCGGCCTACGTGCCGGTCGGTGAGGACCAGCGCCAGCACCTGGAGATCACCCGCGACCTCGCCGAGCGGTTCAACACCCGCTTCGGCGGCGGTCTCGTCGTGCCCGAGCCGTACATCGTCAAGGGCTCGGCGAAGATCCAGGACCTGCAGGACCCGACGGCGAAGATGAGCAAGACGGGCTCGTCGCCCAAGGGACTCATCGACCTCATGGAGGACCCGGCCCGGATCGCCAAGAACATCCGCTCGGCCGTCACCGACACCGAGGCCGAGGTGCGCTATGACCCGGAGACCAAGCCCGGCGTCTCGAACCTGCTCGTCATCCACTCGGTGCTCTCGGGTACGCCGGTCGAGCAGGTCGCGGACTCGTTCGCAGGCAAGGGCTACGGCGACCTCAAGAAGGAGGTCGCCGACGTCGTGGTCGCGGCGCTGACGCCGTTCCAGGACCGGATGCGCGAGCTGCTCGACGACCCGGCCGAGCTCGACCGGATCCTGGCCGACGGCGCCGAGCGGGCGCGCGAGGTGGCCCAGGGCACCATGGCCCGGGTCCGCGACCGGGTCGGACTCCTGCCCGCAGTTCGGTAGGGTCGCTCGGGTGCCGACCATCGGTGTGTCGATCGCCATCCCCTCCCCCCACGCGGAGATGCTGCAGGCCAAGCGGGCTTCCTTCGGCGACCCGCTGGCCGCCTCGATCCCGACCCACGTCACCCTGCTCCCGCCCACCGAGGTGGCGCCGGAGCGGATGGACGCCGTCACCGACCACCTGATGCAGGCGGCCGCGAGCCGGAAGCCCTTCCCCATGGTGCTGCGCGGCACGGGCACCTTCCGCCCGATCTCGCCGGTGGTGTTCGTCCAGGTCTCCGGCGGAATCGGCGAGTGCGAGCTGCTCGAGCGCGCGGTGCGCCGCGGCCCCCTCGAGCGGACCCTGGACTTCTACTACCACCCGCACGTGACCGTGGCGCACCACGTCCCCGACGAGAACCTCGACCGCGCGTTCCGCGACCTCTCCGACTTCGAGTGCACGTTCGAGGTGACGCAGTTCCAGCTGTACGAGCACGGTGCGGACTCCGTGTGGCGCCCTGTGACCTCCTTCCCGCTGGGCGGCTGCCCCAGCGCGCCCCGACCGAGTGGAGCCTGACCCGTGGGAACCCTCAAACAGTGGTGGGCCCGGTTCCAGGCCACGCCCGCCTGGCGCGCCTGGAAGCGGTACGGCGACGCACGAGGCAACCTGCTCGCCGGCGGCGTGGGCTACTTCGCGTTCTTCTCCGTCTTCCCGGCGGTGGTCCTCGCCTTCACGATCTTCGGCTTCGTCCTGCGCGGCCAGCCCGCCCTGCTCGAGGAGACCAAGAACGCGATTAACGACCTGCTGCCGGGCTTCGTGCAGTCCAAGGCCACCCCGGACGGCATCATCAAGGTCGAGATGCCGAGCCCGGCGACGCTGTCGGTCAGCGGGATCGTCTCCGTGGTCCTGCTCGTGCTCGCGGGGACGGGCTGGCTGAGCGCGCTGCGCGAGGGCATCCGCGCCGTCTTCGGTGTGGAGGGCTCCGTGGGGAACCCTGTCGTGGCCAAGCTGCGCGACCTGGCGGTGCTCGCCCTGCTGGGCGTCGGCATCGTGGTCTCGGCGGCCGTCGGTGGCGTCGCGGGTGCGGCCGCCCGGTGGCTCGCCGACCTCGTCGGGCTCGGCAGCCAGAGCTGGGTGCTCACGGTCGTGTCCCTGCTCGTCGGCGTCGCCCTCGACGGGGCCATCGTGCTCGTCATGCTGCGACTGCTGTCGGGGGTGGACGTGCCGTGGCACGGGCTGCGCAACGCCGCGGTCTTCGGGGGGATCTCGCTGACCCTGCTCAAGAAGTTCGGCTCGGTCCTGCTGGCGAGCACCACGAACAACAAGCTCTACTTCGGCTTCGCGCTCGTCGTCGGGCTGCTCGTGTGGCTCAACTTCATGTCGCGGGTGCTGCTCATCTCCGCGGCCTGGGCGGCCAACGACCTCGACGAGAGCGCCGGCACCGCCCGGCAGCTGTCGGCGGCCCAGCGGGAGAAGCTGCGCGAGGGTCCTGCGCCGGAGCCGCTGGACTCCGTCCGCGCCCGCACCGACGCCGGTCTGCCGACGTTCGGCCCGGTGGCCGCCGACCGCACCACCCTGGCCGCCGGACTCGTACTGGGCGCGGTCGGCGCGACCGCGCTCGGGACCGCCCGCCGCGGCCTGCGCGCCTTCCTCCGCCGCCACTGACCCGCCCCCGCGCTGCCGCAAAACAACGGTTGCTCGGCGACACTCGCGTTGACAGCCCGCGGCTTGTCGAGCAACCGTTGTTTTGCCGGGAAGGGGTGGGGAGTCAGGGGTGGGCGCGGTGGCGGCCGCGGATGGCTCGCCGGGCGCGCAGCCGCAGCCCGGCCACCGCGCCGACGAGGACGGCGAGCACCCCGAAGCCCAGCCACGGCGTCGCGGACGTGACCGGCCCGAGCTCGTTGGAGGGGACCGCTGCAGCGGCGGCCGTCCGCGGGCCCTGGGCCGCCGCCGGGTCCTCGGGTGACCCCGCCACGGCGGTGGGTGGGGCCGTCGGGGGCGTGGTGACCTCGCCCGGCTCGACGAGCCGGCCCACGGGCCTGGCCTGGGCGGCATACCGGAACGCCCAGTCGTACATCGCCGCCTGGGGGCGCCACGAGTGGTCCAGGCCGTACATCTCGGTGAGCAGGTAGGTGCGACCGCCGCGGCTCACCGCCGAGATGAAGGTGCGGTGGGCCGCCTCGGTGTAGCCGTTCTTGACGCCGATCGTGCCGGGGTAGTTGTAGAGCAGCGCGTTGTGGTTGTTGATCTTGAAGGTCTTGCGCTTCTTCGTCTGCGGGTCGACCAGGGCCGGGAAGTCGGCCTGCTTGGTGGTGACGTACGCCCGGAAGTCCGGCAGCTGCAGTGCAGCGCGGGCGATGAGGGCCAGGTCGTAGGCGCTGGACGTCTGCCCGGGCGCATCCAGCCCCGAGGGGTCCTTCGCGACCGTGTCGTGGGCGCCGAGGTGCGCGGCGTTGGCGTTCATCTCCGCCACCACTCGCTCCCGGCCGCCGGCGGCCTCGGCAAGGGCGTAGGCCGCGTCGTTGCCGGAGGACATGAGCAGGGCCTGGAAGAGCTGCCTGCCGGTGTACGTGAGCCCCGGGACGATGCCGACCCGGGTGCCGTCGGCGGCGGCGTCGGCCGGGGTCGCCCTGACGACCTCGTCGGTGGGGACCTGCGGGATGAGGGTCAGGGCAGTGAGCGTCTTGAGCGTGCTGGCTGGCAGCAGCCTGGCGTGCGGTGCCTTGGCCGCGACGACCTCACCGGTCTGCAGGTCGGCGAGCAGCCAGGAGACGTCGCGCAGCGCCGGCGGCGCGGGGACGCCCGGTGGCAGGTCGGTGACGACACCGGTGGCGGCGAGCCGCGGCCCCCCGACGGACTGCAGCGGCTGCACCGTCGCCCGGGGGACCGGCAGGGTGGGGGAGGGCTTGGGCTTCGGGGCCGCGACCGCCGGTGCGGACAGGGCGGGGACGACGACGCCGCCGACCGCCAGCAGGGCGCTGGCGGTGGCGGCGGTGAGGTGTCGTCGTCGAGCCATCGGCGACAGTGTGCCCCAGAGGGGTGGCCCTCGTCAGAACCTGCTGGTCAGGAGGGCGCGCTTGACCTCCTGGATGGCCTTGGTGACCTGGATGCCGCGCGGGCAGGCCTCGGTGCAGTTGAAGGTCGTGCGGCAGCGCCACACGCCCTCCTTGTCGTTGAGGATCTCCAGGCGCTGGGCCCCGCCCTCGTCCCGGCTGTCGAAGATGAACCGGTGCGCGTTGACGATCGCGGCCGGGCCGAAGTACTGGCCGTCGTTCCAGAACACCGGGCAGGACGTCGTGCACGCAGCGCACAGGATGCACTTGGTGGTGTCGTCGAACCGGTCGCGGTCGGCCTGGCTCTGGATCCGCTCGCGGGTCGGCTCGTTCCCGGTGGTGACGAGGAACGGCATCACCTCGCGGTACGCGTCGAAGAACGGCTCCATGTCGACGATGAGGTCCTTCTCGAGCGGAAGGCCCTTGATCGGCTCGACGGTGATCGGCTTGTCCGGGTTGACGTCCTTGATGAGCGTCTTGCAGGCGAGCCGGTTCTTGCCGTTGATCCGCATGGCGTCGGAGCCGCAGACACCGTGGGCGCAGGAGCGGCGGAACGACAGCGAGCCGTCCTGCTCCCACTTGATCTGGTGCAGGGCGTCGAGGACGCGGTCGGTGGCGTGGGACGTGACCTGGTAGGTCTCCCAGTGCGGCTCGCTGTCCACCTCCGGGTCGTACCGCTGGACCTTGAGGGTCACGGTGAAGGTCGGGACGGCCCCTGCCTTCTGCTCCTCGGTGGTCTGCTTCTCGGCAGTGGCAGTCATCAGTACTTGCGCTCCATCGGCTGGTAGCGGGTCACGGTCACGGGCTTGTAGTCGAGGCGGACCTCGTCGGCGAAGGTCGGCCCCGCGCTGACGTCGCCGTCGACGGCCGGCCGGTAGGCCATCGTGTGCCGCATGAAGTTCACGTCGTCGCGCGCGGTGTAGTCCTCGCGGAAGTGGCCGCCGCGGGACTCCTTGCGGGCGAGGGCGCCCAGCGTGATGACCTCGGCGAGCTCGATGAGGAAGCCGAGCTCCACGGCCTCGAGCAGGTCGGTGTTGTACCGCTTGCCCTTGTCCTGGACGACGATGTTGGCGTACCGCTCCTTGAGCTCGTCGATGACGCCGAGGGCCTCCTTCATCGAGGCCTCGGTGCGGAACACCTGGACGTTGCGGTCCATCGTCTCCTGCAGCTCGCGGCGCAGGTCGGCCACGCGCTCGCCGCTCTCGCGGGTGCGGATGCCCTCGACCAGGCCGGTGACCAGCGCCTCCGGCTGCGCGGGCAGGTCGACCCAGGCGGCGTCGACGGCATACTCCGCGGCAGCGATGCCGGCGCGGCGGCCGAAGACGTTGATGTCGAGGAGGCTGTTGGTGCCCAGGCGGTTCGAGCCGTGCACGGACACGCACGCGACCTCGCCGGCGGCATACAGGCCGGGGACGACGTCGGTGTTGTTGCGCAGCACCTCGGCCTCGACGTTGGTCGGGATGCCGCCCATGGCGTAGTGCGCGGTTGGGTAGACCGGGACCGGCTCGGTGTACGGCTCGACCCCGAGGTAGGTGCGCGCGAACTCGGTGATGTCGGGGAGCTTGGCGTCGATGTGCGCCGGCTCGAGGTGGGTCAGGTCGAGCAGGACGTAGTCCTTGTTCGGCCCGGCGCCGCGGCCCTCGCGCACCTCGTTCGCCATCGACCGCGCGACGATGTCGCGGGGGGCGAGGTCCTTGATGGTGGGGGCGTAGCGCTCCATGAACCGCTCGCCGTCGGCGTTGCGCAGGATGCCGCCCTCGCCGCGGGCGGCCTCGGACAGCAGGATGCCGAGCCCGGCCAGGCCTGTCGGGTGGAACTGGAAGAACTCCATGTCCTCCAGCGGGATGCCGCGGCGGAAGGCCACCCCCATGCCGTCACCGGTGAGGGTGTGCGCATTGGACGTGGTCTTGAAGACCTTGCCGGTGCCGCCGGTCGCGAAGACGACCGACTTGGCCTGGAACACGTGCAGCTCACCCGTCGCGAGCTCGTACGCCACGACGCCCGCCGCGCGCTCGACGCCGTCGGCGCCGGTGTTGAGGAGCAGGTCGAGGACGTAGAACTCGTTGTAGAACTCGACGCCCTGCTTGACGCAGTTCTGGTAGAGCGTCTGCAGGATCATGTGGCCGGTGCGGTCCGCGGCGAAGCAGGACCGGCGCACGGCGGCCTCGCCGTGGTTGCGGGTGTGCCCACCGAACCGGCGCTGGTCGATCTTGCCCTCGGGCGTGCGGTTGAACGGCAGGCCCATCTTCTCGAGGTCGATGACCGCGTCGATGGCCTCACGGCACATGACCTCGGCGGCGTCCTGGTCGACGAGGTAGTCGCCGCCCTTGACGGTGTCGAAGGTGTGCCACTCCCAGTTGTCCTCCTCGACGTTGGCGAGGGCGGCGCACATGCCGCCCTGGGCCGCGCCGGTGTGGGAGCGGGTGGGGTAGAGCTTGGTCAGCACCGCGGTGCGGGTGCGTTTGCTCGACTCGAGGGCGGCGCGCATCCCGCCGCCGCCGGCCCCGACGATGACGACGTCGTACTTGTGCGTCTGCATGGGTGGTCTGCGTCCTTACTGCGCTGCGGAACGGGTCAGCGTGCGCACACGGAGAGGGTGGAGTTCGGGTCGATGCACGGGTCGAACGTGAAGATCACGAGGGTGCCGAGGACGACGGTCAGGAACGTCGCGGTCACCAGCAGGCCCTTGAGGACCCACCGCGTGTTCGCGCGCTCGGTGTAGTCGTTGATGATCGTCCGGACGCCGTTGAAGCCGTGCAGCATCGCCAGCCACAGCATCAGCATGTCCCAGACCTGCCAGAACGGGCTGGCCCACTTGCCGGCGACGAACGCGAAGTCGATCGCGTGGATGCCCTCGCCGAGCATGAGGTTGACGAACAGGTGCCCGAACACGAGCACGAGCAGCAGCAGGCCGCTGCCGCGCATGAAGACCCAGGACCACAGCTCGAAGTTGCCGCGACCCTTCGTGACGCGCTGGTAGCGCGACTTGGTCGCGGACACCGCGTCCGGTCCGGCGTGGTAGTTGGTCTCGGTGGTGGCGCTCATCATCGGCCCCTTCAGTGCGAGAAGACGTTGGTCAGGTGCCGGACCGCGAACGGGGCGAACAGCACGACGAACCCGACGACGACGCCCCAGAACATCTGCCGCTGGTACTTGGGGCCCTTGGACCAGAAGTCGACGGCGATGATGCGCAGGCCGTTGAGCGCGTGGAAGATGACGGCGGCGACGAGGCCGGCCTCGGCGATCCCCACGACGGGGTTCTTGTAGGCCGACATGATCTCGTTGTAGGCGCTGGGCGAGACGCGGACGAGCGCGGTGTCGAGCACGTGCGCGAAGAGGAAGAGGAAGAGGAGTACGCCGCTGATGCGGTGGGCCACCCACGACCACATGCCCTCACGGCCGCGGTAGAGAGTCCCCGTGGTTGCCTGCGCCACTGCGCGTCCCTTTCGAGAAAAGTGGTGACGGCGTCGCTCGCCCGGCGAGGGCGGCGGTTGCCGTGGTTCGTCGGTCAGGTTATCTGGCCGCTGCGCGGGGCCGCGCGCCGCCCGCCTGTGAGAAAGCAGACAGGCCCGGTTACCAGCCGGTATGCCGGGTGGTGCCGGCGGGAGGACGGGCCGCCGGGGTGGGCGCCCGCCGGCTCCCCACGCTCGTCTGCGCGCAGACGAGCGTCCCACTGCGCTCGGACCCGCTCTCCGCCCAGTGACACGCGGGTCTGTGCGCAGACCTCCGGGCGCGGCCGCAGCCGGCGAACTCGCGAGCGGCAGGTGACGGGAGGGTGGGGTCGGCTAGCGTTCCGGCCATGTCGACCGACCACTTCTGGGCCGTCATCCCGGCCGGGGGAGCGGGCACCCGCCTGTGGCCGTTGTCCCGGGCCGGTTCCCCGAAGTTCCTGCACGACCTCACCGGAAGCGGGCGCACCCTGCTCCAGGCGACCTGGGACCGGCTCGTGCCACTGACCGGCGACCGCGTGCTCGTCGTCACCGGCACTGCGCACGCCGAGGCCGTCGCCGGCCAGCTGCCCGACCTCCCGGCCGACCAGCTGCTCGCCGAGCCGTCGCCGCGCGACTCGATGGCGGCGATCGGCTGGGCCGCGGCGCTGCTCGAGGCGCGGGACCCCGAGGCGGTGCTCGGCTCGTTCGCCGCCGACCACGTGATCCGGGACGAGGACGCCTTCCGCGACTGCGTGAGTGCCGCCGTCGGGGCCGCCGCGGACGGCCACGTCGTGACGATCGGCATCGAGCCCACGCACCCCGCCACCGGCTTCGGCTACATCGAGCTGGGGGACCGGCTCGGGGACGGGCCGGCCCACGCGGTGGTGCAGTTCGTCGAGAAGCCGGACCGTGAGCGCGCGCAGGCGTACCTCGCCACCGGCCGGTTCCGCTGGAACGCGGGCATGTTCGTCGTCAAGGCCCGCGTGCTGCTCGACCTGCTCGCGCAGTGGCACCCCGACCTCGCTGCAGGCCTGAGGGCGCTCGCGGCCGACCCCTCGCGCCTCGAGGAGTCGTGGCCGGGGCTGGAGAAGATCGCGATCGACCACGCGGTCGCCGAGCCCGCGGCCGCGGCAGGTCGCGTGGCCGTCGTGCCGGGCGGCTTCGGCTGGGACGACGTCGGCGACTTCGCCTCCCTGGCCGCGCTGCTGCCCGACGACGCCGGTATGCCGGGCGTGCAGGTGCTCGGCGCCGCCGACCGGGTGCGGGTGGCGGACGCCACCGGGGTCGTCGTGCCGGGGACCGGCCGGGTGGTGGCGCTCGTCGGGCTCGAGGACGTCGTCGTGGTCGACACCCCGGACGCCCTCCTCGTCGTGGCCAAGGACCGCGCGCAGGAGGTCAAGGCCGTCGTCGACGCCCTGCGGTCCGAGGGCCGCACCGACCTGCTCTGACCCCCACCCTGGGTTCCTCGAGGTCCGTGAGCGATCCCGGCGGTGATCACCGCCGGGATCGCTCAAAGACCCGAGGGTGACCGACCGGGTCAGGTGACCAGGTCGCGGCGGCGGAACCCGGCATACCCGATCGTCCCGGCGGCCAACGCCACGACGAGCAGGCCGGTGAACCCCGGGAGGTTGGCATCGCCGCCCGGCAGGCTGCCGAGGTGGTCGAACGGTGACAGCCCCATCGCCCACCCGGGCAGGTCGACGAGCGGCCCGAGCTCGCCGATGAGGACGAAGGCCGCGAGCAGCCCCCACGCGGCAGCCGTCCACCGCGGGACCGTCCCGAAGAGCAGCACGGTGAGCGCCACGCACACGAGCACTGCGGGAGCCGTCGCCAGCGCGGCAGGCAGCACCTCCGCGACGCCGACCTCGCTGACCGCGCCACCGGACAGGCCCGCGGACACGCCCATGACGACGAGCAGCCAGAGCGACCCCAGCACGGCGACCAGCACGTGGCTGGACAGCCAGCGCCACCGCCCCACGTGCGTGGCGAGCGTGACCTCGGCCCGCCCGCCGCTCTCCTCCGACCGCAGGCGCAGGGCGGTGGTGATGCCGTAGGCCGCGGCGCCGACCGCGAGGAAGCGGATCTCCGTGCCGAAGAAGACCTCGAGCAGCGTGCCCTGGCCGCCGCTCATCTTGCGGAGCATCTCCTCGATGCCGGGGCTGCTGGCGATCTCGTCGACGGACCTGGCGATGCTGCCGACGACCAGGCCGAGGACCGCGTAGCCGATCGTCCAGCCCAGCAGGGTCCCGCGCTGCAGCCGCCAGGCCAGGCCGAGCGGGGAGCCGAGCGTGGCCGACGCGTGGGACGGCCCCGGGCGGGCGTCCCAGAGGCCGGAGCCGAGGTCCCGGCGCTGGAGCAGGACGTCGGCCACGACGAGCAGTGCGGCCAGGGTGGCGACCGCGGGCAGCACCAGCCACAGCCGGTTCTCGCCGAACGGGCTCACCCGCTCGGCCCAGCCGAGGAAGGAGGCGTACGCGTAGTGCTGGCCGTCGGTCGAGGTGTCGGCGGCGGCTCGGACGACGAAGGCGACCAGCAGGGTCGTCAGGGCCAGCCCCCCCGCGCCCCGGGCGGTCGTTGTCAGCTGGCACGCCACCGCGGTGATGCCGACCATGACCAGGCCGGCCACCACCTCGACGACGCCGAGGGCCAGCGACCCGGTCGCGTCGGCGCCCGTGCCGACGAGGCTCAGCGCGGACAGTCCACCGGTCGCCAGCACCGTCGTCGTGGCCAACAGGACCGCGGCCGCCAGGGGGGCCCGGCGGCCGACCACCCCGCCGGCGACCAGCTCGAACCGGCCCTCCTCCTCCTCGGTGCGGGTGTGCCGGCGGACCAGCGCGAACGCGAGGAACGCGGTGAACACGCTGCCGAGCATGATCGTCTTGAGCACGCCGACCCCGGCGGCGGTGAGCGAGGGCAGGGGACCGTACAGCGCCGTGATCGAGGGGTTGTCGGCCATGACCTTCGCCCCGGCGGCGGCCTCGGCGTCGGTCGGGTAGAGGTCGAGGGTCGCCACCATCGAGGAGTACGCCGTCACCACCAGCGCGAGCACGCTGGCCGTGACGACCCAGCGGTCGCGCCGCCAGGCCAGGCGCAGCAGGGTCCAGGTGCCGGCGAAGGTGCTCACGCCGTGACCTCCTCGCCCTGCGCCGGCGCGGCCGACAGGTCCTCGCGGTACTGCGACAGGAACAGCTCCTCCAGGGTCGGCGGCTGGCAGGTCAGGGCCTCGATGCCGAACGCGCCCAGCCGCCCGACCACGTCGCCCACGGCGCTGGACTCGACCGACATCACCAGCCGGTCGCGGTCGAGCCGGACCCCGTCGACGCCCGGCCAGCCCTGCACGTCGGCCGGGTCCGGGGTCCGGCCGAGGGTCGCGGTGACGCTGGTGCGGGTGAGGTGGCGCAGGTCGGCCAGGGTGCCGGAGTCGACGATCCGCCCGGCCCGCACGATGCTCACCCGGTCGGCCGTGGCCTCGACCTCGGAGAGGATGTGGCTCGAGAGCAGGACCGTGCGCCCCTCCTCGCGGGCCCGGGCGACCTGCCCCTCGAACACCTTCTCCATGAGCGGGTCCAGCCCCGACGTCGGCTCGTCGAGGACGAGCAGCGGGACGTCGCTCGCGAGGGCCGCCACGAGCGCCACCTTCTGGCGGTTGCCCTTGGAGTAGGACCGGCCCTTCTTGGTCGGGTCGAGCTCGAAGAGTCCGAGCAGCTCGTCGCGCCGCCGGCGGTCCACGCCACCGCGGAGCCGGCCGAGCAGGTCGATCACCTCCCCGCCGGTGAGGTTCGGCCACAGGACGACGTCGCCCGGGACGTAGGCGAGCTGCCGGTGCAGCTCGGTGGCGTCCCGCCAGGGGTCCCGGCCCAGGAGGGTGACCGTGCCGCCGTCGGAGCGCAGCAGCCCCAGCGCGATCCGGATCGTGGTGGACTTCCCCGCGCCGTTGGGTCCGAGGAAGCCGTGGACCTCGCCGCGGTGGACGGTGAGGTCGAGGCCGTCGAGCGCGACGGTGGAACCGAAGGTCTTGCGCAGGCCGGTGGCCTGGAGCACTGCATCCATGCTGGGAGTGTACACAGTTTTCAGAAATTACTGAATGCTCTAAAGTTGTCCCCATGACTCCCCCCGTGCGCCGACCCGACCCCGCCCGGTTCGTCGAACGGTTCGGCTCGGCCCTCACCGAGGCCGGGATGCAGCGGCTGCCGTCCCGCGTGTTCGCCGCCCTGCTCGCCGACGAGGACGGCCGGATGACGGCGGCCGAGATCGGGGAGGCGCTGTCGGTGAGCGCCGCCTCCGTGTCGGGGGCGGTGCGGTCACTGCAGCAGATGCGGATGATCCACCGCGAGCGCGAGCCGGGCACCCGGCGGGACGTCTACGTCGTGGCCGACGACGCCTGGCACGACGTCATGCTCAACACGCCCCGGATCTACGAGCCCCTCACCGTCGCCCTGCGCGAGGGCGTGGAGGAGGTCGGCGGCCGCGGGTCCGGTGCGGGGGACCGGCTGGCGCTCAGCGTCCACTTCCTCGAGTTCGTCACCGAGGAGATGCAGCTGCTCTCCGCCCGGTGGGACAAGCGGCGGGCCGAGCTGGGGTACTGACCGCCCCGGCGCGTGACCGAGCCCACGGTGAGGTCGGCCACGCAGGCCGCGCCCGCGGCATACCGGCTCACTATCGTGTGCGGCATGGCCGCCGACGTCCCCGACGCACGCTCCGAGTCCGACCTGCCGATCAAGGCGGTGTACGGCCCGGACGACCTGGCCGGCTTCGACGCGGCGGACCAGCTGGGGGAGCCCGGCGCCTTCCCCTACACCCGCGGGGTCTACCCGAACATGTACACGGGGCGGCCCTGGACGATGCGGCAGTATGCCGGGTTCGGCACCGCCAAGGAGTCCAACGAGCGGTACCACGAGCTCGTCGCCAACGGCACTGGCGGCCTGTCCGTCGCCTTCGACCTGCCGACCCAGATGGGCTACGACTCCGACGAGGCCATCGCCCACGGCGAGGTCGGCAAGGTCGGCGTGGCGATCGACTCCATCGACGACATGCGGACCCTCTTCGGCGGCCTGCCCCTCGGCGAGCTCTCGACCTCGATGACGATCAACGCCCCTGCCTCGACCCTGCTGCTGATGTACCAGCTGGTCGCCGAGGAGAACGGCGCCGACCCGGCGCGGCTGGCCGGCACCATCCAGAACGACGTGCTCAAGGAGTACATCGCGCGCGGCACCTACATCTACCCGCCGAAGGAGTCGCTGCGGCTGATCAGCGACATCTTCGCCTACTGCGCCAAGGAGCTGCCGCGCTGGAACACCATCTCCATCAGCGGCTACCACATGGCCGAGGCAGGGGCGACGCCCGCGCAGGAGATCGCGTTCACCCTCGCCAACGCCAGGGAGTACGTCCGCGCGGCGCTCGCAGCCGGGCTCGACGTCGACGACTTCGCGCCCCGCCTGTCCTTCTTCTTCGTGGCGCGCACGACCCTGCTCGAGGAGGTCGCCAAGTTCCGCGCGGCCCGCCGGATCTGGGCCCGGGTGATGCGCGACGAGTTCGGGGCGCAGAACCCCAAGAGCCAGATGCTGCGGTTCCACACGCAGACGGCCGGGGTGCAGCTCACCGCCCAGCAGCCCGAGGTCAACCTCGTCCGGGTCGCGCTCCAGGGCCTCGGGGCCGTGCTCGGCGGCACGCAGTCGCTGCACACCAACTCCTTCGACGAGGCCATTGCCCTCCCGACCCAGAAGGCCGCCCGCCTCGCGCTGCGCACCCAGCAGGTCATCGCGTACGAGACCGACGTGACCAAAACGGTCGACCCGTTCGCCGGCTCCTACGTCGTGGAGTCGATGACCGACGACGTCGAGGCCGCCGCGCTCGAGCTCATGCAGGCGGTCGAGGACCGCGGGGGAGCGGTGGCCGCGATCGAGCAGGGCTTCCAGAAGTCCGAGATCGAGCGGTCGGCCTACCGGATCGCCCTCGAGATCGACAGCAAGGAGCGCACCGTCGTCGGCGTCAACCGGTTCACCCTGCAGGAGGAGGAGCCGTACGAGCCGCTGCGGGTGGACCCGCAGATCGAGGTCGACCAGCGCGAGCGGCTCGCCGCCCTTCGCGTGGACCGCGACAACGCCGCCGTCGAGGCCGCCCTCGAGGCGGTCCGGGAGGCGGCCCGCGGCACCGACAACGTGCTCTACCCGATGAAGGAGGCGCTCCGCCTTCGCGCCACCGGCGGCGAGATCAGCCACGCGCTGCGCGACGTGTGGGGCCTGTACGTCCCGCGCGAGACCTTCTGACCTCCGTCTGACCTCGGGTCGCCGCCCGCGGGGGCGCGGGTACAGTGCGCCCTGATGCCTCCGAACCCCCTGCTCGACGCGGTCTGCGCCAGTGTCGACACCCTCGCCCCCCACCTGCTCGAGGTCCAGCGCGACATCCACGCGCACCCGGAGCTGTCCCGCGGGGAGCTGCGCACCACCGGCCTCGTCGAGCGGCGGCTGCGCGAGGCCGGGGTCGCCGTCACGACCCTGCCGGTCTCCGGACTGGTCGCCGACCTCGGCGCCGAGCAGCCGGCATACCGGGTCGCGCTGCGCGCCGACCTCGACGCCCTCCCGGTGAGCGAGCGGACCGGGCTCACCTGGTCCTCCACCACGGAGGGCATCTGCCACGCGTGCGGCCACGACGTGCACGTTGCGGCCGTGCTCGGCGCGGGCCTGGCGCTCAAGGAGCACGAGGAGGGCCTGCGCGAGCGCGGCATCGGCGTGCGGCTGCTGTTCCAGCCGGCCGAGGAGGTCATCCCCGGCGGCGCGGTCGACCTCATCGCCGCCGGCGCCCTCGACGGGGTCGACGCCGTCTTCGCGGTCCACTGCGACCCCACCATCGACGCCGGCAGCGTCGGCCTGCGCGAGGGCCCGATCACCGCAGCGGCCGACCGGGTGACCGTGCACCTCAGCGGTCGCGGCGGCCACACCTCCCGCCCGCACCTCACCGAGGACCTCACCTTCGCACTCGCCAAGGTCGTCACCGAGCTGCCCGCCGTCCTGTCGCGGCGCCTGGACCCGCGCACCGCCTTCGCCCTCGTCTGGGGGGAGGTCCACGCAGGTCAGGCGGCCAACGTCATCCCGCCGAGCGGCACCGCCGCCGGCACCCTGCGCATGCTCGATGCCACCGCGTGGACCACGATCGGCCCGCTGCTGTCCGAGGCGGTCCAGCACGTGGTCGCCCCGTATGCCGTGACGGCCGTGCTCGAGCACGTCCAGGGCGTGCCGCCGGTGGTCAACGACGTCGCGGCGATCGACGTGCTGCGCCAGGCCGCCGAGGGCGGTGGCCTGACCCCGGTCGGCACGCCGCAGTCGCTCGGCGGCGAGGACTTCGCCTGGTACCTGCGCCGGGTGCCCGGCGCGATGGCCCGCCTGGGGACCCGGACCCCGGGCGGCCGCACGTACGACCTGCACCAGGGGGACCTGGTCGTGGACGAGACCTCCGTCGCCCACGGCGCCCGGCTGCTGGCGGGGGCCGTGGTGGCCGGGATGGTCAAGAGTTCGGCTGAGGGGACCGTCGCGGATCGGTAACGGTTTGCGGGAATTGCAAGATGTACGGCCAAAGGCGGTCGGAGCGCGGAGTTCTTGCGGCTATCCTGCCGCCCTAGTGGCGCACCATGGCGCCTCGTGCAGACCAAAGAACAGGAGACAGCCTTGCGTCACACGATGAAGGTTGCAGCGGTCGTGTCAGTGGCAGCACTGGCCCTGGCCGCGTGCGGTGACTCGGGCAACGGCTCGGGCGGGACCAGCTCGAGCAGCGGCAGCAGCTCGAGCTCGGGCGGGAAGAAGTCCTCGCTCAAGGTGGGCATGGCCTACGACGTGGGTGGGCGTGGTGACCAGTCGTTCAACGACGCCGCCGCCGCCGGCCTCGACAAGGCCAAGTCGGAGCTGGGTGTCGAGACCAAGGAGGCCGCGGCCGTCAACGGCGAGAACGAGGCCGCCCGCGAGGAGCGCCTGCAGCAGCTCGTCGACGCCGGCTACACGCACGTGGTCGCCGTCGGGTTCGCGTATGCCGCCTCGGTCGGCAAGGCCGCCAAGGACAACCCCGACGTCCACTTCGCCATCGTCGACGACGCCTCGGCGGACTCCAAGGGCCCGAACGTCGACCAGATCACCTTCGCCGAGAACGAGGGCTCGTTCCTCGTCGGCGCGGCAGCCGCACTGAAGACCAAGACGAACCACATCGGCTTCGTCGGCGGCGTCAACGTCCCGCTGATCAAGAAGTTCGAGGCGGGCTACATCGCCGGCGCCAAGGCGGTCAAGCCGAACATCAAGATCGACTCCCAGTACCTCACCCAGCCGCCGGACTTCAGCGGCTTCGGTGACCCGGCCAAGGGCAAGACCGCAGCCGAGGGCATGTTCCAGAAGGGCGCGGACATCGTCTACCACGCCGCGGGCGGCTCCGGCGGCGGCGTCTTCACCGCGGCCAAGGCTGCGGGCCCGAACCACTGGGCGATCGGTGTCGACTCCGACCAGGCGCTGACCGCCCCGGCCGAGGTCCGCGACATCATCCTGACCTCGATGATCAAGAAGGTCGACGTCGCGGTGTACGACTTCATCAAGTCGGCAGCCGACGGCAAGGAGCTCACCGGCAACCAGATCTACGACCTGGCCAAGGGCGGTGTGGACTACTCCACGACCGGCGGCCACCTGTCGGACATCAAGTCCAAGCTCGACGACTACAAGCAGCAGATCATCGACAAGAAGATCACGGTTCCCACGACCCCCTGATCTTCGGCTGAGGGTTGGTTGCACGGCCCGGGCGGCGCGGTAGCGTCTGACCCGGGCCGTGTGCTTCCCCGACCCGAGGCCCTCGCCGGCCATGACCCGGCGACCCACAGCGCCACCCGCTCGCGACGCCGCGGGCCCGGACCAGGAGCGTGACCCCATCACCGCCTCTCCACCCCTGCCTCGGACCGCAGCGGAGCCGTCCTCCGCGGGCGTCCCCGCCGTCGAGCTCGAGGGCATCACGAAGCGGTTCCCCGGTGTCGTGGCCAACAAGGACATCACCTTCGCCGTCCGGCGCGGCACGGTCCACGCGATCGTCGGGGAGAACGGCGCCGGCAAGTCGACGCTGATGAAGATCCTCTACGGCGTCCAGCGACCGGACGAGGGGACCATCACCGTCGACGGCAAGGTCGTCGACCTGCACTCGCCGTCGGATGCCATCGCCGCGGGCATCGGCATGGTCTTCCAGCACTTCATGCTGGCCGACAACCTCACCGTCCTGGAGAACGTCGTCCTCGGCGCCGAGAAACTGCACGGCATCGGGGACGGCGCGCGGCGGGAGATCGCGCGCATCTCCGAGGCGTACAAGCTCGGCGTCGACCCCGACGCGCTCGTCGCCGACCTGGGCGTGGGGGACCGCCAGCGCATCGAGATCCTCAAGGTCCTCTACCGCGGCGCCAAGACCCTCATCCTCGACGAGCCCACGGCCGTCCTCGTGCCGCAGGAGGTCGACGAGCTGTTCGACCAGCTGGCCGAGCTCAAGGACGAGGGCCTCACCGTCCTGTTCATCTCGCACAAGCTCGACGAGGTCCTGCGGGTCGCCGACTCGATCACCATCATCCGGCGCGGCACCACCATCGACACGGTCGAGCCGCAGTCGGTCAACGCCCGCCAGCTCGCCGAGCTCATGGTGGGCTCGGAGCTGCCCTCCCCCACGACCGAGGAGTCGACGGTCACCGACCGGGTCCTGCTGCGGGTCGAGGACCTCGTCCTCGCGGGTGGCACCGGCCGGCCGGTCCTCGACGACGTCTCGCTGACGATCCACGCGGGCGAGGTCCTCGGCATCGCCGGCGTCGAGGGCAACGGCCAGGCCGAGCTCGTCGAGGTCATCATGGGGATGCGCGAGCCCACGTCCGGCCGGGTCTTCCTCGGCGACACGGACATCTCCGACTGGGGCGTGCGCGAGATCCGCGAGGCGGGCGTGGGGTACATCCCCGAGGACCGTCACCGCCACGGACTGCTGCTCGAGGCTCCGGTGTGGGAGAACCGCGTGCTCGGCCACCAGACCGAGGAGCCCAACGTCAAGGGTGCGCTGATCGACGCCGCCGCCGCCAAGGCCGACACCGAGCGGATCGTCAAGGAGTACGACGTGCGGACGCCGTCGATCTTCGTGACCGCCGGCTCGCTGTCCGGCGGCAACCAGCAGAAGCTCATCATCGGCCGCGAGATGAGCCACCACCCCAAGGTGCTCGTCGCCGCCCACCCGACCCGCGGCGTCGACGTCGGCGCGCAGGCCAGCATCTGGGACCACATCCGCGCCGCGCGCCGCGAGGGCCTGGCCGTCCTGCTCATCTCGGCCGACCTCGAGGAGCTGATCGGCCTCTCCGACACGATCCGGGTCATCCTGCGCGGCCGGCTCTCGGGCGACTTCGACCCCGACCACGTGACCGCCGAGGACCTCGGTGCCGCCATGACCGGCGCCGGTGAGAAGGAGCAGACCGCATGAACCGGCTCAGCCCCCGCCGGGTCCTGCTCGGCCTCGCAGCCCCGGTGCTCGCGCTCGTCGTCGCCTTCGTCATCACCTCGCTCATCCTCGCCCTGTTCGGCGACCCGGTCGGTGACGTCTGGAAGACCATCCTGCACGTCCCGAAGCCGCGCCAGACGGTGCAGATCGTCAACGCCGCCACCGTGTACTACCTGTCCGCGGTCGCCGTCGCGGTCGGCTTCCGGATGAACCTGTTCAACATCGGCGTCGACGGGCAGTACCGGGTCGCGGCGTTCGCCGCCGCGGTGTTCGCCGGCCAGGCCTGGCTGCCGGGCGTCCTCAACATCCTCGTCGCCATCGTCGTCGCGATGGTGGCCGGCGGGCTCTGGGCGAGCATCGCGGCATACCTCAAGGTGAAGCGCGGTGTCTCCGAGGTGATCTCGACGATCATGCTCAACGCCATCGCCACCGGCGTGGTCAGCTGGCTGCTGCTCAAGGTCGCCGACCGGCAGGAGGGGAGCAACGCGGTCAACACCAAGCAGATCCCCGACTCCTCCCAGCTCCAGGGCCTGCAGCTGGTCCCGGGCGCGACCAACCGTGTCTACACGCTCATCGTGCTGTCGATCGTCGTCGGCGTGGCGTACTGGTTCGTGCTGGGCAAGACCCGGTTCGGGTTCGACCTGCGCGCCACCGGACGGTCCGAGACCGCGGCGGTGGCCAGCGGGGTCAGGGTGCCCCGGATGGTGATGACGGCGATGATCGCGTCGGGCGCGCTCGCCGGCCTCATCGGCATGCCGCTGCTGTTCGGGCAGGACCACAACTACGGCACGACGTTCCAGTCCGGGCTCGGGTTCGCCGGCATCGCGATCGCCCTGCTCGGGCGCAACAACGCCGTCGGGATCGCGTTCGCCTCGGTGCTGTGGGCGTTCCTCGACATCCAGTCCAACGCGCTGCAGATCACCGCGGGCGTGGCCCAGGAGATCGTCTTCATCATCCAGGGCGTCATCCTGTTCGCGGTCGTCATCGCCTACGAGCTGATCCGCCGCACCGACAAGCGGCTCGAGCAGCAGCGGGTGGCCAGGGAGCTGGCCGCCCCGACGGCGACCCCCGCGACGGAAGGAGCCGCGGCATGAGCGCCGCCGGACTCGAGGTCGGCACCAAGCCCGTCACCGACCGGGTGCCCAGGCGGCGCCGGTTCGGCCTGCGCGAGTGGGCCGTCGTCGCGGTCGGCGCGCTCGCTGTCGTGTCGGTCCTGCGCGTGGTCACCGGCGCCAACGACATCATCAGCTCCGGCGCGCTGGCTGCCGCGATCGGGCTGGCGGTGCCGATCGGCCTCGCCGGCCTCGGCGGCCTGTGGTCCGAGCGCGCGGGCGTCGTCAACATCGGCCTCGAGGGCATGATGATCCTCGGCACGTGGGGCGCCGGGTTCTTCGGCTACCACATGGGTCCGTGGATGGGCGTGGTCGGCGCGATCCTCATGGGGATGCTCGGGGGCCTCATCCACGCGATCGCGACGGTGACGTTCGGGGTCGACCACATCGTCTCCGGTGTCGCCATCAACATCGTCGGCCTCGGTGTGGCCAAGTACCTCGCGGCGCGCTTCTTCACCGGCCTGCCCGGTGGCGGCCCGACCCAGTCCCCGCCGATCAAGGACCTGCCGGCGTTCACGCTGCCCGGGGTCTCCGACGCGCTGGGCACGGTGGAGCGCAAGAACTGGTTCTTCGTCAGCGACCTCGCCGCCGTGCTGCGAGCGGTCTGCACGAACCTGTCGATCCTGACGATCATCGCCGTCCTGCTGTTCGTGGGGACGTGGTGGGTGCTGTGGCGCACGCCGTTCGGCCTGCGGCTGCGGTCCGTGGGCGAGTCGCCCGTGGCAGCGGAGTCGCTCGGCGTGCACGTCCTGCGGTACAAGTTCCTCGCGGTCCTCGTCTCGGGCGGTCTCGCCGGCCTCGGTGGCGGGTTCCTCGCCCTCGTGGCCGCGAACATCTACCGCGACGGCCAGACCGGCGGCCGCGGCTACATCGGCCTCGCGGCCATGATCTTCGGCAACTGGCGGCCCGGCGGCCTGCTCAGCGGCGCGGCCCTGTTCGGCTACACCGACGCGGTGCAGCTGCGCGGTGGCGCGACCGTGCACGCGTTCCTGCTGCTGTTCGCCGTGATCCTCGTGGCCGTCGGCGTGTGGCAGATCGTGCGCAACCGCCGCCTGGTGCAGGGCATCCTCGCCCTCGTCGTGGGCGTGCTCGTGGCCTGGTGGTACTTCGCCGCGGACGCGGTGCCCGCCGAGCTCACCGGCACGACGCCGTACGTCACGACGCTGCTGGTCCTCGCGTTCGCCTCGCAGCGACTGCGGATGCCGGCCGCCGACGGCCAGATCTACCGCAAGGGCGAGGGGGCCTAGTGCCGGGCACCGAGCCTCAGCCGTATGCCGTGGAGCCCGGCGGCGAGCAGGGCGGCGCCCCCACGCCGGATGGCGCCGCGCCCGGCAGCGACGCGGGCGGCAGCGACGCGGGCTCCAGCGACGCGGGCGGCGGGCACACGCCGGCACCGGTCCACGGCGGTCCCCACGGCGCCGAGCACGTCGACTGGGAGGTCCTGCGGGAGCAGGCGGTCGCCATCATGCGCAAGGCCTACGCGCCGTACTCCCGCTTCCCGGTGGGGGTGGCCGGCATCGTCGACGACGGCCGCGTGGTCGTGGGCTGCAACGTCGAGAACGCGGCCTACGGAGTCGGGCTCTGTGCCGAGTGCGGCATGGTCTCGTCGCTGCACGCCAGCGGCGGCGGCCGGCTCGTCGCGGTGTCGTGCGTCGGCGGTGACGGTCAGCCGCTGATGCCGTGCGGCCGGTGCCGGCAGCTGCTGTGGGAGAACGGCGGCCCGGACTGCCTGCTGCTCACCCCCGAGGGCGTCCTGCCGATGCGTGAGGTGCTGCCCCAGGCGTTCGGCCCGGACAACCTGACCGCCGCTGCCGCAGCCGACCACCCCGCCTGACCGCCGCGGCGTCGCCGAGCCAGGGGGCGATTCGTGGCGGAACCGTCGTGGATCGCCCCGGGCCTGGCGCGCGAGGGGCGATTCGCGCCAGATCGGCCACGAGCCGCCCCACCGCGCCGGTTCCGGGGACGACTCCTGCCGCGACCTACAACGGCCCGAGACTGTGGACAACGTCCGCCGACCTGTCCGGGTCCGTCACTCTGGACCGATGCCGGACGCGCTGCCCCAGGTGTTCACCACGGCTGAGGCGGTCGCGGCGGGGATGAGCGACAAGGTGCTGCGCGGACCGCAGGTGCAGCGCGTCTTCCGCGGCGTGTACGTGCGACGCGACGTGCCGCTCGACACCCGTGTCCGCACCCTGGCGGCCCTGCGACTCGCCCCCGAGGGCTCGGTTGCCGCGTCCGCGACCGCGGCGGAGCTCCTGGGCGGAACCGTCCCGCAGGAGACCCGGATCCACCTTCGCGTCCCGAGCGGTCGGCTACGGGTCCCGGGAGTCGCGGCTCAGGTGCGCTCCCGCAGCCGGCTGCGCGCCCGCGTCGGCGGGCTGCCGGTCACGACGGCGGAGGACACGTTCGTCGACCTGGCCGGCGAGCTGGGGTTGGTGGACCTCGTCGTGCTGGGGGACTCGCTCGTCGCGCGCCGTCGCACGACACCCGAGGCGCTCGTGGCGGCCGCCGGGCGGGTGCGCGGGCGCCATGCGGCCCTCGCCCGGCGCGGGGCCGGCCTGGTGCGGACCGGGGTGGACTCGCCGATGGAGTCGCGGCTGCGGATGCTGCTCGTGCTTGCCGGGCTGCCCGAGCCGGTGGTCAACCACATCGAGTACGACGAGTGGGGCGCCTGGGTGCGGCGGTACGACCTGTCGTACCCCGACCTGCGGCTGGCAGTCGAGTACGACGGCCGGCAGCACGCCGAGTCGCAGCGCCAGTGGGAGCGCGACGTCGAGCGCCGCGAGGAGCTGGAGGCCGAGGGGTGGCGGATCGTCGTGGTCCTTGCCAAGGGTGTCTACCGCGAGCCGGAGCGCACCCTCGAGCGCGTGGCCGTGGCGCTGTCCGAGCGCGGGCGCCCCGCGCGGGTCACGTCGCAGGAGTGGCGGTTGCACTTCCCCTCCCGGACCACACCCGGATCGTGACTGGCCGGTATGCCGGGGCCACGCGGCATACCGGAGAGCTCGGCTCCCACGGGCGGCTGGTGCCACGACGGGCACGAGCCGCCCCACGTCCTCTCCGCAGGGGGCGATTGGTGCCACAACGGGCACGAGCCGCCCCACGTCCTCTCCGCAGGGGGCGGCTGGTGCCGCAACGGGCACGAGCCGCCCCGGGTAATGCTCGGACAGGGCGGTTCGTGCCGGAAGGGGGACGAGTCGTCCTGTGCCGGGTGCATGCCTCGGTCTGACACGATGAGCCCATGAGCGAGTCCTTCGATGCCGTCGACGTCATCATCACCAAGCGCGCCAAGGGGGAGCTGTCGGACGCGCAGATCGACTGGGTGATCGACGCGTACACCCGCGGGGCCGTCGCGGACGAGCAGATGTCGAGCCTGGCCATGGCGATCCTGCTCAACGGCATGAACCGGCGCGAGATCTCGCGCTGGACCGCGGCGATGATCGCGTCCGGCGAGCGGATGGACTTCTCCTCGCTGTCCCGCCCCACCGCCGACAAGCACTCGACCGGTGGGGTGGGCGACAAGATCACCCTGCCGCTGGCCCCGCTCGTGGCGGCGTGCGGGGTCGCGGTGCCGCAGCTGTCCGGCCGCGGGCTCGGCCACACCGGTGGCACCCTCGACAAGCTGGAGTCCGTCCCCGGCTGGCGGGCCTCGCTGTCGAACGAGCAGATGTTGCGCCAGCTCGAGGACGTCGGTGCCGTCATCTGCGCCGCGGGCGAGGGACTGGCCCCGGCCGACAAGAAGCTCTATGCCCTGCGCGACGTGACCGGCACGGTCGAGGCGATCCCGCTCATCGCCTCCTCGATCATGAGCAAGAAGATCGCCGAGGGCACGGGCACCCTCGTGCTCGACGTCAAGGTGGGCAGCGGCGCGTTCATGAAGACCGTCGACGACGCCCGTGAGCTGGCCCGGACCATGGTCGACCTGGGCACCGATGCCGGGGTGAAGACGGTCGCGCTGCTCACCAACATGCAGGTCCCGCTGGGCCTCACGGCGGGGAATGCGCTCGAGGTCCGCGAGTCGGTCGAGGTGCTTGCCGGCGGGGGGCCCGAGGACGTCGTCGAGCTCACCCTGGCCCTGGCCCGTGAGATGCTCGCCGCGGCCGGGCGCGACGACGTGGACCCTGCTGACGCGCTGGCCGACGGGCGGGCGATGGACGCGTGGAAGGCGATGATCCGCGCGCAGGGCGGCGACCCCGACGCGGAGCTGCCGGTGGCGAAGGAGACGCACGAGGTGCTCGCCCCTGCCGACGGGGTGCTCATGGAGCTCGACGCCCTCAAGGTCGGGGTGGCCGCGTGGCGGCTCGGGGCCGGCCGGGCGCGCAAGGAGGACCCGGTGCAGGCGGGTGCCGGCGTCGAGATGCACGCCAAGCCGGGAGCGGTCGTCCGCGGTGGCGAGAGGCTGCTGACCCTGCACACCGACACGCCGGAGCGGTTCGAGCGCGCGCTCGAGTCGCTCGAGGGCGCGTTCACCATCGCCCCCGAGGGCTCCCGACCCGACCTGCTGCCGCTCGTCATCGAGAAGATCTCCTGACGGTGGGCCGGTGACCCCGAGCGCCTGACGAGCGGGGCCGGACCGGGCGGTTGGACTGGCGTACGGGCGGGCGGACGCGGCGGCGGGCCCCTACGCCGAAGCTTCCGGAACTGCGGCGAACGCCGCCACCCGGCGCACCACGGCCGGGTCCCACATCACGCGACGGTGGCCGAGGCCGTCGGTCAGCAGCAGCCGTGCGTCGTGCCAGGCCGTCGTGAGCTCGACCGATCCGGCCACGGGTACCTCCGCGTCGGACCGGTCGTGGACCACGAGCAGTCGCGGGAGCGAGGGTCGACGCGCCGCGAGCGGCACCAGGTCCAGGCCGTCCATGGGCAGTCCGACCCGTCGCTCCGCGCGCGCCAGCATGACCCGCCGCGAGCGGGGTCCTGCACCGAGGGCATTCGCGACCATGGCCGCGATCGAGGCGACCGACACCGGGGGCGCGATGAGCACCAGCGCCTCGACCGGCGCCCCCGAGTCCACCGCGAGCATGCTCGCCATGGCGCCCGCGGAGTGGGAGACGACGAGGGCCGGCCGGCCGAAGTCGCCGATGACGGCCTGCAGTGCCTCGCCCATCTCCACGAGGGTGGTCGAGCGCGGGCCGAACGAGCCCGCGCCGGACGCGCCGTGGCTCGGGGCGTCGAAGGCGACCACGCACAGGCCCGCGTCCACCAGCGGTCGTACGTGGGCGCCGAGCTGCTGCCACCACCCACCCCAGCCGTGGACGAGGTATGCCGTCGGCAGCCCCCAGTCGCCGTACGCCCGGCCGCGGACGATCCCGCCACTCCACACGGTCTCTAACGGCTCGCCGCCGTCCGGGGTGCGGCGCTCGCGGACCGCCGCCGCAGGGGTCGGGGGCAGCCGGAACCACAGCCTCTCGGCGAGCCACCCGCCGAGGGCGGGACTGCGCTGCTCGAGCTGCCGGAACACCGGTCGCAGGCGCCCGGCCGAGGCCAGCAGGCCCCCCGTGGCCGCCGGCCCCTTGGCCGGCACCGCGGGCACCGCCGGCGCCACGCCCTTGGCCGGCACCGCGGGCACCGCCGGCGCCACGGGCCTCGACGGCGCAGCCGGTTCGGCCGTGTCCGCGGACCTGTCACCCACGACGGAACCGACCCGGCCCGGGAGCGGCAGGGAAGCGGCTGGGGAGATGGCGACAAAAATACGATCGATCGTGCTTTTTTCTGCCGACATGCCAGCTCCCTACGGGGTGGGTGGGGTGGGGTGGTCGATCAGGCGCGGACGTGGTCGAGCAGGCGCTCGAACGAGGCGCGGGTGCGTGCCTCGGCGGCGCCGTCGCGCAGCAGGCGGGCGGAGAAGTTGTAGCCCAGGACGATGGCGAGCATGTCCTGGGCGAAGGCGGCGGTGTCGGTGTCGGCGCGGAACTGCTCCTCGGTGACGCCCCCCCGGACGATGGTCTCGATGGTGTCGAGCAGGTCGCGCTCGGTCTGGACCACCTTGGTGCGCACCGGGCCGTCGGGCTCGTCGTCGAACTCGCTGGCGACGGAGACGAAGATGCAGCCTCCGGGAAGGGCATAGTCGCTGTAGCCGCCCCAGCCGAGCCAGCGGTCGAACAGCATGCGCAGGCGCGGCTCGCCGCGCGGCTCGCGCAGGGCCGGCCGGATCACGAGCCGGGCGAAGTGGTCCGCAGCGAAGTCGAGGACCGCCGTCTGCAAGCCCTCCTTGGAGCCGAAGTGCGCGAAGAGCCCGCTCTTGGACATGCCCATCGACTCGGCCAGGCCCCCGATGGTGATGCCCCGCAGCCCGACCCGGCTGGACTGTGCCAGCGACTCGGCCAGGACCGCCTCGCGGGTCTGCTCACCCTTGCTCACGGAACCATAAAAGCACGATCGTTCGGATCCCGGCAAGCGGCCGAACCGCACGCACTAGGGTGGGACCGTGCCTGAGCTCATCGCGTCCCCCACCACCATCCCCGTCCCCGGCGGCAAGGTCATCGACGAACACGTGGGCCGGGTCAACACCGGCTCCGAGGGTGTCTCGATCGCCCACATGAAGGCCCCGGCCGACTGGACCGAGCCGTTCCAGGCACCCGCGTTCGACGAGTACACCCTCGTGCTCGCGGGTGCGGTGCTCGTGGACCACGACGGCGGCCGGCTGCGGGTCGAGGCCGGGCAGAGCGTGCTGACGCGCGCGGGGGAGCGGATCCGCTACTCGACCGGTTCCGAGGGCGCCGAGTACGTCGCCGTCTGCCTCCCGGCGTTCTCACCCGACACGGTGAACCGCGAGGAGGAGGGCGCGTGATCTTCGGTCGCAAGGACGGCGCCGCTGACGGCGAGCGCGACGACACGAGCGACGGCGTTGGAGACCGTGCCGACGCCGGCCCCGGGGCGCCGCTGCGCGAGTCCCTCAGCACGGGCGAGCTGATCGCCAGGGCCCCCAAGGCCCTGCTCCACGACCACCTCGACGGCGGGCTGCGGCCGCAGACGATCGTCGAGATCGCCGACGAGGTCGGCTACACCGGCCTGCCCACGACCGATGCGGGCGCCCTCGGGGACTGGTTCCGCGAGAGCGCCGACTCCGGTTCGCTCGAGCGCTACCTCGAGACCTTCGACCACACCCTCGCGGTCATGCAGACCGCCGACGGGCTGCGCCGGGTCGCGCGCGAGTGCGTCGTCGACCTCGCCGCCGACGGTGTCGTGTATGCCGAGAGCCGGTACGCCCCGGAGCAGCACCTCACGCAGGGGCTCGAGCTCGAGGACGTCGTCGAGGCCGTCAACGAGGGTTTCCGCGAAGGGGAGAAGGAGGCGGCCGAGGCCGGCAACCCCATCCGCGTCACGGCACTGCTCACCGCGATGCGGCACGCTGCCAAGAGCACCGAGATCGCCGAACTCGCCGTGCGCTACCGCGACCGTGGGGTCGCCGGGTTCGACATCGCCGGGGCCGAGGCCGGGTTCCCGCCCACCCGTCACCTCGATGCGTTCGAGTACCTGCGCCGGGAGAACGCGCACTTCACCATCCACGCCGGTGAGGCGTTCGGGCTGCCGAGCATCTGGGAGGCGATCCAGTGGTGCGGCGCCGACCGGCTCGGCCACGGCGTGCGGATCGTCGACGACCTGCTCGTCCGGGGCCGCCCTTTCGCCGACGACGTCGCGGCGGCCGTCGCCGCCGACCCCGGCGACGTGCACCTCGGCCGGCTCGCGGCATACGTCCGCGACATGCGCATCCCACTCGAGATGTGCCCGAGCAGCAACGTCCAGACGGGGGCGGCGGAATCCGTTGCGCTGCACCCGATCTCGCTCCTGAAGCGCCTGCGGTTCCGCGTCACGGTCAACACCGACAACCGGCTCATGAGCGGCACCTCCATGAGCCGGGAGATGGGGCTGCTCGTCGCGGAGGCCGGGTGGTCGCTGGAGGACCTGCGCTGGGTCACCATCAACGCGATGAAGTCCGCGTTCATCCCGTTCGACGAGCGCCTCGCCATCATCGACGGCGTCGTGAAGCCGGGTTACGCCGAGCTGCTGGGCTGACCGGCGGTCGCTCCGCCGGAGCTCGTCCCCCAGGATGGTGGCGGTCCCGGCCGCTGGGAGGCGACGCCGCCCACCGGGTCGGGCGGGAGGAGCCGCTCGCGCAGGCGCGCCTCGCGGGCGAGCCGGTCGGCGTCGCGGGTGCGTCGCTCGGCGAGCACGGCCATGAGGACGTACTCGGCGTGGTGGCCGGGCGGTGGCGCGGGCGCGACGTACGGCCGCACCTCCTCCAGCAGGCGGGCACCGAGCTGCTCGCGCGCCGAGGGGGCGAAGGTGCTCGCCCGGCCCAGGAACTGACGGACCGCCACCGCGAGCGGGTCGGGCAGCGGCGCCAGGTCGGCCGTGGACGCCCAGCCGGCGAGTTGCTGGGGCATCGGGGTCGGTGGCGTGAGCCGAATCCGCTGCCGGTCCCGGACGACGTAGGTGCCGGCGAGGAGATCGCCGAGCCGCTTGCCACGCGCCGACAGCGCTGCGCAGACCAGCGCGGGCACACCGAGGCACCCGTAGACCTCGACCACGCCGAGCATCGCCCGGGTCAGGGCCTGGCGGAAGCCGATCGGGCCGGCGTCGTCGCGCACGGTACGCAGTCCCAGCGCGAGGTGTCCGAGGGTCTTGCCGCGGGTGAGGGTCTCGAAGGTCGTGGGCAGGGCGACGAGCGCGGCGATGGTCGCGAGCGTGGTCATGGCCAGGGTGAGGGCGGTGTCGACGCCGCCGAACACCGCGTCGGCCCCGATCTGCAGCGCGATGAGGACGAGCATGCCGAGCACGTAGTCGATGAGACCGGAGACGACGCGCAACCCGATGCCCGCGCTCGGCAGGTCCAGGGCGACGGCCTCACCCGTCACCAGGTCGTCCGCACCGACCCCCACGGTGCTGCTGCTCATGTCGGCCACTGTAACGGCGGCCGGCGGCTAGGGTGGCCGATGTGGACCTGGACGCCTTCGTGGCCGCCCACCGGGGGGAATGGGAACGGCTCGACGAGCTGACCAGGCAGCGACGGCTGACCGGGGCCGACGCCGACGAGATCCTCGACCGCTACCAGCGCGTCGCGACGCACCTGTCGATGATCCGCTCGACCGCGCCCGACGCCTCGCTGGTCGGCTACCTGTCGATGCTGCTGGCCCGTGCGCGATCGCGGTCGGCCGGCACCCGGACGCTGTCGTGGTCGGACGCCGGCCGCTTCGCCGCGGTGTCGTTCCCGGCTGCGCTGTACCGGATGCGCTGGTGGTGGCTCACCGTCCTGGTGGTCAACGTCGTCCTCGCGTTCGTCATCGGCTGGTGGCTGCTCGACCACCCGCGAGTCGAGAGCTCGTTCGCGACCCCGCAGGAGATCGACCAGCTCGTCAACAACGACTTTGCCAGCTACTACAGCGAGTACGCCGCGACGTCGTTCGCGCTGCACGTGTGGACCAACAACTTCTGGCTCGCGGCCCTGTGCGTGGCCCTGGGGATCTTCTGCCTGCCGGTCGTCTACCTGCTGGTGACCAACGTGCTCAACGTCGCGGTCGTCGGTTCGATCATGGTGCGGCACGGGCGGGGTGACCTGTTCTTCGGGCTGATCCTCCCGCACGGGATGCTCGAGCTCACCTGCGTCTTCGTGGCGGCAGGGGTGGGGTTGCGGCTGTTCTGGGCGTGGGTGTCGCCGGGACCGCGCTCGCGCGTGCGGGCGCTGGCGGAGGAGGGCCGCGCCGCCCTGGGGGTGTCGCTCGGGCTCGTGGTGCTGCTGCTCGTGTCCGGGCTGATCGAGGCGTTCGTGACGCCGTCCGGCCTGCCCACCTGGTCGCGGATCGGCATCGGCCTGGTCGCCGAGGCCGCCTTCTTCGCCTACGTCTTCACCCTCGGCCGGTGGGCCCACCACCGCGGCGAGACCGGGGACCTCGCCGAGGCCGAGCGCGGCTTCGACGTGCCCGTCGCCGGCTGACGCCGCGCCGGCTCGCTGGGGACCGGCGAAGCTCGAGTGCGACCGTCCACCAGGCGCAGCGGGTATGCCGTGAGCGCGAAGCCCCAGGACTGATCGCCCGGTTCCTCGACGAGACCTATTTCTTGCGGATCTCGCCGATGTCGAGGTGGTTCTTCGCCTCCGCCTTGGCGTGCTTGTCGGCCCGCTTCTCCTTGATCGACTTGCTCGCCTTCTTGGCCATGTGCTGTCGAGGTGACTTGTCGGCCATGACTGTGCTCCCAGCGCTAGGAAGCCTGGATGGCTCCGTACCTCACAGTACGCCCTGCTGCTGCGGGCGCCCCCGCTCCCGCGTTCGGTCCGCGGATCAGGAGCCACCTTGCGTCGGGCCCCACCGGTCCTCGACGAATGCGTACCGTCCGGCGAGACCTGACCTCGCACGGCATACGCTGCCGGGGCCGGCGATCACCCGCGGGCGCCGACGACCCGCAGGAGTGGACCATGGCTTGGAAGCCCACCGAGATCGCCGACCTGAGCGGTACGACGGCCATCGTCACCGGCGCCAACTCTGGAATCGGGTTCGTGGAGGCCCGAACCCTGGCCGAACATGGCGCTCACGTCATCCTCGCGGTCCGCAACCTCGACGCGGGCCGCGCGGCCGCCGCAAGGATTGCTGGCAGCACCGCCGTCGAAGCTCTCGACCTGGCGTCCCAGGAGTCGGTGCGCGAGTTCGCAGCGCGGATCGACGGACCGGTCGACCTGCTCGTGAACAACGCCGGCGTGATGGCGCCCCCGACGTGCCGGACCACCGTTGACGGGTACGAGCTCCAGTTCGGGACGAACCATCTCGGGCACTTCGCGCTGACGGCTCGACTGCTGCCCGCACTGCTGGCGGCTCCCTCGCCGCGAGTGACGACCGTGGCCTCGCTGGCACACCGCCAGGGTGACGAGCGGGTCGTCGACGGCAATCCCCCGGAGGACTACGACCCGCGGGTCTCGTACGGTCGCACGAAGCTGGCCAACCTCCTGTTCGCCCTGGAGCTCCACCGCCGGGCCACTGCTGCGGGATCACCACTGACGTCGACAGCGGCACATCCGGGGGTGGCCGTCACCAACCTCGTCGCGAGTCGCGACGGCATGGGTGCGCGATGGATCGTGCGCACCTTTGCACCGCCCCTCATGCGTCTCGTGCTTCCGGGGTCCGAGGGCGGAGCCGAGGCGGTCCTGTATGCGGCGACTGCGGCTGCCGCGGGCTCGTACAGCGGTCCCCAAGGACCTGGTGAGGTCCGTGGCAAGGTGGGCCCAGCGAAACTCAGCTCGCTGGCGACCGACCCCGACCTCGCCCATCGACTGTGGACCGTCAGCGAGGAGCTCACGGGCGTGCCGTTCGAGATCTGAGGCGAGGACCGGCCCGAGAGCCTATGAGGCCGGGCTCCAAGCTCGAGGCGTCGCCCGTTGGGCCGCAAGGTGCAACACCGACTCGCCGCATCAGCTGCATCGACAACCCTGCCTGTCGATGCATCGAAGAGGGCCCCAGACACACCCGGCCGGCGTCAACATCGTCGGGCGGTCCTCGCAGTGCCGAAGCAGGCGGTATAGAGCCCGAGGGGCTTACCGTCGGGTGGCGTCTGTCGGTAAAGCATCGGTCCGGCTGACAGGCGGCGGAGTGGGGCGCCCCTCGTCGCCGTGACAATGGGTCCCTTTCCTGAGTCCCTTCGCAGCCGTCTATGCCCAGTCAGAGGAGGCCGCGGGACTTCAGCATCAGGTAGTGGTCGGCGAGGGCGACGGGCAGCTGCTCGGGGTCGGCGTCGAGGACGTCGACCCCCAGTCGTCCGAGGGCTGCGCCGGTGCGCTCGCGCAGCGCAATGGTGCGCGCTGCGGCTGCGGCGTCGTAGGCCGCGCGCCCGTCCTCGTGTGACTCCACCATCGTCGTCAGCGCCGGGTCGGACACCGACGCGAGCACCACGCGGTGGCGCTGCGCGAGGACGGACAGCGGCGCGAGGAGGGACTCCTCGACCGCGGACGGCTCGAGCGGCGTCAGCAGCACCACAAGACCCCGCTGGCGGCTCACCCGCGAGACCTCGGAGACCAGCAGTGACCAGTCGGCCTCGACCAGGGCCGGTTCGAGCGGGGCCATCGCGGTGACGAGGTCCGGGAGCAGCTCGGTGCGGCTGGCCCCGACGACCTTGCGGTGCACCCGGCGGTCACCCGCGACGAGGTCCACGCGGTCGCCCGCCCGCGACGCCAGGGCCGCGAGGAGCAGCGCGGCATCCATGGCCGAGTCGAGGCGCGGTACGTCACCGACCCGGCCGGCCGAGGTCCGTGACGTGTCGAGCACGAGGATGATGTGGCGGTCCTTCTCGGGTTGCCACGTGCGCACGACGGTGGTGCGGCGGCGGGCCGTCGCGCGCCAGTCGATGCTGCGCACGTCGTCGCCGTCGACGTAGTCGCGCAGCGAGTCGAACTCCGTGCCCTGACCCCGGGTCCGCACCGCGGAGCGGCCGTCGAGCTGGCGCAGCCGGGCCAGCCGCGACGGCAGGTGCTTGCGGGAGTGGAACGGCGGCAGCGCGCGGACGTGGCCGGGGACGACGACCGACGCCTGCCGCCCGACGAGGCCGAGCGGACCGAGCCGGCGGACCGTCACGCGGTCGGCGAGCCGGTCGCCGCGCCGGGTCGGCAGCAGCGAGGTGGTCACCTGCCGGCGCTCGCCGGCCGGGACCGAGAGGCGGTGGCGCGTGCCGGTGGCCCCCGCCGACGGCTGCCACGCGTCGCGCAGGGAGCCGCGGAACCGTCGGCTCCCTGGGTTGTCCACGAGCAGCGTCGTCGACGTGCCCTCGCCCAGGCGCACGGGCGCGACCGGCATACGGTCGACCCGCACCGCGCGCGGCGAGCCGGTGAGCGCGAGGTCGAGCGCGGCCGCGACCAGGCACACCCCGACCCACGCCCAGACCGTGGTGGTGTCCGGGCGCACGAGGACGGGCACGGCTCCCAGGAGCACGAGCGCGAGGAGGCGGCCGGTGACGAACACGGTCAGCGGGGGACCGGCACCGAGCCGATGGCGGCGTCGAGCACGGCCGACACGGCGACGCCCTCGAGCTCGGCCTCGGGACGCAGCGACAGGCGGTGCGCGAGCGTCGCCTGCGCCAGCGACTTCACGTCGTCTGGGGTGACGAAGGTGCGGCCGTTGAGCCAGGCCCAGGCACGGCTCGTCGCCAGCAGCGCGGTGGCGCCGCGCGGGCTCACCCCGAGGGACAGGGACGGGGAGCTCCGCGTCGCCCGGGCGATGTCGACGATGTAGGCCGCGACCTCCGGGCTCACCTGCACGTGCCGGACCCGCGCCGCACCGGCCTCGACGTCCTCGGCGCTCGCGACCGCCCGGAGCCCGGCCGCCGCCAGGTCCCTGGGGTCGAAGCCGGCCGCGTGGCGACTGATGACCGAGATCTCGTCCTCGCGCGGCGGCAGCGGCAGGACGGCCTTGAGCAGGAAGCGGTCGAGCTGGGCCTCGGGCAGCGGGTAGGTGCCCTCGTACTCGACCGGGTTCTGGGTGGCGGCCACGAGGAACGGGGTCGGCAGCCGGCGCGGGGTGCCGTCGACGGAGACCTGGCGCTCCTCCATCGCCTCGAGCAGGGAGGCCTGTGTCTTGGGGGGCGTCCGGTTGATCTCATCGGCCAGCAGGAGGTTGGTGAAGACCGGCCCCTCGCGGAACGAGAACTCCGAGGTGCCGTTGTCGTAGACCAGCGACCCGGTGACGTCGCCCGGCATGAGGTCGGGAGTGAACTGCACCCGCTTGGTCTGCACGTCCAGCGCCGCGGCGACGCTGCGGACCAGCAGGGTCTTGGCCACGCCCGGCACCCCCTCGAGCAGGATGTGTCCGCGGCACAGCAGCGCGATGAGGATGCCGGCGACGGCAGCGTCCTGACCCACGACGGCCTTGCCCACCTCGGTGCGGACCGCCATGAGCGCCGCGCGGGCGCGCTCGTCGCGCTCGTCCCGCGCACCCGTGGGCTGGGCGGCGTATGCCGCGGGGGCGCCGGCCGGGCCAGCGCCCATCGATGCGGCGCCGGTCCCGGTGGACGGGGCTGGGGTGGTCGGGTGGTCGGTCATGCGCGGCGCACATCCTTCTCGAGTTGCGACAGGTCGTGGGCGAGGTCGACGAGGGCCGACTCCGACGTGGGGGCAGGTCCGGCGAGGGTGGCGGCGACGAGGACCGGGTCCCGGCCGGTGGCCTCGGCGGCGGCCGCGGCCACCGCCGCAGGGGACGCGCCGGTGGGCAGGCCCAGCCGGGTAGCGAGCCGGCGCACGGCCCGGGCACGCAGCGCCTCCCCGGCTCGTCCGGCGTCGCCCGCCTTGCGGTAGAGCCGGCCGCGGCTCTGGGTCGTCTCGATCGCCTTGACCACGGCGGGCAGCGGCTCGGTCACCAGCGGCCCGAAACGGCGACCCCGCCAGATCATCAGCACCAGCAACGCCCACAGCGCCAGGAACGCCAAGGGACCGATCGCCCTGGGGACCTCTGAGGTGGCGGTTGTGTCGCTGCTGGTGATGTCGAGGTACGACGGGACGTACCAGACCACCGAGTCCCCGCGGGCGAGGAGCCGTACGGCCACGCCCGCTGCGTCGAACCGGGTGATCGAGTCGTTCCGCAGCAGGTCGGTGTCGCCGAGGACCACGACCTCGGGGCGTCCGCCGGATGCCGGCAGGGCCACGAGGCCCGAGCCGTCGCCGACGGTGAAGCAGGACGTGGCCCCGGGGGCATCGCTCGTGTACCGGTCGGGACCCCCGGCCAGCGTGTCGGTCGGCGACAGCCCGTCCAGGGTGCACCCGGCCGGCACGACCCGCGGACCGGTCGCCGCGGGGGCGGGCGCGACGGACAGCCCGAGCTCGCGCAACAGGAACCGGCTGGGGCCGACGAGCACGAGACGCCGGGCGCCGCGGGCGTGGTCGAGCAGCGAGCGGGCGGTCTCGGCCGACAGTGCGTCCGTGCGGGTCACGACCACGGTGGTGCCGCCGTCGATCTCGGCGCCGTCGAAGGCGCCCTCGCTCCGGACGACCCGCACGCGCGTGCCGTGGTCGTCGACGACCCGAGCCACGGCACGCGCACCCTCGGGACCGGTGTTCTGGGGGTCGAGCTCCTGGCCCCGGTGGGCCGACCGGGTGAGACCCACCTGCACGGCGATCGCGACCAGTGCAAGAGCCGCCAGGACCGCCGCGGCCCAGAGCAGCCGCCCGCGCCAGCGTCGCCGGCCGCGAGGAGGTGCCTCGCCACCACCAGGCGACCCCGAGTCGGCGTCCTGCGTCGCCTCGTGCGCCGCTGCGCGTTCCCACACCTGCAGCGTCACGGCAGCACCACCGCGCCGACGGGTTCGTGCTCCACGCGCACGGGACGGGTCGCGGACACGTCCCGCTCCAGCCGCAGCAGCTCGGCGGCCTCCTCGCGCGACGCGGGCGCCTCGCCGTACGCCACCGCGTCGAACAGGTCGGCGGCCTCCCGCAGGCCGGTCGCGTGCTGGGGGAAGACGGGCCCGAGGCGTGCGGCGATCTCGTGGGCTGTGAGCGACGGCGCGTCCTGCAGGAGGGTCCGCTCGACGGCACCGGCCGCGACCGCGCGCACGGCGTCGAGGACGCACGCGGCATACCGGCCCTCGTCCATTGCGCGGGTGGCGCCGGCGCGGTACTCCGCAGCGGTGAGCGTCTCGGTGCCGAGCACCGGCAGGGGGCTGTCGTCGGCGCGGCGCGCGGTCCGCCGCACGTACCGCAGGGCGACGAGCCCGAGCACCAGCAGCAGCACCGCCACGACGCCGGCGGCCACCGACGGCAACGGGTTCGAGGGGCCGTGGACCCCGCTGAGCAGGTCCGAGAGCCACCGGCCGAAGGCGTCGAGCGCCCGCTGGAGCGGATCGCGGGTGTCGCGGTAGACCGGGTCGGACAGCTCCCGGCTCAGCCACGCGCGGGCCTCGTCGTTGCCGGGGTCGAGCCGGGCGGGCAGCGCGGCGAGGGCCGACAGGGTCACAGACCCACCGGGGCGCCGGAGACCGCGCGGGCCAGGGCGAGGTCGAAGCCCTCGGCCCGGATGCGCGCGTCGGTGTAGAGCAGAGCGGAGACGGCCGCCGAGAACGGCTGGGTGAGCAGGGCCGCCAGACCCGCACCGAGCACCGAGGTGCCGACCGTGACCACCGCGAGGAGGGGACCGTTCGGGTCGCCGTGCGTCGTCGACACCATTCCGAACCCCAGCGCCATTCCGGCGAACTGGAAGCCGAATCCCAGCACCTGCTGGACGATCCCGACGAGGAGGCCGGTCACGATGAGCACGCCGAGGGTGCGCCAGAAGCGACCCTCGGTCAGCCGCCACGACCGCTTCAGCGACGCGACGACGCCGAGGTCCTCGAGCACGAGCGCCGGCGTGGCCAGCACCAGGCGGATCGAGAGGTACAGGGTGAGCGCCACCGCGACGAGCACCGCGAGCAGCGCCACGACCCCACCGGCGTCGGACCCGCGGCTGAACGCCAGGACGACCAGCGCGATGAGCCCGCCGAAGACGGCGACGACGGGGACCAGCAGGAGCAGGCAGAGCCCGGTGAGCCGGGGGATCATCCGCCGGGTGTGCCGCCAGACCTCGCCCGTGGTCGGCTTACGGCCGAGGACCGCCTCCCCGACGGGGTAGGACAGCATGCCGGTGAGGACGACCCCGGTGACCGCGCTGAGGGCGTAGAGCAGGGTGAGGCCGCCGACCGCGCCCACCGCGAGCACGGCGTCGCTGGCGGAGCCGCCGAGTGTGGTCGCGGCGAGGTAGCCCAGGGCGCCGAGGGCCCCGAGCAGGACGACGACGGCCAGGGTGACGAGCAGCGCCAGCCCGAAGAACGTGCGAGGGTTGCGACGCATCGCGGCGAAACCGCCCTCGATCATGTCGCCGAGCCCTAGGGGCCGCAGCGGGATGATGCCAGGCTTGTGCGCCGTGAGCGCGGTGGACCAGTGGGGCGTGCCGTATGCCGGTCCGCCGCCCTGCGGGGTGCCGGGGCCGTACGGCAGGGGTTGCGGCGGTGGAGTGGGACCCCCGGGCGCGGACCAGCCGGGCGTCGCGGCGCCACCGGCCCCGTCCGCGGGTTGTGTCATCGCGACCTGCCCCTCCTGCTCCACCTCGTGGTGTCCCCCCGTGCGTGGTGCGAACCTACCAACTGGGCGGCCGTCGGCTGGGGCATTCGGCCGTCCCGGGCCGGCACGGCGCGCGCTCAGAGGGCCAGCGCGGAGAGCAGCGGCTCGAGCTCGCTGGCCCGGGCCGGCCGGGCGCCGAGCGACTCCTGCCGGGCGACGACCCTGGGCTCGTCGCGCATCAGCGCCAGCCCGCGGCGGACCAGCGTCCACGGGGGCTTGCGCCGCTCCGACAGGTCGCGCAGCAGCCGGTAGGCGAAGGTCAGCAGCCGGTGGTGGTGCACGCAGTACGCCCCGGCGAGCAGCCCGCGCTCGCGCAGGTCCGCGATGATCTCGGCGGCGAAGATGCCCTCGGTGAGGACCAGGTCGTCCGGGCCGGCGCTCACCACCGTGGACCCGACGGCCCGGCTCAGGCCGATGTCGTAGACCGGCGTCGTGGCCGACCCGGTGGCGACGAGGGTCTCCAGCGCCGCCACGGCTGCCTCCCGGTTCCACGAGTCGGGGTGGTCCCAGTCGACGATGCCGAGCTCGGCCGAGCGCGGCATGGCCGGGTCGTCCTCGTCGCGGTAGAAGTCGTCCAGCCGGACGATCGGCCACCCGTGCGCGTCGTGCAGCCGGGCGGCCAGGCGCGACTTGCCGGCCCCGCTGGGGCCGGCAAGGACGACCACGCGGGCCGCAGTCAACGGCCCTTGGGGTGCCAGACCGTCTTGGTCTCGAGGAAGGCGGTGACGCGGGACAGGTCGGGCTCGCGGGTCCAGTCGGGTTCGACCGCCTCGGGGCCCTCACCCGCCGGGCGCACGACCCTCTTGAGGTTCTCGGCCGCGGCGAGCTCTAGGTCGCCCCAGCTCACTCCGTCGGCCTCGGCCGCCCCGGCGAGGTCGATCGCGTTGACGTCGCGGTGCGAGGCGATCCACGGAGCCACCTCGGCGGTGCGCCCGGTGACGAGGTTGACGACGCCGCCGGGGACGTCGGAGGTCGCCAGCGACTCGGACAGGGTGATCGCCGGCAGCGGCCGCAGCTCGCTGGTGAGCACCACCGCGGTGTTGCCGGAGACGATCACCGGCGCAAGGACGGACACGAGGCCGAGCAGCGAGGAGCGTTGCGGCGCAAGAACGCCCACGACGCCGGTCGGCTCGGGCGCCGAGATGTCGAAGTACGGGCCGGCCACGGGGTTGAGGCCGCCGAGGACCTGGGCGAGCTTGTCGGCCCACCCGGCATACCAGACCCAGCGGTCGATGGACGCGCTCACCAGCGCCTCCGCACGACGCTCGGTGACGCCCTCCCCGGCGCGCACCTCGGCGACGAACTGGGCGCGACGCCCTTCCATCACCTCGGCGATGCGGTAGAGCACCTGTCCGCGGTTGTAGGCCGTGGCGCCGGCCCAGCCGGCGAACGCCCCGCGTGCGGCGACGACGGCGTCACGGGCGTCCTTGCGCGAGCCCTGCGCGGCGTTCGCGAGGAACCGGCCGCGGGAGTCGACGACCTCGTAGGAGCGGCCCGACTCCGAGCGGGGGAACTTGCCGCCGATGTAGAGCTTGTAGGTCTTGCGGACGTCCAGGCGGGTGTCCGCCGCGGTGGACCTCTGGGCGGTGGGGCTCACTTGGCGTCTCCCGTCGTGACGTAGGCGGACAGGCCGTGGCGCCCGCCCTCGCGGCCGTAGCCGGACTCCTTGTAGCCGCCGAAGGGGCTGGTCGGGTCGAACTTGTTGAAGGTGTTGGCCCAGACCACACCGGCGCGGAGCTGGTCGGCCATCCAGAGGATGCGCGAGCCCTTCTCGGTCCAGATGCCGGCGGAGAGGCCGTAGGGCGTGTTGTTGGCCTTGGCGACGGCCTCGTGCGGCGTGCGGAACGTCAGCACCGACAGCACCGGCCCGAAGATCTCCTCCTGGGCGATCCGGTGCGTCTGGCTGACGCCGGTGAAGACGGTGGGGCGGAACCAGAAGCCCCGGCTCGGGAGCTCGCAGCCGTTGTCCCAGCGCTCAGCGCCCTCGGCCTCGCCGACCGCGGTCAGCTCGGTGATGCGGTCGAGCTGGGCGCGGGAGTTGATCGCGCCCACGTCGGTGTTCTTGTCGAGCGGGTCACCGACCCGCAGGGTCGCGAGGCGGCGCTTGAGCCGCTTGTCGACCTCGTCGGCGATGGACTCCTGCACGAGCAGCCGTGACCCGGCGCAGCAGACGTGGCCCTGGTTGAAGAAGATGCCGTTGACGATGCCCTCGACGGCCTGGTCGATGGGCGCGTCGTCGAAGATGATGTTCGCCGCCTTGCCCCCGAGCTCGAGGGTGGCCTTCTTGCGGGTGCCGGCGATCGAGCGCGCGATCATCTTGCCCACCCCGGTCGAGCCGGTGAACGCGAGCTTGTCGATGCCCGGGTGGTCCACGATCGCCTGACCGGTCGCGCCGGCGCCGGTGACGATGTTGACGACACCCGGGGGCAGCTCGGCCTGCTGGAGGACCTCGGCGAACAGCAGCGCCGACAGCGGCGTGGTCTCGGCGGGCTTGATGACGACGGTGTTGCCGGTGGCCAGCGCGGGGGCGATCTTCCACGACAGCATGAGCAGCGGGAAGTTCCACGGGATGACCTGGCCGACGACGCCGTGCGGTCGCGGGTTGGTGCCGAGGCCGGCGTAGTCGAGCTTGTCGGCCCAACCGGCGTGGTAGAAGAAGTGCGCCGCGGCCAGGGGGACGTCGACGTCGCGGCTCTCCTTGATCGGCTTGCCGTTGTCGAGGCTCTCGAGCACCGCGAACTCGCGGGCGCGCTCCTGCAGGATGCGCGCGATGCGGAAGAGGTACTTGCCCCGGTCCGCGCCGGACATCCGGGCCCACACGCCGTCGTACGCGCGCCGGGCCGCGGCGACCGCGCGGTCGACGTCGGCCTCGCTGGCCTCCGTCACCTCGGCGAGGACCTCCTCGGTGGCGGGGTTGGTCGACTTGAATGCCGACCCGCCCTGGGACTGCGTGAACTCGCCGTTGATGAACAGCCCGTAGGAGGGCTGCAGGTCGACGACGGCACGCGACTCGGGCGCCGGTGCGTACTCGAAGGTGGCCATCGGGTTCGTGTCCTCGGTTCGGTGCGGATGGAGGATGGACGGGTGGGGCCGCGAAGGGGTGGCGCGCGGCCGGGGAGGTCAGTAGAGGCTGGGGGAGTCGTCGGTGACGTAGTCGGAGCCCGAGTAGGCGCCGATCCGCATGCGCTGGCGCTGCAGCAGCAGGTCGTTGAGCAGGCTGGAGGCGCCGAAGCGGAACCAGTGGTTGTCGAGCCAGTCCTCGCCCGCGACCTCGTTGACGGTCACGAGGAACTTCAGGGCGTCCTTGCTCGTGCGTATGCCGCCGGCGGGCTTGACGCCGACCATCTCGCCGGTGAGGTCGCGCCAGTCGCGCACCGCCTCGAGCATGACCAGCGTGACGGGCAGGGTCGCCGCGGGGGAGACCTTGCCGGTGGAGGTCTTGATGAAGTCGCCACCGGCCAGCATCGACAGCCAGGACGCGCGACGGACGTTGTCGTACGTCACGAGCTCGCCGGTCTCCATGATGACCTTGAGGCGCGCCGACCCGCAGGCCTCCTTCACGGCCGCGATCTCGCGGAAGACCGTGAGGTAGTCGCCCGACAGGAAAGCCCCGCGGTCGATCACCATGTCGATCTCGTCGGCCCCCGCGTCGACCGCGGCGGCGGTGTCGGCCAGCTTCACCGGCATGATCGCGCGCCCGCTCGGGAACGCCGTGGCGACGGCGGCGACCTTGACGCCGCTGTCGGCACCGAGGGCCGCCTTGGCGGTGGTGACCATGTCGCCGTAGACGCACACGGCGGCCGGGCGCGGGGTCGTCAGGTCGGTGGCGTCCGGGGTGAGGGCCTTGGCCGCCAGGCCGCGCACCTTGCCGGGGGTGTCGGCGCCCTCGAGCGTCGTGAGGTCGATCATCGAGATCGCGGTGTCGATGCCCCACGCCTTGGAGGTCGTCTTGATCGAGCGGGTGCCGAGGGACGCGGCCCGGACCTCACACCCCACCTGGTCGACGCCCGGCAGGCCGTGCAGCCAGCTGGTCAGGGCGCTGTTCGAGAGGCGGGAGACGCCGAGGAGGTCACGGGCCCGAGTCGTCGCGTCGACGATGGGTGCCGCGGCGGGGGAGGTGCTCACCGACCAATCCTAGCCGTGCGGTGGGAGTGTCCCGCCCGCGTTGCGGCCGGGCGTCCCGGGTGCTCGGCCGGGAGGGGACGGGCGCAGGTGGTGGGCCGGGAGGGGACGGGCGGAGGTGGTGGGCCGCCTGGCCGCCGCTGCTCAGTCGGCGGGACCAGCCCCGAGCGTGACGGTCGCGTGGTGGGCCGCCCCACCGGCGTCGGTCCAGGAGACGGGGACCCGGTCGCCGGGCGACCGCTTCGCCAGGGCGTCGGTGAGGTCGGAGGTCGAGGAGACGGCCTTCCCGCCGACCGCGGTGATCGTGTCCCCGGCCGCCAGTCCGGCCCGCTGGGCGGCCGACCCGGCGACCACGCCGACGACCGGCGCGCCCGCGGCATACGAGCTGTCAGTGGTCTGCACGCCGAGGAAGGCGGGCAGGCCCTGGTGGTACGTCGCGTCGTCGGTGCCGGAGAGGATCCGCGCGGCGACGTCGAGGGCGTGGTCGATCGGGATGGCGTAGCCGGCGACGGTCTGGCCGCCGTACCCGCTCGTCTCGGCGGCGGTGTCGATGCCGACGACCTTCCCGGTGCGGTCGAGCAGGGGGCCCCCGGAGTCGCCGGACCGGATGGGGGCGGTCGTGCGGATCAGGCCGGTGACGGTCTCGCTCGTACCGTCGCCGTCGCTCGCGGTCACCTGCTGGTCGAGCGCGGTGACGGTCCCGGTGGCTGCCGAGGTGCCCGGGTCGTTGCCCGCGTTGCCCACGCCCGTGACGGTGTCGCCGACGGCGACCGTCGAGGACCTGCCCATGGGGGCGGTCGTGAGGCCGCCGGCCCCGACGAGCCGCAGCACGGCGAGGTCGTTGGTGGGGCTGGTGCCCACGACGCGCGCGGGGTAGGAGCGCCCGGTCGACAGGACGGTGACGGTGATGGTCGTGGCGCCGTCGACGACGTGGTTGTTGGTGAGCACCTCGCCGCCGGACGTCAGGACGATCCCGGTGCCGGCGGCCTGGGACCGGCCGTAGTCGACGGTGGTGACGATGTCGACGACGCCACGCAGCTGCCGTGCCGTGGCCTGCGCGGTCGAGCCGGTGGCCGCCGCGCTGCCCGCGCCGGCGGTGCCGGTCCCACCGGTGCCGGTCCCGCCAGTGCCGCCGTCCGGGGCCGTTCCGGCGCCCGGGCCTGCGCCGCTGCCGGTCCCGCCACTGCTGGTCCCGCCGTCCGTGGCCCCGCCGCCCGGCGCACCCTGCTGGACGTCCCAGCCGCCGTCCCACCGTCCGTGCCCCCAGCGGACCGGGGTGGCACCCTCGGCGCCGTTCGCCGCGGCCACCGTGTCGGTGGAGGACCGGACGGCCTCCTCGAGCTGGTAGCCGCCGTAGCCGACGGCGCCCAGGCCCGGGGCTCCGGCGGTGACGAGGGAGAGGGCGGCGGCACGGCTGAGGGCTGGCATCGGGGTCACCTGCGGTTCGGGTCGGGGTCGATGCACCCACGACACACCGCCTCGGTGACAGTGCCCTGTACGCCGGTTGTGACGGGGCTGTGCCTCCTCAGGGGACCGGGCGACGTCGGTCTCCCGGCCCTGCCACGGTCACGGGGCCGGGCGACGTCGGTCTCCCGGCCCTGCCGCGGTCAGGGGGCCGTCAGCGCACCCATCGCCTCGCGGATCGCTGCCAGGCGGTCCGCCGCGACGGACTTGGCCTCGGCCAGCGCGGCCTCCCCGGCCACGGGCTCGACCACCTCGAGGTAGACCTTGAGCTTGGGCTCGGTGCCGGACGGCCGCACGATGACCCGGCTGCCGTCCTGCAGGTGGTAGCGCAGGCCGTCGGTCGGCGGGAGTGCCTCGCTGCCCGCGGCGAGGTCGTCCGCCCGGGCGACGGCGGTCCCGGCGATGTCGGTCGGGGGATGCTCGCGCAGCCGCGCCATCACGGTGTCGATGAGGGAGAGGTCGGCCACCCGCACCGAGAACGAGTCGGTGGCGTGGACGCCGTGCTTCACGGCGAGCTCGTCGAGCAGGTCGGTCAGGGTGCGGCCCTCGGCCTTGAGGGTGGCCGCGAGCTCGGCCATGAGCAGGCAGGCGCTCACGCCGTCCTTGTCCCGCACCGTCGCCGGGTCGACGCAGTAGCCCAGCGCCTCCTCGTACCCGTACCGCAGCCCCCCGACCCGCGCGATCCACTTGAAGCCGGTCAGGGTCTCCTCGTGCCGGATGCCGGCCTCCCGCGCCATCGCCGCGAGCAGGCGAGACGACACGATCGAGTTCGCGAACACCGCGTCCTTCGCCACTCCCCGGGCCAGGAGGTGCGCCCCCAGCAGCGCGCCGACCTCGTCGCCGCGCAGCATGTGCCACTCGCCACCGTCGGGCACCGCGACGGCGCACCGGTCGGCGTCCGGGTCGTTGGCCAGCACGAGGTCGGGCCGCACCTCGGCGGCCAGCGCCAGGGCGGCGTCGATGGCGCCGGGCTCCTCGGGGTTGGGGAAGGACACCGTCGGGAACGCCGCGTCCGGGTGCTCCTGGCTGGCCACCGGGGTCGGCGTCGGGAAGCCGGCCCGTGCGAAGACCTGCCTGAGGGTGTCGCTGCCGACGCCGTGGAGAGCCGTGTGCACCACCGACAGGTCCCGCGGGCTGTCGGGCGACACGACCCGGGCCGTGGCGTCGAGGTACGCCTCGAGCACGTCGTCGCCGAGCGTCTCCCAGCCGTCGTCGGCCAGGGGGACGTCGGCCACGCGCGCGACGCGGGCGATGTGCCCGGCGATCCGGCTGTCGGACGGCGGGACGATCTGCGAGCCGTCGCCGAGGTAGACCTTGTACCCGTTGTCCTGCGGCGGGTTGTGGCTCGCCGTCACCATGACCCCGGCGTCGGCGCCGAGGTACCGGATCGCGAAGGCCAGCACCGGCGTGGGCAGCACGTGCGGCAGGACCGCGGCGCGGCCCCCCGCGCCGACGACGACCGCGGCGGTGTCGCGGGCGAACACGTCGGACTTGGTGCGCGCGTCGTAGCCCACCACCACGAAGGGCTGGGGCCTGGACTCCTGCAGGTATGCCGTGAGGCCGGCTGCGGCGCGGATGACCACCGCGCGGTTCATCCGGTTCGGGCCGGCGCCGAGGGCGCCGCGCAGGCCGGCGGTGCCGAACTCGAGCATCCCGGCGAAACGGTCGGACAGGTCCGCCAGGGCGGCCTCGTCACCGTCCTTGGCGCGGGCCAGGACGTCGCCGAGCTCGACCCGCGTGTCGTGGTCGGGGTCGTCGTCGATCCACTGCTGGGCGGCCTCGGCGAGCTCGTCCCCGGGGGCCTGCGGCACAGGCGCGGTCTCCTCGCGACCGTGGCGGGCGGCATACGGCATGGCGGTGCTCCTCTCAGATCCGGCCGACCACGGCGGCGAGCAGCCGGCCGCACCGCTCCGCGGCGGCCTGGCCGGCCTCGAGGACCTCGGCGTGGGAGAGGGGCTGGTCGCTGATGCCGGCGGCGAGGTTGGTGACGAGCGAGATGCCCAGCACCTCGAGTCCGCTCTGGCGGGCGGCGATCGCCTCGAGGGTGGTGGACATTCCCACGAGGTCGCCCCCGAGGACCTTGGCCATCTGCACCTCGGCCGGGGTCTCGTAGTGGGGCCCGCGGAACTGGACGTAGACGCCCTCGTCGAGCCCGGGGTCGACGGTGCGGGCGAGCTCGCGCAGCCGCGGGGAGTACAGGTCGGTGAGGTCGACGAAGTTCGCGCCCTCGATCGGGGAGTGGGCGGTGAGGTTGATGTGGTCCCGGATGAGGACGGGGGTGCCGGGGCGCCACGCCGGGTTGAGCCCGCCGCAGCCGTTGGTCAGCACGATGGTCGAGCAGCCCGCGGCGGCGGCGGTGCGCACGGCGTGGACGACGGCGCGCACGCCCCGGCCCTCGTAGAAGTGGGTGCGGGTGCCGTAGACGAGGGCCCGCCGGCCGGTGTCGCCGATGGCGACCGAGCGCATGGTGCCCGAGTGGCCGGCGACGGCGGCGCGGCCGAAGCCGGGGACGTCCTCGTTGTCGATGGTGGCGAGGGTCTCGCCGATGAGGTCGCCGGTCTGGCCCCAGCCCGAGCCGAGGACGAGGGCCACGTCGTGGCGCCCGGCTCCGGTGCGGTCGGCGATGACGGCGGCGGCCGCCCGAGCCACCTCGAAGGGGTCCACGGTCGGGTCCGACAGGTCAGGGGTGCCCACCGACGGGCGGATCTGCTCGCTCACCCGGGAAGCGTAGCGATGGGCAGCCCCACCTGCGCAGCCATGTCTTGATCGACTTCCCAACTTGACCTGCGAGCATGCCCGCCGTGAACAGCAGCGACGCAGAACAGGTCCCGCCCGACCCGAATCCCGGCGCCGGCCCCGCTCCCACCCGCCGGGCCGTGCTCGGCGCCGCAGCCGTCGCGCTGACCGCCGCTGCCTGCTCGGCCCCCGACCACCCGGCTGCGGGCGGGTCCGCGTCGGGCGGCTCCGGCGGCTCCGCTTCCTCGGCGGCCTCCGCCTCGCCGTCCGCCTCGTCGGGGACGGGCACCCCCTCGGGGACGGCCACAGGGGGAGGCGGCCTCGTCCGTCCCGGCATCGCGTCCCGGCCCGGCGACGACATCGTCCACGGGCCCCGGGACCGCTCGGAGGTGGCCCTCACGTTCCACGGGCAGGGCCCGGAGTCGCTCACGCGCCAGGTCCTCGACGCCTGCCGCGCGGCGGACGCCCACATCACCGTCTTCGCGGTGGGGACCTGGGTCCAGGCCTCGCCGGACCTGGCCCGTGCCGTCCTGGCGGCCGGCCACGAGCTCGGCAACCACACGTGGAGCCACCAGCAGATGAAGACGCTCGACGCCGCCACCGCCGACGCCGAGGTCGCGCGCGGCGCCAAGGCCCTGGCGAAGGCCGTCGGCACGGCCGGCTGGTGGTTCCGGCCGAGCGGCACGCTGCACAGCACCGCGCGGATCCGTGCCGCGGCCCGTCGGGCTGGCTACGCTCGGTGCGTGTCCTACGACGTCGACCCCCAGGACTTCCTCGACCCCGGCGCAGCCGCGGTCCGCCAGCGCACCCGCGCCCAGGTGCGGGCCGGCTCCATCGTGAGCCTGCACCTCGGCCACGCGGGGACGGTGGAGGCGCTGCCGGGCATCCTCGGCGACCTGTCCCGGATGGGGCTGCGCCCGGTCGGGCTGAGCACCCTGATGCGGGACGTGGCGTGACGGCACCCCGACGCGCCCCGGCCCCCCGACGCGCCCCGGCCCGCACGCGCCACACGCTCCTCCGGCGCCCCGGCCTCGCTGCCGTCGCCGCGGTCGTGGCCGCCGGCTGCCTGCTCAGCGCGTGCAGCCCCTCGATGGGGGAGACGTCCGGCACGCCGACGAGCAGCGGCACCGCGCGCTCGGCGACCTCGTCCTCGCCCGGCACGACCACGACCGCCACGACCAACGTCTACGAGCACGACGGCGCGGGCATGCTCTCGCCGGAGGCGGCGAAGGCCAAGCCGCTCGTCTACGTGCCCAACACCATGTCCGACACCGTGCAGGTCATCGACCCGAAGACCTACAAGGTCATCCGCCGGTTCAGCACCGGGCGCGAGCCGCAGCACGTCGTGCCGTCCTGGGACCTCAAGACCCTGTGGGTCAACGACGACCTCGGCAACGACCTCATCCCGATCGACCCGACGACGGGGCGCCAGGGCAAGCCGGTGCCCGTCACCGACCCCTACAACCTGTACTTCACGCCGAACGGCAAGCACGCCCTCGTCATGGCGGAGCGGCTGCGGCGGATCGACGTGCGCGACCCGCAGACCATGAAGCTCCAGCGGTCCCTCCCGGTGCCGTGCCACGGTGTCAACCACGCCGACTTCAGCGCCGACGAGAGCTTCTTCGTGGCCAGCTGCGAGTTCAGTGGCAAGCTCCTCGTCATCGACGCGGATGCCACCAAGGTCCGCAAGGTCATCGACCTCAACAAGGTCAAGACCCCGGGCGCGACGTCACCGCACGAGGCCATGAACATGCCGGGCAGCCCCAAGCAGGGCCTGATGCCCGGCGCCTCCGCGATGCCGCAGGACGTCCGCCTCACCCCCGACGGCCGCTGGTTCCTCGCCGCCGACATGCTGCGCAACGGCGTGTGGGTGATCGACGCCAGGACGCTGAAGATCTCACGCTTCATCCGCACCGAGATGGGCGCGCACGGCATCTACCCTTCACGCGATGCCAAGCGGCTGTTCATCTCCAACCGTGACGCAGGCTCCATCACCGTGCTCGACAGCCGCACCCTCGCGAAGCTGGCGCTGTGGAAGATCCCCGGCGGGGGCTCGCCCGACATGGGAGGGGTCACGGCTGACGGGTCCGAGCTGTGGCTCGCCGGGCGGTACGACCACGTCGTCTACGTCTTCGACACCACGACCGGCAAGGTCACCCACAAGATCAAGGTCGACAGCGGCCCGCACGGCCTGGCGGTCTGGCCGCAACCGGGTCGGTTCTCCCTGGGCCACACCGGCAACATGCGCTGACCGGTGCCCTGACGCGGTGGCGGACGCTCCGACGCGGGGCGACCGCTCCGACGCGGGGCGACCGCTCCGACGCGCTGACGGCCGCCGACGGCCCCAGTGGTTGGATGGGGCCGTGAACACGCCCCAGCCCTCGGTCGTGATCCTCGGTGGCGGTCCCGGCGGCTACGAGGCCGCCCTCGTCGCCGCCCAGCTCGGTGCCGCCGTGACGGTGGTGGACCGCGACGGCCTCGGGGGCGCGGCCGTGCTCACCGACTGCGTCCCGTCCAAGGCGCTCATCTCGACGGCCGACTTCCGGTCCCAGTTCGAGACGGCCTCGGAGCTCGGTCTGCACCTCGAGGACCACGAGGGCGACGAGGTGTCCGACTCGGTGGCCGAGCTCGTGGCCGTCAACCGTCGCGTGCTCGCACTCGCCGCTGCCCAGTCGCGTGACATCGGCGAGCGGCTCGCGAACGACGGCGTCGAGGTGCTCCGCGGCACCGGCCGCCTGTTGTCGGCCGGGCAGGTGGAGGCCACCCTGGAGGACGGCTCGACCCGCACCCTGGCCGCGGACGTGGTGCTCGTCGCCACGGGTGCCACGCCGCGCGTCATGGCCAGCGCCCGCCCCGACGGTGAGCGGATCCTCACCTGGCAGCAGATCTACGAGCTGCCCGAGCGGCCCGAGCACCTCGTCGTCGTCGGGTCCGGCGTCACCGGCGCGGAGCTCGCCCAGGCGTACCTCGGCCTCGGCGCGCGCGTCACCCTCGTGTCGTCGCGCGAGCGCGTCCTGCCCGGGGAGGATGCCGACGCGGCCACGGTGATCGAGGACGTCTTCCGCAAGCGCGGGATGCAGGTCCTCGGCCGCTCCCGGATGGAGTCGGTCCGGCGCACCGACGCGGGCGTCGTCGTCCGCCTCGTCGACGGGCGCGAGGTCGAGGGGTCGCACGCCCTGCTCGCCGTCGGCTCGGTGCCGCAGACCTCCGGGCTCGGCCTGGAGGAGGCGGGGGTGGCCCTCAGCGAGTCCGGGCACGTCGTCACCGATCGGGTCTCCCGGACCTCCGTGCGAGGTGTGTATGCCGCGGGCGACTGCACCGGGGTGCTGCCCCTGGCGTCCGTGGCCGCCATGCAGGGGCGGATCGCCATGGCGCACGCGCTCGGCGATGCCGTCGCCCCGCTCAACCTGCGCGGCGTCTCCGCCAACATCTTCACCGACCCGGAGATCGCCACCGTCGGCTACTCGCAGAAGGACGTCGACGAGGACGTCGTCGACGCGACCTGCGTGCTGCTGCCCCTCGCGACGAACCCCCGGGCCAAGATGCAGGGGATCACCGACGGCTTCGTCAAGCTGTTCGCCCGGCGCGGGGTCGGCACGGTGGTCGGCGGGGTCGTCGTGGCGCCGCGGGCCTCCGAGCTCATCTACCCCGTCACCATCGCGGTGCAGCACGGGCTGACCGTCGACCAGCTCGCGGGCACCTTCACGGTGTACCCGTCGCTGTCCGGCTCGATCGCCGAGGCGGCCCGCCAGCTCCACCCCCGCGGCTGACGCGCCTCCTTCCTCCCACTTGTTGCCACCTCGTGGTCACGAGGCGGCCCTACTGCCGGCGCGGTGACCATCACTTGGCAACAAGTCGTGAGTTGTCGGGTGGGGAGGCGCCGCGGGTGGACCGGCTGCACGACGGGCCGGGTCGGCCGAGCCTCGGTAGGGTCGAGCGGAACGGGTGCGACTGGACGCCCGGACGACCTGATCGCACCGGAGGCAGACGATGGCTGGCGAGTGGCTCGACAAGATCAAGGACTTCGCGAAGGGCAACCCCGACAAGGCCGACTCCGCGATCGAGAAGGTCGAGGACCTGATCGACCAGCGCACCGGCGGGAAGTACGCCGACCAGGTCGACAAGGGCGGCGACGTGCTGCGGGACAAGCTGGGCCTGCCGCCCCAGGACTCCACCGTCGACCCCGCCCCGGGGGAGCCCGTCCCGGCACCGGCGCCCGTGCCGCCGGCGGAGCCCGTCCCGACGCCGGCACCGAACCCCAGCCCCGGCACCGGCGACCCGGAGCCGGGCAGGCCGCTCGACCCGGGGCCGGGGGGCGAGGAGGTTCCCACGACGCCCGAGCCCGCCGACCGCGACGCCGACCCGCTGCCCCAGGGTGGCCCGACCCAGCAGGGCGAGCCACAGGGGGACCAGCCGGCACCGGGCGGTGACCAGCCCGACACCGGTGGTCCCGTCCAGGTGCCCACCGACGAGCCGGGCACCTCCAGCACGCCCGGCCCCGGGCCGGACACCGGCGATGCCGGCGCACCGGAGAAGGAGCTGCCGCCGTTCGGCCGCCCCTGACCGGCGTGGACGACGAAGGGCGCCTCCCGCGGGAGGCGCCCTTCGTCGTGCGTGCGGCCGCACGGCCGCGCCGTGGTCAGTCCTTGATCTCGGCCAGGACCGCACCGTTGGTGACGGTCTGCCCGACCTCGGCAGCCAGACCGGTGATGGTGCCGGCCTTGTGGGCGTTGATCGGCTGCTCCATCTTCATCGCCTCGAGGACCACGACGAGCTCGCCGGCCTCGACCTGCTGGCCCTCCTCGACGGCGATCTTGACGATGGTGCCCTGCATGGGCGCGGTGAGGGAGTCACCGGACGCAGCGCCACCACCCTTGGCGGCCGACGAGCGCCGGGGTGCCTTCTTCCTGGTGGCAGTGCCACCGCCACCGAGGGAGAGCCCACCGGGCAGGACGACCTCGAGGCGCTTGCCGCCGACCTCGACGACGACCGTCTGGCGCTCGCCGGCGTCCTCGGGCGCCTCGGCGACCGGCCCGGCATACGGCGGGATCTGGTTGTCGAACTCGGTCTCGATCCACCGCGTGTGCACGGTGAACGGCTTGTCGCCCTCCGGGGCGAACGCGGGGTCCTCGACGACGACGCGGTGGAACGGCAGCACCGTCGGCATCCCCTCGATGGCGAACTCGGCCAGCGCCCGGCGCGAGCGCTCGAGGGCCTGCTGGCGGTCGCGGCCGGTGACGATGAGCTTGGCCAGCATCGAGTCGAACGCCCCGGCGACGACGTCGCCCGAGACGACACCCGAGTCCAGGCGCACCCCGGGCCCAGAGGGAGGGTCGAAGACCGACACGGTGCCCGGCGCGGGGAGGAAGCCGCGGCCGGCGTCCTCGCCGTTGATGCGGAACTCGATCGAGTGGCGCACGGGCTCGGGGTCGTCGTATCCGAGCTGCTCGCCGTTGGCGATGCGGAACTGCTCGCGGACGAGGTCGATCCCGGTGACCTCCTCGGTGACGGGGTGCTCGACCTGCAGGCGGGTGTTCACCTCGAGGAAGGAGATGCGGCCGTCCTGGGCCACGAGGAACTCGCAGGTGCCGGCACCGACGTACCCGGCCTCGGACAGGATCGCCTTCGACGCACGCCGCAGCTCGGCGTTCTGCTCGTCGCTGAGGAACGGCGCGGGCGCCTCCTCCACGAGCTTCTGGTGCCGGCGCTGCAGCGAGCAGTCGCGGGTGGAGACGACCACGACGTTGCCGTGCTGGTCGGCGAGGCACTGGGTCTCGACGTGGCGCGGCTTGTCGAGGTACTGCTCCACGAAGCACTCGCCGCGTCCGAAGGCGGCGACCGCCTCGCGGACAGCCGAGTCGTACAGGTGCGGGATCTCCTCGATGGTCCGGGCGACCTTGAGGCCGCGACCGCCGCCCCCGTATGCCGCTTTGATGGCCACCGGGAGTCCGTGCTCCTTGGCGAAGCCCACGACCTCGTCGGCGTCGGCGACCGGGTCGGCGGTGCCGGCCACGAGGGGGGCATTGGCGCGGGCGGCGATGTGCCGGGCCTTGACCTTGTCGCCGAGGGAGTCGATGGCGTGCGGCGGCGGCCCGATCCAGGTCAGCCCGGCGTCCATGACGGCCTGGGCGAAGGAGGCGTTCTCGGAGAGGAAGCCGTAGCCCGGGTGCACCGCGTCGGCGCCTGCCTTCCTCGCGACCTCGATCAGCTTCTCCTGCACGAGGTAGGAGTCGCCGGGGGTGGTGCCGCCCAGGGCGTAGGCCTCGTCGGCCACCCGCACGTGCAGGGCGTCCCGGTCCGGCTCGGCGTACACCGCCACCGACGTGAGGCCGCTGTCGGCGCAGGCACGGGCGACACGGACGGCGATCTCGCCGCGGTTGGCAATGAGGACCTTGGAGATGGGCGCCATGTCGCGGAGCCTAGCCGTTTCCGCCACGGCATCCGCAGGGTGCGGGATGTGGCCTCCGCGACAGTCCGCGGCCGCGACCTCCCGTGCTGGCGGCGGGCCCTATCGTGTGGCGCATGAGCCCCGCCGACGACGACGCCCGCGCCCTGCGCAACCTCGAGGAGACGGTGGAGCGGGACTTCTCCCGCGCCATGTCCTACGGCGACTACCTCGAGCTCGACCGGCTGCTGTCGGCGCAGCACCCGCGCAGCGTCCCGCCGCAGCACGACGAGCTGCTCTTCATCATCCAGCACCAGACCTCCGAGCTCTGGCTCAAGCTGATGCTGCACGAGCTGCGCTCGGCCCGGGAGCTGCTCGCGGCGGACGACCTCGCCCCGGCGCTCAAGCGGCTCGCCCGGGTCAAGCACATCCAGGTCGTCCTCACGGGGCAGTGGTCGGTGCTCGCCACCCTGACGCCGAGCGAGTACGCCCTCATCCGGCCGTTCCTTGCCACCAGCTCGGGGTTCCAGTCCTGGCAGTACCGAGCCGTCGAGTTCCTGCTGGGCAACAAGAACGCCGAGATGCTGCAGGTCTTCGACCACGACGAGGCGGCCCGCTCGATGCTCGCCGAGCTGCTCCACCAGCCGAGCCTCTACGACGAGTTCCTGCGCCACCTCGCGCGGACCGGGTATGCCGTGCCGCAGCGACTGCTCGAGCGTGACTGGTCCCAGCCCTACCGGTTCGACGAGGCGCTGGTCGACACCTTCGCGGGGGTCTATGCTGCGCCGCACGACCACTGGGGCGTCTACGAGACCTGCGAGGAGCTCGTCGACATCGAGGACAACTTCCAGCAGTGGCGGTTCCGGCACCTGCAGGTCGTCACCCGCACCATCGGGCACAAGCGGGGGACCGGTGGGTCGTCCGGCGTTGACTTCCTGCGCCGGGCGCTGGACCTGACCTTCTTCCCCGAGCTGTACGCCGTCCGCACCCGGGTCTGACGGGACGGCCGTGCCGGGGGCGGCGCTACAGGACTGCGCTGTGCGCCAACCCCGCTCCGGCTGCTGCAACGAGGCCGCTGACGAACGTCCCGATGATGAACCGCTCGGCGGCACCCGAGCTGGTGCCTGCCTGCAGCTCGGGGTACCTGGCGAGTCCCTTGACCGCCAAGGTGATGGCTACTCCCTCGGGCCACCCGGCGAGCAGGGACGCGTAGATCGCGACGCGTTCGAGGACCCCGATCCAGATGCCACCCCGCAGCACCCCGCTGGGGCTGATCTCGGGCTCCGCGGGGCTCTCCGACCGGTGCGAGCGGTCCACCAGCCAGAACACGAGGGAGACGAGCAGGTGCCCCGCAAGCAGGGTGAGCGCACCGATGACCGTGACCGACACGACCTGCATCATGCGCCCGCTCCCGTCTGGTCCAGCAGCCACTCGAGGCTGCGTGACGCGCGTTCGGCCTCACGGTAGGCCGCTGCCCGCAGTCGCTGCGTCACGGCCGATGCGGACACGCCGAGCGCGCCGGCGGCCTCGGCCCGGCTGCCCCCGCGCACGAGGTCGACGACCTCCCACCCCTCAGGGGTCCGACGTCGCCAGGTCGAGACCAGCAACCACAGGACCCCCTCAGACTGCTGGACGAGGAGGTCACCGCCGCCTGCGAGGAGGTGCTGCTCGCCCGTCGGCTCGCCGCCCGCCCAGGCCACGGCGCAGTCGGCGGGCGAGCTGCGCGCGCGCTCGATGGCATGACGGGCAGCAAGGAATGCCGGCCCCGTGGCCTCGCGCGCCGAGCCGGACAGGCCGCTCGACCGGTCCGACGACACCCCGACCCCGATCCGCCACTGTCCCTGCCGGGTCAGCGTCTCAACGGCCCGGACGACCCCGGAGGAACGGTCGAGGACGCCCTGGAGCTCGTCGCCGACCGTCCGCTCGAACGCAAGGACGAGGCCCTGAGTGGGGCCCACGGCAGCATCAAGGGCCGCAAGCGCCTCCGGCACCCTGTCGCCGACGCGCCTGCTGTGGACCTGGTCGGCGGTGAGGACGAACATGACTGAAGGCTACAGCCTGAACTGGCTCCAGTTAAGCCTCAAGGCTGAACTCTCTGATCTCGTGCCCCGCCACGACGGTGCGCCGTCTCCTGGCGTCGTCGGCGTGCCTTCTCCTCGGTGTCGAGCCGGGCGGCATCCTCGGGTCTGGGCGCCGAGCCGCCGAGTCTCGCGGGGAGCCACCAGGACCCGGGTGGCTGCTCCTCGGGCGGGTGCGCGGCGATCGCCTCCTCGAGCATCCGGCCCATCACCGCGCGCAGGTCGGCGGTGTCGGCGACCGGGTCCGTCGCGGCATACCTCCTCGGGGTGCCCACGCGGATGGTGATCGTGCGCCCGCGGCTGAGGTCGCGCGGATGGTCCTTGGTGAGCAGGCGCTGGGTGCCCCACAGGACCACCGGTACGACGGGGACGCCGGCCTCGGCGGCGATGCGCACCGCACCCGTCTTGAACTCCTTGAGCTCCATCGACCGGGAGATCGTGGCCTCGGGGAAGATTCCGACGACCTCGCCGTCGCGGAGGTACTCGACCGCGGTCGCCAGCGACCGCCCGCCCTCGGCGCGGTCGACCTCGATGTGGTGGACCGACCGCATGACCGGCCCGATCCACCGGTGCTTGAACAGCTCGCGCTTGGACAGGAACCGCACCAGCCGACCGGACGGGTCCGCTGCCAGCCCGCCGTAGACGGGGTCGAGGTAGCCGACGTGGTTGAGCGCCAGCACCACCCCGCCGTGACGGGGGACGTTTTCGGCGCCCGTCAGCGCGATCCGCTGCCCCAGCAGCCGGATTCCTGCCTTGGCCGCCAGCACGATCGGCGGGTAGGTCAGGTCGCGCACGGCCCCTCCTGCACGTCCCGGGCCGGAGCGCTCGCCGGCCTCCCTGCCGACGGTAGCGGGCCCCGGCATACTTCCGGGCATGGCGCGGGTCATCCACACGGCACAGGCCCTCGTCGACGTCGTGGTCGAGGTGGACGCGCTGCCCCGTCGTGGCGGCAACGCCGTGGCCCGCAGCTACGCGCGGTATGCCGGCGGTGCCGTGAACATCCTCGTCGCGGCCGCGCGGTCGGGCGCCGACGCCGTCCTCGCGGGTGCCGTGGGCGAGGGGCCGAACGGTGACCTGGTGCGGTCGGCGCTGGCGGCGGAGGGGGTGCAGGTCTCGAGCCCGGTGGTCGCCGGCCTCGACACGGGGATCTGCGTCGTCATGGTGGAGCCCAGCGCCGAGCGCACCTTCGTCACGACCCAGGGGGCCGAGCGGCGGATCAGCGTCGCCAGCCTCGGGACGAGCCGGCCGGGGGGAGGGGACCTGGTCTGCGTCAGCGGGTTCTCCCTGGTGGGGCGGACCCGGGACCCGTTGCTGGAGTGGCTCGACGACCTCGACGACCACGTGGTGGTCGTGCTCGACCCGGGTGCGGCGTTCGGGGACCTGGCGGCGGCGCTGCAGCAACGGGTGCTGGACCGGACGTCGGTCTGGACGAGCAACGCCGAGGAGGCCCAGCAGCTGACCGGGTGCGCCGACCCCGCGGACTCGGTGGCTGCGGTCGCCGAGCGGCTCGCCGGCGACGCGGTGACGGTGGTCCGCGACGGCGCGAAGGGGTGCCACCTGCGGGTGGACGGGCGCACCGAGGCGCTGCCCGGGTACCCGCAGGACGCGGTCGACACCAACGGGGCCGGCGACACCCACACGGGGGTGCTGGTCGCCGAGGTCTCGAGGGGCACCGACTGGGTGACCGCGGCGCGGCGGGCCAACGCCGCGGGCGCGATCAAGGTGACCCGGCGTGGGCCTGCCACCGCGCCCACGGCCGCCGAGATCGACAGGTTCCTCGCCGCCCAGGACCACTGACCGGGGCCCACCCGGCCCGGTGGTGGTGGCCGGCCGCCGGTCCGGGAGGCCGCCCGGTCGCCCGCTCATGCGTCGAGGAGTCAGGACATGCCGACGTCGGGTCGGTGACTTCAGCATGTCCTGACTCCTCGACGCCGAGCCCTGGGCTGGAGGCGAGCCGGGGTCAGCGGACGAGGTCGAGCAGCGCCATCGCGCCGAGCCCGGTCGCGGCGGCGCAGACCAGCACGAAGGAGGCGGTCCACAGGCCGCGGGGCACCCGGGTCAGGGCCGCGAGCACGGCCGGGTCGCTGCCCCGGTCACGGCTGCCGACGACGGCGCCCAGGTGTCGCCAGGCCCCGACGAGGAGCACCACGCCGAGCGCGACGAGCACCGTCGCCTGGAGCCGGTCGTCGCGCCACCACCACAGGGCCGCGTTCCCCGCGAGGGCGGCCAGCATGACGACGGCGGTCAGCGCCGAGCGCGCCCGGACCAGCGCGACCACCAGCACGACGATCCCGGCGGTGACCATGGGGGCGGACCAGCCCCGACCGGCCGCCCAGACCATGACCGCCCCGAGGACGGCCGGTGCCGGGTAGCCCGCCCAGGTCGTCAGCACACGGCCCGCGCCTCGGGCCGGACCCACCGTGACGGCGTGCCCGGACATGTCGCCACGCAGCACGAACCCGGTGAACCGGCGTCCCACGGCCAGGCCCACGAGGGCGTGCCCCAGCTCGTGCACCAGCGTCACGACCACCCGCAGCGCCTGCCAGACGGGTGCGACGCCGACGACCACGAGGGCGGCGCCGAGCGCGGTCAGCACGGTCGGGGTTGCCAGGGCGACCCCGTGCGTCGGCACGACCCGTGCGCCGACCTCGTCCCAGTTCACGCCGGCGAACCTAGTCGACGGCGCTGGGCACCTCCTGTGCCGGGCGGTCCCGTGCCGGGCGGCCCCGTGCGAGGGCGGCGCTCAGTGCAGGCGGTCGAGGTCCTCGCGGCAGCGGCGCTCGAACTCGTCGAGCTCGGTGAGGGCGTCCTCGAGGTCACGCCGGCGCTGTTCGAGGTCGGTGCGGCGCTCGTCGATCTGGCCGAGCACGTACTCGAGCTGGCTGGCCTTGCCCCGCGGCCGGTCGTACAGGTCGATGATCGTGCGGATCTCCTCGAGCGGGAACCCGAGCCGCCGCCCGCGCAGGATCAGCCCGAGCCGGGTGCGGTCGCGGCGGTGGTAGACCCGCTGGGTGCCGCGGCGCTGGGGGGAGATGAGGCCGAGGTCCTCGTAGTGCCGGACCGTGCGGTGGGTGACCCCGAACTCCTCGGCGACCTCGCGGATCGTCCAGGTCCGCTGCTCGGTCGTGGTGGGGCTTGGCATACCCGCGAGTATTGCTTTACGTTTACGTCAACGTCAAGCAATGACGGGTATGCCGCGCGGCCGGGCGACCCCCGAAGGCGCACCCACGAAGGAGAAGCGATGTTCGAGCTGAGCAAGGAGCACGAGGACTTCCGCAAGGTCGTGCGGGAGTTCGCGGAGGCCGAGGTCGAGCCGCACATCGCGCAGTGGGACAAGGACCACCACTTCCCGTCCGACCTCGTGCCGAAGATGGGCGAGCTCGGGCTGTTCGGTCTCGTGGTGCCCGAGGAGTTCGGCGGCATGGGCGACGACGGCGACTTCACTTCGCTCTGCGTCGCGATCGAGGAGCTCGGCCGAGTCGACCAGTCGATCGGGATCACCCTGTCGGCCGGCGTGGGCCTGGGCATCAACCCGATCCTCACCTACGGCACGCAGGAGCAGAAGGAGCGCTTCCTGCCCGACCTGGTGGCCGGCCGGGCGCTGGCGGGCTTCGGCTTGACCGAGCCCGACGCCGGCTCCGACGCCGGGGCCACGCGCACCAAGGCGGTACGAGACGGCGACGAGTGGGTCGTCAACGGTGCCAAGGCGTTCATCACCAACTCCGGCACGGACATCACCTCGGTCGTCACGGTCACCGCCCGCACCGGCACCAACGACGACGGCTCGGCCGTCCTCAGCGCGATCATGATCCCTTCGGGCACACCGGGTTTCACGGTCGAGCCGGCCTACGACAAGCTCGGGTGGCACGCCTCCGACACCCACGGGCTCACCTTCGAGGACTGCCGCGTCCCGGCTTCGAACCTGCTCGGCAACGAGGGCGAGGGCTTCAAGCAGTTCCTCAAGACCCTCGACGACGGCCGCATCGCCATCTCCGCGCTCGCGGTCGGCATGAGCCAGCGGATGCTCGAGGAGACGACCGAGTACGCGAAGACCCGCAAGGCGTTCGGCAAGCCGATCGGCGTCAACCAGGGCATCTCGTTCCAGATCGCCGACCTCGCCGTCATGGTCGAGGCCTCGCGCCAGCTGACCTACAAGGCCGCGTGGCTCAAGGACGAGCTCGAGCGCGGCCGCCGCTCGGTCAGGGAGGTCAAGCAGGCGGCCGCGATCTGCAAGCTGTACTCCACCGAGGCGGCCGTCACCGCGACCCGCATCGCCACCCAGGTGTTCGGCGGCAATGGCTTCATGGAGGAGTACCCCGTCGCGCGCTTCTACCGCGACGCCAAGATCCTCGAGATCGGCGAGGGCACCTCCGAGGTGCAGCGCATGGTCATCGCGCGCCACCTCGGCCTGCCCACCGCCTGACCACGGCGCAGAACCCAGTGCCCCGCAGCGCTTTCCGCCGCCAACCGAAGTTCGAGAGGGTATGCCGGTGACCTCCACGCCAGCGTCGTCCACCCGGTCCGCGTCCAGCGGGCCCGGTTCCGCACCGTTCGCCGTGGGCGGTGACTCGGGCTCGGACCCCAAGGTGACGGACGTCCGCGAGCGGCTCGCCGCGGCATACGACGCCTCCGCCTCGGCGCCGGAGAAGGCGCAGGCCAAGCTCGACAGCCAGGGCAAGCTCTACGTCCGCGACCGGATCGCCCTCCTCTTCGACGAGGGCTCGTTCGTCGAGGACGGCCGCTACGCCAACGCGACCGCGACCGGTCTGCCCGCCGACGGCGTCGTCACCGGGCGGGGGACCGTCGACGGCCGCCCCGCCATCGTCATCGCCAACGACCCGACCGTGAAGGCGGGCTCGTGGGGCGCTCGCACCGTGGAGAAGATCGTCCGGGCGACCGAGATGGCGCTGCGCGAGGAGCTGCCGGTCTTCTGGTTCGTCGACTCGGCCGGCGCGCGGATCACCGACCAGGTCGAGATGTTCCCCGGCAGGCGGGGTGCCGGCCACATCTTCCACAACCAGGTCGCGTTGTCCGGCAAGGTCCCACAGGTCTGCTGCCTCTTCGGGCCCAGCGCCGCCGGCGGGGCGTACATCCCGTCGTTCACCGACCTCGTGATCATGGTCGAGGGCAACGCCTCGATGTACCTCGGCAGCCCGCGCATGGCCGAGATGGTCGTGGGGGAGAAGGTGTCGCTCGAGGAGATGGGCGGCGCGCGGATGCACTGCACCGTCTCCGGCGTGGGCGACCTGCTCGTGTCCGACGACGCCGAGGCGATCGAGATGGCCCGGCTCTACTTCTCCTACCTGCCGGCCTCCTGGCGCTCGGAGCTGCCGACGTACGCCCCGGAGGGGCCTTCCCGCCCGCTGACCCGGCACACCGTGCCCGAGCGCGAGAGCCAGCCGTTCGACATCCACGAGGTGATCGACGGCCTCGTCGACGACGAGTCGTTCTTCGAGGTCAAGCCGCTGTTCGCGCCCGAGCTGGTCGTGGGATTCGGCCGGATGGCCGGCGAGACCGTCGGCATCGTCGCCAACAACTCGGCGGTCAAGGGCGGGGTCCTGTTCACCGACAGCGCCGACAAGGCCGCGCGGTTCATCTGGCTGTGCGACGCGTACTCCATCCCGCTCGTCTACCTCGCCGACGTGCCCGGCTTCATGATCGGGTCCGAGGTCGAGCGCGGCGGCATCATCCGGCACGGCGCCAAGATGGTCTCGGCCGTCTCGTCGGCCACCGTCCCCCAGTTCTGCGTCATCGTCCGCAAGGCCTACGGCGCAGGGCTCTACGCCATGGGCGGCCCGGGCTTCGCGCCCGACGCGACGATCGGGCTGCCGACGGCACGGATCGCGGTCATGGGTCCGGAGGCTGCCGTCAACGCGGTGTACGCCAACAAGATCGCCGCCATCGAGGCCGAGCAGGGCACCGAGGCCAGGGACGCGTTCGTCCAGCAGATGCGGCGCGAGTACGAGGAGGACGTCGACCTCGAGCGGCTTGCCGCCGACCTCGTCCTCGACCAGGTCATCGAGGCCGACGCGCTGCGGGACGAGCTGCTCCTGCGGCTGCGCTACGCCAGGGGTCGCGAGCGCCACTTCGCCACCAAGCGCCGCGACATCCCCCCGGTCTGACCGGGACCCACCCCGCAAACCAACGGTTGCGCGGCATACCGCGGGTTGTCGTCCCACGGTTTGTCGAGCAACCGTTGTTTTGCGCGGGGAAGGTGCCGCCCCTCGGGTCAGGCGCCGCGCAGGCCCTGGGCGCCCCGGAAGGCGGCGGCGCGCAGCTCGCGCCACGGCACGCCGACCTCGGCGAGCAGCTCGCGCAGCAGCGGCAGGGACAGCCCGACCACGTTGCTCGGGTCGCCCTCGATGCCGGCCACGTAGGGCGCCCCCAGGCCGTCGAGGGTGAACGCGCCGGCGACCCGCAGCGGCTCGCCCGTGGCGACGTACGCCTCGACCTCCTCCTCGTCGACCCGGGCGAAGTGGACGGTCGTCGCCGCGGTGGCACCGAGCGTCGCGCCCGTGCCGCCCTCGTCGTCGTCTCGGGTGTCGACGACCCAGTGCCCGGTGTGCAGCACCCCGGAGCGGCCGCTCATCCGCGACCAGCGCGAGACGGCCTCCGCGACCGACGCGGGCTTGCCGTGGATCTCCCCGTCGAGCTCGAGCACGGAGTCGCAGCCGAGGACGAGGGCACCGTCGACCTGGGCCGCGACGTCCTCGGCCTTGGCGCGTGCCAGCAGGAGGGCGACGTCCTCGGCCTCCAGCTCGTCGCCGTGGATGTGGCGGGCGTCCCGGACGACAGCGTCCTCGTCGACCTCGCTGACGACGATGCTGGCCTCGACCCCGGCCGCGAACAGGAGCTTCTTGCGGGCGGGGGAGGCGGAGGCGAGGACGAGGTGCACGGTCACGGGCCCAACCTAGCCGGTGCCGTACCGGCGCTCAGCCGACCTGCTCGTCGACGAAGCACCACCGCCACGCCTCACCCGGCTCGAAGCTGCGCATCACCGGGTGCCCGGTCTCCTCGAAGTGCTTGTTCGCGTGCTTGTTGGGCGAGGAGTCGCAGCAGCCCACGTGCCCGCAGTCGAGGCACAGCCGCAGGTGGACCCAGGTGTCGCCGAGCTCGAGGCACTCCTGGCAGCCGTGGGGGGTCAGCGGCGGCACGAACCGGTCGTGGTGGGCCGCGAGGTGCTCGCACTCGTCGACCGCGCGCTCCGGTGGCAGCAGCGGGTCCGCGCGCAGCTCGTCCGAGCGCTCCTCGATCCGGTCGAGCATCGACTCCTCGAGGTCGAGCTGGGCCAGGACGTGGGTGAGGATCTCCTGGTCGGCGTTGCCCGCGTCGCGGATCCTGAGCAGCTCCTCGCGCTCCGCGGTGAGCATGTGCATGCGCAGCCGGCGGTATGCCGCGCTGGGCGTCTCGCTCGCGTCCTCCCGGCCCTGCCCGAGCCGCTCCCAGACGATGTTGGTGCGGTTCTCGGCCCGGCGCCGCAGCTGTTCGATGGTGCCCTCGTCCGCCTCGTCGTGCTCCTCGAGGGCCTTGAGGCCGGCGGCCACGGAGGCCTGCAGGATGGTGGCCTCCTGCAGGGCGTCCTCGCGGGGGTCGGGTCCACGGACGCCGAGCCGCCGGGCGAGCCACGGCAGCGTGAGGCCCTGCAGGAGCAGCGTGCCCACCGTGACGGACATGGCGGCAAGCACGAGGACCGGCCGCTCGGGTGTCTGCTCCGGGAGGGTGAAGGCCGCCGCGAGGGTGACGACGCCGCGCATGCCCGCCCACGAGATGACGGCGCTGCTGGAGGGCCTGAACTGCGCTCCGCCACCCTTGAGCCGGGACTCGACCCACTTGAACGGGAAGACGTAGAGCGGCCGCAGCACCACCACGGTCACGACCACCAGGGTGCAGATCCCGATGAGCCGGCCCAGGCCCACCCCCGAGCGGAGGGCGTCCTCGACGAGGCGGCGCATCTGCATGCCGAGCACGAGGAAGACGACGTTCTCGAGGATGAACTGGATGGTCCGCCAGTTGATCCGCTCGCTCAGCCTGGACGAGGCGTTCTGCACCACGGGCGACTTGTGCCCGAGGACGAGGCCGGCGACGACGACGGCCAGGACGCCGGACCCGTGGAAGTGCTCGGCCGGGAGGTAGGCGAGGTAGGGGACGATGAACGACAGCGACGTGTCGATCACCGGGTCGGTGACCTTGCGCCGCACGAACGCCACGGCCATGGCGACGACCGCGCCGACGCCGACGCCGAGGACCACCGCCAGCCCGAAGTCGACGGCGGTGGAGGCGAACGTGACGCTCCCGACTGCCACGATCGCGGCCGCGGCGGTCCGCAGCGACACCAGCGCGGTGGCGTCGTTGAGCAGCGACTCGCCCTCGAGGATCGTCACGATCCGGCGCGGCAGGCCGATCCGGCGCGCCACCGCCGTCGCGGCCACCGCGTCGGGTGGGGCCACGACGGCTCCGAGGGCGAAGGCGACCACGAACGGGACCCCCAGCGCCCACCAGGTCACGAGGCCCACGCCCAGGGCCGTGAACAGCACGAGCCCCACGGACAGCGCGAGGATCGGGCTGGCGTTGGCCCGGAAGTCCACGAGCGACGTACGGATCGCCGCGGCATACAGCAGCGGGGGAAGCAGGCCCACGAGGACGAGCTCGGAGCTCAGCGCCGGCTGAGGGACGGCGGGGACGAAGCTGATCCCCACGCCCACGACCAGCAGCGCCAGGGGTGCCAGGAACCCGAACCGCTGGGCGAGCCCGGCGACGAGGATGACCGCGGCGACGATGGCGACGATCGCCGTAGCTGCTTCCACGGGGGGAATCCTCGCACCCGCCGGGGTGCCCCGCCGACTCCCGTCTCACGGGAGCGAGGCCGTCCGCGCTGCTGCACCGGCCCTGCCGCCCCGGCGCCACGCGCGACGACCCCGGGCGGCGCAGTGACCGGCGACCGTGACCAAGGGCCCTGTCCCGACTGCCCTCGCGCCGTGAGCATCGGACGCGACGGAGGTGGACATGGGACCCGACGACCCGGACCTGACGCCCCTGGCCCCCCTGGGGCTGGGGCGGCTGCGAGCCGGCCCACAGCGTTCCCAGCGGCCGGTCTACGTGGACCTGCTGCCGCCCTGCAACGCGGGGTGCCCGGCGGGGGAGAACATCCAGGGGTGGCTGGCGCTGGTGCGGGCGGGACGGCACGAGGACGCGTGGCGGCTCCTCACCACCGACAACCCCCTCCCGGCGGTGCACGGTCGCGTCTGCTACCACCCGTGCGAGGGCGCGTGCAACCGCGTCGAGCTCGACGACGCGGTCTCCATCCACGGGGTCGAACGGTTCCTCGGCGACCTGGCGATCGAGTCCGGCTGGCGGTTCGACCCGCCGCCGCCGCGGCCCAGCTCCCGGCGGGTGCTCGTCGTGGGCTCCGGACCCAGCGGCCTCAGCGCGGCGTACCACCTCGCCCGCCTGGGGCACGAGGTGGTGGTCCGGGACAACGGACCGGAACCCGGCGGGATGATGCGCTACGGCATCCCCTCCTACCGGCTGCCGCGTGCCGTGCTCGACGCCGAGATCGCGCGGATCGCCGCCCTGGGCGTGGTCTTCGAGCAGGACCACCGGGTCACCGACCTCGCCGCCGAGATGCACGACGGTGGGTTCGACGCGGTGTTCGCGGCGGTGGGAGCGCACCTGTCCAAGCGGGTGGACATCCCCAACGAGGACGCCAGCCGGGTGATCGACGCCGTCTCGTTCCTGCGGGGTGTCGAGTCCGGCGAGCAGGGCTCGCTGGCCAGCCGCCACGTGGCCGTCTACGGCGGCGGCAACACCGCCATGGATGCCGCCCGGGTGGCCCGCCGGCTCGGTGCCGACGACACCGTGATCGTCTACCGGCGCACCCGGGAGCAGATGCCGGCCCACGAGGAGGAGGCGGCCGACGCCGAGCGCGAGGGCATCCGCATCACCTGGCTGCGGACCATCAGCTCGATGAACGAGCACGAGCTCACCGTGGAGGTCCAGGCCCTCGACGAGAACGGCCGGCCCCACGGGACGGGCCAGTTCGAGAAGCTCGCCGCCGACACCGTGATCCTCGCGGTCGGCCAGGAGAGCGACACCGGGTTCCTGCGCTCGGTTCCCGGGGTGCGGCTCGACGGCGACACCGTGCGGGTGGACCCCGTCACGCTCATGACCGGAGCGCCCGGCGTGTTCGCCGGCGGCGACGCCGTGCCGAGCGAGCGGACCGTGACCGTCGGCGTGGGCCACGGCAAGAGGGCCGCCCGCAGCATCGACGCCTGGCTCGCCGGCAAGCAGCACGCGCCGCAGCCGAAGCACCCGCCGGCCGACTTCGGGAAGCTCAACCTCTGGTACTTCGGGGACCACGGCCGGCGCGAGCAGGCCGAGCTCGACCCCGCCGAGCGGGTGCACGCGTTCGTCGAGGTGACCGCCGGGCTGACGCCGGAGGAGGCCGCCTACGAGGCGGGGCGGTGCCTGTCGTGCGGCAACTGCTTCGAGTGCGACGGCTGCCTCGGCGCCTGCCCGGAGGACGCGGTCGTCAAGCTCGGCGCCGGCCACCGGTACCGCTTCGACTACACCGCCTGCACCGGCTGCGGCACCTGCTACCGGCAGTGCCCGGTGCACGCCATCGAGATGGTGGCCGAGCCGGTCGCCGCGGAGCCGGACCCCCTCGGTGGGGGGATCTGACGTGCGGGCGACCGTCGACGGCAACGAGGCCGCGGTGGGGGTGGCCTACCGGCTGAGCGAGCTGTGCGCCATCTACCCGATCACACCGTCCTCGGCCATGGCCGAGCTCGCCGACGAGTGGGCCTCGCGCGACCGGCCCAACATCTGGGGCAGCGTGCCCACCGTCATGGAGATGCAGAGCGAAGGCGGGGCCGCCGGGGCCCTCCACGGCGCGCTGCAGGGAGGGGCGCTGAGCACCACCTTCACCGCGTCGCAGGGCCTGCTGCTCATGGTGCCCAACATGTACCGGATCGCCGGCGAGCTGACCTCGACCGTCTTCCACGTGGCCGCCAGGGCCCTCGCGGCCCAGGGCCTGTCGATCTTCGGCGACCACTCCGACGTGATGGCGGTGCGCCAGACCGGCTTCGCACTCCTGGCGTCGGCGTCGGTGCAGGAGGCGCACGACCTCGCCCTCGTCGCGCACGCGGCGACGCTGCGCTCGCGGGTGCCCTTCGTCCACTTCTTCGACGGCTTCCGCACCTCCCACGAGCTGGCGACCGTCGAGCTGCTGCCGGACGACGTGCTGCGCGCGCTGGTGCCGGAGGAGCTCGTCCGCCAGCACCGGCTGCGGGCCCTCAGCCCCGAGCGGCCCTTCGTGCGCGGCACCGCGCAGAACCCCGACGTCTACTTCCAGGCCCGCGAGACGGTGAACCCGTTCTACGCCCGGACGCCCTCCATCGTGCAGTCGGTCATGGACGAGCTCGCCGAGCGCTGCGGGCGGGCCTACCGCCTGGTGGAGTATGCCGGGCACCCCGAGGCCGAGCGGGTCGTCGTCGTCATGGGGTCTGGAGCGCAGACCGTCCGGGAGACGGTGGCCCACCTCGTCGCGAGGGGGGAGCGCGTCGGCGTGCTGCAGGTGCGGCTGTACCGGCCCTTCCCCGCCGAGCAGGTCGTGGCGGCGCTCCCGGCCTCCGTCCGCACGGTGGGGGTACTGGACCGCACCAAGGAGCCGGGCTCGGCGGGGGAGCCGCTCCACCTCGACGTCGTGGCAGCACTGGCCGACGCCCACGGGAGCGGCCGGCGCGCCACCCTGCCGCGGGTCGTGGGTGGCCGCTACGGCCTGTCGTCCAAGGAGCTCACGCCGGGCATGGTCGTGGGGGTGTTCGACGAGCTCGGCAGGCCGGAGCCGCGGCCGAGGTTCACGGTCGGCATCGTCGACGACGTCACCGGCAGCAGCCTGCCGTGGGACCCCGACCTCGACATCGAGGACCCGGCCACGGTGCGCGCGGTCTTCTTCGGCCTGGGCTCCGACGGCACCGTCGGGGCCAACAAGAACACGATCAAGATCCTCGGCGCCGATCCGCACCTGTACGCCCAGGGCTACTTCGTCTACGACTCCAAGAAGTCCGGCGGGCAGACCGTCTCGCACCTGCGCTTCGGGCCGCGCCCCATCCGGGCGCCCTACCTCGTGCACCGGGCCGGTTTCGTCGGCTGCCACCACCTCGGGCTGCTCGAGAAGGTCGACGTCCTCGACCGGGCGGCTGACGGTGCCACCCTGCTGCTCAACGCCCCGCAGCCACCCGATGAGCTCTGGGACGCCCTACCCGCGAGCGTGCAGCAGCAGGTCATCGACAAGGGCCTTCGGCTCTTCACGATCGACGCCGACCGCGTCGCGCGCGAGTGCGGCCTGCCGGGCCGCACGAACACGGTGCTGCAGACGTGCTTCTTCGCGATCTCCGGTGTGCTGCCGCGTGAGCGGGCCGTCGAGCAGGTGAAGGCCGCCATCCAGCGGACCTACTGGAAGCGTGGCACCGCGCTGGTCCGCCGGAACGAGGAAGCCGTGGACGCCGCCCTCGCCGCCCTGCACCGGGTGCCGGTGCCGGCGGCGGTGACCTCCCGGCGGGTGTCCGCGTCCGCCGTCCCGGCGACGGCACCACCGTTCGTGCGGGAGGTGACGGGCGCGATGATGGCGGGCCGCGGCGAGGCCCTCCCCGTGAGCGCGCTGCCGGTGGACGGCACCTTCCCCAGCGGCACCACGGCCTACGAGAAGCGGCGCATCTCCGACCTGGTCGCGCAGTGGGACCCCGACACCTGCATCCAGTGCGGCACCTGCTCGTTCGTGTGCCCGCACAGCGTCATCCGCTCGAAGTACTACGACGAGCAGGACCTCGCCGGCGCGCCTGCCGGCTTCGCGTCGGCGCCGCTCGATGCGGTGGGGCTGCCGTCGACGCGGTACACGCTGCAGGTCTACGCGGAGGACTGCACGGGCTGCTCGCTGTGTGTCGAGGCGTGCCCGGTCAGCCCGGTCGGGAGGCCGGACCGCAAGGCGATCAACCTCACCCCGGCCGCCGAGCGGTTCGACGTCGAGCGCGAGAACATCGCCTTCTTCGAGACGCTGGAGGTCAACGACCGGGCCCGCGTCGACTTCGGCACGGTGCGCGGGACGCAGTTCCTCCAGCCGCTGTTCGAGTTCTCGGGAGCGTGCGCCGGCTGCGGTGAGACGCCGTACCTCAAGCTCCTCACCCAGCTCTTCGGCGAGCGGGCGATGGTGGCCAACGCGACCGGCTGCTCCTCGATCTACGGCGGCAACCTGCCGACGACCCCCTGGACGAAGAACGCCGCCGGGCGCGGACCCGCCTGGTCGAACTCGCTGTTCGAGGACAACGCGGAGTTCGGGCTGGGCATGCGGCTCGCCGCGGACCTGCACACGCGGCTGGCGCGCGAGCGGCTGGCCGAGCTCCGTGACCAGGTCGGCACGGACCTGGTCGACGCGATCCTGACCGCCCCGCAGGTCCGCGAGCACGAGCTGGTCGCCCAGCGCGACCGGGTGGCCGAGCTGCTGGGCCGCCTGACCGACCTCGACGGACCGGCGGTGGCGGACCTGCGCAGCGTCGCGGACCACCTGCTGCGGCGCAGCCTGTGGATCGTCGGGGGTGACGGGTGGGCCTACGACATCGGCTCCGGGGGGCTCGACCACGTGCTCGCCAGCGGTCTGGACGTCAACGTCCTCGTCCTCGACACCGAGGTGTACTCCAACACCGGCGGGCAGTCCTCCAAGGCGACGCCGCTCGGCGCCGTGGCGAAGTTCGCGGCGGCGGGGAAGACCGCGGCCAAGAAGGACCTCGCCCTGCAGGCGATCGCCTACGGCAACGTGTACGTCGCCCGGGTCGCGATGGGCGCCGACCCGCAGCAGACCCTCACGGCCTTCAGAGAGGCCGAGGCCTACGACGGGCCGTCGCTGGTCATCGCCTACAGCCACTGCATCGCCCACGGCATCGACATGAAGGACGGGCTCGACCAGCAGTACCGCGCCGTCGCCAGTGGCCACTGGCCGCTGGTGCGCTACGACCCGGTGGCGCGGGACCACGGTCGCAACCCGTTCCAGCTCGACTCGCCGAGGCCACGAATCCCGTTGGCGGACTATGTCTACCGCGAGCTGCGCTACCGCCTGCTGCGCAACTCCGACCCGGCCGAGGCGGAGCGCCTGCTCGGGCTCGCCCAGGAGGCGGTGGACCGGCGCTGGGCCACGTACGAGGAGATGGCGACGCGTGGCCCGGCGGCCTTCGCCGCCGACGCCAGGAGGACCAGGTGACCGACCTCGGGACGCGCTACCTCGGGCTGGGCCTGCGCAACCCGCTCGTCGCCTCCGCCTCCCCGCTCTCGCAGACCGCGGAGGGTGTGCGGGCTCTCGCTGGTGCGGGAGTCGGTGCCGTGGTGCTGCCGTCGCTGTTCGAGGAGCAGGTGCGGCAGGAGCAGCTGCACGACCTGCGGGTCACCGAACCGCACGACGAGTCGTTCGGGGAGGCCCTGTCGTACTTCCCCAGCCGGGCCGGGTCTCCCGGCGAGGGCGCCCACTACCTGCACCTCGTGGAGCGCGCGGTCGGTGCGGCCGGCGCCCTGGGGGTGCCGGTCGTCGCCAGCCTCAACGGCTCGAGCCCGGGTGGGTGGGCCCGCTTCGCCGCGTCGCTGCAGGACGCCGGGGCGGCGGCGATCGAGCTCAACGTCTACCTCGTCCCCGGGGACCCGCACCTCTCTGGCCGTGACGTCGAGGACTGGCACGTCGAGATCCTCCAGGCCGTCCGCGACGTCGTGTCCGTCCCCGTGGCGGTGAAGCTCAGCCCGCACTTCAGCTCGGTCGGCCAGATGGCCCTGCGGCTGGACGACGCCGGGGCCGCCGGCCTGGTGCTGTTCAACCGGTTCCTGCCGCCCGACGTCGACCTCGAGACGATCTCCGTGCACCCCCACCTCTCCCTGTCGAGACCGGAGGAGGCACGGCTGCCGCGCACCTGGATCGCGATCCTGCGCCGCCGCGTGCGCGGCTCGCTGGCCGCGACGACGGGGGTGGAGACCGGCGAGGACGTGGTGAAGTACCTGCTCGCCGGCGCGGACGTCGTCATGACGGCCTCCGCCCTGCTGCGGCACGGGGAGGCGTACGCCGCGACCCTGCTCGCCGGGCTCGAGGACTGGATGGTGCGCAAGGGTTTCGCCTCGGTCGAGGACCTGCGCGGTCTCCTGGCCGTACCGCTCGGCACGGACGCCACGGAGTACGAACGGTCTGCGTACGTCAGCGCCCTGGACGGGGCGCGGCGCACCTACGGCGACCTCCGGATGCGCGACGACGCCTGACCCGCACGGGCCGACCGGCTCGGGCGGCCCGTGCGGACCCTAGGGGCTCGACCGGCCTTGACCGCCGTGGCCTCACAGCTCGCCGAGCACGGCCTCCCGCAGGGTGTCGAGGCCGACGCCCCCGATGTCGAGCGCGCGGCGGTGGAAGTCCTTGAGCGAGAACGCCTCGCCCTCGCGCTCGCGGACCTGGTCGCGCAGCTGCATCCAGAGCCGCTCGCCGATCTTGTACGAGGGCGCCTGGCCCGGCCAGCCGAGGTAGCGGTCGAGCTCGAACCGCAGCCACGCCTCGCCCTGGTTGGCGTGCGCGGTGAGGTACTGCCACGCCTTGTCGTAGGTCCACTCTCCGCCACCGACCTCCTGCGGCGCCTCGAACCCGCAGTGCACGCCGATGTCGATGACGACCCGGGCCGCGCGCAGCGACTGGCTGTCGAGCAGGCCCATCAGGTTGCCGGGGTCGTCCATGTACCCGAGCTCGTCCATGAGCCGCTCGGCATACAGCGCCCAGCCCTCGCCGTGCCCGGAGGTCCACGCGGCCATCCGCCGCCAGGAGTTGAGCAGCTCGGAGCGGAACACCGTCTGGGCGACCTGGAGGTGGTGGCCCGGGACGCCCTCGTGGTAGACGGTCGTGAGCTCCTTCCAGGTGCCGAACTCGGTGACGCCCTTGGGCACCGACCACCACATGCGGCCCGGCCGGGAGAAGTCCTCCGACGGCCCGGTGTAGTAGATGCCGCCCGTCTGGGTCGGGGCGATGAGGCAATCGATCGTGCGGACCGGGTCGGGGATGTCGAAGTGCGTGTCGGCGAGGTTGGCGATCACCTCGTCGGCGCGCTCCTGCATCCACGCCTTGAGCGCGTCGGTGCCGTGCAGCTGGTAGGCCGGGTCGGCGTCGAGCGCGGCGATGGCCTCCTTGACGGTGGCGCCGGGCTTGATCTGCTCGGCCACCTGCTCCATCTGGGCGGTGATGCGGGCGACCTCCTCCTGCCCCCAGCGGTAGGTCTCCTCGAGGTCGACCGTGGCCCCGAGGAACGAGCGCGACAGCAGCTGGTAGCGCTCGCGCCCGCACGCGTCCGCCTCCGGCGCCCGGTCGAGCAGGTTCTCGCGCAGCCAGGTGCCGAGCTCCCCGTAGGCCGCGGACGCCGCCCGCGTCGCCTCGGTGAGTGCCGTGGTGGCCCCCTCCGAGAGGTCGCCGTCGTCGTCACCGCCCGACAGCCGCGCCCCCGCGACGAGCGTCGCGAAGTAGCCGTCGTCGGCAGTCAGGTCGGCGCACTGCTGGATGCAGGCCTCGACCTGGCGGCGCGGCGCCACGTTCCCCTTGTCGGCGGCGGCGAGCAGGCTCTCCTTCCACTGCTCCAGCGCGGCGGGGATCTTCGTCATCCGCCGGCTCAGCACCCCCCAGTCCTCGTCCGTGGCCGTCGCCATGAGGTCGAAGCAGCCGCGGATCTCCTGCAGGGGAGAGGCGATGACGTTGAGCGCCATCTCGTCCAGGCCCGCGGCGTGCGTCTCCTCGGCCAGCCCGAGCCGCTCGCGCATGGCGGCGAGCGTGACCCGGTCGATGTCGTCGACGGGCGCCGCCGCCTCCAGGCGGGACAGGGTCTCGCGGCGCAGGTCGGCGTGCGCCTGGTGGCCGGCCGGCGAGAAGTCGTCCAGCTCCTCCTCGTGACCCGGGATGCCGAGGTACGTCGCGGTGATCGGGCTGAGGGCCACCTCGGCCGCCAGGTACTCGTCGGCGATGCGGTCGATGTCGGTCGGAGGGCGTGGAGTGGTGTCGGTCGTCACAAGTCGGGAACGTATACCAGCCGTCAGGGGGAGGCATCGGCAATAACCGGGCGATTCCGCCGCGCTCGGCTCGTAGGGTGGCGGCATGAGCGCCTCGGTCCTGTCCCTCAACCTCGGCGCGCCCGAGCCCAGCACCGCGAAGAACGTCGGGGTCACCGGCATCGGCAAGGCACCGGTCGACGCGGCCCGGGTGCGGGCCCCCGGCCCCAAGCACGGTGGCCTCGGCAGCGGCCTGGTCGGGGACTTCCTCGGCGACACCAGGCACCACGGCGGGGACAGCCAGGCCGTCTACGCCTTCGCCCGCGAGGAGCTGGACTGGTGGGCTGCGGAGCTGGGGCGGGACCTGCCGAACGGCATGTTCGGCGAGAACCTCACCACGACCGGCCTCGACGTCGACGGGGCCCTCGTGGGCGAGGTCTGGGCCGTCGGCGAGGAGGTCGTGCTCGAGGTCTGCGGGCCCCGGATCCCCTGCGCCACGTTCACCGCGCGCATGGGTGAGCGGGGCTGGGCCAAGCGGTTCGCCGCGCGGGGCCGCACCGGTGCCTACCTCTCGGTGGTGGTGCCCGGCACGATCCGCAGCGGTGACCCGGTCGTGGTGAGCTCGCGGCCCGAGCACGACATCACGGTGCCGGTGACGTTCCGGGCCTTCATGGGCGACCTCGACGCGGCCCGGCGGGTCCTGGACTCGGGCTGCCTCGTCGAGACCGAGGCCGCCGAGCTGCGCGACATGGTCGAGCGGCGCACCCCGGCGGGCGTCGAGCTCGACGCCTGAGGCGGGTCAGCGGACGCGGCCGTAGGTGACCGCGCTCGTCCACAGCCGCACCTTGGCGACCCGCTTGCCCGGCTTCGGTGCGTGCCAGATGTAGCCGGCACCGGCGTACACGGCCACGTGGTAGATCGTCCGCCCGCTGTGGAAGAACACGAGGTCACCCGGCCGGGCGCTGCTGCGGCTGATCCGGGTGGCGGCGGCATACTGCTGCTGGGCCGTCCGGGGCAGCAGCTTGCCGGCGCGGGCGTAGGCGTAGAGCGTCAGGCCCGAGCAGTCGAACCCGGTGCGCGGGCTGGTGCCTCCGTACCGGTACGGGACTCCGACCTGGGCGGCGGCGACACGGGCGGCGGAGGAGACGGTCCCGAGCGAGACCGCGGCGTGCGCCTTCGGGGTGGCGGCGGGGCTGACGACGAGCCCGAGACCGAGGAGGAGGGCGAACAGGTAGGGCGCCCAGGAGGTGGGCAGGGCACGGCGAAGGGAGCTGGGCAGGGACATGGAGGGTGGCCAATCTTCGGACCGCCTGCGAAGAGTGACCTGTCGGGTTCGGGCTACCGAACTGCCCGGCCGTGGCTGCTGCCAGCGGCTTCACCCCGAGGAAGCGCTCGTACCGCTCCCGCCCTGCTGGGTTCTCCGTCCCCGACACTCTCGGCAAGAATCTCTTGCCATCCGCACGGGTGTCGGGGCTCGGCGACCGGGCGGACCGCCCCACCCTGGCTGGTGGGGACTGGCTTCCACGGTAGGTCGGGGTCCGGTGAGGACCTAACCTCGCGGCGGATACCGGCCGAACGGCCCAGGCGGCCGCGGGGGCGTTGGGACTAGTGCAGGTGGGGGGGCGGGTGGCCTACCGGGGCCAGCCGGACGCCCGCCAGGCGCCCGGTCCGGGGGCCGCAGGGCGGCGCACCGCACGCTCGCGCGAGGCCCACTGCGACACCGGCCGCGGCGCCGGCGCCGGGTCGTCGGCACCAGCGGCCGCGGACAGCACCGCGAGCAGGGCGGCGACCTCCTCCGGGGTCGCGTCGCCCCGCACCAGCCGCAGCGGCGGCCGGTCCGTGGTCGGGTCGCACGTCCCCGCGGTGCCGTCCTGCCCCGGGTCGTCGCCCTCCTGGCGGCTCACAGCGGGATGTTCCCGTGCTTCTTGGGCGGCAGCGTCTCGCGCTTGGTGCGCAGCGCCCGCAGCGCCTTGATGACGTTCAGCCGGGTGTTGCTCGGCGTGATCACCGTGTCGACGTACCCGCGCTCGGCCGCGACGTAGGGGTTGGCCAGGGTGTCTTCGTACTCGGTGATGAACCGCTGGCGCACCTCGTCGACGTTCTCCCCGGCCTCGGCCGCGGCTGCGAGCTGGCGGCGGTAGAGGATGTTGACCGCGCCCTGGGCGCCCATCACCGCGATCTGCGCGGTGGGCCAGGCGAGGTTGATGTCGGCACCGAGGTGCTTGGAGCCCATGACGTCGTACGCGCCGCCGTAGGCCTTGCGGGTGATGACCGTGACGAGCGGGACGGTCGCCTCGGCATACGCGTAGATGAGCTTGGCGCCACGGCGGATGATGCCGTCCCACTCCTGGTCGGTGCCCGGCAGGAAGCCGGGGACGTCGACGAAGGTGAGCACCGGGATGTTGAACGCGTCGCAGGTCCGCACGAACCGGGCGGCCTTCTCGGAGGCGTCGATGTCGAGGGTGCCGGCGAACTGCATCGGCTGGTTGGCCACCACCCCCACGGAGCGGCCCTCGACGCGCCCGAACCCGCAGACGATGTTCGGCGCGAACAGCGGGTGCACCTCGAGGAACTCGCCGTCGTCGAGCACGTGGTCGATGACCGTCTTCATGTCGTACGGCTGGTTGGCGCTGTCGGGGATGAGGGTGTCGAGCTCAAGGTCGTGGTCGGTGACGGTGAGGTCGGCCTCCTCCTCGAAGGCGGGTGGGTCCTCGAGGTTGTTGCTGGGCAGGTAGGAGATGAGCGCCTTGACATAGTCGATGGCGTCCTGCTCGTCACTGCCCATGTAGTGCGCCACACCGGAGCGGGTGTTGTGGGCCTTCGCGCCGCCGAGGTCCTCGAACGACACGTCCTCACCCGTGACCGTCTTGATGACCTCGGGACCGGTGATGAACATGTGCGAGGTCTGGTCGACCATCACGGTGAAGTCGGTGACGGCGGGGGAGTAGACCGCGCCGCCGGCGCACGGGCCCATGACGAGCGAGATCTGCGGGATGACCCCGGAGGCGTGCACGTTGCGGCGGAAGATCTCGCCGTAGAGCCCGAGGCTGACCACGCCCTCCTGGATGCGCGCGCCGCCGGAGTCGTTGAGCCCGATGACGGGGCAACCGACCTTCATCGCGAAGTCCATGACCTTGCAGATCTTCTCGCCGAAGACCTCGCCGAGGGACCCGCCGAACACCGTGAAGTCCTGCGCGAACACCGCGACCGTGCGCCCGTCGACCGTGCCGTAGCCGGTGACGACGCCGTCGCCGTACGGCCGGTCCTGGTCCTGCCCGAACGCGGTCGAGCGGTGCCGCGCGTACTTGTCCATCTCGACGAACGACCCCTCGTCGAGCAGCATGTCGAGCCGCTCGCGCGCCGTCTTCTTGCCCCGCGCGTGCTGCTTCTCGACCGCCCGCTGCGACCCGGCGTGCGCGACCTCGGCGACCCTGCGCTTGAGGTCCTTGAGCTTGCCGGCCGTGGAGTGGATGTCGATGTCGTCCGGGACGTCCGTGCCGCCCGTCGTGGTGAAGCTGTCGAGGGGATCGGTGGTCGAGGCCATGGCGGCGAGCCTAGCCTTGCCCTCATGCGCGGACCGCTCGACAGTGAGGCATTGCACGAGGCGTTGGTCACGTCCGGGAGGCCGTGGACCGGGGTCGACGTGCACCCGGCGCTCGGCTCGACGAACGCCGAGGCGGCGCGGCTCGCCCGCCCCTTCCACGTCGTCCTGACGGACCACCAGCAGGCCGGGCGCGGACGGCTGGGGCGCACCTGGGAGACGCCGGCCCGCACTTCCGTGACGATGTCCGTCCTGCTGCCGGCACCGGAGACGGACCGGGGGTGGATGCCGCTCGTCGCCGGCCTGACCGTCCGGGACGCCGTGGCCGAGGTGACCGGCCTCGAGGCCGCGCTCAAGTGGCCCAACGACGTCCTCCTGCCCGCGGACGGTGAGCGCAAGGTCTGCGGCATCCTCTGCGAGCTGCAGCCGACCGGTGTCGTCGTGGGGCTGGGCGTCAACGTGGACCAGTCCCGCGAGGAGCTGCCCGTGGAGACCGCCACCTCGTTGCGCCTCGCGGGCGCCGAGGACGTGCGCCGCGAGGACCTCGTCGTCGCCGTCCTCACCCGCCTCGACCACTGGTACGGCCTGCTGCGCGGCGGTCCGCAGCAGCGCACCCAGGTGCACGCGGCCTACCGGAGCGCCTGCGTGACCATCGACCGCGACGTCGAGGTGCACGTCTCGGGCGGTGACGTGCGGCGGGTGCGGGCGGCCGGGGTGGACGCCGAGGGCCGCCTCGTCGTGCGCGGTCCGTCGGGGGAGTATGCCGTGGCGGCCGGAGACGTGGTCCACGTGCGGTCCGCCGCTGGCTAGGGTGGCGGCGTGACGGACGCCGGTCGACACCGCATCGTGCGGCCCGAGGACCTGGCGGGGCTCAGCCCCGACGACCTCGAGGCCCGGCTGCTGGGCCGACCGGCGACGATGGGCCGGCGCGACGTCAGCCGTGGGGCCGAGGTGTCCCTGCTGTCGGCACGCAAGTTCTGGCACGCCCTCGGGTTCCCCATCGTGGAGGACGAGGACGCCATGTTCACCGAGGCCGACCTCATGGCGCTCAAGGCGGTCGCCCGCCTCGTGCGCGACCAGGAGCTCGACGAGGCGACCGCGCTGGCCATGACCCGCGCCTTCGCGCGCACCGCCGACCGGCTCGCGGTCTGGCAGACCCAGCTCATGGCCGAGGCGCTCGCCGCCCCTGACACCGAGGCCGCTCTCGACGAGGCGGACGCCCGCGCCGTGCCCGACCTCGCGGCCGCCCGCGCGTCGGCGCTCAAGCTCGTCGACATGGCCGACGAGCTCGAGCCGCTGCTCGTCTACGCGTGGCGGCGCCACCTCACCGCCGCGATCTCGCGCATGCTCGCCGACGCGGACCCGCAGTCGTCGTCCGAGGGGGTGGTGCGGGTCGTGGGGTTCGCCGACCTCGTCAACTTCACCTCGCTGGTGCGCCGGATGACCGAGCGGCAGCTGGCGGTGATGGTGCAGCGGTTCGAGGCCCTGGCCACGGACGTCGTCACCGCGCACGGGGGACGAGTGATCAAGACTGTCGGCGACGAAGTGCTCTTCGTGCACATCGAGCCCTCCCCGGCCGCGGCCATCGCGCTCGACCTCGTCGACCTCATGGGCGAGGACGAGCTGCTGCCGGACGTGCGGGTGGGGATGGCCTTCGGGCCGGTGCTCTCGCGCCTCGGGGACGTCTTCGGCACCACCGTCAACCGGGCCAGCCGGCTCACGAGCGTGACCCCCGGCGGCGGCGTCCTCGTCGACGACGCCTTGGCGCGGGCGCTGGCCAGCCTGTCCGGCTTCGAGACCACGGCTCAGCGCCGCCGCGTCCTGCGCGGGATCGGCCCGGTCACGCCCAGCGCCCTGCGCCGGGCGGCTGGCGGGCGCGCGTCGGTCCTGGCCGACCTCGACCTGAGCTCCCCCACGAGAGGAACGACCCCATGACGAGCGAGCTGGTGCGGATCGAGCGGCACGGGGAGGACGGGCACGTCGCCGAGCTCGTGCTCGACCGACCCGAGGCGATGAACGCCGTCTCCACCGAGATGGCGCACGCCCTCGGCCGCGCCACCCGCGAGGTCGCCGGCGACCGCTCGGTGCGGGCCGTCGTCGTCAGCTCGACCCACCCGAGGGCGTTCTGCGTCGGGGCCGACCTCAAGGAGCGCAACTCCTTCACCGACGAGCAGCTGCGCGCCCAGCGCCCGCTGGCGCAGGCGGCATACCGGGGCGTCCTCGACCTGCCCGTCCCGGTGGTGGCGGCGGTCGACGGGTACGCCCTGGGCGGCGGCTTCGAGATCGCGCTGTCCTGCGACCTGGTCGTGTGCGGCGAGGAGGCGGTCGTCGGCCTGCCGGAGGTGTCGGTCGGGGTCATCCCCGGCGGCGGGGGTACGCAGCTCCTCACCCGGCGGGTGGGCTGGAGCCGGGCCGCGCGGATGGTCTTCACGGCCGAGCGCTTCACCGCCCGCCAGGCGCACGAGCTCGGGGCCGTGGACGAGGTCGTCCCCGCGGGCACGGCCCGGGACCGCGCCCTCGAGCTCGCGACCGTGGTCGCCGGCAACTCGCCCGTCGGGGTGCGCAACGCCAAGGCGGCCATGCGGCGCGGTTTCGACACCGACCTGGACGCCGGACTGCGGATCGAGGACGACCTGTGGGCCGCCACTGCCTTCTCCGGCGACCGGGCCGAAGGAGTGGCCGCGTTCAACGAGAAACGCCGACCGCAGTGGCCCGGTCGCTGAAGACGCGTCGCTTTGCCTACGATCACCCCCATGACCCGAGTGCTCCTCGCTGAGGACGACCCCGCCATCTCCGAGCCGCTCGCCCGCGCGCTGCGCCGGGAGGGCTACGACGTCGACGTGCGCGCCGACGGACGGGCAGCGCTCGAGGCCTCCGCGGACAACCCCGACCTCGTCGTCCTCGACCTGGGCCTCCCGTACGTCGACGGCCTCGAGGTCTGCCGCCGGATCCGCGCCGAGGGCCGCACCGTCCCGGTGCTCATCCTCACGGCCCGGGCCGACGAGGTGGACACGGTGGTCGGCCTCGACGCCGGCGCCGACGACTACGTGACCAAGCCGTTCCGGCTGGCCGAGCTGCTGGCGCGCGTGCGGGCGCTCATGCGCCGCAACCCGGCGGACGCCCCGAGCGCGAACGAGCTGGTGCGCATCGACCCCGAGGGCCGGCGCGCCTGGTTCAAGGACGAGGAGCTGCAGCTCACCGCCAAGGAGTTCGACCTGCTGCGGGTGCTCGTCCGCGAGCAGGGCAAGGTCGTCTCGCGCGAGCAGCTCATGCGGGAGATCTGGGAGACCGCGTGGTTCGGGTCGACCAAGACCCTCGACATGCACATCTCCGTGCTGCGCCGCAAGCTCGGCGACGACGCCGCGCAGCCGCGCTACATCGCCACCGTGCGCGGTGTCGGGTTCAGGTTCGAGCGCGACGACGTCTGACCCCGCCCCATGCGCCACCAGCTGATCCGCTCGACCGTCCTCGCCGTCGGGCTCGCGATCGTCATCACGATGGCCCCGGTCGGTTTCGCGATCTGGAACGCCACTGTCGGGGAGGGCCGGGGCGTCGTCGGCCGCTGGCTGGCCGAGGGCACCCCGTCGCAGACCTCGATGCGACTGGCGGGGGTCGTCCTCGCCCTGGCGGTCCTCGCGCTCGCCGCCGGGGTCCTCGTCGCCATCCGCCAGGCGCACCACCTCTCCCAGCCGATGCGCGCCCTGGCGGACCGGGCCGAGCGGCTCGGGGCGGGTGAGTCGCGGATCCAGCCGCTGCACTCGGGCATCGCCGAGCTCGACCAGGTGTCGCAGGTGCTCTCCCGCAGCGCCCAGCGGCTCACCAAGTCGCTGGCCTCCGAGCGCGACTTCGCGGCCGACGCCTCGCACCAGCTGCGGACCCCGCTGACCGCGCTGCTCATGCGGCTCGAGGAGATCTCGGTGACCGACGACCTCGAGGTCGTGCAGGAGGAGGCGAACATCGCCATCGCCCAGGTGGAGCGGCTGACCCGGGTGGTCGACGACCTCATGGCTCGGACCCGACGTGGCGGTGACGAGCCGAAGGCCACCGTGTCGCTCGACTCGGTCATCGCGGCGCTGCAGCGCGAGTGGCAGCCGGCCTTCGAGCAGGCCCGGCGCAGCGTGCACGTCCACGGCGAGCGCGGGCTCGTCGTCCAGGCCAAGCCGGTCGACCTGTCCCAGGTGCTGTCGACCCTGCTGGAGAACGCGCTCGCCCACGGTCGGGGCACCGTGGACGTCCATGCCCGGCGGAGCGGCCCGTCGGTGGTGGTCGAGGTCAGCGACCAGGGCGAGGGCGTGCCCTCGACGATCGCGCCGCACATCTTCGAGCGGTCGGTCACCACGACGGGCACCGGCCTGGGGCTGGCACTCGCCCGCGACCTCGCGGAGTCCAACGGTGGCCGGCTCGAGCTGATCCAGGCCCAGCCCGCGATCTTCGCGCTCTTCCTCAGCGAGTCCGACGCCGCCTGACGGCACCCCTGCTCAGCCGCGGCGTCCAGACCGGCGGCTGCCCGGGCACACGTGCGCCCCGGCAGACGTGCCTCCCGGCATCCGTCCCTCCCGGCGGGTCGTCCCTGCAAAACGGCAGTTGCGGGCATGAGACGGCACTCCAGAACTGCCGTTTCACGTCAGCAACTGCCGTTTTGCCGGGAAGGGGTGCCCGGCGTGACCGCCAGCCCGGCCTGAGGGGCGGCCCGAGAGGCGCGGGGCCCGTCCACTCAGCGGTGGTCGGCGAGGGGGGAGGTGTCGACGAGCGGCTCGCGGCGGAAGACGAACTGCCGGTAGGCCCAGAACCGGAACAGCGTCCCCAGGGCGATGCCGATGACGTTCGCGACGTTGTCCGCGGCCAGCGACTTCAGGCCGAACCCGTAGTGGGACAGGGCGATGCAGCCGGCGCCGATGAGCAGGGCGACGCCGTTGGTGAGGAAGAACAGGCCGGCCTCGTGGTGCGCCGGCCGGTTGCGGCGGTGGCGGAAGGTCCAGGTCCGGTTGCCGATCCACGCCACCGCGGTGGCGACCGAGGCCGAGACGACCTTGGCGCCGGTCGGCTTGTCCTCCATGACGGTGTGCCGCAGCACGTTCATGAGGCCCACGTCGACGACGAACGAGACGGCACCCACGACGCCGAACTTGATCATCTCGCGGTAGAGCACCCCGATGGCACCGCGTGCGCGGTCGAGGACAGGGGTGTGGGCCACCGCAGCAGGGTACCGGTGCGACCTGTGCCCGGCCGCCGGTCGGCGCAGGAGCCGCCGGTGGGCCCGGGTGCCGCCGGTCGGCGCAGGACCGGTCCACGTGGGAGGCGCGAGACCACCCGGTCCGGCCGCCTCGATATCCTCGCCGCGTGACCTCCCCCCAGCGCGCCCCCGGCGGCTTCCCCGTGGTCGGCGTCATCGGTGGCGGCCAGCTCGCGCGCATGTGTGCGGGACCGGCCGCCGAGCTCGCCGTCTCCCTGTCGGTCCTCGCCGAGGCGCCGGATGCGGCCGCCGCGCAGGTGATCCCGTCCGCCCCGGTGGGGTCGCACACCGACGTCGACGCGGTGCTCGCCTTCGCCGAGGGGTGCGACGTGGTCACCTTCGACCACGAGCACGTGCCGCCGGAGGTCCTCGAGGCGCTGGAGGAGCGCGGCGTCCCCCTGCACCCCAGCCCCGCCGCCCTCGTCTTCGCCCAGGACAAGCTGGCGATGCGTCACCGGCTGACCGAGATCGACGTCGCCTGCCCGGCGTGGGCGCAGGCCCGGACCGTCTCCGACGTCGAGACGTTCGCCGAGCAGGTCGGCTGGCCGATCGTCGCCAAGACACCCCGGGGCGGGTACGACGGCAAGGGCGTGCGCGTCGTCGGCTCCACCGGGGAGCTGGCCGACTGGCTGGCGCAGGCCGAGACCGACGCCGCGCAGGGCAGCGGACCGATGCGCGACGGCCTGCTGCTGGAGGAGAAGGTCGACTTCGTGCGCGAGCTCGCCGTCCTGGTCGCCCGCAGCCCGTCCGACCAGGCCGCTGCGTGGCCGGTCGTCGAGACGGTCCAGACCGACGGGATCTGCACCGAGGTGCTCGCCCCGGCGCCCGACCTCGACCCGCACCTGGCGGCGGTGGCGACGGAGGCGGCGCTGCGCATCGCGGAGGACCTCGGCGTCACCGGGGTCTTCGCCGTGGAGATGTTCGAGGTGCGCGACCCCGAGACCGGCACACCCGAGTACGTCGTCAACGAGCTGGCCATGCGCCCGCACAACTCCGGCCACTGGTCGATGGACGGCGCGGTGACCGGGCAGTTCGAGCAGCACCTGCGGGCCGTGCTCGACCTCCCGCTCGGCTCGCCGGCGCCTCGGGCGTCGTGGACCGTGATGGCCAACGTGCTCGGCGGCGAGTACCCCGAGCTCTACCCGGCATACCGGCACGTCATGGCCCGCGACCCCGGGCTCAAGGTGCACCTCTACGGCAAGTCCGTCCGGCCCGGTCGCAAGATCGGTCACGTCAACGTCAGCGGCACCGACCTCGCCGACCTGCGCGAGCGCGCCCAGCACGCCGCCGACTACCTCACGGGAGTGGTCACCGAATGAGCGACGCCACCGCCACCCGGCCGCTCGTCGGCCTCGTCATGGGCAGCGACAGCGACTGGCCGGTCATGGAGCAGGCGGCGCTGGCGCTCGAGGAGTTCGGCGTGCCCTACGAGGCCGACGTCGTCTCCGCGCACCGCATGCCCGACGAGATGATCGCCTACGGGCAGCAGGCCGCCGGGCGTGGACTGCGCCTCGTCATCGCCGGGGCCGGGGGAGCCGCCCACCTGCCCGGGATGCTCGCCGCCATCACGCCGCTGCCGGTCATCGGCGTGCCGGTGCCGCTCAAGCACCTCGACGGCATGGACTCGCTGCTGTCGATCGTCCAGATGCCCGCGGGCGTGCCCGTCGCCACCGTCTCGATCGGCGGGGCCCGCAACGCCGGTCTGCTCGCCGTGCGGGTGCTGGCCGCCGGCGAGGGTGCGTATGCCGAGGGGCTGCGCGAGCGGATGACCGCCTTCCAGGCGTCGCTGCGCGACGCCGCCCACGCCAAGGGGACCGCCCTGCGGCAGCGCACCGCCCGCTGAGGGGTGCTGCCACCCCAGCCCACCGGGCCTCATGGGGCCGCCGTCAGCGGGCCATCCCGGCCGAGCGCACGGTCCGCCACTCGATGCGGGGGCAGGTGTCCATGACCACCGACAGCCCGGCGTGTCGGGCACGACGTGCGGCAGCCTCGTCCACCACGTCGAGCTGCATCCACACGGCGTCGATCTGCAACCGCTCCCGGTGCGCGATGGCCTCGTCGACGACCGCACCCACGTGGTCGGAGTTCACGAAGCAGTCGACCACCTTGAGGTCCGTGCCGTCGGGGATGTCGCCGAGCGAGGCGTAGGCGGGCGAGTCGTGGACCTCCTGCGCCGCGGGGTGCACGGCGACCAAGCCCTTGCCGAGCTCCATCTTGAGCCAGCGAGCCACGTCGTACGCCGGGCGGTCGCGGTTCGGCGAGAGCCCCACGACGGCCCAGGTGCCGGGGTCGATGAGGAGCTCACGGATGAGGTCGGGGTCGTTCTGGTGCTTCAGGCTCACCATTCCAGCATCACACGGTTCGCCCCCGTCGCAAGCAGCCCCCCGCCTACCATCGTGGCGTGACGATGATCCACGACTCGGCAGACGTCGCCGACAGCGCCCGCATCGGTGAGAACACCCTGGTCTGGCACCTCGCCCAGGTGCGTGAGGAGGCGGAGGTGGGCGCCGACTGCATCGTCGGTCGCGGCGCCTACGTAGGTCCAGGGGTGCGGATCGGAGACCGCTGCAAGCTCCAGAACCACGCCCTCGTGTACGAGCCCGCGGTCCTCGAGGACGGTGTCTTCGTCGGACCAGCCGTGGTGTTCACCAACGACTACTTCCCCCGGGCCGTCAACCCCGACGGGTCGCTGAAGACGGGGGACGACTGGGATGCCGTGGGCGTGGTGTGTCGTGAGGGTGCCTCGATCGGCGCGCGATCGGTGTGCGTCGCCCCGGTGACCATCGGCCGCTGGGCCCTGGTGGCAGCGGGATCGGTGGTCACCCATGACGTCCCCGACTTCGCTCTCGTGGCCGGGGTCCCCGCACGTCGGATCCGCTGGGTGGGACGGGCCGGCGTGCCCCTGGAGGGAGGCGACCAGGGGCGCTGGACCTGTCCGACAACCGGGGAGTCCTATGTCGAGGATGACGGTGTCCTCCGCCTCCATGGCGCCCCATAGGGCCGCAGCGACGGGTCGGTCAGCGCGGGGCCCCGTGCAGTCCTAGGGTGAGGGGCGCACCCAAGAACTCTCCCCGAGGAGCACCATGAAGTTCGGACTGTTCATCCCGCAGGGCTGGAAGATGGACCTCGTCGGGATCGAGCCGAGCCAGCACTGGGGCGTGATGGCCGGGCTGGCGCGCCGGGCCGACGCCAACGAGGACTGGGCGTCCATCTGGGTCTACGACCACTTCCACACCGTGCCGGTCCCCAGCGAGGAGGCCACCCACGAGGCGTGGACGCTGATGGCCGCCTTCGCCGGCGTGACCGGCCGGGTGCGGCTCGGGCAGATGTGCACGTGCATGAGCTACCGGAACCCGGCCTACCTGGCGAAGGTCGCGGCGACCGTCGACGTCGTGTCCGAGGGCCGGCTCGAGATGGGCATCGGCGCCGGCTGGTACGAGCACGAGTGGAAGGCCTACGGCTACGGGTTCCCGGGTGCGGGTGAGCGGCTCGCCCGGCTCGACGAGGGCGTGCAGATCTTCCGCCAGATGTGGACCGAGGGGACGTCCACCTTCGCCGGCAAGCACTGGACGACCGACGGCGCGCTGTGCCGCCCGCTGCCCCTGCAGGGCACGGCCCAGCCGGGCTCGAAGGCCAACAACATCCCGATGTGGGTCGCGGGCGGCGGCGAGAAGGTGACGCTGCGGATCGCCGCGCAGTATGCCGACTACACCAACTTCGGCTCCGGGGTGCCGGAGGACTTCCAGCACAAGTCCGAGGTGCTGCGCCGGCGGTGCGACGAGGTCGGCCGGGACTTCTCCGAGATCACCCGCACCACCAACCTCGACATCGTCATCGGTGCCGACGAGCGGGAGATAGAGGACCGGCTGGCCTGGCTCGACGACCACATGAAGGGCGCCGGTGTCCCGGACGCCCAGCGCGAGCGCCGGCTGGGCGAGCTGCGCCGGTCTCCCGGCGTCGGGACCGCCGAGCAGCTCGTCGAGCGGCTGCGCGAGCTCGAGGGCCTCGGCTTGCGGTACCTCATCAGCTACTTTTACGAGGCTGCGTACGACACCACCGGGATCGCGATGTTCGAGCGCGACGTCATGCCCGAGCTGCTCGACCACGAGGAGCACGGACACCTGTGGCACCTGCGGCAGGAGCTCTGAGCCGCAGGCCCACCGGCCCGGTCCGCCGGGGCCGCCCGGGCCGGTGGGCGTGGCGGGAACCACAGCGGGGAGCGGTGCCGACTCGGCATACCAGCGGGTAACCTGAGCGACTGTGAGTGGGAACCCGAACTTCGACCTCTTCCGGATCTCCGAGGACCACGAGGCGCTGCGCGAGGCCGTGCGCGCCGTGGCCGAGGACAAGATCGCGCCCTACGCCGCCGCAGTCGACGAGGAGGCGCGCTACCCGCAGGAGGCGCACGACGCCTTGGTCGCGAGCGACTTCTTCGCCCCGCACATCGCCGAGGAGTACGGCGGCGTCGGCGCCGACGCGCTCGCGACCTGCATCGTCATCGAGGAGGTCGCCCGGGTCGACGCGTCCGCGTCGCTGATCCCGGCCGTCAACAAGCTCGGCACCATGCCGCTCATCCTCGCGGCGAGCGAGGACGTCAAGCAGCGGTACCTCCCGCCCGTGGCCGAGGGCCGCTCGACGTTCTCCTACGGACTGTCAGAGCGCGAGGCCGGCTCCGACACGGCGGCGATGCGGACGCGCGCGCGCCAGGACGGTGACGGGTGGGTCCTGAGCGGGCAGAAGTCGTGGATCACCAACGCCGGCGTCTCCGACTACTACACCGTGCTCGCGGTCACCGACCCCGAGGGCCGGCGCGGGGCCAACGTCACGGCCTTCGTCGTGGAGAAGTCCGACGAGGGGTTCACCTTCGGGGAGAAGGAGCGCAAGCTCGGCATCAAGGGCAGCCCCACCCGCGAGCTGCACCTCGACAACGTCCGCCTCCCGGGCGACCGGGTCGTGGGCGAGGTCGGCGCCGGCCTCAAGATCGCGCTCGAGACCCTCGACCACACCCGCGTCACCATCGGCGCGCAGGCCGTCGGCATCGCCCAGGGTGCCCTCGACCACGCCGTCGCGTACGTCAAGGAGCGCAAGCAGTTCGGCAAGCACCTCGCCGAGTTCCAGGGCCTGCAGTTCATGCTCGCGGACATGGCCATGAAGGTCGAGGCAGCCCGCCAGATGGTGTATGCCGCGGCTGCCAGGTCCGAGCGCAGCGACCAGGACCTCACCTTCTTCGGCGCCGCCGCCAAGTGCTACGCCTCGGACGTCGCCATGGAGGTCACGACGGACGCGGTCCAGCTGCTCGGGGGCGCGGGGTACGTCCGCGACTTCCCCCTCGAGCGGATGATGCGCGACGCCAAGATCACCCAGATCTACGAGGGGACCAACCAGATCCAGCGCGTCGTGATGGCCCGCCAGCTGCTGGCCCGGGGGCGCTCGGCCTACTGACCCGCTGGCCGCCCGCCCGCTGGCCGCCCGCCCCGTGGCCTGCCACCCTGGTGGCAGGCCACGAGGTGACCAGCGCACCGGAGGTGTCAGCGCCGTCCGTCGCTGGGGCCGCCGACGTGTTCGTGCGCCAGGACGGCGTGCTCCTGGGCCGAGTGCTCGAAGGCCTCCTCCTGGTCCGCCGGTACGGGCTGGGCCACCTGGTCCGAGAAGTACAGCCGGGTGGCCCTGCGGCGCAGCCTGCCCGTCCACCCGGGCTGGCCGTCGAGCAGGTCGTGGCCGTCGACGGGGGAGCCGGCCGCCGCTCGGGCGCGGTAGCCCACGGTGACGGACGGCCCGACGGCGCGGCCGTCGCTGTGACCGTCGAGGACCACCTGCGGCTGCTCGTGCGAGATCGCGGCCCAGCGCTCGTACGCCGAGAGTGGCTCGTGCTGCTCGAAGAAGCCACCGCCCGCCGTCCGGACGAGCCTGCCGGTCTCGGCCCCGTGGACGACCTCGCCCCGGTCGCGACGCTGCAGGCCCAGGCAGATGCGGTAGGCGACCCAGGCGACGGCCGGTGGGGCGAGGAACACGGCGACCCGCAGGGTCCAGGTGATGGCCTCGATGGACAGGTGGAGCTTGATCGCGATGATGTCGTTGCCGCCGGCGAGGAACAGGCAGAGGTAGAACGTCAGGGCGCCCGCGCCGATCGCGGTGCGGGTGGCGGCGTTCCTCGGCCGGTCCAGGAGGTGGTGCTCCTGCGGACCGGCGTGCGTCGCCCACCGCTCCAGGAACGGGTAGGCCACGGCGACGACGTAGAGCGTCGGGATGAGCAGCACCCCCGGTAGGAGCACGTTGAGGCTCAGCGTGTGGCCGAACGCCTGGAACTCCCAGGAGGGCATGAGCCGCAGCGCCCCCTCGGCGAAGCCCATGTACCAGTCGGGCTGCGACCCCGCGGACGCGGCCGTCGGGTCGTAGGGGCCGAACATCCAGATCGGGTTGATGGTGACGAGCCCGCCCATGAGGGCGCAGACGCCGAAGACGATGAAGAAGAAGCCGCCGGCCTTCGCGGCATACACCGGCATCAGCGGGTAGCCGACCACGTTGCGGTTGGTACGTCCCGGGCCGGGCAGCTGCGTGTGCTTCTGTACGAAGACGATGAGCACGTGCGCCAGGGCCAGCCCGACCAGGATCGCGGGGATGAGCAGGATGTGCGCGGCGTACAGGCGCGGGATGAAGTCCTCGCCGGGGAAGGGGCCGTTGAAGACGGCGAAGGCCAGCCAGGAGCCGATCACGGGGATCGACAGCATCAGCCCGTCGGCGATGCGCAGGCCCGTCCCCGACAACAGGTCGTCCGGGAGCGAGTAGCCGGCGAAGCCCTCGACGAGCGCGAGCAGCCACAAGGTCAGGCCGATCACCCAGTTCAGCTCACGCGGCTTGCGGAACGCGCCGGTGAAGAACACCCGCATCATGTGGACGGTGATGGACACGACGAACATGAGGGCGGCCCAGTGGTGGGTCTGCCGGATGAGCAGCCCGCCGCGGACGTCGAAGGACATGTCGACGGTGGAGCGGTACGCCTCGCTGACGGTGAGCCCGTCCAGCGGCACGTAGGACCCGTGGTAGACGACCCGTGCGTCACTGGGCACGAACCAGACCGTCAGGAACGTCCCCGTCACCAGGAGCACGACCAGCGAGTACAGCGCCATCTCGCCGAGCATGAACGACCAGTGGTCGGGGAAGACCTTGCGCATCAGGTGGCCCACCGGCTTCGCAGCCCCCGTGCGGTCGTCCAGCCAGCCGGCGACGCCGCCGACCGCGCTCATGACGGCGTCCCCGAACGGGCGCCGGCCGCGAGCAGGTCCGCGGCACGCGCCGCCACGCTCATGATGGTGAGCGCCGGGTTGGCGCTGCCCTGCGTCGGCAGCACGCTGCCGTCGGTGATGTAGAGGTTCGGCACGGCGAAGGTCCGGCAGGCCGCGTCCACCACGCCGTGCTCCTCGTCGGCGGCCATCCGCGCACCACCGACCAGGTGCGCGTACCGGTCGATCGTGATGACCTCGTCGGCCCCGGCGGCGCGCAGGATCGACTCCATCACCTCGCGCGCCGCCTTCATGAGCAGGCGGTCGTTGTCGCCCTGCGAGTAGGAGAAGTGCGCCACCGGCAACCCGTGCCGGTCCTTCTCCTCGGCGAGGGTGACCCGGTTGTCCGGGCGGGGGAGGAACTCGCACAGTGCGCCCAGGCAGGCCCAGTGCGGGTAGTCGCTGAGGTACCGCCGCAGGTCGTCGCCGAAGTGCCCCTGCGCCGCGACGTGCTCGGCCCAGGTGATGGGCAGCGGCGAGACCGTCTGGATGGAGAACCCGCGCCGGTAGGGCTTGGCCGGGTCGGTCTCGTAGAACTCCTCCGTGCTGACCTCCGGAGGCGGCCCCTTCCACATCCGGATCTCGTCCTCGAAGCGGCCCGCGGTCTGCGGCGCGCCCTGCACCATGAGGTAGCGCCCGACCTGGTCGAAGTCGTTGCACAGGCCGTCGGGGAAGCGGGAGGACGCGGAGTTGAGCAGCAGTCGCGGGGTCTCGATGGAGTACCCGGCCACCGCGACGACCCGCGCCCGCTGGAAGCGCTGCCGTCCCCGCCGGACGTAGTGCACGCCGGTGGCGCGGCCGGTGCGCTCGTCGACCGCGACCGCGGTGACCATGGAGTCCGCGCGGACCTCGGCGCCGTGCGCGAGCGCGTCGGGGACATGGGTGATGAGGGGCGAGGCCTTGGCGTTCACCTTGCACCCCTGGAGGCAGAAGCCGCGGTAGATGCAGTGGGCGCGGTGCCCGAAGCGGCCGTTGGCGATCGCCACCGGCCCGACCCGAATGGGTATGCCGAGCGCCTCGGCACCGCGCTGGAAGACCTCACCGTTGCCACTCACCGGGTGCGCCGAGTGGGGGTACCCGTGCGGGTCGCCCCAGGGCCAGTCCTGCCCGGCGACCGGCAGCTCGGCCTCGATGTCCGCGTAGTACGGGCGCAGGTCCTGGTACGAGATCGGCCAGTCGGCCCCGACGCCGTCCCGGGTCAGGGTCTGGAAGTCGCTAGGGTGGAACCGGGGCGTGTAGCCGGCGTAGTGCACCATCGAGCCGCCGACGCCGCGTCCGGAGTTGTTGGAGCCCAGGGGGACCGGGTCGTCCCCGGAGATCACCCTCGGCTCGTTCCAGTACAGGTGGTGCGAGCCGGCCTCGTCGCTGACCCAGTCGCGCTCGGGGTCCCAGAACGGCCCGGCGTCCATCGCCACCACGCGCCACCCCCTGCGGGCCAGCCGCTGCGTCAGCGTGGCGCCGCCTGCGCCGCAGCCGACCACGAGGAGGTCGACCTCGTCCTCGTCGTCGAAGGTCCGCATGTCGGCCCGCAGCCGGTGGTTGACGTCCCGGCCGTCCGCCGGCACGAGCCAGGCGGACTCGTTGCGGTCGCGGACAGCGCGCGTCGACAGTCCCTTCATCGCCCGCTCCCACGGTCGACGGGGTCGAGGCCGGGACGGGCGTCGGCGACCTCCCACGGCTCGAGGGCGCCCACGCCGAGGTGCTTGTACCCGCGCGGGTAGGCCGGGCCGCCGAACCCGATCTCGTCCCATGCCCACGGGTGGGAGTAGAACGCGGTCACGGAGTAGCGGGTCCACAGGCTCCACACCGACCCGGCCGGCAGCCCGCGCCAGGTGCCGGTGGCGTGCTGCACCGCCCGCAGGGTCGCCTCCTGGTCGTCCCAGCCGAGCTCCGCGAAGCCGGTGTCGAAGGCGTCGTCGGCGTCGAGGTCGAGGCCGTGCAGGCTCTGCCGCCAAGCCTTGCCGTCCTCCGGCATGTCGGCGTAGTGCCAGCCGTCGCCCTGGCCCTCGGCCAGCCGCTCGTCGATCATGGCGACCACCGGGACCCGCGGGTCGCGTCGTTGCCCCAGCAGCTGGTCGGTGAGCGCACAGGCCACTCCCTCCTCGCGGGGGGTGAAGAACCGCAGGGTGGGTGGGATCCCCACCCGAGGCGCCACGACGCCCGTGGTGGCCGCGTCCCAGTGCGGTGCCTGCGCGAGCGTGTCGAAGCCCGGGTAGCGTCCACCGCCGTGCTCGGCGGCGAGTGGCAGGCGCAGGCCCCGGTCGCGCGGCCCTCGGGCGCCCTCGTCGCGCCCGCCCATCAGTCCTCTCTCCGCAGCACTGCGGCGAGGAGTCCCATGCCCCCCACGAGGGTGACCAGCAGGGGGGCCATGAGTGGCGGGCCCATCTCGACGTTGTAGCGCCAGTTGCGCCACCCACCCGGCTTCTGGGCGACGCCGCGGGCGTGCAGGTAGGTCCCCTGCAGGCCGTTCGCCACGATGGCGGCGGACGCGATGGGCAGCGCGGTCTTGGCCGCGCGCCGGCTGAGGACCCCGGCGATGCCGGCAGCCGCCCCGACCGGGCCGAGGGCCACGGGGGACCACATCCAGGGGTTCCCGAAGCTCGCCTTGTCGTGCTCGAAGTAGATCTCCGCGGCCGTGACGACGGCACCGGCGGCCGTCAGGGCGGACAGGGCGCGCTCGAAACGCCCGTGCTGCACCTCGTGCAGCCACCGGTCGATTCCGTGGACGGTCCCGGCAGTGGGGCGGTGGGACGGTGCTCGCATGGCGACTCCTCGTGGCAGGATGCGATCTGCAACGATTGCGTTGTTGCAACTGCTTTTCACCATGACACGGGCGCGATCGTTGAGCAACCGCAATGGTTGAGCGCTCGCAACCACTGGCATACTCGGGCCATGACCCCGCCCCGCGCACGCGTCGACGACCCGGACCAGCAGGCGGACGCGGTCATGCGGGCCGCGCGGGTCCTCATGGCGGTGGTAGCGGAGTCGGTCGCCGAGGTCGAGGACCTCGTGTCCGTGACGCAGCTGCGCGTGCTGGTGGTGGCTGCGGCGCGCGGGCGGATGAACCTGGGGGAGGTGGCGTCGGCGCTGGGGGTGCACCCCTCGAACGCGACCCGGACCGTGGAACGACTGGTGGTGGCAGGGCTGCTCGAGCGGACCGACAACCCCGACGACCGGCGGTACCTCGCCCTGGAGCTGACCCCGGAGGGCAGGGCCGTCGTGGAGCGCGTCATGGCGTACCGGAGGGCGTCCATCCTGGCCGTGATGGCCAACATGTCGGACGCTCGTCGGCGGTCGCTGGCCGGCGCCCTCGAGGCGTTCGCCGAAGCGGCGGGGGAGCCGCCCCGGGGCGAGGAGGGCTACCTGCTGGGGTTGCCCACCTGAGTGCCGGACGGGACGGCGGGACGTGGTCACCGCGGTCCCGTTCAGCGGGCCCGGCCCAGTCGGGCCCGGTTCGGACCGGCCCGGGCAGGCCGGCCGGTCCGACGGGTCCGGCCACGGAGGGCTCGGTCAGAGCGGCCGGTGCGGGGGCAGCTCGAGGCCGACGTCCCGCATGGCCGGGCCGCTGACGACGTAGACGTTGCCGGCGGCCACCTCGAAGGCGGCGGCGTCCAGCCAGGCCGCGGGTGGCGCCTCCAGCCCTGCTGCCCGGACCTGGTCGACGAGCACCCGGCGGACGTGGTCCACCTCACCGCCCCCGGCCTCGAGATAGGTGTCGTAGACGGCCTGCTGGAGGCGGGCGTTGCGCTGGCGCCGGGTGACGGGGTCCCCGTCCAACCCGTCGTCGGCCGGCAGGCTGACCCCGAGGGGGTGGGGTGGAGCAGGCAGGTCGAGCACGTCGTCCGTCGGGGCAACCGGCCGAGAGCGGCCCGGTCGAGCCCGCCGGGGAGCGGCGTCCGAGGTGGTGCCCAGCAGGGCCGTGACTGCCGCGTCCGCCAGGGCGACCCGTCCCCACCCGGGCGCCCACGCCGCCAGCACCAGCATGCCGCCGGCGTGCACCAGGTCCACCGAGCGGCCGAGCCGCCGCACCTGCGCCCCGTCGTCGCGGGCGAGGACCACGGCCTGCACGACCTGCCCCAGCCCCAGGAGGCGGGTCGCCAGCTCCGCCCGTCCGTCCGCGCGGGACCCCGGCACGACCCGGGTGGCAGCCCGCGGGGCCAGGAGCAGCACCGCGCCATAGGCCAGCCTGGCGGCGTCGGCCGCCCTCACCGGGGCCACCGGCCGGGCCCGTTGCACCCTGCGGCGCCTGAGCGCGCGCCTGAGAGATCGGTACTCGGGATGGATGGCGAGGCCCTTCGCCCTGTGCTGCCGAAGGTGCGGTCCATGGGGCCCGTTCTACCACGCAACCATTGCGAGAGGGCAACCGAATCCGGCGGTACCGACGACTTCCACCCCTCGCCCGCGTCGGCGTGTGGGCGCTCGAGGCCGCGGTGCGCCGGCTCAGCCGGCGGAGGGCTTGCCGTCGGTGCCGGCCGGTGGCGCCTCGAGCGGCTTGTCCTCGCGCAGGTCGGCGAAGAGGGCCTTGGCGCGGGCCGTGTTCCACTTCACCGAGGAGCCGGCGTTGGTCTGGTAGTTCAGGCTCTGGATCGGCACGACGAGGCTCAGGCCCTTGTCCTGCGACACGGCCCGCATCGCCAGCAGGACCCGGCTCGCGTCCCGCATGGAGGTGTCGTCGCCGACGATGAGGCCCTGGGCGGCGGCGTGGGTGAAGTTCCAGTAGCGGGTCGGCACGAGCACGGTGGAGGGCGTGGCCGCCTTCTTCATGATCGCGCCCAGGAACTGCCGCTGGCGCTCGGCGCGGCCGATGTCGCCGCGCGGGTCGGAGTAGCGCGCGCGGACGTACCCGAGGGCGTTGCGTCCGTCGAGGAGCTGGCAGCCCTTCTGCAGGTTGATGCCGGCCTTCTTGTCGTTCATGTGGAACGGCACGCAGATGTTGACCCCGCCCACGCTGTCGACGACGCCGGCGAACCCGGCGAAGCCGATCTCGACGTAGCCGTCGATGTGCAGGTCGGTGACGTTCTCCACCGTCTGGACGAGCAGCTTCGGGCCGCCGAAGGAGAAGGCGGCGTTGATCTTGTTGCTGCCGTGGCCGGGGATCGGCACGTAGGAGTCGCGCGGGATCGAGATGAGCACCGGCTTGCCGCCGCTCTGCGAGGTGTGGACCAGGATGATCGAGTCCGTGCGGCGGCCGACCGCGTTGCCGGTCGCGTACTCCTTCTTCTGGGCGCTGGACAGGCCCTCGCGGCTGTCGGACCCGACGAGTAGGTAGTTGAAGCCCTTCCCAGCGGCCGGCCGCGTGCCTGCGGGGGTGGTGTCCTCCCTGGTGACGGAGTTCCACGCGTGGATCGGGGTGTACACCATGAAGGCCAGCCACGCCGCCACGAGCAGCAGGACCAGGCGCACGACCGGCACCCGGCGCCGGCGCCGCGGCCCGTCGTCCTCCCAGTCCTGCTCGACGGGCGGCGCGGGACGCCGGCCGCCAGACCCGGGCCGGGCCGCGGCCGCCTCGGGCCCCACGGCGCCACGGCCGGGGCGGGGAGAGCCGCCCGCCGGGCGGGCTCCCGACCGCCGCCGTCCACGGACGTCGACGGTGTAGACCTCGCCGGTGTCGTCGGGGTCGCCGCCCGAGGCGCCACGCTGGGGGATGGCGCGCGCGTCGTCGGGGCCGGCTGTGCGTGAGGACATGCCGACCAGTGTCGGGGGAGTGGCTGGGAGTGGCAAAACGCGTCGTCCGATGTGAGCAGGGGCACCCGGGACGAACCGGTCAGCAGTCCCACGACGCGCCGACACTCGGAACATCACTCAGGTCACACAAATCACACTGGTCACGCGGATACTGGTCCACCATGAGCAGGACCCTCGTGGCGCCCCCGGACGCAGACCCCGACGTCCGACTCGCGGGCCGCCGCGACCGCAGCCTCGCGGACGCCGACGTGCTCGGGCCCCGCATGCACCGCCGCCGCGCGTTCACCCTCGTGCTCCTCACCCTGCTGGTGCCGGGGAGCGCCCAGCTCGTCGCCGGCAACCGCCGCCTGGGTCGGTTGGCCCTGCGGCTGTGGCTCGTCGCGGTCGTCCTCGTCCTCGCCCTCGGCCTGCTCCTGCTCGCCAGCCGGTCCACGGCCATCGGCCTGCTCGGCCACAGCTGGGTGCTCACGACCCTGCAGGCCCTGCTCACGGCATACGCCATCGGGTGGGCGGTGCTCTTCGTCGACGCCTGGCGCCTGGGCCGTCCCAGCTCGATGGTGATCCGCGCCCGCCGCTGGCTCACGCTCGTGACGGCGGCGCTGCTCGTCGTCACCTCCGGTGGCCTCGTGTATGCCGCCAACACCGTGGGTGCCGGCCGCGACGCGATGAACTCGCTGTTCACCGGCAAGGACGCGGTGCCACCGTCCAAGGGGCGCTACAACATCCTGCTGCTCGGGGCGGACAGCGGCGGGGACCGGATCGGCACCCGGCCCGACAGCATCCAGCTGGTCAGCGTCGACGGCAGGACCGGGCGGGCGGTGACCTTCGGCTTCGCGCGTGACACCGAGAACATCGACTTCCGCCCCGGGTCGACGATGGCCCGGTTGATGCCGGGCGGCTGGAACTGCGGGGACCAGTGCCTCCTCAACGGCCTGTACACCTGGGGCCACGAGCACCGGGCTGAGTTCCCCGCCGGGACCAGGGACCCGGGACTGGTCGCGACCCGCGAGGCGGTCGAGGCGCTCAGCGGGCTCGACGTGCAGTACTACGTCATGGTCGACCTCAAGGGCTTCAGCAGGATGGTCGACGCCGTCGGCGGCCTCGACGTGACCGTGAAGTACCGGACGCCGATCGGTGGCGGGACCTCGCCGATCGTGGGCTGGATCGAGCCGGGCCGCCAGCACCTCGACGGCTGGCACGCGCTCTGGTATGCCCGCTCGCGGCAGGGCTCCACCAACTACGAGCGGATGGCCCGCCAGCGCTGCGTCATGACCGCCATGGTGGACCAGCTCGACCCGCAGACGGTCCTCACCCGGTTCCAGAAGATCGCGGCGGCGAGCTCGACCCTCATCCAGACAGACCTGCCGGCGTCCGAGCTCGGCCGCTTCGCCGACCTGGCCCTGCAGACCCGGGCCCAGAAGATACGCAGCGTGAACTTCGTGCCCCCGCTCATCAAGCCCTGGGACTACGACCCCGCGGTGGTCACGAGGACGGTGCAGTCGGCGATCGCCGCCTCCGAGAGCGCCTCGAGCGCCAGTGCCCGGGCCAAGCCGGCCGCGGTGGCCAAGCCGCACCGCACGTCCGCGGGCACCAGCTCCCAGGCGTCCGCGCCCGGTGGCACCCACGGCACCGCGGTCCTCGACCCGGCGAAGGCTGCGGGCAACGCGGCGGAGAGCGACCTCTCCTCCGTATGCTCGGCAGCCTCATGAGCAGCACGCCCCCCGATCCCACCGCTCCCGGCTCCGCCCCGCTCCAGCCCCCGGGCCCCGACGGGCCCGTCGGCGTCGTCATGCCGATCCTCAACGAGGCGCGCCACCTGAGGGAGGCGGTCGACGCCGTCCTCGCGCAGGACTACCCCGGCCCGATCCGGCTCGTCCTCGCGCTGGGCCCCAGCCACGACGACACCGACCGCATCGCGGAGCAGATCGTCGCGGCGGACCCCAGGGTGCGCACGGTCGCCAACCCCTCCGGCCGCACGCCGGAGGCGCTCAACGCCGCCATCGCCGCGCTCGACGACGTGGACGTGGTGGTCCGCGTCGACGGGCACGGGGTCCTTGACGGCGACTACGTGCGGACGGCGGTGGAGCTGCTCGCCTCCACGGGGGCGGCCAACGTGGGCGGCCTCATGGATGCCGAAGGTGTCACCTCCTTCGAGCGGGCCGTGGCGGCCGCCATGACCTCCCGTCTCGGCGTGGGGGCGTCCCGCTTCCACACCGGCGGTGAGGCCGGTCCGGCGGACACGGTCTACCTCGGGGTCTTCCGGCGCGAGTGGCTGCGCCGGATGGGCGGCTACGACCCTCGGTTCACCCGGGCCCAGGACTGGGAGCTCAACCACCGCATCCGCGAGGCCGGCGGCCTCGTCTGGTTCTCACCCAGGCTGCGCGTCGCCTACCGGCCGCGTCCCACGCTCGGTGCCCTGGCCCGCCAGTACCGCGACTACGGGCGCTGGCGCCGGGTGGTCGCCCGGACGCACACCGGCACGATCAACGCTCGCTACCTCGCCCCGCCCGCCGCCCTGGTCGGCGTCGTCGTGGGGCTCGCCGGCGGCTTCGTCTGGTGGCCCCTGTGGCTGGTGCCGGCGGCATACCTCGTCCTCACCACGGTCGGGGGGCTCACCGTGCGCGACCCCCGCCTGCACCCGCGCGACCGGGCCTGGCTGCCGCTGGTGCTGCCGACCATGCACCTGGCCTGGGGATGGGGCTTCCTCACGAGCCGCGTGCGGATCGACGCAGAACCGGCCGCCTGAGGGCGGTCAACTAGGATCGGCCGGTGCCGTCGGCAGGTTGCCGGCAGCGTTACCCCCCGGAAGGCCCCTTGCTGCATGCCCCTGCTGAGCGTCATCGTCCCGATCTACAACGTCCGGGACTACCTTCGGGCGTGCCTGGAGTCGCTGGCAGACCAGACCTTCACCGATCTCGAGGTGGTCCTGGTCGATGACGGCTCCACGGACGGGTCGGGCCAGCTGGCCGACGCGATGGCGGCAGGGCGGCAGGGGTGGCGCGTCCTGCACGTGGAGAACGGCGGCCTGGGCAGGGCACGGAACATCGGTTTCGACGCGTCGACGGGTGACTACGTCGCGTTCGTCGACTCCGACGACCTGGTCCCGCGCGACGCCTACGAGCTCATGGTGCACGCCGTGCTCGAGAGCGGCTCGGACCTGGTCTCCGGCGGTGTCCTGCGCTTCGACGGCGCCAGCACCTTCCCCTCGCCGCTGCACAGCCGGGCGATCAGCCGCACCCTGATGCGCACCCACATCACCGCAACGCCCGAGCTCGTGTACGACACCACCGCCTGGAACAAGGTGTACCGCCGGGATTTCCTGCTCGAGCACGGCCTGCGGGCGCCCGAGGGGGTCCTCTACGAGGACATCCCTGTGACCCTGCCCGCGCACTTCCTCGCCTCGTCCGTCGACGTGCTGGCCGACCCCGTCTATCTCTGGCGCGAGCGGCAGACTGCCGAGCAGTCGATCACCCAGCGACGGACCGAGATGCGCAACCTCGTGGACCGGATGAATGCGGTGACCTCGGTCGATGACTTCCTGCAGTCCCGCAACGAGGTGGCCGGCAAGGCGGCCCACGACCAGAAGGTGCTCACGGTCGACATCCCGCTGTTCCTCGACGTGCTGCACGACGGCGACGAGGAGTTCCAGCGCGCGTTCTTGGACCTCGTCGGCGGCTACCTCGACCGCGTCAGCCCGGCCGTGCTCGCCAAGCTGCCGCCGGTACGCCGGCTCCAGTACCACCTGGTCGGACGGCGGCTCCTGCCCGAGCTGCTCGAGGTCCAGGAGTTCCAGCGGGTCCCTGCGAACAAGGGTCGATTCGTGCGCCAGGGCGTGCGCCTGTTCGCCGACCTGCCCTACCGCACCGACGCGGCACTGGCGATCCCGTCGTGGATCTACGAGGTGACTCGGTCCCAGCCCCTGCGCACCGGGTTGCGGTCAGTGACCTGGAGCGGTTCCGACCTCGTCCTCGACGGACACGCCTTCATCCACCGCGTCTCCTATGCCTCTGCCCTGTCGGCGGTGCGTCGCTTCCGGCTCCGCGAGGTCGGTGGGGGCGGGTCACCGCATCGCCTGCGGGCCCGGCGCGTGCGCCGGCCCGATCTCACGGCCCTGACGGTCGGGGCCGCGGTGTCGTACGACGCGGCCGGCTTCCTCGTGACCATCCCGGCTGCCGCGATGGACCTGGCGCCCGGCCGCACCAGTGCCCGGTACGAGGTCGTCGCCCAGGTCGCGGCGCGGGCGGCCCGCCGCGGCTCGACCGTGGGGAACCCCGGCCAGCGGGCAGCACGCCACCCGCGCCGAGCCTTCTTGCCGTCGGGCGCGCTCGCGGTCCCGTCCTACGACAACCGGGTGCTGCAGGTCGACGTCCGCCGGGTGCCGGCGGTCGTGACGGGCGTGCGCGGCGTCCACCAGGAAGGCCATGAGGCCGTGGAGATCTCCCTCGCGGCGGTCGACCAGTCGCTCGACGGGCGAGCCCTGTACCTGCGCCGCACCGACTCGCTGCACGGGCTCGTCGTGCCCATCGAGGTCCCCGCCGGCTCTCGCGTCGGGGCGACCTCCGGGCAGGCGGCCGGGCCCCAGGCGGCCGGGCCCCAGGCGGCCGGGCCCCAGGCGGCCGGGCCCCAGGCGGCCGGGCCCCAGGTGGCCGGCTCGCACGCCTCGGGCACCGCCACCGTCGACGTCCGTGACCTCGAGGTGAAGAGCACCTCGCTCGGGGACCGTGAGTGGCTCCTCGGGCTCACCGACGCGGGTGCGGCGGCGGACGCCGAGCCCCAGTTCCTGCTCGACCTGCACCCGGACACCGAGGACACGTTCCTGGCCGTCGAGGGTCGCAGCCTGGCGCTGCGGCAGGACGGCGTGGACCGTGCCCGGCTGCTCGAGTCGAGGCCTGCGCTCGTCCTCGAGCGGTTCGCGTGGACCCGGGACGCGCTGCGGCTCGAGGGTGGCGTCGTCGGTCTCACGACCGGCGCCCTGAACCTCGTCCACGTGTCTGGGGTCCGACACACCGTGGCCGTCGTCACGGACGGCGCCCACTGGCACGCCGACGTGCCGCTGCGCGGAGCGCCCGGCAGCCCCGCGGTGCGCTGGCTCGTGCCCGGCCTGTGGCGCGTCTCCACCGAGCTCGACGACGAGGGCCAGCGGGACCGCCGGGTCGTCGTGGGCGGCCGTGCCGAGGTGGCTCTCGGAGCCGCGGGCGAGGTCGAGGGTGTCACCGCCCAGCTGGTCTCCGGGTCACGGCACGAGCTCGGCATCCTCGTCGACGCCGAGGGGGCGATGCGTGACCGAGGCGCGCTCCGCCGGGGCCGCGCCCGCCGCTACGACTACCGCGTGCACCGGCGGCTCCCGCTCGAGGACATCGTGTTCTTCGAGGCCTGGAAGGGCAAGCAGTACTCGGACAACCCGCGGGCCATCTACGAGGAGCTGCTCCGCCGGGGCGACCCGCGCCGGCTGGTGTGGGCGGTGTCGGACCACAGCGTGGAGGTGCCCGAGGGCACCGACGTCGTGCTCGTGGGGACCCGCGACTACTACCGGGCGCTGGGCCGGGCCCGGTGGGTCGTCAGCAACGACTCGATGCCGCCGCACTACGTCAAGCGTCAGGGCAGCCACTACGGGCAGACGTGGCACGGGACGCCGCTGAAGCGGATCGGCTTCGACATCGAGAACCTCCAGATGTCGAACCAGAACTACCTGGTGCAGTTCGCCCGCGAGGTCGAGAAGTGGGACGCGCTCGTGTCGCCCAACGCGTACTCCACCGACATCTTCCGGCGCGCCTTCCGGTTCGACGGCGACGTGCTGGAGATCGGCTACCCGCGCAACGACGTCTTCCACCGCCCCGAGGAGCGCGAGGCCAGGGCCGCCGCGGCGAGGCTCCGTCTGGGCATCCCCGAGGACAAGCGCGTCATCCTCTACGCGCCGACCTGGCGGGACAACGTCTACGACGCGCACGGTCGCTACCAGTTCACGATGAAGCTCGACCTCGAGCAGCTGCACCGCGCGTTCGGCGACGACAGCGTCCTGCTGATCCGGGGTCACCACCTGGTCCAGTCCTCGGTGGACGCCTCGATGTTCGGCGACTTCGCGCTCAACGTGTCCGCCTACCCCGACATCAACGACCTGTACCTGCTGGCGGACGTTCTCGTCACCGACTACTCGTCCGTGATGTTCGACTTCGCCAACACCGGACGACCGATGATCTTCTTCGCCTACGACCTGGAGAGCTACCGCGACGACCTGCGCGGCTTCTACAGCGACTTCGAGCAGGAGGCCCCCGGCCCGGTCGTCACCACGACCGTCGAGGTCGTGGCGGCCCTGCGCGACCTCGACGCCCTGCGAGCGCAGTCAGCCCGGCGGTACGCCGCGTTCCGCGCGAAGTACACCTCGCTCGAGGACGGTCACGCGGCGGCTCGCTTCGTGGACCGGTTCCTCTCCGACTCCGGCCATGGCTGAGCCGGCCGCGACACGCGTCATCGGCCGGCGCCACGCAGCCGGCGTCGGTCTGGCCTCGTTGGCCTCGGCCGTGGTGTCGTACGTGGTGCTCGTCCTGGCAGCGCACCGCCTGTCGCCGGCCGACAACTCGTTGTTCCTTGCCTATTGGGCTCTGTTGTTCGGGGCGTTCGGGGTGGTCACCGGGTTCTCCAGCGAAGCGACTCGCGCGGTCCACCGCAGCTCGCCCACCGGAGCGAGGGTCGTGCCGGGCGCTGTCGGGCTCGCAGCCCTCATCGGGCTGGTGATCGCCGCGTCAGGGATCTGGTGGGCACCCCACGTCCTGGACGCAAGGCATGCGTGGCTGGCATGGGTCGTGGCCGCCGCAGCGGTTGCGTACGCCGGTCAGTTGTCCCTGCAAGGAGTGCTCACCGGGCGTCGTCGGTGGTCCGGCGTCATCGCCATCACCGGGTTGGACGCTGTGACCCGACTCGTGGTCGTGCTCGCCGTGGTGCTCGTGGCTCCGTCCCTGCCGACGCTGGCTGTGGCCAGCGCTCTCTCCGCGTTCGCCTGGCTGCTCCTCCTCGTCTTCCGACGCGTGCGGAGGGGGGTGTCGACCCGTGGGGACGTCGACCTCCGCGGGTTGGTGTCCAACCTCGGTCACGCGGCGACGGCCAGCTCCGCCAGTGCCTTGTTGGTCGTCGGCTTCCCGGTCCTGATCCGGCTCCTGTCGACGCAGCAGGAGTACCTCACCTCGGCCAGCCTCCTCCTGGCCATCTCGCTCACGAGGGCACCCCTCATGGTCCCGCTCAACGCGTACCAAGGTGTGGCCCTGACGCACGTGATGGCGCACCGGGACCGGGGCATAACAGCCATTTACCCGATCGTCGCCGTCGTGCTGGGCGCGACCGCAGCGGCGTCCGCGCTGGCCGACCTGCTCGGCCCGACGGTCCTCCAGCTGGTCCTGGGTGCGGCCTATGCGGTCGACGGATGGGTGCTCGCGTGGCTCACGGCGAGTGCAGGGCTACTGGCCCTGCTGACGGTCACCGGTGCCTGTGTCATCGGGCTGGGTCGGCACCGTGTCTACGCGGCGGGATGGGCGAGCGCGACCGTGGTGGCGATCGCGGTGTTGGCGGCGCCGTGGTCACTGGACGTCCGGGTTCCGGCCAGTCTGACCCTGGGGCCGCTCGTGGGCCTCTTCATCCACGTGGCCGGGTTGCGCGCGGACCGCACCCGGGGCGTGGTGACACTCTCGACCCCCACGGCAGGAGAGGCAGATGCCTGACCCGGACGTCTCCGAGACGAGGACGGCACCCGCTCGCACGGCCGGGGCCCGGCCTGACGTCAGGGTGAGTGTGTGCATGGCCACCTACCGCGGAGCGCAGTTCGTCGCCGAGCAGATCGAGTCCATTCTCGATCAGCTCGGCCCCCACGACGAGCTCGTAGTCGTCGACGACGCGAGCCCCGATTCCACCCCGGATGTGGTCGCTGGCTTCGCTGACCCACGAATCCGGCTCTTCCGCGAGGTGCACAATCGCGGGTACGTGCGCACCTTCGAGAGCGCGTTGGAACGAGCAAGGGGCAAGTACCTCTTCCTGTCGGACCAGGATGACGTCTGGCTGCCGGGGCGGCTGGACGCGATGGTGGCTGCCCTCCAGCACGCCGCGTTCGTGTCCACCAGCGTGGCGGTCCTCGGGGACCCGGATCCCCAACCTCGCTTCCGGCTGAGGGCTCACGACTCCACCCGGTACGCCGCCAACATCGCGGCCGTGATGGTGGGCGTTCGGCCCTACCACGGCTGCGCGATGGCCTTCCGTCGTGACGTCTTCCTTGCCGCGGTGCCGTTCCCACCTTGGCTCAGGGAGTCACACGACCTGTGGCTGGCCCTGGTCGCCAACTGCCTGCACGAGAACCTGCACCTGGAGCAGGCCACCGTGGCCCGGCGACTGCACGGAGACAACCAGACCCCGCTCGGGTGGCGACGGCTGGACGTGATCCTTCGGGCCCGGGCGATGATGGCTCGGAGCCTCCTCGAGACGTGTCGACGGGCCCGGCGCATCGACCGCTCACGCACCCGACAGGACTCGAACCGGCCGAGCCGCTGAACCCGCCCACGGGCCGGAGGCTCGGCATCAGGCCGCTTCGAGCACCCAGGCGACCTGGTCGCCGCGACGCTGGGCGTTGAGGGCCTGTGCCTCGCGCTCCCAAGCCCGGATCTGCGCTGCGGTGAAAGACGACTTGTCCGGGTGGAGGAAGTGCGAGTTGCCTGCCGCGAGGGGAATGCCGGCGCGCGCCTGCTCGCTGGCCCAGAACTGGAAGCTGGTCGAGTCGTCGACCTCGGCAACGACTCGGAGGCCCGCGTCCGTGCTCGCGATCTCCATCCCGGGGCGCGAGAAGACCGTGAGGTGGCGCGGGGGGTCGAGCTGCATCCATGAGTTGCCGTAACGGTCCCACGCCTCGCTGGACACAGTCGGCATGCGCACCAGCACGCGGCCGCCCTCACGGAGGCGGGTCCGGGCGGCCGCCAGGGTCGCACGGGGGTCGGGCACGTGCTCCAGGCTGTGGTGCAGCATGATGAGGTCGTAGGTCTCCTCGACCTCCTCGAGTCCGCGGCTCAGAACGCAGGCCCCGGTCCGGAACTCGCGGTCACCCTCGTTGAAGGGGTCAACGCCGTGCACCGTGCGGACCCCGACGAGACTCAGCGCGTACACGAGGGCGCCCGAGCCGCAGCCGACGTCGAGCACGGCTGAGGACCGGCCTCGCGGCAGACCAGCAAGGCGGACGGTCTCGAACAGAGCGATGGTCGTGTGGAGCTGGCGCACAGGGATGCGCCGGGCCAGAGGCGCGAGCCGGTCTCGTCCGAAGATGACGGACCGCCCCAGCGCCCTGACGGCCTGGGCCACTCCGGGACGTCCCATGACTGCTTCCGGGTCCATGTCGAAGGAGTAGTACTTCGTGGAGTAGTAGTCAGCCAGGTCCTGCGGTACCCGGGCGATGTACAGGGTCGCGCAGGCGTCGCACTGCACGTACTCGAACTCCTCGGCGAGCCCGAACATCATCTCCGGCACACAGACACTCGTGCTGCTCTCGGACGACAGGCACGCTGGACAGGGGCGAGGGGTGGGCATGGGTGACGAATCTAGCCCAGCGCCGGGAGTGCTGAGCGCGTCATCCTCGGATCAGGCGGTTCTTCGACCAGCGCCAGTACCGGGTCAGCGCCGCGTTGACCAGGGACATCCCTGGGGGTGCCTTGACCATCGGGGGGCTGATGGTGCCCTGCATGAGCTGCGCGATCAGCCGGTCCGGCACTCGGACGGTCGCCTGCACCCGCTGTCGACGGCGACGCAGGTAGGCGACATGGGTCGCGAGCCACCACCAGGAGCGCAGTTTCTGCGGCCCCCACCCCTGCAGGAGCGCGAGGAGGAGAAAGGCAGGCTCGGTCACGACCACCGCAGGGAGCACGAGTCGCAGGATCCCTGACGGGTAGTCGGTGAGGAGCGTGATGAGACGGTTCCGCTCGATGAGGTACATCTTCGACGGGTTGCGCGAGAACTCGTAGTGGTGTTCAGCGACGGCCAGGGGCAGGAACTCGACCCTGGAGCCCACGAGCCAGGCACGCAGGCTGAGGTCGGTGTCCTCGTGGTAGGCGAAGTACGTCTCGTCGAAGCCGCCCAGCTGGTCCCACAGACCTCGACGCAGGGCGAAGAGGCCCCCGGTCGCGACCGCAACCGGACCTCCCTGTCGGTGGTCGGCGACGGGGTCACCATGCGAGCCGGCCCACGTCACGCCGAGGAACGACAACGGATTGCCGACCGAGTTCACGGTGGTGGGCTCCTCGGCGAGCACCAGGCACCCACCCACGATGCCGGCACCGGGGTCGGAAGCGGCCTGGACCAGCGCATCGACGGCGCCCTGACGAACCACGGCGTCCGAGTTGACGAAGACGAGGACCTCTCCCGAAGCCTCCGCGGCACCGAGCTCACAGCCCCCGGCGAACCCGGTGTTCGACCCGGTGCCCACGACCCGGGTGACCGCAGGCAGTGTCCGGTCCAGGAGCGGGGGATTGGTCACGCCGTTGTCGACGAGCACGAGCTCGTCGGAGTCGTCGATCCCTTCGGCGATGGCCGCCAGGCAGGCCTCGAGCTCCGGTTCGTCGCCGAATCCGAGCACCACGACCGAGGCGCGCGTGGGCGTCATCGTTCCTCCATGGGTGGACTGCGTGTTGGTGGGGGCGCCGGACCTGGTCCTGTAAACTCCGGGCCACCGTGGGGTTCGACAGACCAGCCTAGTGAGGTCGGCACACGGGATAGGGCCGCTCCCCAGCGAGCCTTGAGCGAGAGGCGGTCATGGCGAACGAGGACGTCTGGGTCATCGTCCCCACCTACAACGAGGCGCGCGTCGTCAGAGGCGTGCTCGAGGAGCTCTTGGTCCACTTCCCGAACGTGGTCGCGGTGGACGATGGCAGCGTCGACGCCTCTGCTGCGGAGATCGTCGCCACGAGGGCACGGCTGGTCCGGCACCCGATCAACATGGGGGCCGGGGGGGCCCTGCAGACCGGGGTCGACTTCGCCCTCCTGGACCATGGGGCCCGGTACTTCCTGACGTTCGACGCAGACGGCCAGCACCGCGTCTCCGACGCCGTCGCCATGGTCGAGCACATCCGCACCCACGAGGTCGCCGTGCTGCTGGGATCGCGATTCCTCGGAACCGCCAACAACATGACCCGGGGCCGCCGTCTGCTCCTCCTGGCGGCACGGTGGTTCGAGCGCCTCACCACGGGCATCAACCTGACCGATGCCCACAACGGGCTCCGGGTCTTCAACCGTGAATTCGCTCAGGTCCTCAACATGAAGATGGCCGACATGGCGTGGGCCAGCGAGTTTCTCGCGCGGATCGCCGAGAGCAAGCTTCCGTATGCGGAGTTCCCGGTGACCGTCGACTACACCGATTACTCGCGGTCCAAGGGGCAGCGGTCCATCAACTCGGTCAACATCGGAGTTGACATCATGCTCAACAGGTTGTTGAGGGGGCACCGCTGATGCAGTCGATCAAGATCGTCCTGATCGTGTGCTTCCTCCTGGTCATCGTGGGCTTCTTCCGGAACCGACGACGGGTGGAGCTGCGCGCGGGGACCCGCATCCTTGCGCTGGCTCTCTTCGCCTTGGCCGTGGCGTCCGTGATGGACCCCGACATCACCATGATCGCCGCCCGCGCCCTCGGCGTGGGTCGAGGTACGGACCTCATCCTCTACGCCCTCGTGGTCGTCTTCACCCTGACGACGCTCGGCCTGTACTTCCGACTGCGAGAGGCCGACCAGCGGGTCCTGGACCTGGCCCGAATGATCGCCATCACCGAGGCGGTGCAAGCCGACGGGCTCCCGGACGGCCAGGCCCTGGGGCGACGGTCGACGCGTGGCATCCCGTCGGCGACGGTCGGGGCGTCGGACGCCGGGGTGGCAGCGTCCGAGGCCGAGGTGCCAGCGCCTCCCGACGAGGTCGCTGCGGACCGGCAAGCGGACCATCCCCACGCCCCTCCGGGAGGAGACGAGTGACCTCCAACGCCCAGTCCGTCCAGGCCGGCGCCGGGCACGAGACGACATCCGAACGAGAGCCGGCGAATCAGCCCGGTGATGCGCTACGGGGGACACCCTGGAGCCGCACCGAGTACGTCGTGGCCGTGCTGGTCGGCCTCGTCGTCTCGGCTTTGGGGATCGTCTACCGCACCGAGATCGTGCCGACCGACCCTTGGCACTACGTCCGCGCCGCAGCGTCGTTCCCCAGCGACACCTGGGCACCCCTCGGCTACACCCGTTACGGGATGATCCTCCCGATCGGTCCTCTCTACCTGCTCTTCCGCAACGCACAGATCACCTACTACTTCTGGCCGATCCTTGCCTCTGGCCTGTTGGCGGGGACCGTCTACCTTCTCGCGCAGCGGCACTGGGGAAGGGTGGCAGGCCTGCTCGCCGTCGTCCTGCTGGTCTCGAACCCGATCGTCTTCGTGAACCTCTCGCGTGGGTATCCCGACCTGATGTCCACCGCCCTGTTCTGTCTGGCTCTGGTCCTGAGCCTGCTGGCGCGTCAGCGGATGGTGGAGGGTGCGCGAGCCCCCATCACTGTCCTGTTGGCGGTGGGCTTCTTCCTCGGTTGGGGCTTCGAGACCCGCGAGACGTCGATGTTGACGTGGCCGATCATCGCGCTGGTGCTGTGGCGCCGCGAGCAGCTGTTGAGGACTGCGGCCCTGGTCATGATCCCGATCGCCGGCTGGGCGGCGATCGACATCCTCATCGGCGCTGTGGCGTACGGAGACCCGCTCCTGAAGCTCCACACCTTCACGCGACAGGACCTCGCCGCGACGACGAACCCAGCGGACATCGCAGCCCAGAAGCAGTTCGTCGGCCGGGCACGCTCGTACTACCTGACTGTGATTCCCGACACCATGCGCGGCATCACCGGGGGGCCGTGGATGCTGGGAGTCGGCGCGCTTGCCCTCGTCGGATTCGTGGTCCGCAACCGCGCGGTGCAACTGATGTCCGCGTGGTTCGTCCTCGCCTACCTCACCTTCGTCGGCATCGGCGGCTTCTTCGTGCCTTCGCACCCAGCCGGCCGCCTGGACGTGCAGCGGTACTGGATCGCCTTCTTCCCACCGGCCGCCATCGCGGCCGCGTCGGTGGTCGCGACGCTGGCCGCGCTGCTGACGGCGCGGGTCGGAGCTCCTCGGCTCCGGTTGCTGGGGGCTGCTGCACTCGCCCTGGTCGTCGCAGCCGGACCGGTCGTGACCATGTGGCGCAGCGCCGTCCAGGACCCGGTCTACGCGCCCAACGGGGCGACGGCACTGCAGGAGATGCGCACCTTCATGACGTCGTCCGGAGTCAAGAAGGGCAGGGTCTGGACCGACTGGGAGAGCGCGCGGATCATGCCCATCTACGAACGGGGACCTTGGGGCGGCGAGAAGAGGTGGACCGCGACGTTCAAGAGCCTCACCGGCAAGAACGCCAACCCCCGCAGTGGTGACTACGTGGCGATCTTCAGCCCGCGTGATGCGACCTGCTCGTTCTGTCGGCTCGCGCTTGCTCCGTGGCTGAAGAAGTACCCCACCCTCCCGGCGAGCTGGACGCCGGTCTTCACCGCCAGCTCCGACAACCTCACCGTCTACCGCGTCCAATGACCGACACGAGCCTCGCACTCGTGGTGGCAGTGCACGACGTCGAGCCCTGGCTCAGGGAGTGCTTGGCCTCGGTCGCCCGTGAGGCACCCGCCGGAACCCAGGTCGTGCTGGTCGATGATGGCTCCACCGACGGGTCGGGGCGGATCTGTGACGAGTTCGCTGCCGAGCGTCCGGACTGGACTGTGCTTCACCAGCGCAATGTCGGGCTCGGCGCGGCGCGCAACGCGGGGTTGGACATGACTCGAGCCACCTACGTGGGCTTCGTGGACGGTGACGACGAGTTGCTGCCCGCATACGCGGAGATGCTCGAGCTGGCCCTGGCCGAGGGCCTCGACCTCGTGACCGGCGCGGTCCTCAGGACGGACGGGACCCGGTCCTGGCCGTCGGGGCTGCACGCCCGGGCACTGGAGGGGCTTGGCAGGACGGCATCGCTTGCCGAGGACCGCGGCCTCGTCTACGACACCACGGCGTGGAACAAGGTCTACCGGCGCTCGTTCCTCGTCGACCACGGTCTGCGGTTTCCCGAGGGGGTGCTCTACGAGGACATCCCGCTGACGATTCCTGCCGCACACCTCGCAGGGCGCGTCGGGATCGTGCACGACCCCGTGTACTCGTGGCGTGCCCGCACCGTGGGCCTGTCCATCACCCAGCGTCGGTTCGAGCTCCAGAACCTCGTCGACCGTCGGAAGGCGGTCGCGTCCGTCGACGCCTTCCTGGAGGCCCGCGGGCTCACGGAGGTGCGTGCCGCCCACGACGACAAGGTCCTCAACATCGACCTGCCGCTCTACACGGCGGCCCTCCCGGAGGCCGACGAGGCCTACCGGCAGGAGTACCTCGCCTTCATCGATGCACTGGCACCGTCCCTTGACCCCCTCCGGCTCGCCTCTCTTCCTCCCACCCTGCGTCTGTATGTCGAGCTGGCCCGGCGAGGTCGCCTCGACGACCTGGTGCGAGCCGTCCGAGGTCGCCGGGGGCCGAGGCCGTGGGCGGTGGACGACCGCGGCCTGGTCCACAAGATCAGGGACGACTGGGCGGTCTACGGCTTGGAACGCGAGCTCCAGCTGGCGAGCCGGTCACAGGTCGCGCGTCGAGCCACGGTCCGGGTCGCCCGACTGGCGGCCCGAGAGGCCGGATTGCGGTCGTGGGTGGGCCGGATCCCGCGGCGAAGGGGACGCTGAGTGGTGGCGTATCCTCGGTCGGCGCGAAGGACATCCGGGTCGGCCGGTGGACCGCGCCACCGCGACGACGAAGGATCGATGTTGGGGAACAGGCTGAAGGCCATCGCCGCCAAACGCAACGTGCTCTGGACCCTTGTCATCCGCGACCTTCGGGTGCGCTATGCGCGCAGCATCCTCGGCTACCTGTGGACCATTCTCGACCCCTTGGCCATGGCCGCCGTCTACTTCGTGGTCTTCACCTACATCTTCAAAGCCCGGCGCATCGCCGAGCACCCCTACTTCCTCTACCTGCTCATCGGCCTCCTCGCCTGGCAATGGTTCAGCGCCTCCCTCACGGAGACCTCCCGCGCCCTGCTGCAGGAAGCAAAGCTGGTCCGGTCCACCAACCTCCCGCGTGAGCTGTGGGTCATCAAGGTGGTCGTGGCCAAGGGGATCGAGTTCGTCCTGTCCCTCCCGATCCTGGCGGGCTTCACGCTCTACTACGTGCTCGTCGGACAGGCGCACGTCAGCTGGGACATGGTGCTGTTCCCCCTGGGCCTCGTCCTTCAGTTCCTTCTGCTCATCGGGGTCGGTCTGCTCCTCGCGCCGGTTACCGCACTGGTCACCGACACCCAGAGGGTCGTGCGGATCTTTCTGCGGCTCTTCTTCTACTTGACTCCTGTCATCTACGGGCTGGCCTCGGCCCCCAGGTCGCTGCGTCAGCTCCTCACGCTCAACCCGATGACCGGGATCCTCGAGCTGTATCGCTCGGGCTTCTTCCCCGGCGAGACGAACTGGGCGGCGGTCGGTGTGGCGGCCGTCGTCGTCCTCGTCACGCTCGGTGCGGGGGCCGTGACGTTCGCACGCCTCGAGCGTGCGGTACTGAAGGAGATCTGAGATGCATCCGGTCATCACGGCCGACCGGCTCGGGATCGAGTTCTATCGTTCCCGTCGGCGAAAGATGCAACTGCGGGAGATGGTCTTCAAGGGACGCAGCAGCGCTCCTCGTCAGACCTTCTGGGCCCTCAAGGACGTCTCCTTCGCCATCGAGCCCGGGGAAGCAGTCGGCCTGGTGGGGGCCAACGGCGGCGGGAAGAGCACGCTCCTCAAGATGATCGCGGGCGTTCTGCTCCCGGACACAGGCTCCGTTCGCGTCGACGGTGGAGTCGCCCCCCTGATCGAGCTCACCGGTGGTTTCCTCGGCGAGCTGTCGGCCCGGGAGAACATCTACCTCACCGCGGGACTTCACGGGCTTTCCAGGGAGCAGGTCGCCGACCGCTTCGACGACATCGTCTCCTTCGCCGGACCCCAGGTACGCGACGCCCTGGACACCCCCTATCGGCACCTGTCGTCCGGCATGCAGGTCCGGCTGGGGTTCTCCGTCATCACCACGCTCGACGAGCCGATCGTCCTCGTCGACGAGGTGCTCGCCGTCGGTGACCGTGGGTTCCGGGAGAAGTGCTACCAGCGCATGGAGGCACTTCTCGCCAGCGGCCGGACCTTGTTCCTCGTGTCGCACTCCGAGGCAGACCTCCGGCGATTCAGCACGCGTGGGCTCTACCTCAAGTCGGGCTCTCTGGTCATGGACGGCCCCATGGACGACGTCCTGGAACGGTACAACGCCGACCTGGACACCGGCGCGTGACAGGGAATCCGGTCGGAGTCTCGAGTGCTCGCGAGATCCATGGGCTGAGTGCCGGCGGGCAGGTCGTCGTGATCGGGCGTCCCGGTTCCGCGGCAGCAGCGGTCCGCGCGCTGTGCAGCGTCGACACAGCCACGCAGGTCGATGAGACGGACCTCACGAGAGCCCTGATGGGGCTCGCGGAGGTCGCAGCGGAGTCCGTTGAGCACCCGCTCGTGGTCGTCGACGGGGGACTGGACCTTTCCGTGCCCGCCCTCCTCGACCTCCTGGACCGGCCTGGTGTCACGACAGCGGCCCTGACGGCAATCTCGTGGGAGGTGCAGTCGGGAGTCGAAGCCATGACCCCGGTGCGCACCTCCGCGGACGGATCCCTGCTCGAGTCCGTCGGCTCGAGCTTCCACGTGGTCTCCGCTCCGACCCACGTGCTACCCGGGGTGCTCCGCGTCGCAGGCGCGGACCGGGCCGCGGCCGCCGCCGCCTGGTCCAGAGCAGCCGCTGACGCACAGGAGCTTGCCACGGGTGACCCTGGTGCGATGGAGCACAACGGCGGCGCCTTCGCGTACGCGCTCGTCGCCCTGGTGCGGACAGGTGCCGCGGTCGGCGCCGTCCCCACGTCGAACTACACGTGGCACAACAGGCGTCGCGGTGCGACATGCGCCGGGTGGGGCGGGTCCGCCTGGGACGAGCGCCTGCGTGCCTCGTCCAGGGGGAACGACGGCTTCGTCTCGACCATGCTGGTGCGTCCCCTGTCCCGCCGCGTCACGAGGCTTGCCCTGGCGCGCGGCTGGAGGCCGGACGCCGTCACGGCCACCAGCCTGGGCATGGGCGTGGCGAGCGCGCTCCTCGTCCTGACCGGTTCGCGGTGGTGCTCGGTCATCGGCGCGGTGCTCCTCCTTGCAGCGCTGGTGGTGGATTGCGTCGACGGCGAGGTGGCTCGGTTCAGTCGCCGATTCAGTGCCTTCGGCGCGTGGCTCGACGCGTTGGGTGACCGGGTCAAGGAGTACTCGGTCATCGCTGCCCTCGGCGCGGTGATGGTCCGCAGCGGTCAGGACGGGTGGGTTCTTGCCGCAGCCACGATGGCCGTCATCACCCTCCGGCACCTGGAGGACAGCGCCTACTCCCGTCGCCAGGAGGCGGTGCGACGGCCCCGTGTCGACCGTGTGCCCTTCAGCATCCGTAGCGACCGGGGCGGCGCCGTCCGCACCGTTCTCCCCGCGCTGCCGACGCCGACCGCGGTGCGCACCGACTGGGCGAAGAAGGTCGTGCACCTTCCGATCGCCGAGCGGTACGTCCTGCTCGCCCTCGGCCTGGTCGCCCTCTCGCCCCGCGCGACCTTGTGGCTCCTCCTCGGGGCGACGGTGCTGTCGGTGGCCTGGACGAACGGCGGCCGCACGATGAAGGCGCTCCTGGGGCGTGACGCCTACCAGGAGCAGCAGGAGGCGGGCACCCATCACAAGGGCGGGCTCGAGCACGAGCTCGACCTCGGCCTGCTGGCGACGGTGCTGCCGCGAGGGTGGGCTCTGCCCTTCCCTGTGGGAGCAGTGTGCGCCGCCGTCGCGCTCACGGCAGCACTGGCCGGGATGCTTGCCGACCTCACCCCGGGGGTTCTGGCTGGTGGCGTGGCCATGGCAGTTCTCATCCCGCTGGCCTGTTCACCGCCTCTGCAGCACCGACTGGCGTGGCAGGCGCCCAGCGCCCTGTGGGCGGCCGAGGCCCTGTTGGCGACCCTCGTCATGGTCCACGACGTCCACGTCGGGGGTCGGGGCCCCTTGTTCGCCTACCTCGCGGCCGTTGCGTACCACCGGTACGACGTGGTCTACCGGTTGCGCGATCTGGGCGCTGGCCCCCCACAGTGGTTGGTCTGTGCAGGACTGGGGGTCGAGGTGCGCCTTCTGCTCATCCTGCTCGCCGGTGTGACGGCCGACTCGGTCGATCTCGGCTGGGCGGCGGCCCTCGCCGCCGCGTACCTGGGGCTGCTCTTCCTGGGGGAATCCGTGTCGACCTGGTATCGCCGGCTGCGGGTTCCGTCGCAGCCGACCACGGTGCGAGTCGAGACCGAAGGATGACCATGGCCCACGACCCCAACGACAACAGGCCGACGCTCGCCGATCTTCGCGCCGTGGTGCAGCCGCCCGAGCACATCGCCCGGTACAACGCCGAGCACTGGTCTGGCGCCCTGTACATGAGGCACCTGTCCCTGCGCGCGACTCTCCTGTTGCTGCGCACCGGAGCCAGCGCAAACACCGTCACCGTCCTGATGGTGCTGGTCGGGGTCCTCGGCGCCGCCCTGCTGCCGTTGCCGGGCCTGCTCGGGCCTGTCCTCGTCGTCCTGGCGATGCAGGCGCAGATCCTGCTCGACTGCAGCGACGGCGAGGTCGCACGGTGGCGGCACCGGTTCTCACCCGCCGGGATCTACCTCGACCGGATCGGGCACTACCTCACAGAGGCGGCACTGCCCATCTTCCTCGGGCTGCGCGCTGACAGCTGGAACTGGCGACACCCGGCCGACGTCGGTGGCTGGGCCCTCCTCGGCAGCCTGACCGCTGTGGTCGTCATCGTGAACAAGGCGTTCACCGACCTGGTCGTGGTGAGTCGTGCCAAGACTGGCCGGCCGCTCCTGAGCGACACGGAGGGGACGGCCCTGCCCAAGGCCGGCAGCCTGGCCGCGGCGCGAAGGGCCTTCAGGTACGTTCCGGTCTTCCGCGCCTTCGTCGCAGTCGAGTTCTCCCTGTCGTGCCTGGTGGCGGGTGCCGTCGACGTGGCGGTCGACGGGCTGAATGGCTCGCAACTGTTGTTGGCGATCCTGGCGCCCCTCGCTGTCATCACGGCCGGTGGCCACCTCGTCGGCGTGCTGACCAGCTCGCGCCTGGACTGACCGATGTCATCCTTCACGCTCTGGCAGTGGGCTCGGCTCCCTGGGCCGGTGGGTGGTGTCACGGCGGTGGTGACGGAGACGACCAGCGAGCTCCGGAGCCGTGGTGTTCGCGTACGCCAAGCCAACACGGCGAGCCTGGGGGGCATCGCCAGGGCGATTCCGTACGTGTGGGAGCGGCGAAGTGTCCACGTCCTGCACATCACCAGGCTCTGGCGCAGCACTGTCCTCGCGCCGCTCTTCGCGGTGCTTCCGGGAACTACCGTCCTCGTGCTCCACTCGGGGTCAGCTCGGGCCCAGCTCGCTGGCATGCCGGCGCTCCTGCGCCACGTGGTCCTCACCGGTCTGCGTGCCTACCAGGTCATCCTGCCCGTCAACGGCGACGTCGTGTCCGAGCTCCCTGCCGGTCTGCGTCGGAGGGCCACCGTGGTGGTCCCCAGACGGATCCAGGCTGTGGGCCGGCCAGGTCCTGGGACGCCAACGGTGCCACACCGGCTCGCGGTGGCGACGAACTCCGGACTTCCCCACTACCGGGCCGCCGTGGCGGTGCGGGCCGCGGAGCTGGTGAGGCGTTCCTGGCCCGACGCGGAACTGGTGATCCTGGCCTATGACCGTGAGACGCCCGCCCTGCAGGACCTCCGTCGTCAGGTGGCGGAGCTTCCCTGGGTCCGGGTGGAGATGAACCTGTCCGAGGCCGCCGTCCGCGAGGAGCTCGAGGCCGCCGAGGTGTTCCTGCGGCCAACGTCGTGGGACGGGGACGCGCTCATCGTCCGAGAAGCGCTGATGGCGGGTGCAAGGGTGGTGGCCAGTGACACCAGCCCACGGCCGGCCGGGGTGGAGCTGACGGCCCCCACGCCGGAGGCGTTCGCTGCCGCGGTGCTCGAGGGGGGAGCGCCGTCCGACGGCGCGGGACTCGGGGCCGTCTCGTTGCTCGATGTCCTGTGCGAGCTCGCGGCCGGGTTGCAGTAGGGACACGCTTCGGGCAAAACCGGCATCCACGGTGACGGCGTGCGGCTAGCCTGACCGGGTTCTCCGACCTCGGGGTGCGCCCCCACGTCCCCCGCCTCCCCAGGAGCTTCCATGCGTTCTCGTGTCCCAGTCGTGACGGCAGCGGTCTTGTCGGTGCTCGCCGGCCTCGGCTTGGCCGGTGCGCCCCAGGCGAGTGCTGCGGGTCCTTCGGTGGTCATCGTCGGCCACGGGTGGGGTCACGGACGCGGCATGGGGCAGTGGGGAGCATATGGGTACGCGGTGGACCACGGTTGGACCGCCGCGATGATCCTGGACCACTACTACGGAGGGACGTCCGCGGGGTCGCTCGGCGCCCCGTCGATCCGGGTGGCGCTGACCTCGCTCGACGGAGCGCTCAACTCCACCTCGCTGGCAGGACAGTGGATCACCAGCACCAAGGAGTTCACCGTCGGCGGGATCACCATCGAGGCCGGGTCCGCGGCGCGAGTGGTGCGCACCTCTTCCGGTGCCTGGCAGCTGTACGCCACCTACCAGGGGTGCTCCGCGCCCCGGAACATCGGTCCCTACGCGCTGACCGACACGGTGATCAAGCTGACGCCGAAGGCCGGGACCACGGCCGACGACACCCTGGTGACCTGCGGCAACGGGAAGGGGTACAGGGGAACCCTCGAGATGGTGCAGGACGGATCCACACGACGGCTGGTCAACGAGCTGCCACTCGAGGAGTACCTGCGTGGGGTCGTCCCGTCCGAGTCGCCGGCAGGGTGGGCCGACGCCCGGGAGGGGTGGGGCATCGAGGCCCTGAAGGCGCAGGCGGTTGCCGCCCGCAGCTACGCCTGGTCGGAGCGCCGCTGGTCGTATGCCAAGACCTGCGACACCACCACCTGTCAGGTCTACAACGGCGCCACCCGCAACGGCGTCCTCGTGGCGGACCCTCGCACCGACAAGGCGATCGGTGCCACGGCCGGCCAGGTCCGGGTGATGAAGTCGACCGGGGCCGTCGCACGGACCGAGTTCTCCGCCTCCACGGGGGGATACACCGCCGGAGGGACGTTCCCGGCCGTGCCGGACCTCGGCGACCGGTGGGCGCCAGAACACACGTGGACGGTGACGCTCGATGGGTCGGTGCTGGCGAGCAGGTACGCCCTCGGCACGTTCAAGTCGTTGAGGGTGACCCAGCAGAACGGCCTGGGAACCACCGGAGGCCGCGTGACCCAGGTGGTCATCGCCGGATCCACCGGCACGCGAACCCTCACCGGCACGGCGTTCCAGGCGGCCTTCGGCCTGAAGTCCGACTGGTTCTTCCCGGTGGTCCAACCGAGCCAGCAGGTCACGAGCCTTGCCTACGTGAAGAGCGCCTTCGGCCCTGAGGTGTATCGGCAGTTCGGGGCAGGTCAGTGGAAGGACCACGCGTGGGTCACCGCCACGGACTACGCAGCGGTGGGTCGGCCCCGGGTGAGCGCCATGCCCACCCGGAACGTGAAGTACGCCTGGTCGCCCACCCAGTACGCCGTCATCGACTGGCCCACGGAACCGTTGGGCCAGACCAGGATGCTCACGTGGGACCAGTGGAAGGCTGCCGGGTTCCCCACCCCGCAGGTGGTCGGACTGGTCTACGGCACGCTCTTCTATCGAACGGCTTCCGATCCTGCGATCTACGCGGAGGCTCCGGACGGGACCTTGCACCACATGAGCCAGGCGGAGATGCGGGCAGCGGGCTGGCCGGCGTACGTCACGCGGTAACGGGGCGGACAGCCGGCCGGCCCCGCTCGTGCTGCACGAGCGGGGCCGGCCGGCTCCTCCCCTTCTCGACGGCCGGGTGTTCCACCCGGCCGTCGCCGTCAGCCGAGGTTCACCGTCGTGACCCCCGTGGTGCGGTTCCAGCTGATGGACCCGCGCTCGAAGGTCTGCACGACCCCGGTCGAGTTGGCGGCTTCGCCCGCGATGGGGAACCCGAGCGGGGACGCGGGGCCGCCGTAGGTGATGTACCGCGACCCGATCGCGCCGATGACCGGCCACGTGCCGGTTGCGGGATTGGTGTAGATCCGACCACGCTGGAACTGCTGGAACGCCCCGGTGAGGACGGTGGATCGGTCGGCCTGCGGGTAGCCGAAGTAGGCGGTCGGGCCGCCGTTGGCCCAGTACGCAGTGTCGACGTCGCCCAGCGTGGCGTGCGCGCCGTGGGTGCTGGTCCACAGCACGCTGCCCCCTTGGAACCGTTGGGCAGCACCGGCGGAGTTCGGGTTGTACTCCTCGCCCGTCGGGAACTGCAGGGTGCCGGCCGAACCGCCCACGGCCACCCAGTAGTTGCGCACACCACCCCGTATGCCGTGCGTGCCCGTCGCGCTGCTCCAGAGCATCGACCGGCTCTGGAGGTCGACGCGCGCTCCGCCGGCGATACCGTACTCGTCGCCGAGGGGGTAGCCCCATGCGGCGTAGCCGGCGTTGTTCCAGTAGAACGAGTTGAAGCCGGCGCCCATGCGGAACGCGCCCCTCGGGGTCGCGTACAGCGCCTGCCCGCCCTGGAAGGGTGTCTGGGAGCCGTACGGCAACACTCGCTCACCGCGGCTCGGCGAGCCGAGCGACCCGCTGGCACCGCCCATGGCGACCCAGCGGCGGTAGACGGCTGAGCCGGTGTACGACTGTCGCGCGGCCACGCCGTTGCGGATGGCTCCGAGCTGTCCGTAGAGCCAGGCGCCGGGACACGACGTGGGCCACAGGTCCCGGTGCCCCGAGATGGTGTTCTTCGTGACCTTCTGCCCGGCGGGGTAGAGCGACCCGCCGCCGGCGCTGGTGAGGACCGACGTCCCCTTCGCCGGGATGTAGAACCCGTCAGCCCGCCAGGCCAAGACACCTTGCAGTGCGCTCATGCCCGCGCTGGGGAGGGAGGTGCTGGTGTAGTCCCCCAGGACCGAGACGCCGAAGGTGTTCGTGTTGAACCCTCCGGTGTGGGCCCCGATCACGGGGCTGTCCACACCGCCGGCCCTGCCCTCGAACACCTGACCGTACTTGTCGACCAGCATGTTGTAGCCGATGTCGCACCAGCCGAGGCTCTTGGCGTGGTAGGCGTAGATGCCACGGACCAGTGCAGCGGACTGGGATGCCGTGTAGGAGTTGGTGCCGGCGGTGTGGTGGACGACCATCGCGAGCGTTGTCGGGCTGTACGAGGGGGAGCAGGTGCGCAACGACTCGTCGGCTCCCCACCAGCTGCGCCAGATGATCCGGGGCTGCGGTGCGCTCGCCTGGGCGCTGCCAGGTGGTGCGGTCGCAGGCGCGTCCGCAGGACTCGTGCCGGGGTCCACCAGCTCGAGTCGGGCACGCTCGGCCACCGGTCGGTCCGCTGCACGGTAGCGGACCTGGACCGTCGTCGTCCCCGGCCCGAGCCAGAGCGGGTCGGTGCCGACGCGCTCCACTCGGCCCGCCTTGGCGGCCACGGGGTCTGTGTCTTCGGAGACCTCGAGCGGAGTCCATGCCGTCCACCGTGAGCCTTGTCGTGCCCGGACGCTGAGGGTGGTGCCGGGGGCCGGGGCGTCGTTCTTGTCCCAAGTCAGAGCAACCATGTCCGCAGAGGTGCTGACCGCCGTGATGGTGTCGGGGAGAGACCGGGACGTGGCCGAGGGCCGAGTCAGGCCGCCGGCCCCGTCAGCGGCGGTGGCAGATCGCTCGCTCGCCCCGGACAGCGACTGGTGGCGGACGCTGGGAGCCACCGGGTGGGGGACAGCGCGGGAGTGGCCTCCCATCACCGGCGCGATGGTGACGCCGGTGGTCAGGACCAAGGACGTCACCGCCAGGCGGGGGCCGGTTCGGGTGACGAAGCGACGGAGGGTGGCGCTCGGGGTGTGCGCGGGGGAAGCCATGGGTGGTCTCATCCGTGTCGGTTGCATTTGTCCGCATCCGATGGTGCCCGTTCGGGTCGTGCTGCCGCGACCCCCACACCCATCGTTACCCGATCTTGACGGTGCGCGACCTCACGACGACTGGGGCCATGCCGTCACCCGAGGTCGACGGTGAACGACGGCTCGGTGCGCTCGCGGACGTCCTCCTCGGTGACGCCGTCGGCGAGCTCGCGCAGCACCAGGCCGTGGTCGGTGACGTCGAGGACGCACAGGTCGGTGATGATCCGCTGGACCACGCCGCGGCCCGTGTAGGGCAGCGAGCACTCGTTCACGATCTTGTACGAGCCGTCCTTGGCGTTGTGCTCCATCAGGACGATGACCTTCTTGGCGCCGTGGACGAGGTCCATCGCCCCGCCCATGCCCTTGACCATCTTGCCGGGGATCATCCAGTTGGCGATGTCGCCCTTGGCGGAGACCTGCATCGCGCCGAGGATAGCGGCGTCGACCTTGCCGCCGCGGATCATCCCGAACGAGGTGGCGGAGTCGAAGAACGAGGACCCACGGCGCAGGGTCACGGTCTCCTTGCCGGCGTTGATCAGGTCGGGGTCCTCCTGCCCCTCCAGGGGGTAGGCCCCGACGCCGAGGATGCCGTTCTCGGACTGCAGCACGATCTCGACGTCGTCGGGGACGTAGTTGGGAACCAGGGTCGGCAGGCCGATGCCGAGGTTCACGTACGAGCCGTCGGACAGCTCGCCGGCGGCCCGGGCCGCCATCTGCTCACGGGTCAGTGCCATCTCAGGCCTCCTGCGCGGTCGGGGTGGCGGCGTCGGGGCGGGGTCGGACGGTGCGGCGCTCGATCCGCTTGTCGGCAGCCTGCTCCGCCGTCAGCGGCAGCACCCGGTGCACGTAGATGCCGGGCAGGTGGATCGTGTCGGGATCGAGCTCACCCGGCTCGACCAGCTCCTCCACCTCGGCGATCGTGACCCGTCCCGCCATGGCGGCGAGGGGGTTGAAGTTGCGGGCCGACTTGTTGAAGACGAGGTTGCCGTGCCGGTCACCCCTCCACGCCCGCACCAGCCCGAAGTCGGCCACGATCGCGTGCTCGAGGACGAACTCCTTGTCCTGCCCGTCGACGGTGAAGACCTTGGTCTCCTTGCGCGGTGACTGCTTCACCACGGTGCCGTCGGCGTCGTACCTCCACGGCAGGCCGCCCTCGGCGACCTGGGTGCCGGCGCCGGTCACCGTGTAGAACGCCGGGATCCCCGACCCGCCGGCCCGCAACCGCTCCGCCAGCGTGCCCTGCGGGGTCAGCTCGACCTCGAGCTCGCCGTGCAGGTACTGCCGCTCGAACTCCTTGTTCTCCCCGACGTAGGAGGACACCATCCGGGAGATCCGCTTGTCCTTCAACAGGATCCCCAGCCCCCAGTCGTCGACGCCGCAGTTGTTGCTGATCGCCTCCAGGCCGCTCACCCCCGCGTCGTGGATCGCCGCGATGAGCACGCTCGGGATGCCACACAACCCGAAACCGCCCACCGACAGGGAGGAGCCGTCGACGATCCCGTCGATGGCCTCGGCAGCAGAGGAGACGACTTTGTCCATGTGGGGACTCTAGTGGGCAGGTCCGCACCGACCTGCGTGGTCCCTCCCCACCCTCCGACCGGGGCGGCGTGGTCGGAGCACACGGCGGACCCGTCCGTGGCGGCGTGCTCCACGGTCGCGCCGCTGTCGGTGGGGCCGGGACAGCGGCGAGATCCCTTCGCCCTCGTCCGAACGGTTGAGGGCGGGGGGAATTCCACGTCTGTAGTTATGCGCACGGGCTTGTGACGCCTGTGAACTGCTGGGACAAATGTCTCGCCGGTCGCCTCCACGGACCGGGTCCTTCGTCAGCCCGCCGCGGCCCTGCGGCTCGAATCCTCGGAGCGTCAGCAGTGCGAGCGTCCTACGCGGTCCGCGCCATCGGCGTGGTCACCCTTCCCGCCATCGCCCTCCCGCTCGCCGCGGCCTCCGCGTCGGCTGCCGGCGCGAGGATCCCGGCGCCCCCGTCCAAGTCCCTCCCGAGCGGCCTCGACCTCGCCGAGCCCTACGTCGGCCAGAGCACCTGCGACCCCGTCGCCAAGCCGTACGTCATCGCGTTCGGCGAGCTGCTCAAGAGCCACTACGCCCCGGTGACCCGCACGACGTACGGGATCGGCCGCAACTGCAACAGCGGCGTGACCGAGCACTCCGAGGGCCGCGCGCTCGACTGGATGGTCAGCGTCAACGACCCCGTGCAGAAGGCGGTCGCGGACTCGGTGACGCAGTGGTTGTCGGCGCCGGACGCCCAGGGCCGTCCCGGTGCGATGGCCCGCCGCTTCGGGATCATGTACATCATCTGGAACCACAAGATGTGGCGCGCCTACGCGCCCGAGCGCGGCTGGGCTCCCTACACCGGATCCGTCCCGCACACCGACCACATCCACTTCTCGTTCTCGTGGGACGGGGCCTACGGCAGGACGTCCTGGTGGACCGGGAAGCCCCTGGCCGTCGTCGGGGGCCGCCCGGGTACGCCCTTGCCGACCACGCCCCCGGCGCCCCCGTCGGCCACCTACACGGTCCTCGTCCAGGGAGCCTCGGGAAGCGATGTCGTCCTGGTGCAGAAGGTGCTCGGGGTGGCCGCCGACGGGGCGTTCGGCCCCAGGACGCTCGCAGCCCTGCTCGCGTGGCAGAAGGCGCAGAAGCTGCCCCCCACGGGCCAGCTCGACGCGGCCACGTGGGCTCGGATGATCGCCCTCAGGCTCGTCCCAGCGCGGCCGCTCGCATCAGCTCCGCCCCAGGCGCCGAGCCCGGCTCCGACGCCGGTCCCTGCTCCGGTCGTCCCCAAGCCTCCGACGACCCCCGCCACGGCCGTGACGAGTGCGCTCGCGGCCTACACGGGCACCACGCTGCGGCGGGGCTCCTCGGGCGCGGCGGTCGCCGCCCTGCAGAGGGCGCTCGCAGTCCCCGCTGACGGCGCCTTCGGGCCGCAGACGGAGGGCGCGGTCAAGGCGTTCCAGGCCAGGCGCAACCTCCCCGCCAACGGCGTCTGCGGCCCGGCAACGTGGGCGGCGCTCGTCGGGCAGGGCCGGTCGAGCGGCTCGGGCCCCACGGCTCCCCCCGTCACCACCTCGGCCACGGTGCCCAACTCGGGCACGGGCTCCGCAGGTGCTGCGGGCACAGTGTCCCGGGACGCGACCCGTACGGCCACCGAGTACACCGCCCTGATCACGACGGTGTTGCGGTCGGGGTCGAGGGGTGCAGCGGTCAAGAGCCTCCAGCGCGCCCTCGGCGGGGTCGCGGTGGACGGCGCCTACGGTCCACGCACCGTGGCAGCGGTCCAGGCGTTCCAACGTGGGCAGCGGCTGCCGGTGACCGGTGTGACCGACGCCAAGGTCTGGCGTGCGCTCGAGCGACGCGACCACCCCCTGACCGCCTACTACGACACGGTGCTGCGCGCCGGCTCCCGCGGCACCGCGGTGACCGTCCTGCAGAGGGCGCTGCGGGTGACGCCCGACGGCGCTTTCGGACCGCAGACCGCCGCGGCGGTCAAGGCACTGCAGGGTCGTGCCAGGCTCGCGCGGACCGGCACCGTGGCCACCCTGACCTGGAAGGCCCTCGAGGGCGAGCTCCGCCGGCGCTGACCCCAGCGCGCGGGGAGACCCCGATCCGTCAGGCGTCGGACTCGTCAAGGGTGACGCCCTCGGTGGCGAGCCGGTCGGCGCGTCCCCCCGCTGGTGCCGAGCCTCTCGACAGCACGACCGACCCGTCGACCGCCCAGGCCGCCAGCGCGAGCTCGAGCAGCCGGCCCAGGTCGCCGCCCGCGACGTGCACGCGGGTCCCTGTCGGCCAGTCAGGGCGCGGGACGACGTCCTCGTAGGCCGTCGTGCGGCCGGGCGCGACCGCCGCCGGGCCACCGGGCGCGGGCTCGTCGAGCGCGAGGAACTGGTCGCCGTACGTCGAGAGCTCCCTGGCCTCGTCCATGGCGTCGGCCGGCAGCGGGGCAGCCGCCGTTCGGGCGAGCGCCGCGAGGGTGACGACGACGACCGGGCAGCTCGCCGCACCGGCCGCTTCCGGGTCGTCGGTGACGAGGAGGTCGGCCGGCTCGTCGTCGAGCACGACCGTGGCGCCGACGGACCAGGCGGCCAGGGCCCAGTAGAGCGAGCGCCAGTGCGGCGGCAGGGCGATCCGCACGGTCGAGCCGACGCCGAGGTCCCACTCCTCCTGGAGCGCGTTCGCCGCCTTGTTGACCCAGTTGGCGAGGACCTTGGCGCTGAGCTCGATGCGCTCGCCCTGCGAATGGCCGGGTGTGTCCTCGTAGAACGTGACCCGGGGGCGCCCGGGGTCGCTCGCCAGCATCCTCGCGAGCAGGTCGGCCGGCGGGGTCGACATCAGGCGTTGTTGGCGATGTGCTCGATGACCTCGGTCGTCGACACCGACGGCGTCCGCGGGAAGTACACGACCTCGCACAGGTCGGAGACGAAGTCGAAACGCCCCTTCCAGTCGTCCCCCATGGCGAGCACGTCGGCCCGGTGTTGAGCGATGTAGTCCCGTTTGAGCTCGAGGCTCTCCTCGATGAAGACCTCGTCGACCATGCGCAGGTTGCTCACGATCTCGACGCGCTCCTCCTGGGAGAACACCGGCGCCCGTCCCTTCTTGCGCAGGTTGAGCTCGTCCGCGGAGACGCCGACGACGAGCCGGTCGCCGAGCGAGGCTGCGCGCTGGAGGATCCGGATGTGCCCGACGTGGAGCACGTCGAAGGTGCCGAAGGTGATGACGGTGCGCCCCTCAGCACTCAGGTCGGGGGAGGACTCGTAGGGGTGCTGGTCGTCGGCCATGGCGCGAGGCTACCGCCCGGCGGCACGGTCGCCCGTCAGGCGGCTACCCGTAGACGTGGGCCGGCGCTGCCGGCCCGGTCGGGCGCGCTAGCGTTGCGGGCTGTGAGCAGCCGCGCGCCCCGCAGCTATCCCTACACCCCCGACCCGGGCGACCTGCCGCTCCTGAGGGGTGAGGCGTGGGGCGGCTGGCTCGTCTCCCGCCTCGTCGTGGGCGGGGCCGCCTGGCTGGTCCTGGGGGCGCTGGCGGCCGGGGTGCTCGCCCTGCTCGGGTGGTGGCAGCCGTGGGTCGCCGGACCCGTGCTCCTCGTGCTGGCCGTCGCGGCGGCGGCCGTCGCCGCGCTGGTGCCCGTCCGTCCGTTGCCGGTCTGGACCACCGCCCTGCTCCTGCTGCTTGCCGTCGGGGCCAGCGTCTGGGCCGGCCTGACGCACTCCGAGCAGGTGCTGCCGCGACGCGACTCCGGCTCCTACTTCCAGTCCGCCGTCCAGCTGGCCGGTGGTCACGCCCGGCCCATCGAGGTGCCGGCCCGCTCCGTCGGAGGTCCCGACGTCCTGCGCCTGCCCGGCGTGACCCTAGCCAGCCCGGCGTTCTACTCGGTGGGGACGCCCGAGCACCCTGCCATCCAGCCGCAGTTCCCCGTGGGGCCGAGCGCGTGGTACTCCGTGGCCTGGTGGGTCGGCGGTGCCGGGGCGACGTTCTGGCTCCCGGCCCTGCTCTTCGGCCTCACCGTGCTCGGGGTCGGACTGCTCGGGTCGCTGCTCGTGGGACCCCGGTGGGGGCCGCTGGCCGCGCTCGGCACCGCCCTGCTCTTCCCCCTCGTCCACGTGGCCCGCTCCACCTACTCCGAGCCGGTCGCCCTGCCGGCGCTGGCCGCCTCGCTGGTGGCGCTCACCCTGGCGGCGCGCACGGGGGCGTCCGACGCACCGGCCGCCCGGCGGGCGGCGGTGGCTGCCGGCCTCCTGCTCGGTGGGGGCATCGTCGTGCGCGTGGACGCACTGCGCGAGGTCGTGCTGCTGCTGGCCGTGGCCGCGCTCGCGGGCGCCCAGCGACACGCCTGGGCGCGGACGCTCGTCGTGAGCACGCTCGGCGCCTCGGCCGTCGCGTTCGGCCTCACGTGGCTGACCTCGTCGCAGTACCTCGGCAGCATCGCCGGCTCGCTGCTGCCGCTCGTCGCCCTCGGCGTCGTGGTCGGCCTGCTGGGGGTGCTGCTCGTCGTCGGCTCGCGGAGGGGCTGGTCCGCGGGGACCCTCGTCGCGGCCTGGCTGCCGCGGGTCCTGGCCGGCGTCGTCGTGCTGGTCGGGGCGTTCCTCGCCTCGCGTCCGCTGTGGCAGACGGTGCGCCAGTCCGCGGCCGACCCCGGTGCCCGCGTGGTCGCCGGTCTCCAGTCGCGGCAGGGCCTGCCGGTCGACGGCGGCCGGACGTACGCCGAGCAGTCGGTGGCGTGGCTGGCGTGGTGGGTGGGACCGGTGGCGCTCGTCCTCGCCCTGGTCGCCACCGCGGTGCTGGCGCACCGCGCCGCGTCGGCGTGGGTGGAGGGCCGCGACCTGCCCGCGTGGACGGGACCGGCCGTCGTCGGGGTCGGCTCGACGCTGCTCACGCTCTACCGCCCGGGCATCACGCCCGACCACCCCTGGGCCGACCGCCGGCTCGTCATCGCCCTCCCGACGGTCGTGCTGCTCACGGTGGCGTGCGCCGCCGTGGTGTCGCGGTGGTCGACCCGCCGCCTGCCGTATGCCGTGAACGTCGCCGTGAGCCTGCTGGTGGCCGTCGCGCTCGTCGTCCCCGCCGGGCTCGCCACCTGGCCGCACCGGGACGAGCGGGTCGAGCAGGGGGAGCTGGCCGCCGTCGACCGGGTGTGCTCGGCCCTCCAGCCGGGGGACGTGGCGATCATGGTCGACTCGCGGGCCGCGAACGAGTGGCCGCAGGTGCTGCGCGGCTACTGCGGGGTGCCGGCGCTGTCCACGACCACGGCCCTGCGGCAGGACCCGCCGCGCCTGCGCTCGACCCTCGCGCGGGTCGGCGCGTCCGTCGAGCGCAACGGCGGCCGGCTCGTGCTCGTCGCCGCCGACGGGCCCTCGACCCTCTCGGACCTCGGCCTGCGCACCGGCACCCAGGCGGTGGACACGACGGTCAGGGAGGACCCCCGGCTCCTCGAGCGACGTCCCGACCACCTCGTGGACCTCCCGGTGCTCGTCTGGCTCGGCCGGCTCGGCGGCTGAACCTCCCCGGTCAGCCGCGGCGGGCGAAGGCGTCCGCGGCGAGGCGGCGCACCGCGGCATACGTGCCCCGGTCGGCGGCCACGACGATGCCGGGGGTGAGGGCGGTCGGGGAGTAGGGCGTGCCGTCCGGGTGGCCCACGGCGCCGCCCGCCTCCCGGACCATGAGCGCGCCGGGGGAGTGGTCCCAGGGGCTGTTGCGCGCGTAGAGGATGTAGTCGGTCGCGCCCTCGATCAGGCGCGGGTAGTCGACGCCGCAGCACACCCAGGAGCCGGTGAGCGGTGGCAGGTCGCCGAGGCTGTGACCGCGCAGCGGCCAGATCGAGGTGACGCCGTGCGGTGGGGCGTCGTCCGCCACCGGCTCCCGGGTGACCCGGTCGCCGTTGCGCCAGACCCCGGCGCCCTTCTCGGCGACCCAGCCGACCTCGTGCTCGGGCTGCCAGATCCAGCCGCGCACCGTCTCGCCGCCCTTGACCTCGCTGACCATGACCGCGTGGTCGGGGGACCCGTGGACGAAGTTCTTGGTGCCGTCGACGGGGTCCACCGTGAAGGCGTGGTCGGCCGCGACGAACTTGGCCAGGGCGGTGGGGTCGGTGGCGGTCCGCTCCTCCCCGAGGACGAACGCGCCCGGGTATGCGGCGGAGAGCTCGCGGGTGAGGATCGCCTCGGACTCCTGGTCGGCGACCGTGACGAGGTCGCCCGGGTTCTTCTCCATCACCTCGCCGTCGGCCAGCGACCGGAACCGCGGGGTGATGACCTCGGCGGCCACGGTCTTCAGGAGGTCCAGCACCTCGTCGGTGTCCACGGCCCAACCGTTCCACACCCTGTGCCACCGCACGAACTCGGGGCGCAGCGGGTCCCGGTCGGCCGGCCGACGACCAGCTCGCGACCGGGACCGGCGTGTCGGCGCGGACACGCCGGCCCCGCGGTCGAGGTGGTCGTCCGGCGGCCGCCGCCCGCCCGGCCGGTAGGCTCGCGGGCGAGATGAGCGAACCTACCCAGACCTTCCCGGTGCCCGAGAGCCCGGCGACCGAGGTCATCAGCACCGGTCAGCCCGAGACCACCGTCACGCCCGCGGTCGGCGGGGCACCCGAGGCCACCGTGACGCCAGCGCCCACCGTGACGCCCGCATCCTCCCTGACGCCCGCGGCCGGGGACGTGCCCGTGCACCCGGCCGACGCGGCATACCTGCCGGCGACGGAGGTCGCCACGCGCCCAGCCGGCGACGACCCCACGAAGCCCTACGTCACCATCGTCCTGCCCTGCTACAACGAGGGCCGGCACGTCATGCGCGAGATCGAGCGGATCACCGCGGCGATGGACGCCAGCGAGCTGACCTACGAGCTGCTGTGCATCGACGACGCCTCGACCGACGACACCCTCGAGGTGCTCCAGCGCGCGGCCCTGGACTACCCCGCCATCCGCGTGATGCCGTTCCGCCGCAACGGCGGCAGCGGCACGGCCCGCCGGATCGGCACCCAGCAGGCCCTCGGCGAGATCGTGGTCTGGACCGACGCCGACATGACCTACGAGAACGAGCGCATCCCCGAGCTGGTGCGGATCCTGCGCGACGACCCGACGTACGACCAGGTCGTCGGCGCCCGCACCACCGAGGAGGGCACGCACAAGTGGGCCCGGGTCCCGGCGAAGTGGCTCATCCGCAAGATCGCCGAGAAGCTCACGAACCAGACGATCCCCGACCTGAACTCCGGCCTGCGCGCGTTCCGGCGCGAGGTGTCGCTGCCCTACCTGCGGCTGCTGCCGCCCGGGTTCAGCTGCGTCACCACCATCACCCTGGCGTTCCTGTCCAACCAGCACGACATCAAGTACGTGCCGACGAGCTACGCCAAGCGCGCCGGGGAGAGCAAGTTCCACTTCGTCCGCGACGCCTACCGCTACATCCTGCAGGTGCTGCGGATGGTCATGTACTTCGACCCGCTCAAGGTCCTCATGCCGCCGGCCCTCTGGATGATCGTCATCGGCGTGCTCAAGGCCGTCGTCGACATGGTCCGCCACCCGTTCTACTTCCCGGCGAGCACGGTGCTGCTCATCGTCAGCGGCATCATGATCGGGTCGCTGGCGCTGCTGTCCGACCTGGTCGTGCGCTCGCGGGCGGGTGTGTGAGCACAGCGTCGCTCAAGGTCGCGGTCGTCGGTCCGACCCACCCGTACAAGGGCGGGGTCGCCGCCCACACGACCAGCCTCGCGCACGAGCTCGCCGACGCCGGCCACGACGTCACCCTGGTCTCGTGGTCGCACCTCTACCCCAGCCGGCTCTACCCCGGTGAGCAGTCCGTCCCCGGGGGTGCCCCCGACGTCGAGCCGTACCCGCGCACCGTCCGGGCGCTGAGCTGGGCCCGCCCCGACACCTGGGTGCGCACCGGCCGGCGGCTGCGCTCCTTCGACGTCGTGCTCGTCGTCCACGTCATCCCTGCCGTGGTGCCTGCCCACCTCGCCCTGCTGCGCGCGGCTGGTGTCGGGCGGCGCGCGACCACCGGTGGCGCCCGGGCCAGCCGGCCCGGCCGCGCCGGCCACCCGCGCACCGTCGTCATCGCGCACAACGTCCTGCCGCACGAGCCGCACCGGGGCGACCGCGAGCTCATGCAGCAGCTCCTCGGCCGCGTCGACGCGGTCCTCGTCCACAGCGACGACCAGGCCCGGCTGGCCCGCGAGCTGCACGCCGCCCACGTGACGGTCGCGGTGCTGCCGCCGCACCTGCCCGGCGGCCCCCCGGTCGACCGCCCCGCCCACGAGGGCCCGCCCCGGTTGCTGGCGCTGGGCCTGGTCCGCGAGTACAAGGGCGTGGACCTGCTGATGGAGGCGCTCGCCGAGGTGCCCGGCCCGACGCTGACCGTGGCGGGGGAGATGTGGGGCGCGAGCGGCGAACGGGTCAAGGAGCTCGCCCGTGACCCGCGGCTGCGGGACCGGGTCGAGGTGCACGGCGGCTACGTGCCCGCCGACCGGCTCGCGCCGCTGCTCGCCGGCCACGACGTCCTCGCCCTGACCTACCGCAGTGCCACGGCGTCGCAGAACGCCCTGCTCGGCCAGCGCCACGGCCTGCCCGTGCTCGCCACCGACGTCGGCAGCTTCGCCAGCCAGGTCCGCGACGGCGTCGACGGGCTCGTCGTCCCCCCGAACGACCCCGAGGCCCTCGTCACCGCGCTGCGTCGCCTCGCCGAGCCCGGGTATGCCGAGCAGCTGCGGGCCGCCGTGCGGCCCCCGGACCTGTCCGGGCCCTGGGCGAGGTACGTGGGCGCGATCGAGGCGCTCGCGAGCGTCGAGCCCGCGGCGGAGCCCCACCCCGCGGACAGGGACGGCGACGAGCCGCAGCCGACCGGTGCGGCGGCGGTGGCCGGACGGCTCGGCCGCAGGCTGACCACCGGCGTCCGGGGCCTCGTGGCCGCCGCGCGTCCCGACGTCGAGCTCGGGCCTGGCGACCTGCCCGAGTGGATCCGCCCGTCCGACGTCCTCGCCGACGCCGAGGACGCCGACGACGCCAGGGCGTTCGCCCGCGCGCTCGGCCTGCCCCGCTGCTCCGACGGCATCGCCGCCTGGGCGGCCCTGGGCACCCTCGCGGCGATCGTCCGGGTGCGCGACGACGGCCGCCGCAGCGCCGTCATCGTCGACGAGAGCGGCAGCCGGTCGCCGCTGTCCCGCTGGGCGCGCGCGATCGGCTTCGCACCCGTGGAGCTCGAGCTCACCGGACCCCGTTCCAGCGTCGAGGTCCTCGACGTGGACACGGCCTCGCTCGACGTCATCACCCGGCTGCACCCCGGCGGCTGCGACGCCGACGACGTCGACGAGGCGATGAGCCAGGCCTCGTGGGCGCTGCGCTCCGGTGGGCTGCTCTGCCTCACCCTGCCGATCGGCCACCCCGGCGCCGACGGAGCCCTCGGCCCGGCCGACGTCCGTGGCGTCCTGGCCCGCGCGCACGACCTCGGCTTCGTCCTCGTCGGCGACCTCGACGGCGACATGACCGAGCGGATGCGGCGGGCGAGCGGCGCCTCCCACCGCACCGACGCGGCATACGGGCTCCTGCGGCTCACCCTGAGGCGGAGGTGATGACGCGCGCCCGGGTGTTCACGGGCCTGCGCATCGCGCTCGCGGTCCTCGTGGTGGCGGCGGTGTCGGTCGCCGTGGCGCGCAACTGGGCCGAGGTCTCGCAAGACATCGACCGCATCGACGGGGGCACGTTCGCCCTCGCCGCCGTGCTCGTCTGCGTCCCGCCGGTCCTGACCATGCTCGGGTGGCGCGTGCTGCTCGCCGACCTCGGCACCCCGCTGCACGTGGCGCCGGCCGGTGGCGTCTTCTTCGTCGGCCAGCTGGGCAAGTACCTGCCCGGTGCCGTCTGGAGCATCGTCGCGCAGGCCGAGATGGGGGCGCGGCTGGAGATCCCCCGGCGCCGCTCGGCCGTGGTCGCGTTCCTCAGCGTCGCGCTGGCGGCCGTCTGCGGGCTCATCGTCGGGCTGCCGGCCCTGCCGCTGCTCCTCGGGCTCGGCGGGGGCGCGGCGACGACGGGCTGGGTCCTGCTGCTCGTGCTGCCGCTGCTCGCCGTCGTGCTGTGGCCGCGGCTGCTCAACTGGGGGATCGCGCTCGTGCTGCGGGTGCTGCGCCGCGAGCCGCTCGAGCACACCCTGTCGGGACGGGCCGTGCTCACCGCCAGCGTGCTCTTCATCGGCGCATGGCTCGCCTCCGGCTCGCACGTCCTCGTGCTGGCCCGGGCCACCGGCACCGGGTACGACGAGGGCCGGCTGCTGCTGGGGACCCTGAGCGGGTTCGCGCTCGCCTCCTCGCTCGCGATGTTCAGCGTGGTGCTCCCGGCGGGCGTCGGGGTGCGCGAGGGGCTGCTCGTGCTGATCCTCGGGCCGGTCACCTCCACCTCCGCCGCGACCGCCGTGGTGGTGATCTCGCGGTTCCTCACGGTCGTGTCCGACGTCGTGTTCGCCCTGCTGGGGTGGGGGTACGCCCGCTCGCACCACCTGCTCACCTCGCGGGAGGAACGGGTGCACGACCACATCGTCGTGCCCGAGGAGCAGGAACGATAGGTTGCGCCAATGACGACTCCAGACCAGGCCCCGGCCTCGGGACAGGTCGCCGCGCCGCCGGGGGGACCGCTGCTCGCCGTCGCCAAGCGTGCCGCCGAGCACGTCCTGTGGGCCCGCGTGGCGGTCCAGCGCCGGGCCGAGGCCAGGCGTGGGTATGCCGCGAACCGGCCCGTCCCGCGCTCGGTCCCGCCCACCGCGGTCCTGCGGACCGCGGTCGACTGGCAACGGGCCGTGGCCGAGGGCAAGCGCCTGCGCCTCCCGTTGCACCGTGACCAGCCCAAGAACTGGGACGCCCTCGGCGCCGTGGGGGCCGTCCTCACCCTCGCCGACGACGGCTCGCGCACGGCCAGGGTCATGGACGCCGGCAGCGCGCGCTACTCGCCGGTCCTGCCGTGGCTGCGGCTCTACGGGCTCGGTGGGGAGCGCGGCTCCCTGCTCGGCATCAACCTCGAGTTCGGCGACGAGGTGCGCCGCGACGGTGTGGTGTTCCGGCACGGTGACGTGACCGCGACCGGACTGCCCGACGCCTCGCTCGACGCCATCACCTGCATGTCGGTGATCGAGCACGGCGTGCCGCTGGAGGGCTTCCTGCGCGAGAGCGCCCGCGTCCTGCGCCCGGGTGGGGTGCTGTGCGTGTCCACCGACTACGACCAGGACCCGCCCGACACGACCGGCCGCACGGCCTACGGCACGCCGGTGAAGATCTTCGGCCCCGCGGACATCAGCGCCCTCGTCTCGACGGCCGACGCTGCCGGGCTCGAGCTCGTCGGCGACCTGTCGACCTCGGACGCCCTGTCGCACGCCGAGCGCCCCGTGCACTGGGACCGCGTCGGCCTCGACTACACCTTCATCCTGCTCACCTTCCGCCGCCGGTAGCCGCTCGGACGCACCGATGCCGCCCGCGGTCCGCGGGCGGCATCGGTGTCGTCGGGGCCGTTCCCGAGGGGTCGGGCCCGGCGCCTGGGCGTTCGGCCGCGCCGGGCTCGGCGTCAGGCGGCGCCGGGCTCCTGGGTGTTCTCCTTGGGGTACTTGGAGATGAAGTCGATGACGACCTGGCCGGAGAGGTCGCCGCACGCCTGGCGGTGACCGGCGTCGGAGGCCCAGTGCGAGAGCACGTACGGCGTGCCGGCCGGGAAGGCGCCACGGCTGGGGTCCCACTCCACGACCTTGAACTTGCCGGAGGCGTCGGGCTGCTTGTCCGCCTTGTCGGCGATCTCCTTGAGCAGCGCGGTGTCCTTCACCTTCGTCCCGTCGTACCAGAGGATCGTGTAGCCGTGCTCGAGGTTGTGCACGAGGACCTCGAGCGGCGGCCGGTCGGCGGCGGTGTAGAAGTCCCGGCCGCTCACGTCTGGAGTGGCGAAGTGCGGTCCGTGGCTCGGCGGGACCGTGTCGTACTTCACCGAGGTCTCGTCGGGCTTGTTGGTGCCCGGCCCCACGTGCTCGCCGCTGCCGGAGTTCGCGTCGGTGGTGATGGGCTGGCACTTGGCGGCCGCGACGGAGACGCCGAGGTTCGGCAGCTGCTTGGCCTTCGCGTCGTTGACGGCGAACAGCACCACGCCACCGAGGGCGGCGAGCAGCACGAGGCAGCCGACGATGATCATTCCTGCGACCCGGCGCTCCTTGGCCTTCTGCTGCTGCTGGATCTCGGCCAGTCGGGCCTTGCGGTCCTGGCTCGCACGCTTGTTGCTCACGGGTTCCTCGGGGAGTCGGGGGCGGTTCGCGCAGAGTCTACGGTCCCCGCCGGCGGGCCCGGCCGGGGTCCGGGGGGACCGGCGGACGGTGGTCTGTCAGGGCAACGCGCGACAATGCCGTGGTGTCCCCGTCAGCCGAGTCGACCCGTGTGTGGCGACCCGGCCGCCCGACGGCGGTCGGCCTCGTGCTGGCGGCGTTCCGCCGCGGTGCCGGCGACCCGACCTTCCAGTCCGACCGCGGCGACGGCTGGTGGCTGGGCCTGCCGACCCCGGCGGGTCCGGCCACGCTGCGGCTGGTCCAGCGGTCCGACCTCGCGGAGGTGCACGCCACGGCCTGGGGGCCCGGCGGGCAGTGGGCGCTCGAGCACGTGCCGTCCCTGCTGGGAGCCGACGACGACGACAGCGACTTCGAGGCGCACCACCCGCAGGTGGCCCGGGCCCACCGCCGGTATGCCGCGTGGCACGTCCCGAGGTCGGGCCTGGTCCTGCACGCCCTCGTGCCCGCGGCGATCGAGCAGAAGGTGACCGGGCAGGAGGCGTTCGCCGGGTACCGCGTGCTCGTGCGGCGCTTCGGGTCGAGGGCGCCGGGCGCCGGCACGGACCGGCGGCTGTGGGTGGCGCCGGACGCCGCGGGCTGGGCGGCGATCCCGTCGTGGGAGTGGCTGCGCGCCTCTGTCGACGGCGCACGGTCGGGCACGGCGGTGCGCGCCGCCAAGGTCGCGGGCCGGCTGGAGCAGGCGGTCGGCCTCCCCCCGCAGGAGGCCGGGCGGCGGCTGCGATCCGTGCCGGGGATCGGGGTGTGGACCGCTGCCGAGACGGCCCAACGGGCGCTCGGTGACGCCGACGCCGTGAGCTTCGGGGACTACCACGTCGCGAAGAACGTCACGTGGGCCCTCACCGGTGAGGCGCTCGGTGACGAGGAGATGGCCGAGGTCCTCGAGCCGTACCGGGGTCACCGGTACCGCGTGCAGCGGCTGCTCGAGCTGAGCGGGGCGATGCGTCCCCGCCGAGGGCCGCGGATGGCACCCCGTACCCACCTGCCGAACCGCCAGCGCTGACGCCCTCGGGCGATCGGTGCGGTGCCCTGCCCGGATACGTGAAGGGTCGGAGGCGGACCCCGGCGTCGAGCCCGGCCGGGGTGCAGGGGCTCAGGCGGTGGGCAGGTGCAGGACGACCTCGACCCCGGCCGGCTCCGGCGGGTCCTCGACCTCGACGCCCTCGCCCCACAGCGCCGTCCGCAGCCGGCTGACGGCCACGCCGAGCTGGTAGGCCGAGTCCGCCTGGACGCGCAGGTGGCCGGCACCGACGTCCACGGCGGCGTCCGGGCAGCCGCGCAGCGCCACCCGCACGGCGCGGGCCACACGATCGCCCACCGCCTCGGGGGCCACGGAGGCGATGCCGTCCTCGAGGGCGGCGGGCGAGCCCGGCGGGACGCCCAGCGCGGACCGGACGGCCTCGACCCGGCCGAGGCCGAACCAGTCCTCGCGCCCCGTGCGCACCAGCCTGCGCGCGCCCGCGCCGACGACCTCGGTGGCCCAGCCCGAGCCACGGACGACCGCGGCCGGGACGTGCGCGACCTTGCCCTTGACGAGGTCGGCGGCGGCCGCGAGCTCGTCCGCGACGGCCCGGCTGGTGACGCTGAGGGGAGCGCCGTCGGCGTCCACGCCGCCGCGCAGGTCGTCCGTGACCTGCACCCCCGCCGCGCCGAGGGCGAAGTCGGTCTGACCCACCCGCCACGGCCGGCCTGCGGTGTCGCTCACGACCACGCCGAGCCGGGTCAGACCGGTGAGCACCAGCAGCCGCTCGCGCAGGCGCTCCGCCTCGGCGTCCGGGTCGTCCGGCAGCAGCAGCAGCCCGTCCACCCCGCCGGTGTTCGAGGCGTCCACCCCCGCCGCGGCCATGACCGGGCCGCTCGTGGCCTGGACGATCCGGGTCAACCGGTCGCCGGCCATCCGCTCGGCCACCACGCGCACGGTCTGCCCGACGACGGCGGCGGAACGGTCGCGCGTGTCGGCCCACAGGCCCAGCGACTTCGACACCACCTTGCTCGAGACGACGACCACGTCGCCGTCCACGAGGTCCACGGGCATGGCCGCGCAGGCGGCGACGAGCAGTGCCGCCAGGTCGTCGTCGGCCCGGACCTCCGGGACGCCCTCGACCCCGATGACCTCCAGCCGCACCTCAGGCGCCCTGCAGCCCGAGGGCCAGGTCCAGGGCAGCGCCCGCGATGTCCGCCGCCGCGTCGCGGTCGCTCATGAGCAGGGGCCGCCCCACGACCGTGGCACGGGGGAGCTTCACCGCGTCGACGTCGTCGGGTGCCACGAGCCAGCCGTCGAGGAAGTCCTCGTACAGCCCGGCCACCGCGCCCGCAGTGGACTCCACCCCGATGGCCGAGAGGCACGCGTCGGCGTGGCCGCGCACCGGCATACCGCCGATGAGGGGGGAGACGCCGACGACGGGCGCGCGGCTGCCGCGCAGCGCGTCCCGGACGCCGGGGACGCCGAGGACGATCCCGATGGACACCACCGGGTTGCTCGGGGGCAGCAGGACGACGTCCGCCTCGCGGATCGCCTCGAGCACCCCGGGGGCGGGGGTGGCCCGGTCCATGCCCACGGCGAGGAACTGCTCCGCCGGCACCTGGGCCTGCATCCGCACCCACCACTCCTGGAAGTGCACGGCCCTGCGGCCGTCGCCGTCCTCGACGACGACGTGGGTCTCGACGGGGGAGTCGGTCATGGGTAGCAGGGTGATGCCCCGCCCGGGCAGGCCCCACCGCTCGGCCAGGCGCGCGGTGACCTCCGAGAGGGTCAGCCCCTGCCCGAGCCACTGGGAGCGGACGACGTGGGTGCCGAAGTCGAGGTCGCCGAGGGCGAACCACTGGGGCTCCGCGCCGTAGGCCGCGAGCTCGCCCTGGAGGCGGTGGCTCTCGTCGGCGCGGCCCCAGCCCTGCCCCTCGTGGACCGCGCCGCCGAGCGTGTACAGGAGGGTGTCGAGGTCGGGGCAGACCCGCAGGCCGAACAGGGTGATGTCGTCACCGGTGTTGCCGACGACGGTGAGGGTCGTGTCCGCGAGGTCGGGGGTGCGGTCGAGGTGGTCGCGCAGGCCGCGCAGGAAGCGGGCCCCGCCGACGCCACCGGCCAGTGCCGTGATGCGCATGCCCCGCAGTCTGTCAGTGCCGCCCTCGAGCCGGTCACGAGGGCGGGAGACAACCCCCATGGCCCCCACAGCAACCGCACAGGGACCGCCACCACGGTGGGGACATGTACCGAAGCCTCGACCGAGGAAGGACCCGGCGATGACCCCCCGCACCCATCCGCTGACCACGGCCCGACGGTGGACCACCGGGGCGATGCTCGCGGCCACCGCCGTCAGCACCGCCCTGGGGCTGCACCTGGCCCAGGACCAGGGGAGGACCACCGCAGCCGGCAGCTCGCGCGGCACCGGGACGAGCGACTCCTCGGCGGCGACCGGCTCCGCGAGCCCGTCCTCGAGCTCGGCCACGACGTCCGCCGCCACGGCGAAGGCCAGGTCCACGGCGAAGGCCAAGGCCACCGCCAGGGCGAAGGCCAAGGCCCCCACCTCGACGCGGTCGACGTCGTCCTCGTCCTCGAGCGGCTTCGGGTCGGTCGGCTCCGTCGGGTCGGGCTCCGGCTCGTCCCAGGCGACCTCGAGCGGGTCGTGACCGGCCGGCACGACGCCGCCGGCGTCTTCACCGCGGCGGCGACGTTCCGGGCGATCGGCAGCACCCACCGCGTGGTCGTCACCCGCCCGGAGACGCTCGGGGACGCCATCGTCGTCGCCCGGACCCACCTGGCCGAGCTCGACCTGGCGGCCTCTCGCTTCCGGCCCGACTCGGAGGTCGGCCTGCTCGCGCGCCGCGCCCAGGTCGGGCCGGTGTCGTCCCTGGTGTCCGGCGTGCTGGCCGACGCGCTCGAGGCCGCCCTCACCGCGGCGCGGCTGACCGGCGGGCTGGTCGACCCCACCGTCGGGGCGGCCGTCGTGGCCAGCGGCTACGACGACGACCTCGACGTCGTCCGCGCCGGTGACCGCCCGCTCCCCCCGGTGCCGTCCCAACTTGGGGCCTGGCAGGACGTCCGGCTGGAGCGCGAGCTCGGCCGGGTGAGCCTGCCGCAGGGTGTCCTGCTCGACCTCGGGGCCACGGCCAAGGCCCACGCCGCCGACGTCATCGCGGACCGGCTCGCGGCCCGGCTCCCCGGCGGCTTCCTCGTCTGCCTCGGCGGCGACATCGCCGTCTCCGGCGAGCTGCCCGCGGGCGGGTGGCAGGTGGGGGTCGAGGGGACGCTGGGCGAGGTCCGCCAGGTCGTCACCGGGACCGGCCAGGCGTTCGCCACGTCCTCCACGACCCGGCGCACCTGGACCCAGGGAGGCCAGCCGCGCCACCACATCGTCGACCCGCGCACGGGCCGCACCGCCTCCAGCCACTGGGAGCAGGTCACCTGTGCCGGGGCCACCGCGGTCGAGGCCAACGCCGCGTCCACGGCGGCGGTCGTCCTCGGTCCGGACGCGCCCGCCTGGCTGGCCCGGCACGGCATACCGGCACGGCTGGACCGCGCCACCGACGGCGCCGTCACCACCACGCCCGGCTGGCCCGAGCCGGCCCGGCACGACCTCGCCGGGAGCGCGGCATGAACGAGCTCCTTTGGTACACCTCGCGCGCGACCGGCATCGCCAGCCTGGCCCTGCTCACGGCCGTGCTCGTGCTGGGGGCGCTCACGGCCGGCCGCCGGGCGCCGCACCGGGTCTCCCCGGCCGTCGTCATGGGGCTGCACCGCTCGCTGGCCCTGGGGACGACGACGTTCCTGCTCGCCCACATCGCCACCGCGGTCGGGGAGACCTACGTCAACATCGACCTCGTCTCGGCCGTCCTGCCGTTCACCTCGGGGTACCAGCCGCTGTGGGTCGGTCTCGGCACCATCGCCTTCGACCTCGTGCTCGCCCTCGTCGTCACCTCGCTGCTGCGCCACAGCCTGCCCGAGCGGCTCTGGAAGGCCGTCCACGTCCTGGCCTTCGCCCTGTGGCCCACCGCCGTCGTCCACGGCTGGGCCATGGGGACCGCGAACCAGCCCCTGCTGCGCGGCACCACCCTCGCCTGCGCCGCCATCGGCCTCGGCGCGCTGGCCTGGCGCGCCGTCACCACCCACCACGACCGCGACCGCCGTCGTGCCGTCGCCCTCCAGGAGTGGACATGAGCCTCATCGCCCAGCTCGACGCCGCCGGCCTCACCGGGCGCGGTGGAGGGGCCTTCCCGACCGCCACGAAGATCCGGGCGGCCCACCAGCACCGCGCGTCGCTCATCGTCAACGCCTGCGACGGTGAGCTCGGCGCCGCCAAGGACGCGTTCGTCGTCGAGCACCACCTCGACGAGCTCGTCCGGGGCGCCCGGGCCGTCGCCGGCAAGCGGGTCCGGTTCGCGGCGCACCGGGACTCGGCGACCCTGGCCCGGCTGCGCGCGGCGCGGCTGCCCGTGCTGGAGGTGCCGCACCGCTACGTGTCCTCGGAGGAGTCCTCGCTCATCTCGCTGGCCCACGGCGGGCTCGCCCGGCCGATGACGAAGCGGGCCCCCTTCGTCGGCGGCGGAGTCGACTCCGCCGGGCGTCGCATCGCCCCCACCGTCGTTCTCAACGCCGAGACCCTCTGGCGGGTGGCCCAGGTGCTCGACCACGGGGCGGAGTGGTTCCGGCTGCACGGCACGGCCGCCGAGCCCGGCCCGCGCCTGGTCACCGTGAGTGGCGCCGTGCACCGCCCCGGCGTCGTCGAGACCGCCGCCGGCGTGCGCCTGGCCGACCTGGTCGAGGCGGCCGGCGGGCCCCTGCCGGAGGGCCCCGTCGTCGTCGGCGGCCTCGGTGGGGTGCTGCTGTCGGCCGGCGAGGCGCTCTCGCTGCGGTGGTCGCGCGAGGACCTACTGCCGTACGGCACGACCACCGGCCCGGGGGTCGTCCACGTGCTCGACCCCGGCGAGTGCCCGGTCCACGAGGTGGCCCGGTGGCTGCGGTATGCCGCGGGCGAAAGCGCCGGCCAGTGCGGGCCCTGCATGTTCGGCGTGCCCGCGCTCGCCGGTGACTGGGAGGTCCTGGCCGCGGGGGCGCCCTCGCGCAGCTGGGATGCCGCCCTCGACCGGGTGGGGCGCCGAGCGGACCTCCTGCGCGGGCGCGGTGCCTGCCGGTTCCCGGACGGGGTGGCCGGCTTCGCCGCCTCGGCGGTCCGCGTCCTCGCGGACCACCTCGAGGAGCACGCCACCGGCCGCTGCTCCACCTCGGCGGGGGTGGCGGCGTGAGCGCGGGGACCTCCTCGCGCAACCGCGCCCCGGAGCTGCGGGTCGACCGCGTGGCGTGCAGCGGGCACGGGATCTGCGCGAGCCTGCTGCCCCGGACGGTCGCCATCGACGAGTGGGGATATCCGCTGGTGGCGGCCGGTCCGGTGCGTGACGACGCGGCCGACGTCGAGGCCGCCGTCAGGCTGTGCCCCGCCCGCGCGCTGTACCTCACCGGCCGCGGGTGAGGGGAGGCGGGGCTGCCCGGGTCCTCCGATCGGGCGAATATCAGACTTCGGCTTGACTAACCGCGTATGACACGCGTGTAATTCCAGTGTTGTGACGAGCCGGTCACGACGACGGCGAACCGGGTCGAGGAGGAAGCCGTGCAGGAACTTCAGTTGATCGCCCTCGACGGGGGCGACGAGGGTGAGCTGTCCTGGCAGGAGCGCTCGCTGTGTGCCCAGACCGATCCCGAGGCGTTCTTCCCCGAGAAGGGCGGCTCCACCCGCGAGGCCAAGAAGGTCTGCGTGGGCTGCGAGGTCCGGTCCGAGTGCCTCGAGTACGCGCTGGCCAACGACGAGCGGTTCGGCATCTGGGGTGGGCTGTCCGAGCGCGAGCGCCGCAAGCTCAAGAAGCGTGCGGTCTAGCCGCCCGAGCGGCGGCTCCCCCGTGACGAGCGCATGACGCTTGCCCCACCCCAGCACGGCCTGACCGACCCCACGGGTGGGCCCGTCGCCCGCGCCGTCGTCACGGCGGTCCTGGTCCTGCGCGGACCGGGCTCGGCCCTCGAGGAGACCCTCGACTCCCTCGCGCGCCAGACCCGGAGCCCCGAGCGGCTCGTCGTGGTCGACGACGGCACCGACGGCAACGCCGTCGAGCGGGTCCGCGCCCACGACGGCCTCGCCGAGGCCGTCCCCGAGATCCTCTTCGTCACCCTGCCCCACCTGCGCTCGGTCTCCGCCGCCGTCCGGGCGGCGCTGGCGCAAACCTCCCACTCACCACCGACAGCCTCACCACCGACAGCCGGCCCCGCCGCAGGAACCGACGCCGACCCCGCCGCCACAGGAGCCCCCGGCCACGACATCGGGACCGGCCCGGACGCCGTACCGCACGTGTGGGTGCTGACCAGCGACAGCGTGGCGGCCCCGATGACCCTGGCCCGCCTGCTCGACGCCGTCCGGCGCAGCCCCTCGGTCGGGCTGGCCGGCCCCAAGCTCCTCGACTGGGACCGCCCCGGTGCGCTGCGGTCGGTCGGCGTGCAGCTGACCCGCTCGGGCCGGGTCATCCCGACCCCCGCCCCGGGGGAGCCCGACCAGGGCCAGTACGACCGCCGTACCGACGTCCTGGCGGTCCCCGCGACCGGCATGCTCGTCGAGCAGGAGCTGTTCGAGCGGCTCGGTGGACCGGACCGTGCGCTCGGCGACTTCGGCGGCGACCTCGACCTCGCCTGGCGGGTCCACCAGTCCGGCCGCCGGGTCGTGGTCGTCCCGCGGGCCACGCTGCGGACCGGCGCCCCGGACCTCGAGGGCGACCAGCCGGCCGCTGCGGAACCCTCGGCCCGTCGGCGCCGGGAGGCGCGCCGGGCTGCGCTGGCCCGCTGCGCGCTGTGGGCGCTGCCCCTGCTCGGCCTGTGGATCGTGGCGACGAGCGCGCTGGCCGCAGTGGCGCTGCTGCTCGCGAAGCGGCCCCGCGCCGCGTGGGCCGAGCTGTCCGACGTGGGTGCCGTGCTCACCCCCGGCCGGGTGCTGGGTGCGCGCTGGCGCTCGCGCGGCACCCGCCGGGTGCGCCGACGCGACCTGCACGGTCTGTTCGTCCCGCCCCGCACCGTCCTGCGGCACACCACCGACCTCATCCACGACCAGGTCGGCGTCGACGACGCCGACCTCTCGAGCGAGGAGGGCGTCGAGTCCGGTCCCGTGGCCGACGAGGCCCAGGACCTGCACGTCCTGGGCTCGACGTGGCTGTCGCGGGGCGCCCGCAACCCCGGCCTGCTGTCGGTGCTCGTCATGGCTGTCGTCGCGGTCGTGGGGACCCGTCACCTCGGGGGGAGCTGGGTCGACCGGATCGGCTCCGGCCTGAGCGGCGGGGAGCTGCTCGGCGGCCGCGCCACGGCGTCCTCGCTGTACCACGCGTGGCTCGACGGCTGGCACGGCGCCGGCCTCGGTCAGTCCGGTGAGGCCGGCCCGCACCTCGTCGTGCTCGCCGGCCTGGCCTGGGTGGTCTCGCACGTCCCGTTCGTCCCCGCGCCGGCCTCCCCGGCCGGTGCCGCGACCGCCCTGCTGGTCACGGGCGCCCTGCCCCTGGCGACGCTCACCGCCTACCTCGCCGGCCGCGTGGTCACGCACTCGCGCTGGCCACGCGCCCTCGCCGCCCTCGCCTGGTCGACGACGTCGGTCCTGGCCTCGGCCGTCGGCGGCGGCCGCCTCGGGGGCGTCGTGGCAGCCGTCCTGCTCCCCCTCGTGGCGGCGGGCGTCGTGCTGGCCGCCCGGCGCACCGGGACGGCCACCGCGACGGCGGCGACCGTCCTGGCAGCGGCGGTGCTCGGCGCCTTCGCCCCCGTCCTGCTCCTGCCGGTGCTGCTGGCCGGCCTCGGCCTGGTCGTGGTCGGTCCGGGGAGCGGCCGGTGGCGTGGCCTGGCGCTCGTCGTCGGCCCGTTGGCCCTGCTGGGTCCCTTCGTCGGCAGCGTGCTGGCGCGGCCCGAGCTCCTCGTCACCGGCCCCGGCCTCGCGGTGTGGGGCACCTCCCAGGCCGCGCCCTGGCAGCTCGCCCTGCTCCACCCGGGCGGACCCGGCTCGTTCCCGGTGCTGCTCTCGGCGCCGGTGGTCGCCGCGGGCATCGTGGCGCAGCTGCGCCACGGGCGCCGGGGCGCCGCGGCCGGCGCCCTCGTGCTGCTCGGCCTCGTCGGGCTCGCGTATGCCGTCGCCGCCCCCCGGATCGTCCTCGGCGCCGTGCCGGACGGGCTCCCTCGAGCCGGCCAGCCGGTGACGGTGTGGGCCGGCACCGGCCTGCTCGTGTGGGCGCTGGCCCTCATCGCCGCGGCGCTGCTCGCTGCCGACGGGCTGCCCGTGCGCCGCGCCCGCGGCGGCTGGCCGGCCCTCCTGCGCTGGCCAGTGGCCGGGGCGCTGGTCGCGGGCGTGCTCACGAGTGCCGGATGGACGGCCTGGCACACCGTGGGCTCCACCCTGGGGGCCTGGTCCGACCCGCGACCCGCTGTCGCGGTCGACCAGGCCGAGAGCGGCATCTCCAACCGCATGGTGCTCGTCGGGCCCGACGGCGAGGGCCTCGCGTACCGGCTCGTCGGCCGTGAGCCGGGCGACGTCGCCCGCGCCGTGCCCGACCGCACCGGCCGGGCCGACACGGCTCCCCTCTCCGCGGCGGTCTCGGCCCTGTTCCAGGAGGGCGACGCCCCGACGACCAGCCCCACCGCGACGCTCTCGGACCTGGCGGTGGGCTTCGTCGGGCTGCGGGCCGACGCCGACGACCCCCGGGTCCGCGTGCTCGACGCCACCGGGGGCCTCAGCCGGCTGGGGGAGCACGACGGCACGATCTTCTGGCGGGTGCTCCCCGGCGGTGGCAGGGCCGGCGAGGACAGCCTCGCCCCCGCCCGTGCCCGCCTGGTGACGAAGTCCTCCGAGCAGGTGGTCCCGTCCACCGGCGACCACGGCCGGCTCGACGCGCAGGTGGTGGCCCCGCAGGGGACCACCCTGGTGCTCGCCGAGCCGCTGCAGTGGACCCGCCACGCGCGGGTGACCAGCGACGGGGTCGTGTTGGCCCCCCGCGGCGACGGCGCGGCATACCCCGTCCCGGCCGGCTCGCACCGGCTCGTGGTGACCGTGCTCCCCAGTGACACGTACTGGCGGTACCTGCAGGGCCTGGCGCTGCTGGTGGCGCTGTTCGTGGCCATCCCGTTCGGCAACCGCGCGTCCCGGAGGCGTCCATGACCGTCCCCGTCGCCGCGCTCGTGCGGACCGCCCTCGTCGCGGCCGCCGCCGCGGGTGTCGTCCTCGCCGCCACCCGGTACGACGGTGCGTTCGCCGTCGGCTCGCACGCCGGCCAGGGCTCCTCCGTCCCGGCGAGCGCGCCCGTGCGCGAGGCGTCGCTGCTGTGCCCCGGCCCCGAGCTGCGCGGCGTGCCCGGTCTCGACGACGAGTCCCTCCCCGTCGGGGTGTCCGCGGCGACGGCGCCCCAGCGGGTCCTGGGGTCCCTGCAGCCCCAGGGCAGCGGGGGCAGCGTCACGCTGCGGTCCATGCCCGGCGGCAAGGCACTCGGAACGCCCGCGGCGGACCGGGCGGCCGGGACCTCGGCAACGGTCACGACCGGTGCCGGCGTGCAGGTGCGGGCCACCCAGGACCTCGCGCCCGGGCTCGCAGGCGCCCAGTCGTGGCTGGTCTCCACCGGGGACCGCCGGGCGCTGTCGGTGACGGCCTGCGGCGACCCGGGCTCGGACCTCTGGCTGCTCGCCGGTGGCGGTGACCCCGGACGCCAGGAGCGCCTCGTGCTCACCAACCCCGGCGGCAACCCCGTGTCGGTGGACGTCACCCTGCACGGAGCCGACGGCCCGGTCGCCTCGCCCGGCGGCACGGGACTGGTCGTCCCGGCGCACGGCCGCACGGCGTTCCTGCTCGACTCGATCTCCCCGGACCTCGCCAACCCGGCCGTCCACGTCGTCGCCCACGGCGGGGTCGTGGGCGCGGTCGTCGCCGACACGTGGCTCGACGGCACCCGTCCCGCTGGGTCGGACGACGCGCTGCCCACGGCGGCGCCGTCCCGCGAGCAGGTGGTCCCGGCGGTCTCCGTCTCCGGGACGGCCACCCTGCGCGTGGTCGTCCCGGGCCGCGACGAGGCGGTCGTCCAGGCACGGGTGCTCACCGAGGACGGGCCCCGTGCCCTGCCCTCCGGCGGCGTCGTGCGCGTCGAGGGCGGCTCGGTCCACGACATCGACCTGTCCAAGCTGCCCACCGGCTCGGCGGCCATCCAGGTGCGTGCCGACCACCCCGTGGCGGCCGGCGTGGTGGTGGTGCGTGACGCGCCGGGCCAGCCCGGCGACCTGGCGTGGACGTCGTCGACGCCACCGATCAGCGGAGTCGCGGGTCTGCCCCTCGACCGGCCCGCGGGTGCGCCCGACGGGCTGTCCCTGCACCGGACCCTGCTGCTGACCGGGACCGGCGACACCGTCGGCGCCGAGGTCGTGACGGTCGACGGCAACGGGACCGCGACGTCCACCCGGGTGAGCATCGGCGCCGACGCCACGACGAGCGTCGACGTCAGCGCTGCCGCCTCGGTCTGGGTGCACCGGGTCTCCGGTGCCGGTGCACTGCGCGCCGGGGTCGTCTCCTGGGCCAACGACGCGTCGGGGACGCTCATCTCGAGCACCCCACTGCGCGACGCGGCGCTGCGCTCCACGACCGTGGCGGTGCGCGAGGCCCCGCTGGGCTGAGCGCCGCGTGGGTGATGGCGGGTCGCGCGGCCGCGGGCCGGTGCCGAGGGCTCCGCTCAGCCGGGGCTGGAAGGGCGAGCCGCCGGCTCGCCGGAGTCAGTCCTCGTCGTAGCGCGGGTCGAGCTGCTCGGGGTTCAGGCCGAACAGGGCCGCGACCTGCTCCACGACGACGTCCTGGACCACGGCGGCGAGCTCGCGGGCGCTCTCCGACCGGTTCTCCACCGGTCGCCGGTAGACCACCACCCGCGCGGGCTGGCGCCCGTGGGCCGGGAAGGTGCGCCCGAGCGGGACCCCGTCGCGCTCCCACGGCGCGGGGTCGGAGGGCGGCACGTCCTCGACGGCGAACTCCACGTCCCGGATGCGGGGGCCGATCCGGCCCTCGAGCCGGGCGGCGGTGTCGAGCACGAGGTCGTCGAACTGCTCGCGGCGGGTCGCCATGGCCGGCACCGCCGGCCACGCCAGCGGACCCCTCAGGCCACGGCCGCGCCGGTCGCGGGTGCGGCCACGGCCCTGCCCGGCTGCGCCTCGGGTCGAACTCACCGTGCCACCCTACGGCGTGCCGGGGCGGCGCTGTCGGAGCCGTGGCATACAGTCCTCGCGTGAGTCTGTCGAGAAGGTGCTCGCGCACCGCGTGCCCGAAGGCCGCCATCGCCACACTCACCTACGTCTACGGCGACCAGACCGCGGTGGTCGGGCCGCTGGCGACGTACGCCGAGCCGCACACCTACGACCTGTGCGGCGACCACGCCGAGCGGCTCACCGCCCCCCGGGGCTGGGAGATCGTGCGCCTGTCGGGCGAGTACGTCGAGCCGGAGCCCTCGCACGACGACCTCCTCGCGCTCGCCAACGCCGTGCGCGAGGCCGGTCGCCCCAAGCTCGGTGAGCCGGTGGCGCCCTCGCGCGTCGTCGGCCAGAACGACGAGGGCGGCTCCGGAGCCGTCGAGACCAGCCGCCGGGGGCACCTGCGCGTCCTGCGCGACCTCTGATCCCCGGGTCCCGGTCCCACCACGCCCCGCTAGGGTCTGTGCCGTGCCCGTTCCCGTGCTGACCGACTTCGTCAAGGCCTATGACGTCCGCGGCGTCGTCCCCGAGCAGCTCAATGTCGACGTGGCGTGGGCGATCGGTGCCGCGTTCGCGCGGCTCGTCTCCGCAGACGGAGCCGGTGGCGTCGTGATCGGCCACGACATGCGGCCGTCGTCGCCGGAGCTGTCGCGGGCCTTCGCGGCCGGGGTGACGGCCCAGGGCCTCGACGCCACCCTCATCGGGTTGTGCAGCACCGACGGCCTCTACTACGCCAGCGGGGCGCTGGACCTGCCCGGCGCGATGTTCACCGCCTCGCACAACCCGGCCCGCTACAACGGCATCAAGCTGTGCCGTGCTGGTGCCCGCCCGGTCGGCCAGGACTCCGGGTTGGCGACGGTCCGCGACACCGCCCAGGCGCTGCTCGACGCCGGCACCTCCCAGGGGGCCGCTGACCTCGAGCCCGGCGCGGTCACCGAGCGCGACGTCCTCACCGACTACGCCGCCTTCCTGCGCGGCCTGGTCGACCTGTCCGGGGGGCGCCCGCTCAAGGTCGTCGTCGACGCCGGCAACGGCATGGGCGGTCACACGGTCCCGGCGGTGCTGGGCACGGGCGCCGGCCTGCCCGCGCTGCCGCTCGAGGTGGTCCCGCTCTACTTCGAGCTCGACGGCACCTTCCCCAACCACGAGGCGAACCCGCTCGAGCCCGAGAACCTGCGGGACCTGCAGGCCGCCGTGGTGCGCGAGGGCGCGGACCTCGGGCTGGCCTTCGACGGCGACGCCGACCGCTGCTTCGTGGTCGACGAGCGCGGCGAGCCGGTGAGCCCCAGCGCGGTGACCGCGCTCGTCGCCACCCGCGAGGTGGCCCGCGAGGTGGCGGACGGCCGCGACGCCGGCGACGTCGGGATCGTCTACAACGTCATCTCCTCCGCGGCGGTCCCCGAGATCATCGGCGAGGCGGGGGCGCGCGGCATTCGCACCCGGGTGGGCCACTCGTTCATCAAGGCGGAGATGGCCCGCGAGGACGCGGTCTTCGGCGGGGAGCACAGCGCCCACTACTACTTCCGCGACTTCTGGTTCGCCGACACCGGCATGCTCGCGGCGATGCACGTGCTCGCCGCCCTCGGCGAGCAGGACGAGCCGCTCAGCCGGCTCACGGCGGCATACAGCCGGTATGCCGCGTCCGGCGAGATCAACTCGACGGTCACCGACGCGGGCGCCGCCACCGAGCGCGTGCGCAAGTGGGCGGCCGGCCGGGGTGCCGAGTTCGACGAGCTCGACGGCCTCACGGCGACCCACGCGGGCGCTGACGGCGACCCGATGTGGTGGCTCAACCTCCGCGCGTCCAACACCGAGCCGCTGCTGCGGCTCAACGTCGAGGCGGCGGATGCAGACACGATGGCACGGGTGCGGGACGATGTCCTCGCCCTGGTGAGAGGAGAACGAGGATGACTCAGGACACAGGGGCAACGGCCTCCATCGAGCCCTGGCTGCGCGAGATCCTGCGCTGCCCGGCGTGCCGGTCCGAGCTGGCCGACGCCCAGGGGGCGGCCGGCCCCGAGCTGCACTGCACCAACACCTCGTGCGGCCTGCAGTACCGCATCGACGACGGCGTGCCGGTGCTGCTGGTCGACGAAGCCCGCAAGCCCGGCTGAGCCGAGCGCCGCCATGGCACCGTTCCTCGACGAGGCTCGCATGGACAGCGAGGAGGCGGTCGCCGCCCTCGACTCACGGCAGACCCTGCGCGGCCTGGCGACGGCCGGCGCCCAGGTGCGCGAGGCCATCGCCCTCGCGACGGAGGGTGGCATCGACCGGGTGGCCGGGGGAGAGCGCCCTCGGTCGGTCCTCGTCGCCTCGCTCGGTGGCTCGGCCGTGGTGTGCGACGTCCTCGACCTGCTCGCCGAGCCGGGGTCGCCGGTGCCCGTGTCGGTGCGCCGGAACCTGCCGCTGCCGGGGTGGGTGGGCCCGCTCGACCTCGTCATCGCGGTGTCGCTGTCGGGCCGGGCGGCCGGGCCGCTCGCGCTCGCGGCCGAGGCTGCGCGCCGGGGTGCGGCCCTGCTGACCGTGGGGGCGACGGAGTCGCCGCTCGCGGACGTCTGCGCGCGGGCCCGCGGCGTGCACATCGACATCGGCCGGGAACGTGCGTCCTCACGGACCGCCCTGTGGTCGCTGCTGGCGCCGGTGCTGCTCGGAGCCGGCCGGCTGGGGCTGGTGCACGTCGACGAACGGGTGCTCTCCGACACGGCGGACCGGCTCGACGAGGTGGCAGAGGCGTGCCGGCCCTCGTCGGAGTCGTTCGTCAACCCGGCCAAGGTGCTGGCCACCGACCTCGCGGAGGGCGTCCCCGTCATCCTCGGGGACGGGCCGCTGGCTGGGGTCGCGGCCCTGCGGGCCGCCTCGATGCTGGCGCGGACCGCGCGTGTGCCTGCGACTACCGGCGAGCTGCCGGACGACGCGGCGCAGGTGGTCGCCTGCCTCGACGGGCCGTTCACGACGACCTTCTCCGGCGGCGGGCGGGTTGGCGATGCCGAGGGAGCGGACCGCGGACGGGCCGAGGCCGACATCTTCGCCGACCCCTACCTCGACACGCCGGTGTCGCCCCGGCTCTCGCTGCTGCTGCTGCGGGACGCGCCGGTCGAGCCACCGACCCGCGAGTCGGACGAGGCCGCCCGCCTGGCGGACACCGTGGCCGACGCGGCCCGGGAGGCAGGGGCGCGAGTGTCGGAGGTCGTCGCCGGGCCGGGGGAGCCGGTCACCCGGCTCGCCGGCCTGATGGCGACCTCGGACTTCGCCGCGACGTACCTCGCGCTGGGGCTGGGCCTCGACCCCGGGGTCTCCCCGCACGTCGCCGACCTGGCCGACCGCACCGGCAGGCGCTGAGCCGGCGCACACCGACTGGCTGCCTGCTCAGAGGGACAGGCGCAGGACCTCGGCCGTGGGAAGGGCCGCCAGCTCGGCAGCCTCGACGAGCAGCTTGCTGCCGCGGATGCCGCTGCCGATGACGACGGTGCCGGCGGCGAGGACCGCCTCGTCGACGAGGACGGGCCAGTCGCCGGGCAGGCCGACCGGGGTGATGCCGCCGTACTCCATGGCGGTGAGCTCCACGGCCTCGTCCATGGGGGCGAAGCTGATCTTGCGGACGTCGAGGTGACGGCGGACGACCCCGTTGATGTCGGCCCGGTCGGTGGCGAGCACCATGACCGCCGCCCGCCGCAGCTCCCCGGCGCGCTTGCCGGCCACGACGACGCAGTTGGCGGAGTGGGCCGGGTCGCTTGCGTACGCCTCGCAGAAGGCAGCCGTGTCGGCCAGGGTCGGGTCGATCGGTGCGACGCGGGCCGAGGGGGCGTGGGCGAGGGCGGCGGCGACGGGTTGGGCGAGGAGCTCCGGGTGGTCGGCCGCAGGAGCCCAGGACAGCGTGCCTTCGGGGGTGGCCATGCGGCCGAGGGTAATAGGGGGAGCGGGCGTCACAGCGCCTGCGGCTCCGAGCGTGCACACTATGGCGTGGTCGGTGCGTCGAGCCAGCTCCGCGGGGCGTCGCTCGGCACTATCACGCAGCTCGGCCCGGAGCCCTGTGTGCGTGGGCTCCTCGACGACACGACCCAGGTGTTTGAAGCGCTCATCCACGGAGATGCCGCCGCCTGACCCTGGACAGCCGCCAATGCGTCGGAGACGCGAGCCGTCCTGGTGAGCGTGAGCGCGTGGTACCACTGGTCAAGGTTCGCGCCGCTCCGGTCATCCCTCGTTGGCAGGTACATCGTCGTCGCTGACGGTGGCAGCCCGCAGGGAGGCTGCTCCAGGAGGGCCACGAGCTGTGCCGCATCCACTTGGCGGTCTCGGTCCGTGAGGGCGGATGGAAGCGAGAGGCCATAAACGATCGCGGGTGCTGGGATGTCGAGGTCCAGGAGACCCCAGCCCAGGGTGCCTGCGGCGAGGACTGCCGTGGACCTGACCCACACTGGACCGCGCCTGGCACCTGACTCGTCGAGGTGTCGGCACAACTGCACAACACATGCGATCAAAGCGAATAGGGATATTCCCGTTGCCAGCTTCCACCAGTAGTAGGAAACCTGACCGACCGAAGCCAGTTGGTAGCCGGCCAACGCCGAGAGCTCGACGCAGCTCACTACGGCCGTCAGCAGGAAGTACCGTCCTCGCTCGGTATGAACACCCCTCTTGGCATCCAGGTGGCTGAGAAGGACGAGGGTGCCAAGCAGCAGGATCGGCACCAGGGGGTGAGGGCGCGTCGACTCGCCCTCGGCGGTGATGGCTGGGGATGCATGCCGGTCGAGCCACGCAACTCGCGCCGCCAGTCCCAGTGCGGCAGCCGCCCCCAGGACAACCCACGCACGCGCGGCTCGCGTGCCGTTGCGGAGCACGTCGAGGGACTTGAGCGCGGCGAGCAGGCCGATCGCCGGAGTCAGCAGGACCCAGCTGAGGCTCACCACGGCGCCGCTCACACAGACGAACGTGGCCCGAGCCTTGCTCCGCTCACAGCACGCGAGGACGAGACTGGACGCTACCGAGACCGCTACCAACAAGAAGGTGCTGTGGCCCAGGAAGAGCAGTCGTGCCCCGGGGACCGCCGTCACGGCCACGCCGGTAGCGATGGGCACCGCGAGTGCACGCCGTGCCCGATGAACGGCACGAAGTGACGCAAGGGTCGTTGTGGACACCAGACAGGCACTGGCCACATAGATCCCCCACTGGAGGTGCGCGTACCGGTCGAGTTCCACGAGCGCGCTCCCCGGTGCTGCTCCCCAGACTGCTTCGGCGACGAAGGCCATCGAAGAATGTGGCCACTGGACGTAGTTCGTGAAGTCCCAGCGGCTGCCGTCGGCGGGGCGGACCCCGAGGGGGCTCGCGACACCGGAACTGCGCTGCAGGTAGTACATGAAGAAGTGGCCCGCGTTGTCCCATCCGCGCAAGAGCACCGAGAGGAGTGCCTCCGGCGAGCGATCGCAGGCGAAGGGCCAGGCCGCCACGCCCGCAACGACCCCGGCAGTGAGACTGGTGAGGTCACTGAGCGTGACCCGCGGACGGAGTCGCGCCTTGGAACCTGGAGCGAGCCGCCACAGCACGAGGCTTCCCACCAGCAACGCAACCACGGCAGGCGCCCTGGTGGCGCCGAGCAGGCTGGGTGGGAGCCACATCGTCACCGGAAGCCACGCCACCACGGCCACCAGGTTGATGGCGATACGGCGTGCGAGGTCTGGAGCCGACGGAACGGCAGCGATGCAGAAGAGCCCCACGATGGCGGGAGCCGGTGGGGGAAGGGCCTGGCAGAGCCCCCCCACCACGAGGGTGGTCAGGATGCCGACCGTCAGAGCCTTCCTGCGAGAAGGACCTCCCGACAGACGCGCCACCCGCCGCGGCAGTGTCCGGACGCCGACGCCGACATCGGGCACGACGACGTCGACCGGAACCCCCATGGACCATCCCCCACTGCCAGAAGCTTGCACTCGCGGTGAAAGCTAGGCGTGTCCGGGATCACGAATGACGCAAGTGCCACATTGTGGCCCAAACGGGTGAGGTCCTGGGGGTCCGCACGGACCCTGGCCGGCAGTCGGCTGGGGAGTGGCGCGAGCGACCACGCAGGTCTGGTCGCGAGTCAGGCGCCAGTCCTCGGGTGTGTGGTTCCCGCGCTCCGGTGTGTGTCACCCCTCAGCCGATGCGCGCCGGTGAGTAGGCCGAGCACGACACTGCCCACGATGATTCCCAGAACGGCCGAGCCCACGGTGTTCGTGAGCCACCCGAGCACGCCACCGAGGGGGCCGGTGGCGTCGTGGACCGCCTCCTCGGCGTGGTGCACCCACGAGTACGGCGCGTGGACCCCGAGGTCGTCGAGGCCCACCAGCAGGATGTGGCCGCCCACCCAGACCATCGCCGCGATGCCCACGACCGAGAGCGTGGCGAGCAGGCCCGGCATACCCCGGACGAGGCCGCGGCCGACGGCGCGCGCTGCACCCGACCCCGTCTGCGACAGGTGCAGCCCCACGTCGTCCATCTTCACGATGAGGGCCACCACGCCGTACACGAGCAGGGTGATGAGCAGCGCGACGATGACGAGGATGACCGCCCGGCTCACGAACGGCTCGCCGGCCACCTCGTTGAGCGAGATCACCATGATCTCGGCGCTGAGGATGAAGTCGGTGCGGATGGCGCTGCTCGTGATCTGCTTCTCGTCGGCGGCCGGCTCCTCACCGGCCCCGGAGGCGTGCTCCTCCTTGTGTCCGGCCAGGCGCTCCCAGATCTTCTCCACGCCCTCGAAGCACAGGTAGGTGCCTCCGAGCATGAGCAGCGGGGTGAGGGCCCACGGCAGAAACTGGCTCAGCAGCAGGGCCGCCGGCAGGATGAAGAGGAGCTTGTTGCGCAGCGAGCCGATGGCGATGGTGCGGATGACGGGCAGCTCGCGCGCGGGAGCAATACCCTCGACGTAGCGCGGAGTGACCGCGGTGTCGTCGACGATCACGCCCGTGGCCTTCACGCTGGCACGGCCGGCAGCCGCCCCCACGTCGTCGATGGAGGCAGCAGCGGCCTTGGCCAGCACTGCGACGTCATCCAGTAGTGCGAAGAGTCCGCCGGCCATCAGTCGACCGCCACGGCGGACTCGTCCCGGGCGCGGACCAGGAGGTCGGTCGTCACGGGAAACACCTTAGTGCGCCGTGCAGTGCCGGCCGGCAGGGGAGCGTGCGGGGGCGCCCGGTCAGGCCGGTCCGGGGGCCCCTACGTTCTCCTCGTCATCGTCGTCCTCGTCGCCCGGGGCCACCCGAACGTCCTGGCTGTTCGGGATCGGCTCACCACCGGGGTCGACCTGGTAGTCGCCCTTGACCTTGTCCCACGCCTCCAGCTTGTCCTCGTCGACATCGAGCTCGACCGACTCGGGTGCGGGCTCGGGGGAAGGACCCACCTCGCTGTCGACGACCTCGTGCGGTACGCCGCTGCTGGGCTCGCTCATCACTGCTCCTCGATCGGGAGGGTTGGGCCGGCCTGCTGTGGTCGGTGCCCTGTCCACCGTAGGCGTGAGCCGCGAGGGTCGCCTTCCGACCTTCTCGGTTGGGTTGATGCTTCCGTGCTCCGGTAGAGTGGGAGGTCGCCGGCGCGGGTGATACCCCGCTCTCGTGAACGCCCAGATGGGCTGCGCCGGGTCCGCACATCGTGAAGTCAACAACAGGAGATCCCTCATGTCCTTTGACTACAAGGTTGCCGACCTGGGCCTCGCCGAGGCCGGCCGTCACCAGATCCGACTCGCCGAGCACGAGATGCCCGGTCTGATGTCCCTGCGCGAGGAGTTCGGCGAGAGCCAGCCCCTGGCGGGCGCCAAGATCGCCGGCTCGCTGCACATGACCGTGCAGACCGCCGTCCTCATCGAGACGCTGACCGCGCTCGGTGCCGAGGTCCGCTGGGCCTCCTGCAACATCTACTCCACGCAGGACGAGGCCGCTGCGGCCGTCGTCGTCGGCAAGGGGACTCCCGAGGACCCCCAGGGTGTCCCGGTCTTCGCCTGGAAGGGCGAGACGCTCGAGGAGTACTGGGACTGCACCGACGAGATCCTCACCTGGCCCGGTGGTGAGGGCCCGAACATGATCCTCGACGACGGCGGCGACGCCACCATGCTGGTCCACAAGGGCCGTGACTGGGAGCAGGCCGGCACCGTGCCCGCCACCGACGAGCAGGACTCCGAGGAGTTCGCGATCTTCAAGGCGCTCGTCCGGCGCACCATCGCCGAGGACCCGCAGAAGTGGACGATGGTCGCCGCCGGCATCAAGGGCGTCACCGAGGAGACCACTACCGGTGTGCACCGGCTCTACGAGCTGGCCCAGACCGGCGACCTGCTCTTTCCGGCGATCAACGTCAACGACTCGGTCACCAAGTCCAAGTTCGACAACAAGTACGGCGTGCGCCACTCGGTGATCGACGGCCTCAACCGCGCGACCGACGTCCTCATCGGTGGCAAGGTCGCCGTCGTCGCCGGCTTCGGCGATGTGGGCAAGGGCTGCGCCGCGGCGTTGGCCGGCCAGGGCGCTCGCGTCATCGTCACCGAGATCGACCCGATCTGCGCGCTGCAGGCCGCGATGGAGGGCTACCAGGTCGCCCGCCTCGAGGACGTCCTCGACACAGCCGACATCTTCGTCACCACGACCGGCAACTTCGACATCATCACTGCCGACCACATGACGAAGATGAAGAACAAGGCGATCGTGTCCAACATCGGGCACTTCGACAACGAGATCGACATGGCCGGCCTGGCCAAGGTCCCGGGTGTCACCAAGACTCAGATCAAGCCCCAGGTCCACGAGTGGACGTTCGAGAACGGCAACTCGATCATCGTGCTGTCCGAGGGCCGCCTGATGAACCTCGGCAACGCCACCGGTCACCCGAGCTTCGTCATGTCGAACTCCTTCGCCAACCAGACGATCGCGCAGATCGAGCTGTTCACGAAGAACGACGAGTACGACAAGCAGGTCTACGTCCTGCCCAAGCATCTCGACGAGAAGGTCGCCCGCCTCCACCTCGACGCGCTCGGCGCCAAGCTCACCGAGCTCACCAAGGAGCAGGCCGAGTACATCGGCGTCGACGTCGCCGGACCGTACAAGCCGGAGCACTACCGCTACTGATATGTAGGGGTGTCCTGTCAAGAGGGCATGGTGAGGCGCCGCCGGGCTGGTTGCTCGGGGGCGCCTCGTCGTTCCTCGCGGGGCCGGGGGCGCGTGGTATGCCGCCCGATCACCGCCCACGCTGAGCGTGGGACCCAGAGCGGGCGGCATACCGGGTTCCTGGGTCGGCTCGGCGTCACGGCGGAAACCGTTCCCGGCCTCGGCCGCAGGAAGCGCCCCTGACACCGGGATCGTCCGAACGGTTCTGATGCGGTAGTACCTCTGTTCGCGGAGCCGCGCCGCCCCTCCCGCGCGAGGTGCGCCTCCTGTTCACTGCTGACAGCCACCAGCGCGTCAGAAGGGATCGATGGGATCGTGGGTACCACGAGCACGCTGATCCGCCCTGCCCGCAGGAGCGCCTCGCCGCGCATCCGCGTGTGGTCCGGGGTATGGGCACCGGTGGTGGCCTTCATCCTCGTGAGGCTCCTCGATGCCCTTGCCTTCACCGTCGGCGCACGAACGCAGTTCGCCTTGGACTCGGGCAAGTGGGTTCCGCGGGTTGGGAGTGACCCGTCCTACTTCATCTACCGCGACAGTCCTGCCTCTCCGGGGTACTGGACCGTCGTCACCAACTGGGACGGACAGTGGTACTGGAAGATCGCGCAGGAGGGCTTGCACAGCGGTGCTGGGGCCAGCCCCGTGGATCTCTGGGCATGGGCCTTCGGGCCGCTCTTCCCGCTCACCGTCGGGGCCGTCATGGACGCCACCGGCCTGTCGTTCCCGGTCGCGATGACCGTCGTCAACCTGACGTGCTCGCTGGCTGGTGTCCTTCTCCTCTGGGACCTGGTGCGACGTCGGGCGGGTTCCTGGTGGGCCGCGTGCGCCGTGGCGCTCTTCCTCTGCTTCCCGTCCGGGGCGCTCTTCCAGGCCGGTTACAGCGAGGCCATGGGTCTTGCCCTGCTCATGGGAGCGCTGTGGCTGCTGGACCGGCGCTTGTACTGGTGGGCACTGTTGCCAGTGGTGGCGCTCGCGTACACCCGCATCGTCACCCCCCCCATCGCGTTGGTGGCACTCGTCCACATGGTGGTGACATGGCGCCGCAGGAGCATCATGCCGGCGCGCCCGTCCCAGGTGGCGGGCCTCGGCGCCGTGGCGGCGGCATCGGTCGCCGGGGCCTACCTCTGGAGTTGGACTGCGGCGATCGTCGGAGGAGCTGGAACCGGCGCCGTCGAGAGAGCCAGCAACGTGGCCGGCGCCCCGCAGACGAGCTGGCTGCTGGGCAGCCACGAGAAGCTGGGACCGCTCGGAGTCCTCGCGATGGCGGGTCTCCTGGTCGTGCTGGCAATGACCGCGACGACGGCCACCTCGCGTCTACTGGGTCTGGAGCTCAGGACGTGGCTGGTCGCCTACCCGCTCTTCGTGCTGGCCGTGACGCCGGTGACCACCGGGATCATTCGGTATCTGGTCCTGTGCCCCCCCATTGCCATGTTGCCGCTACTCGTGGCGCCGCCCCATGACCGTCGAAGGCTCGGGATCATCACGGCCGTCGCCTGTGCCGTGATGTTGAGCGGCCAGTGGTGGTACGCCACCCACGCCCTCGTGCTGTCCCTGCACGGCGCGATGATGCCGTGACCTCCTGCTCCAGGTGACGTGGCGCTCTTCCCGGGCCGACCTCGTGTGTGATGATTCATCCGGGAACCGCTTGACCAACTGTTGGGGAAAGGCTGACGCGTGAACGGTCGCGTGCTCATCGTCGACGACGACCTGGCACTCGCCGAGATGCTGGGGATCGTCCTGCGCAACGAGGGCCTCGAGGTCACGCACGTGGCGGACGGCGCGGGCGCGGTCGCGGCGTTCCGTGACTCCAAGCCCGACCTCGTCCTGCTCGACGTGATGCTGCCGGGCCTTGATGGCATGGAGGTGTGCCGGCGGATCCGCGCGGAGTCCGGGGTCCCGATCGTCATGCTGACGGCCCGCACCGACACCGTCGACGTCGTCGTGGGGCTCGAGTCGGGCGCGGACGACTACGTCGTCAAGCCGTTCAAGCCGCAGGAGCTCATCGCCCGCATCCGCGCGCGCCTGCGCCGCGGCGACGAGCCCGAGCCGGAGCGCCTCGAGATCGGTGACCTCAGCATCGACGTGGCCGGCCACTCGGTGCGTCGCGACGGGCAGCCGCTCTCGCTCACGCCGCTCGAGTTCGACCTGCTCGTCGCGCTGGCCCGCAAGCCGTGGCAGGTCTTCACCCGTGAGGTGCTGCTCGAGCAGGTCTGGGGCTACCGGCACGCCGGTGACACCCGGCTGGTGAACGTCCACGTGCAGCGCCTGCGCTCCAAGATCGAGAAGGACCCCGAGCACCCCGAGATCGTCGTCACGGTCCGCGGGGTCGGGTACAAGGCGGGACCCGGGTAGGCGTGTCGCTCCCGCCGGGCTCCACCCCCCCCAGGCCGTCGGACACGCACGAGGGAGCGGCAGCCGCAGCCCTCACCCGCGTCCGGCGGCTGTTCGACCGTGCCCGTCCGGTCGTGGCGAGCTGGCTGCGTAGGCTGGCACACGCGTGGCGGCGGTCCCTGCAGTTCCGCGTCGTGACGAGCACGATGCTGCTCGGGCTGGTCGTGGTCATGCTCCTGGGGTCGTGGTTGTACTCGTCCATCTCCGACGGCCTCGAGCAGGACCGCATCGACACGGCGCAGGTCGAGGCCGCCCGCCTGACGAGCGACATCCAGCGGCAGTTCGACGGCACCGACCGGACGAACAGCGCCGCCCAGCTGAACCTGTTCGCCCGCGACCTCATCCAGAAGACGGCCGCCCAGGCGGGCGACAGCGAGCGCTACCTCGTCTTCACCCGGACCCTGGGGAACACCCGCCCCACGTTCGTGCAGACGGTCGAGTCCGGAGCCGTCGGGCTCGCGGACGTGCCCGACGACGTCCGAGCAGCGGTCCGCAACGACCCCCGCCGGCAGCAGGTCCGACTCATCGGGGTCACCGACCCGGCGACCAGGCAGCGCGTGCCGGCCGTCGTGGTGGGTTCGCAGGTCGAGGTGCCCGTCGCAGGCGCCTACGACGTGTACGCCATCTACCCCATGCAGCGGGAGGAGGCGACGCTCAACCTCATCACCCGCACCTTCGCCATCGGGGGAGTGGCGCTGGTGCTGCTGGTCGGTGCCATCGCCTGGGTCGTCACGAGGCAGGTCGTCAGTCCGGTCCGGCGCGCGGCCGGGGTCGCGGAGCGGCTGTCCTCGGGCCGGCTCAACGAGCGGATGCGCGCCCGGGGCGAGGACGACCTCGCCCTGCTGGCCAAGTCCTTCAACGAGATGGCGGACAGCCTCCAGGCACAGATCCGCCAGCTCGAGGGGCTGTCCCGGGTGCAGCAGCGGTTCGTCTCCGACGTCTCGCACGAGCTGCGCACCCCGCTCACGACGATCCGGATGGCAGCCGACCTCATTCACGACTCGCGGGGCGAGTTCGAGCCCGCCGTCGGGCGGTCGGCGGAGCTGCTGCACGCCGAGCTGGACCGGTTCGAGGAACTGCTGGCGGACCTGCTCGAGATCAGCAGGTTCGACGCCGGCGCAGCAGCCCTCGAGGCCGACGAGGTGGACCTGCGCGACGTCGTCGGCCGTGCCGTCGACTCGACCCGCGCCCTCGCCGAGCGCTGGGGCTCGGTCATCACCGTGAGAGCGGGCGAGGGCCGGATGTCGGCCGAGGTCGACGCCCGCAGGGTCGAGAGGATCCTGCGCAACCTGCTCGTCAACGCCGTCGAGCACGGTGAGGGCAGGCCGGTGGACGTGGCGATCGCGAGCAACGCCGCCGCGGTGGCCGTCACGGTGCGGGACCACGGAGTCGGCCTGCGCCCGGGAGAGGCAGCCCTGGTGTTCAACCGGTTCTGGCGCGCCGACCCGGCCCGAGCGCGCACCACCGGCGGCACCGGGCTCGGGCTGGCGATCTCCCTCGAGGACGCCCGGTTGCACGAGGGCTGGCTGCAGGCCTGGGGCGAGCCGGGGAACGGCTCGTGCTTCCGCCTCACCCTTCCGCGCCACCAGCAGGTGCCCATCAACGAGTCCCCGCTGCCGTTGAAGCCCCACGACGGACGGCTCCCCGCCGCAGCCGAGCGTGCCCTCCTCACCAGGACCCCAAACGTCGCCCGCACGCCCGCCGAGGGCAGCCCCACCCTCCCGAGGAGCCCTCGGTGAGGCGCGGCCGGGGTGTCGCGCTCGCCTGCGCCGCGACGTTGGGGCTGTCGGCCTGTGGCGGCCTGGCCACCAGCTCCCCGGTGCGCCCAGGGCTCGAGGTGGGCGCCGTCCAGGCGAACGAGGTGCGTGTCCTGCCACCCGGCCCCACGGACGGCTCGAGCCCCGTCGACGTCGTGACGGGGTTCATCCGGGCGGGCGCCGCGACGGACGACGAGTACCAGGTGGCCCGGTCGTACCTCGCGCCGTCCCCGGAGTCCACCTGGCGTCCGGACGGCTCGGTGATGGTCTTCACGGACGAGTCCTCGTTGACGATCAGCCAGGTGCGACCGGGCGTCGTGCGTGCCACCGCCCGCACCACGGGCGCCATCGACGCCTCGGGCCGGTATGCCGAGCGCCCGCCCGGGTCCGTCGTGGAGGTGGAGTTCGGGCTGCGACAGGTCGACGGCCAGTGGCGGATCGAGCGGGTACCCGACTCCTTCGGCACGTGGCTCAGCGAGTCCGACACCGACCGGCTCTACGACCCGTTCAGGATCTACTTCGAGTCGGCGACCGCCCGAGAGCTCGTGCCCGACGTGCGCTACTTCCGCCTCGCCAGCGGCCTGGCGACCCGGCTCGCGCGGGCCCTGCTCGGCGGTGTCCCGGCATACCTGGCCGGCGCGGTGCGGACCGAGCTCCCCGCGGGGGCCCACCTGGCGGTCGACGCCGTCCCGATCGACAGCGGCACCGCGACCGTGGACCTCGCCGCCACCACGCCCGTGACCGACCCGGCGCGACGGCAGGCTCTTGCCGCGCAGGTGCTCGCCACCGTCACCCAGGCGCCCGGTGTCGACAAGGTGGTGCTGCAGGTCGACGGCACGACCCTTCAGGTCCCCGGGCGCGCCGGCGAGCCTCGACTCGTTGAGTGCACTCGGCTTCCTGCCTGCGAGCGCACCTGCGGTCAAACCGATCCTGCGTACGGGGCGGTCCCTGGTGCGGGTCGACCCCGAGCAGGTGGGGGATCCGGCACGCAACGCGCCGTCGCGATCCGGATCCAACCTGCCGGAGGTGCCGGAGGGCTGGGCCTACCTGGCGCAGTCGCGGACCGGGCAGGAGATCGCAGCGGTCAGCGGTGACCGTCGCCAGCTGACCAGGTGGCGGGGAACCACGCAGCTCAACGTCGCCGAGGTCGACGGCGACCACCTGACGGCACCGACGTACGACGTCCGGGACGTCCTGTGGGTGGGTGGTCGCGCGGCCACGAGTGGCCGCATCTGGGTCCTCAACACCTCTGCCCAGTCGGTCGACCGGTCGCCGGGCCCCCCGACGCCCGTGTCGACTCCGTGGCTCGGCAACCGGACGGTCGTCAGCGTGCGGCTGTCGGAGGACGGCCAGCGGGCGGCGGTCATCAGCACCACGCCCTCTGGCCAGAACCCGAGGCTGGACGTCGCGGGGGTCCGCCGCCAACCGGACGGCACCCCGACCGCGCTGTCGACGCCGCTGAGCCTCGCACCGTCCCTCACGCTGATGCGCGACGTGGTCTGGGTGGACGACTCGACCCTGGCGGTCCTGGGCCGCAAGGCGGCGAACCAGGTGATCCGCCCGTGGTTCGTGCCCCTGGGCGGGCCCATCACCGCAGGTCCCGGGCTGACCGGTGCCGTCGCCATCACCACGGTCAGCGGTGAGCGGCAGCTGGTCGTGACCACCGACTCCGACGAGGTCTACATCAGGGCGGGCAACAACTGGCAGACCGTGGGCAAGGGAAGCGGCTTCCTCGTCGCGGCCCGCTGATCCCGCTGGGACGTCGAGTGTCCACAGGGGGAGTCAGGGCATGGCGATCTGTTCACTGATGGGTCCGACCACCAGGAAGTACCGGATCCAGTACCACTGCAGGTAGAGGCCAACCAGGGCCAGCACGGTCAGGGTGAGCCGGTGCGACCACGGCGTGGGGCGTCGCTCGGGCAGCACCCAGAAGAGCGGGAAGGCCAACAGCATGAGTCGGAAGATGCTGATGGCCGCCGGGGCGACGGCGAAGAGGTACATGGGGTATGCCGCGGCCCAGGCGCGAAGCTCCGGGCCCCACGCGGGGCCGTCTCTGCGCAGGGCAAGCCACAGCATGGATGCGGCCACCAGCGTGACGACGACCACGCCCACGGGGCCGGCGAGGTCGACGCCCACGCTGAAGAGCCCGAACGGTCCCGTGGTGGCGGTGCGGCGCCACGCCCGCTGGGTGTCGGTGAAGGCGGTGAGGTGGCCGGTGCTGATCGCGACGACTATGGGCCACGCGCCGGTGATCGCCACACCGGCCAGCAGGGTCAGGACGGACCGGCGCTCCCATGCACCGCGTCGTCGCCTCTCGACCACCGCCGTGACGAGCAGCACGACCAGGAAAGGCGCCACAACATGCCGTGTCAGCCCCAAGCCGACCAGGGCCACCACCGTCAAGGCATAGCGGCGACGCCTCAGCAGCAGTAGGGCGAGCGCGATGAAGAAGAGAGCGGGTCCCTCGGTGTAGGCGATCTGCAGGACAGGCGCCGCCATGCTCGTGCAGAGCAGCAGGGTCGTCGCGCGAGCAGGAAAGGCTCCAGCAGTCTCGGACACGAGCCGGTGAACCAAGACCACGGCCGCCAGCGACATCAGCACTGTGAGGGTCGTCCCCACGACTGCGAAGCTCCCTCCCGTCACGGCCATGAGTGCCTTCACCGTCAGGGGGTAGAGCGGAGCGAAAGCCCACTCGCTGCGCCAGACCATCCCCTCCTGCACCGGCAGCGTCGAGGGGTAGCCGTGCTGGGCGATGGCGGCGAACCACTGGGCATCCCAGTTCGTCGCAACACCCCAGTACCCTGGTGAGGCCGGGGTAGCGACGGTGACCTGGTAGTCGGTGATCGAGGGGTCCAAGGCGATCTGGTGGCGTGCCGCCGTCATGATCATGACGGCGTCGACGAGGCGCGTCAGGACGAAGACGACGACCGGCCACACCCACCACCGGGCTGCCAGGGGGCGTGGTGCCCGGCCGGGGGCGTCGAGGAGCGATCTCCGCTCCGGGGCTGCCCGGTCCGGGACGATCCGTTCGACGACCCTGGCGATGACGCTCATCTCGGCCCTCCCGGTGCCGTCAGGAGGACGAAACCGGGGCTGCTGGCCACCATCCGCCAGTCGCCCTGGTGCACCAGGGCGTCGCCCAGGGCAGACGCCCGGGTGACCAGGGCGTACCGGGCGTCGACATCGTCCACGAAGGACTGCCAGCCCGGCGCACCCCCGACGGCGGCGATGTAGCGGTGCAGGTAGTCGTGTCCGTACGACTCCATCCGCAGGTCGGCGGACGGGACGAGCTCGGGGTGTGCCCACAGCAGCCATCCGCTGACGCCGAAGTCCACCATCACGGTGCTGCCCCGCGGGACGGCGTCGAGCGCGCGGTCGACGCCGCCCATCCCCGCCGGGTAGACGAAGGCAGCCGTTCCCTGGGGGCCGGCGGCGACGACGGCGGCGGCTGCGACCGTCGCGACCAGGCCGCCGGAGAGCCACCGGACCTCTCGTCCCGTGATGCGTTCGCGGACACCCGACATCCCCTCCTGCAGTGCGGCGGTGAGCAGGGGGGCTGCCAGGATCGCGCCCAGGGGCACCAGGCGCCACATGGCGAGCACCAGCGCGGCAGCCAGGGCGAGCCACGCGTACTGCCACGAGGGTCGACGGGCCGGGCGCAGGAGCCACAGCACCGCGGTGAGGACGATGGCGCCGACGGCGACCACCGCGAACACGTTCGTCACGGGAGTGGCCGCCCACTCCTCGGCCACGTCCGCGGCGTTGCCGGCAACGGTGAGAGGCGCCAGGAGCAGACGTGGACCCAGGGGGGTCACCCCTACCGCCGCGATGGTCCCGATCTGCAACCACCCCAGGCGCAGCAGGTGGCCGCGCAGATCCGCGCGACCGGCCTTCGACGCCAGGAGGCAGGCGCTCGTGACGAGACCGAGCAGGATGCCGAACATCCACAGCCCGTGGCTGCAGGCCCACAGCCAGGTGAGGGGGATGAGCCACCACCGCGGCCGCAGGTCGCGGGCCGTCCCCAGCCAGGCATGGACCGCCACGGCGAACAGCACGAAGCTCACCAGCTGGGGCCGCGGGTTGAGACTGGCACTGGCACCGAGCACCGCCACGCTGGCGGCGAAGACGGCGGGGAGGCGGCCCCCCAGCCGGCGGCACGCGGCATACACCACCACGGTGAGCAGGACGACGGCGGCGGCGCGCAGCCACAGGACGCCGCCCAGGCCCGCCCATCGGTAGGCCTGCGCCGCCACTGCCTCGGGCAGCCACTGGGTCGCGAGGTAGGGCCTGTCCATGAAGGTCGCCCAGGGGTCCCGTCCGTACAGCTGGTGGGTGTCGAGCACGTGCTCACCGACACGGAGGTGCCACCACACGTCCGGCTCCGAGAAGGGAGCGAGGCCGCGGACGAGGGCCAGCCCGAGCAGGATCACCGTCGCGGTGGAGGTGAGCAGCGCCGGGACCCGGCGCTCGGGGCTCATCGCGCCTCCATCAGGACGTACCCGTGGTCGCGGGCCACGAGTCGCCAGTGCCACTGGCCGGAAAGGGCCGAGACGAGGGGGGCGTCGTCCTTGAGCAGGGCCGCCCGGGTGCCGGAGTCGCGCAGGTATGCCGTCCAGCCGGGTTCCGCCCTCGTCGCCGCGATGAAGCCGCGGATCCGCGCCGGGGTGTAGGCCTCGACCCGGATGTCGAAGACCGGCCGGGTCGTCGGGGCGACGAACATCATCCAGCCGGACAGGTCGCCGTCCGAAAGGACGCGGGTCCCCGACGGAAGCGCCCGGAGCGGGGCCACGAGCCCGCTGGGCACGCCGTTCGCGTGCTGGGCCCGGAGGGCGGCGAGCGGGACCGACGCGACCACGGCCACCAGGGCTCCGGCGCCGAGGGCGACCAGCTCGGTGCGGCGCAGCCCCTGGGGACCCGCCACCCTCCCCCTCGTCGTCAGGTGCTCCTCGAGCGCCTCGGCAACGAGGAGCGCGCCCAGGACGGCGCCGACGGGGACGGTGCGGCGCATGACGAGGGTCAGGACGACGGCGACGCCCCAGACGAGCAGCTGCCAGGTCACCGGCCGGCGCCCGGAGCGGACCCACAGGGCGAACACGAGGGCCAGCACCACGAGCGTCAGGGCCACCGACGGCGTGCGCGCGGACGAGGCCATCCACTCGCTCACGAACTGCCGGCCGTTCCCGCCCACGGTGAGGGGTGAGACCGTCAGCCGTGGGCCGAGGGGGGTGAGGGCCGTCGCGGCCAGGCATCCGAGGAGGCACAGGGCCATCCGAGTCCGCTGGGCCGCCGTGAACGCCCGGGACACAGTGAGCCCCGTGACGATGACCAGCCCCACGCCGAGGCCGATCGACCACACCCCGTGGACGCAGGCCGCGAGCCATGTCAGGGGGACGAGCCCCCACCGCGTGCGGCCGTCGTGGGCGGTCCGCCACCACGCGCCGATCATGACGACGAGGAGCACGAAGCCGGCCAGCTGCGGTCGCTCGGTCAGCGCGGGCCACGACCCGGCGAGCGCCGCGAGCGTCGCGGCCAGGGCGACGGCCGGCCGGGCGACCGACCGCACGGCGCAGAGCAGGGCGAGGGCCAGCAGCACGATGCCCACCGTGCGGACCCACGCGACAGCCGGGAGACCCCATGTCGCATACATCCAGGCGGTGACGACGGACGGCAACCACTGGGTCGGCTCGTAGTGCCCCTGTGCGAAGGGCGCCCAGGGGTCCACGGCACCGAAGCGTCCGCCGTCGAGAAGGTACTGACCCACCTTGAGGTGGAGCCAGGGGCTCGGGTCGGAGACTGCACGAGTGGCCAGCGCGCCGGCGGCCAGCACGACTGCTGCGGCCAGGGTCCAGACGAAATCGGGCAAGCTCCGCATTCGGGGCGTGCGGAACATGGCACCCACCCTTGCGCGCGCGCGAGCGGCGGGGCAAGCCGACAGCCGGTCCATCACCCGTTCGTCCGATCTGCACGGTGCAAAGGTCTAGCCGGGAGTGGCTTGACAGGGGATTCGCCACACCCTGCCCGATTGGGAGTCTTGCTGCCGCAGACGCCCGTCTGCCCACCTTGTTGGTCTCGAAAGGACTCACAGACATGACCAAGTTCGTCGCCAAGCTCCAGGCCCGCCTCGCCACCCGCGAGCAGGGCGCCACCGCCGTCGAGTACGGCCTGATGGTCGCGCTCATCGCCATCGTCATCATCGCCGCGGTCACCCTCCTCGGTGGCAACCTCAAGGGCCTCTTCCAGAACGTGGCCACCTCGGTCTGACCGCGCATCCCGACAGACGCAACTGTCAGCAGGATCCGCCGGCTGACACCTCGGAGGGAGAAGCCAGTGTTCAAGTCCATCAAGCGGTTCGCAGTGCGTGACGAGAAGGGTGCGACAGCCGTCGAGTACGGCCTCATGGTCGCACTGATCGCCATCGTCATCATCGCCGCGGTCACCCTTCTGGGTGGCAACCTCAACAGCCTGTTCAACTCGGTCGCCACCAGCGTCTGAGACACACGAGCGGCATCGACGGGTCGTATGCCGCGCACCCGAGGAGAGGTCATGCACGTCTTTGTCAGCACTGATGGTCTCGTCCAGGACGAGACCGTCCGGGACGGTTCCTCTCGGCAGTCATGGGTGCGCGGTCTCCGCGGTCGCCGGGGCGCCAGCCTCGACGACCGCGGAGCGACCGCCGTGGAGTACGCCATCATGGTCAGCCTCATCGCTGTCGTCATCGTCAGTGCAGTCGCGCTGTTCGGGCAGAACATGGTCCAGCTGTTCGGCGTGCCTAGCAGCGCGCTCTGATGCGAACTCGCCTTCGCGCCGGCCTCGGCGAACGCGGCGCAGCAGCCGTCGAGATGGCGCTCGTCCTGCCAGTTCTGCTGCTGATCCTGGGAGGCGTCATCGACTTCGGCCGGATGTACCTGGGTGAGGTCATCGTCACCAACGCGGCGCGGGACGGCGCCCGCATGGCTGCGACGAAGGCCTACAGCTCGGCGGATGTGGACCTCCAGGCCCGCAAGGCCACCGGTGGCCTGACACCGTTCGTCGCCCCGGGGGTGACCGTGACCACCTGGCCCGGCAATGGAGCAACCGGCACCACTGTCTGCCAGGTCGACACCAGTCCCGGCTCGTCCAGTGCTCCGGTGGCCAAGGTGACGGTTACCGCCACGAACTTCCGGTGGCTGATGCTCAACGTCGTCCCCCGGCTGGTCGGCGGGAACATCGCCCCACCGACCATCACTGCCACTGCTTCGATGCAGTGCTCGTAGAGGAGACACGATGCACGGCATCCTCATCATGACCCGCTTGGCGCGACTGGCCGGGCGGCCGGCGGCCGGCGAGCGCGGAGCGGTGGCAACCATCGTCGCCATCCTCCTCGGCGGCTGTGTCCTCTTCGGCATGGCGGCTCTCGCGGTGGACGTGGGTGGCCTCATGTTCGAGCGACGCCAGCTGCAGAACGGTGCCGACAGTGCCACCTCGAGCATGGCCATGGCTTGCGCCCGGGACGCTGCGAAGTGCACCGACACCGCAGGCAGTACGACCGCCCAGGACGTGGCGGCCCTCAACAACAAGAACAACACCCGCGACCAGGTGGGCGGCGTGCAAGGTGCGTGCGGCAACTCCGTAGCCGTGGCCCAGGCGGTGGCGAAGGGTGCCGCGCTCACGCTGTGTCCCACGACCACCCTTGGCGGTCCGGACTGTCCGCCAGTCCCTCCGGCCGTGACTGCCAAGGGACTTCCGTACGTGGAGGTCCGCACGGTGACCAAGGAGGCCAATGGTTCCTCCGGCATCACCAACTGGTTCTCGAAGGCCAACGGCGGCCAGGCCCAGAGCACTGTGAGCGCCTGCGCACGGGCCGCATGGGGCCCGGTCAACCCGGGGACACTGAACGTGCTGCCCGTCATCATCTCGTACTGCGACTGGAAGAACCAGACAGGGTACAACCCGTTGACCCCAGGCAACCCCCTGCTGTATCCGCCGGGCCCGGACAACACCACCACCTACGGCTACGGATCCGCCACAAACCCCTGGCCGGCGGGCAGCTGGGAGCGGGCCGTCTACACCAAGGGAAATGACACGACCTGCCCCAACTGGAACGGCCACACCGCCCCGGGTGGGTTCTCGGTCATCGACAACGCCTCCTGCACTGTGATGACCAGTGACGACTCGTGGTACCACGGCACCCCCGGTAGCTCTGCGCCCTGTGACCCGGCCATCTTCCACGCCTTCCTGGGCAAGGTGGTCTACGTCCCGGTGTTCGACTGCATGAGCTACCAGACCTGGCCGGCCTACACGACCACGGATCCGCCGGGCGGGTGCAACTCGGGAAACGGGAGCAACACCTACTACCGCGTGATGAACTACGCGGCCTTCTACCTCACGGGTTGGTACTTCTCCAGTGACCCGCAGAGCTCGATCAACCCCAACAACCCCTTTCCCGGGGGCAATCCCTGCACCGGGGGGGACCGCTGCATGTCGGGCTTCTTCCTGAAGGACCTCATCACCAAGGCCGACCTGCAGGACCTCCTGAACAACCCGCCCGGACCGCAGCCCCCCAACACCGGTCTCCAGGCCGCTGTCAACATCGGATAGGAACCCAGCAACCATGGGACGTCGCGTCATCGCCATCTTCGCAGCCGCTGTCATCGCCCTCGTCGGCGTCGCGGCCGTGCTGCTCTACGCCCGAGGAGCTGACAGCCGCGCGGTGGCGGCGAACCAGCCCACCACCGTGTACGTGTCCAAGGCACTGGTGCCTGCGTCCACGGTGCTCAAGGACGCCGTCCGCGCCGGCTTGATCGTGCGGACGCAGGTCGCGGCCAAGGCAGCTCCAGCTGGCGCTCTCACGCAGGTCGACGACACCAACGGAGCCTTGGTGGCAGTCACGGACATCGCTCCGGGGGAGTACCTCCAGGCAGCGCGCTTCGGCAAGACCCCCACGGGGTCGAAGGCGATCGAGGTGCCGCAGGGCATGCTCGCGATCTCGCTGCAGCTCTCGGACCCCGCGCGTGTCGGCAGCTTCGTGACTCCGGGTAGCCACATCGCCATCTTCGACACCTACAACATCAAGGCCATCGGCGCCGACGCCAAGTCGAAGGCGCTCAACGAGGCAGGGGTCAGCGGCACCAGCCTGATCATGGACAACGTGCTCGTGATCGGCATGGGCGACTCGGCCCTCAACCCGGGACAGACGGCCGCGGCCTCCGCCGAGGACCCCAAGGCAGCTGCCGCTGCGCCCGCGGGCGGTGCTCCCGCCTTCCTGGTGACCGTCGCGGTCAGCCCGAAGGACTCGACGAAGCTGGTCCACGCCATCCAGAAGGGAGTCCTCTACGCGGGCCTCCGAAGTGCGGACCTCAAGATGGGCACGGTCCCGCGTGCGGATGACCTCAACCTCGTCGACCTGAGCGGGCTGGGCAAGTGACCCTTCTCTGGGACGCCGACCCCGGCGCCGTCGAACGGTTCCAGGTCGCGCTGGGTGGGGTCGCCCGGCACGACTCCCCGGCGGCCCTGAGCCGTGCGCTCGAGGCAGACTCCACCGAGTTCCTCGTCATCATCGGTCCGGACGTAGACCTCGGTTCGGCGTGCGACTTCTCCGAGAGCGTGAGGATCCAGCGGCCAGAGGTGGGCGTGATCCTCACCCGCCGCCGGGTGGACGTCGCGGTGCTGGCCCAGTCCCTGCGCGCCGGCGTGCGCGAGGTCGTCCAGGCCGACGACCTGACGTCGCTCGCGGACGCAGCCCGCCGCAGCCGCGAGATCTCGCAGAAGGTTGCCGGGCACACGACCACGGACGCGAGTCGCGACGGCAAGGTCATCACGGTCTTCTCTGCCAAGGGCGGGGTGGGCAAGACGACCTTCTCCACCAACATCGCGGCCTACCTCGCGACCGCCGGGTCCAAGGTGCTGCTCGTCGACCTCGACCTGGCCTTCGGGGACGTCGCGATCAGCCTGCAGATGTTGCCCACCACGTCGATCATGGACCTGGTCGGCATGGCGGGGCACATCGACGAGCAGGGACTCGCCTCGGTGGTCACCCGTCACAGCAGCGGGCTCGACGCTGCTGCGGCCCCGTCCGACCCGAGCGACGCGGACCGCATCCCGGGCAGCACCATCAGCGAGCTGCTCCGGGTGGCCAAGTCGGTGTACGACTTCGTCATCATCGACACGCCTCCTGCGTTCACGGAACATGTGCTCGCAGCCTTCGACAACAGCGACCTCCTCGTCCTCATCGCGACCCTGGACATCCCGGCGGTGAAGAACCTGCGCCTCAGCCTGGACACCCTGGACCTGCTCGGCACCCCCAAGGACTCCCGCCTGGTGGTCCTCAACCGGTCCGACGCCAAGGTGGGCTTGCGCGCCGAGGACGTGGTGACCGCGATCCGGCAGGACATCGCCCTCATGGTGCCTACGAGCCCTGCCGTGCCGGCGTCGGTCAACAAGGGTGTGCCGCTCGTCATCGACGAGCCACGGCACCCGGTCAGCGTGGCCTTCAAGGAGCTGACCGAGAAGTTCCTGCGCAATCCCGGCTCGCCCGAGAGCCGCGCGGAGGCCAAGGTCGACGCCGGGCCGCAGCGCCGTTGGAGCCTCACCCGAGGGGGTAAGTGATGAGCCTCGCAGACCGTCTCGACAGCGTGCGGCGCGCCGCCCAGCCGAACCTCCCCGAGACGCACGCCAAGGCGGCAGGCCAGCAGGTGCAGGAGCGCCACCGCATCGTCGACCCCTTTGCCACGGTCAAGGCCAGTGTGCACCAGGCCCTTCTCGACTCCCTGGGCCCGCAGCTGTACGACCCCCACCTGGACCAGAACGAGCTCGAGACCCGGGTCCGGCACACCCTCCAGGAGGTCATCGACCAGGAGGAGACGCCGCTCTCCCTGTCCGACCGCACGCGCATCGCTCAAGAGGTGTCCGACGAGATCCTCGGCCATGGTCCGCTCGAGCCCCTGCTTCGAGACAGTGAGATCTCCGAGATCATGGTCAACGGTGCCGACTCCATCTACGTGGAGCGCGCCGGCAAGCTCTATCCGGTCGACACACACTTCTCCAGCGAGGCCCACCTCCGCCGCACCATCGACAAGATCGTGGGACGCGTCGGACGGCGGGTCGACGAGGCCAGCCCGCTCGTGGACGCACGCCTCCCCGACGGCTCCCGTGTCAACGCCGTCATCCCGCCCATCGCGCTCGACGGCGCGATGCTCACCATCCGCAAGTTCTCCACCGACCCCTTCACCGACCGCGACCTCATCGCGTTCGGGACCTTCACGCAGCGGGGTCGGGACTTCCTCGACGCCTGTGTCCGTGGCCGGCGGAACATCATCATCTCCGGAGGCACGGGCTCGGGTAAGACCACCCTGCTCAACGTGGTGTCCTCCTTCATCCCCGAGGACGAGCGCATCGTCACCATCGAGGACGCGGCCGAGCTCCAGCTGCGCCAGGACCACGTCCTGCGCCTGGAGTCGCGTCCGTCCAACATCGAGGGCAAGGGCGCCATCCCCATCCGCGAGCTGGTCAAGAACTCGCTGCGTATGCGGCCCGACCGCATCGTCGTCGGTGAGATCCGAGACGGCGCCGCGCTCGACATGCTGCAGGCCATGAACACCGGTCATGACGGCTCGATCACCACGGTCCACGCCAACAGCCCGCGCGACAGCCTCTCCCGCCTGGAGACCCTCGTCCTCATGGCCGGCGTGGACCTCCCGGTGCGCGCGATCCGCGAGCAGGTGGCCGGTGCTGTCGACCTGGTGATCCAGCAGGCCCGACTCAAGGACGGCTCGCGCCGCATCGTCGCGATCAGCGAGGTCTCCGGGATGGAGGGCGACATCATCACGATGCAGGACATCTTCACGTTCAACTACTCCGCCGGGCGCGACGAGCAGGGTCGGTTCCGCGGCACCTTGGTGAGCACGGGCCTGCGCCCCAAGTTCGCTGAGGAGCTCCACGACCTGGGCATCGACTTCGCCCCCGACATGTTCGTTCGGGGCGTCTAGTGGAGAGGAATGTCCTTCGACGGGTCCGGCGTGGCGTGGCTGCCGTGGGCGCAGGCGCGCTGGTGGGCGCACTGTTGGGCTGGGGCGCTGCCATGGCGGCGGGTCAGCCAGTCCCGGCGTCGCTGAGCTCCCTCGCGCATGAAGGTGATGACGTGACGGGGGTCCTCAGCGTCCGGGGCGGTCTGGAAGCGCTCACCATCGACGCCGCCTCCCTGAGTGCCACTGTCGGCGGCAAGACGTACCCGGTCAGCACTCGTCCGCAGTCGTCGTCGCGCCGAGCGACGATGCTCGTGGTGGACACGAGCGGCTCCATGGGCGAGCCAGGCATGCAGGTCGTCCGCAGCTCCGTGGCGGCGTTCCTGGCGGATGCCCCCAAGGACGTCGCCGTTGGCCTCATCTCGTTCGCCGGCACCGCCGGGGTCGATGTCGCACCGACCGCCAACCGCGCTCTGGTCCAGAAGGAAGTCAACGCGCTGAAGGCCCGGGGCGAGACCTCGCTCTACGACGCGGTCGCGCTGGCGACGACCGCGTTGGCCGGGTACGACGACCGCAGCATCATCCTGCTCAGCGATGGGGGGGACACAGCCAGCCGGAAGGCCACCCGGAACACCGCGACCGCTGCACTGGGCAAGTTCGACGTCCGCACGGAGGCCATCGCCTTCAAGACGGCGGAGAGCGACGGCTCGGTGCTGAAGGGCTTCGCCTCGGCCGGCGGTGGCAGCGTGGCGGCAGCGAACGACGCCGCGGCGGTGAAGGCGGCCTTCGAGGCGGCCGCCAACGTCCTCGACTCGCAGGTGAGCTTCACGATCCGGCCCGATGCCGGGCTGAGCGCCGTGGTGCCCGTGTCGATTTCTGGTTCGGCCGGCGGGCGGTCGTTCGTCGCCCAGGCCTCGGTCGACTTCGGCGCCGCACCACCCGCCCCTGTCGCGACCGCCCCGCCCGTCGTGGCGGACGCGGGTGCGGCTCCCGCGCTGGCACGACTGAAGGCACCCGGTGGTGTCAACATCGTCCTGCTCGCCGGGGTTGCTGCCCTCTTCCTTGGCCTCGTCGTCCTGTTCATCGCCCTCGTCGCCCCGCAACTGAGGTCGGGACGATCCAAGCGGGTCGAGACCATCGAGCGCTACGTCAACCCGACGACCGCCATGCCTCTTTCGGGCGCGACGGGCTCCTCGACCAGCCTGTCGGCCAACCTCGTCAACCTGGGTGACAAGGTGATGGAGGGACGAGAGTCGACGAGCAAGACCATGGCGCTCATCGAACGCGCAGACCTGCCCCTCCGGGCCGGTGAGTGGTGGGTGTTGCGGATCGTCGCGGTGGTTGTCACCACTGCGGTCGTCATGCTCCTGATGCGCGGGGGACTGGTCATGACGGCGGTCTCCATGATCCTGGGTGTCCTCGCCGGCGTCGCCCTCCCCTCGTTGGTGCTGCGGTTCCTGGCCAAGCGGCGGTCCAAGAAGTTCGAGGCCCAGCTCCCGGACGTGCTCACGCTGGTGGCGTCCAGCCTCTCCACCGGCTTCTCGCTTCTCCAAGCCCTGGACGCTGTGGCCAAGGACGCAGCGGAGCCTGCTGCGAAGGAGTTCGGACGGGCGCTGGCCGAGACTCGCATCGGTGCCGACATCAGCGAGTCGCTGGAGCGGATGGCCGAGCGGACCGGCAGCGTCAACATGAAGTGGACCACCATGGCGATCCGGATCCAGCGGGAGGTCGGCGGCAACCTCGCCGAGACCCTCAGGACCACCGCGACGACCCTTCGAGAACGTGAGGCGCTCCAGCGGCACGTCAGGGCTCTGTCCGCCGAGGGCAAGCTGTCTGCCTACATCCTGATCGGGCTCCCCATCGGCATCTTCTTCTACACGATGCAGACCAACCGGGAGTACGTCGAGCTGCTCTGGACGCGTCCCCTCGGGATCGCCATGTTGGTGGCTGGTGTCCTCTCATTGACCGCCGGAGTGTTCTGGATGCGTAAAGTCGTGGATGTGCAGGTGTGATGATGACGTCAGTTCTCCTCCTTGTCGGACTGGTCTGCGTCGCCGCGGGCCTGGTCACCATCGTCATGGCGGTCACCGCCGGCGCCGGAGAGGCGACCGGCGTTGCGCGCTCGCTCGCGCTCATCGAGCGCACCGTGGACGCCCAGGAAGTGGGCAAGGCCGACTTGCCGGCCTTCGAGCGTCTCGCGGTGCCCATGCTCCGAGGCCTGCGAGGCATCGCCTACCGCCTGTCACCCGAGGGAACCTCGGACAAGATGACGCGTCGCCTCGACCTCGCCGGCAACCCCCAGGGGTGGACCGCCGAGCGGATCATGGGGGGCAAGGGCATCGGCGTCTTCGTGGGCGCACTGCTCGGTCTGCTCTTCGGTGGCTTCAGTCTCCGTGGCGTGCTGTTCGCCGCGATCGGCGCCGTCCTGCTGTTCTTCGTACCTGACCTGCTGCTGTACAACTTGGGCCTCAAGCGACAGGACGAACTGCGACGGGGCCTCGCTGACGCCCTCGACATGCTCACCGTCTGTGTCGAAGCTGGTCAAGGTTTCGACGCAGCGCTGCTCCAAGTGGCCCGGTCAGTCGACGGCCCCATCGCGGGGGAGTTCGCCCGCGTCTTGTCGGAGGTGCAGATCGGCAAGTCGCGGGGCGAGGCGTTCTCCTCCCTGGCCAACCGGACGACCGTTCCGGAGGCCAAGAACTTCGTGAGCGCCCTCGTCCAGGCCGATCGGCTCGGCCTGCCCATCGGGAACGTGCTTCGGGAACAGTCGAACCAGATGCGCCTGGTCCGCCGTCAGCTGGCGGAGGAGAAGGCCCAGAAGGTGCCGGTGAAGATCCTCTTCCCGATGTTGCTGTGCATTTTCCCGGCTCTGTTCATCGTGATCATCGGTCCGGGCGCCATTCGGATCGTGGACACCTTCAGCGCCATGTGAGTGCCCAGCGCGAACAGCACGACGGGAGCGTGTCCGCCGCGGCGGACACCCTCCCGTCGTGCTGTTCCAGCGGCTCTCGTCGCATGTCGAGGACGCCGGAGTGGAAACGGGCCTCAGCGGTTGACCTGGCCCACCGACTCCGCCTTGACAAGCCCCAGACGCAGAGCGGCCATCACGGCCGACGCGCGGTTGTGGGCGCCGAGCTTCTCGTAGACCTTCGACACGTGGGTCTTCACGGTGGACTCGCTCATGTAGAGCCGCTTGGCCACTGCCGCGATGGAGTCGCCGGCGACGAGGCGGTCCAGCACCTCGGCCTCCCGCGGGGTGAGCCGCGGCTTGTCGTTGGAGTCGCGCCGACGCAGGGCTTCGGCGAGCCCGGTGGCCATGAACGCGTCCGGAGCCACGGCCGCCCGGCGCACGGCCGCGATGACCTCGTCGGAAGGTGCCGACTTCAGCACGAGGGCCGACGCCCCGAGGTCGAGCGCCTCGAGCAGCGTCTCGTCGTCGTTGTGCATCGTCAGCACGACGATGCCCAGGCGGGGAGAGGCCTCGCGCGCGGCGCGGGCCAGGACGAGGCCGGAGCCGTCCGGCATCGACACGTCGACGACGAGGACATGGATGAGGTTGGCAGCGAGCACGGCCTTGCCCTCGGCGATCCCGCCAGCCTGGCCGACCACCTTGAGGTCGTCCTCGCTGTCGATCATCCGGCACACCGCCTCACGGACGAGGGTGTGGTCGTCGATCACCACGACGTTGATGGTCATGACGGTTGGGGGATCCTTTCGTTCGACAAGGTTGCCGACGGAGCGCCGCCGCGGCCCCGCATGCGCATGCGGATGGCGACGCCGTCACCAGCGTAGGGCTCGACGACGATCTCGCCGCCGAGCCCGGTCAGGGGGTTGTCGGTGAAGTCACGCTCGGTGAGGGAGCTGGTGCCGTTGTGGCCCATCCAGAGCTCGACTCGCGGTGCCGCCACGTTGAGCCGCACCTCGACCATGGTGGCGTTGAGCGAGTGCCGGGCGTCGGCGAGCACCTGGAGGAACAACCGGTAGATGAGCACCTCGGTGTGCGCCGGGAGCCGGAACCCGTTCTCGCTCAGGTGCATCCGCGTCGTGACGCCGGAGCTGGAGCCGAAGTTCTGCAGCCTCGCCCCGATCATCGCGCCCAGCCCGGTGTCGGGTCGCACCGCGATCCGCAGGTCGGCGATGTGCAGGCGCAGGTCCGCCAGCACCCGGGAAACCTCCTCGCGCAGGCCGTCGAGGTCGTCGGCGAGGGGCGAGCCCTGGGTGCGCGCGATGCGGCGCAGCGAGTCGATCCCGAAGCCGAGGGCGACCATCTCCTGGGCGATGCCGTCGTGCATCTCCCGCGCCAGGCGCTCCCGCTCCTCCAGGCCGGCGCGCTCACGCAGGCCCGCGAAGAGCACCGAGAGGTCGATGTTCGTGGAGTGCTGCGAGCCGACCCCGATCGCGGCGTCGAGGTCGCTCTCGGTGAACGGAGTGACGAGGGGCCGGTCCGCGACGAGCAGCCCCATGCGCTGGCCGTTCTCGTCGTGGAGCGGCACCGCCAGCAGGGACCGACCGACGAGGTCCTCCGTCCACTCCGTCAGGGTGGCGACCCCGTCGTTCCAGGCCGGAGCGAGGACGGAGCCCGGCTCGGTGGGGTCCGGCCACGGGGTGCGGTCTGCTCCGCGGATGGCGAGGGGGACGGCGGGGTCGGTGCCGTAGCCCACGAGCACCGCGCTGCGCGCCGCCCGCATCCGGCTGGCGAGGTCCTGCAGGGCCATCTCGGCCGAGGCCGGTGCGTCGAAGCCGGTGTCGAGGGTGTCGGCGAGCTCGTGCAGCCGGCGCAGGAGCAGCCCGGCCTCCGCCGCGACGTTCGCGTCGACCGGGGGCGCTTCGGGCTCGAGCGCGTGCGACCAGGCGCCCAACATGCCGAACAGCAGGGCCAGCAGGACGGCCAGTCCGATGCTGACGGCCTCGGCGGTGTCCAGGCGATGGAGCTGCCAGGCGGTCAGCAGGGCGACCGGAGCGCTGAGGACGGGGACGATGACCGCTCCGCGGTGCCGGAACCTCGTGCCCGCGTGGTAGGCCGGGATGAGGACGAGCAGCTTCGCCCAGCCGCCGGTGAACCCCATCGCCAGACCGGCGATGACGGTCGAGCCGCACAACAGCGCCCACACCTGCGCGCGGCGCACGGCGGTGTCGAGGACCGTGAGGTAGGCAAGCCCGGCCGCCGTGAGGTCCAGGGTGAGGACGAGCAGGATCCAGGGAAGACCGGCGAGGAGGTCGCCGTCGATGTACGCGAACATGCCCGCGAGCAGGGCGAATGCCAGGCGGAGCCTGGTGGACACCGCGAGGTGTGGCATCCACGTCATGTGTGCCTCCTGTCTCACCCGGCTCCGTCGCCCCGCTGTCCACAGGCCGGTCCACAGCCTAGTCGCGTCCACACGCCCACGTCGCCTGATCGCCCCGAACACACGCGTCCGAGACGATCGGCGGGTGTGCGTGACCGGTGCCCTGCGCAGCCTCGTGGACCTCGCCCTGCCACCGTCGTGCGCCGCCTGCGGCACTCCGGACGACGGGCTCTGCCCCCGGTGCCGGGCCGACCTGGAGCAGGGCCGGTGGCCCGACGGTCCGCGCCGGGTGGCGCCGGACCCGTGCCCCACGGCACTGCCGCCCGTCGTCGCCTGCACGCCCTTCGCCGGCGCCGCGGCCCGCCTGGTCGTGGCCCACAAGGACCGCGACCGCAGGGACTGCACCCCCCTCCTCGCCGAGCTCCTCTCGGCGAGCATCGAGGCCGTGCTCGTACTCGACCCGCGGGTGCGCCGTGCCCTGGCGGGTGGCAATGGTCCGGTGCTCGTGGTGCCCGTACCCTCCTCGGCCCGGGCGCGGCGAGCCCGGGGTGACGCGCCGCTCGTGACGCTGGCGCGCCGGGCCGTCGCCGGGTTCGGCCCCCGGGAGGTGGTGCTGGGCCAGGTCCTCGCCGTCCGCCGGAGGGTGGCCGACCAGGCGGGCCTGGGCGCCCGCGAGCGCGCCGCCAACCTCGAGCACGCGCTGGTCGTCCGCCCCGGTTGCGAGGATGCGGTGGCGCGCTCGCCCTGCCTCCTCGTCGACGACGTCCTCACCACGGGTGCGACGCTCGCGGAGGCGGCTCGGGCCTTGCGCTCAGCAGGGGCCCGTGACGTCGCGGCGGCCGTCGTCTGCGCCACCGAACGCCGGCGCGGCCCGCGGGTCGTGCCTCGGCCGGCCCCCTCCGGAACCCCTCGGTAAACGTGGGGTCAGATGCGCTGTCGGAAACCTCGTGGACCAACTACCGTCGGTACATGGCCCCCCTGGCCCCCGTGCTGGACACGACCGCAGGGCGTCGCGGACCTCGTCCGTCAGGCGCCCCGGCGAGGGGAGCAGGAACCTCCTCCGCGCCAGGTGGGGGGTGGTGTCGCGGCTGACGCTCCGGGGTCCCGCCGCTCCCGACACCCCCATCCGCCGTAACCATGGAGGACACCGTGGAAATTGTCGTCACCGGACGTCACATGCAGGTCTCGGACCGTTTCCGTGCCCACCTCGACGAGAAGCTGGCGAAGATCCCGCAGCTCGCGCCCCGCGCCCAGCGGGTCGACGTCGTGGTGAGTCACGAGCCCAACAAGCGCCAGGCGAAGGCGTGCGAGCGGGTCGAGATCACCTGCCATGTGAAGGGCCCCATCGTGCGGGCCGAAGCCTGCCTGGACGACAAGTACGGAGCGCTGGACCTCGCCATGGACAAGCTCATGGAGCGATTGCGACGCGCGCAGGACCGCAAGCGCGTCCACCGTGGCCGGCACGCCCCGGAGTCACTCGCCGAGGCGAGCGCCCGGTTCGAGTCGAACGGGACCGCGCTCGAGGCCGATGACAGTGCGACAGGGGAGCAGGACGACCCCTTCGGCACGCAGGGCAACTCCCCGATCGAGGTCCGCGAGAAGGTCCACGCCTCGACGCCCATGGGGCTCGACCAGGCCGTCCGGGAGATGGAGCTGGTCGGCCACGACTTCTACCTCTACCACGACATGGACACCGGGCAGCCGAGCGTGGTCTACCGGCGCCGGGGCTGGTCCTACGGCGTCATCCACCTCGACGTCGCCGAGCCCGACGCCGACCGGAAGGTCTCCTGACCGCAGGACCTCCGCTGACCTGCGCCGACGGCGTCTCATGACAGAATGCGCGGGTGACCGACGACCCGCAGGCCGCGCCCGTTGCCGACCCCATCCGGGTCGTCATCGCGGACGACCACGTGCTGTACCGGCGCGGGCTGCAGATGGTGGTCTCCCAGGACGACGACATCGAGATCGTCGGTGAGGCCGGGGACGGCAAGGAGGCGGTCGACCGGGTGGTCGAGCTGCTGCCCGACGTCGTCCTCATGGACGTGCGGATGCCGCACACCTCCGGCATCGAGGCGTGCCAGCGGATCAAGTCCCAGGTCCCCTCGACCAAGATCATCATGCTCACGATGTCCGACGAGGAGTCCGACCTCTACGAGGCCGTCAAGGCCGGCGCCAACGGTTACCTCCTCAAGGACGTCCCCGGCGAGGAGATCGCCGACGGCGTCCGGGCGGTGCACAACGGGGACTCCCTCATCTCGCCCTCCATGGCCTCCAAGCTGCTGGCCGAGTTCGCCCAGATGAGCCGCCGCCAGGGTGAGCGTCCGTCCGCGGTCGGCGCGCCCCGCCTCACCGAGCGTGAGCTCGAGGTGCTGCGCCTGGTCGCCCGTGGCCTGGCCAACAAGGAGATCGCGCACGACCTGTTCATCTCCGAGAACACCGTGAAGAACCACGTCCGCAACATCCTCGAGAAGCTCCAGCTGCACTCGCGGATGGAGGCGGCGATGTATGCCGTGCGCGAGAACCTCCTCGAACCCGACGAATGACCGGCCCTGCCCCGCTGCGCCTCACGAAGGCCCAGGCGCGGCGGATAGCCCTGGCGGCGCAGGGCTTCCTCGACCGTCGTCCCGAGCCGGGCACGGCGACAGCGCGGCACCTCCAGCGCGTCGTCGAACGGGTCCAGGTCGTCCAGATCGACAGCGTCAACGTGGTCACGCGCAGCCAGTACCTGCCCTTCTTCTCCCGGCTCGGGCCCTACGACACCGCCCTGCTCGACCGGGCCCGGGACCGCGCCCCACGGCGGCTCGTCGAGTACTGGGCCCACGAGGCGAGCCTGGTCCCGCCGACCACGTGGCCCCTGCTGGACTTCCGGATGCGACGGGCGCTGGCCGACTCGTGGGGTGGGATGCAGCGGGTCGCCCGCGACCACCCCGACCTGGTCGAGGCGGTCTTCACCGAGGTCGTGACGCGCGGCCCGGTCACCTCCCGGGAGCTCGAGGCGGCCCTCGAGCACGACCTGCCCCGGTCCCGCGACCAGTGGGGCTGGAACTGGTCGCTGGTCAAGAGCGCCCTCGAGCACCTCTTCTGGTCGGGCCGCATCTCCTCGGCCGGGCGTACCCAGCAGTTCGAGCGCCGGTATGCCTCGCTCGAGCGGGTGCTGCCGAAGCCGGTGCTCGCCGTGGCGGCTCGCCCCGAGGACCGCCCCGACGACGCCAGTGCCTTCCGCGCGCTGGTCGAGCTCTCCGCCCGCGCGCACGGGGTCGGGACCGAGCAGTGCCTGCGCGACTACTTCCGGCTCAAGCCGGAGCAGGCGCGCCCGGCCATCGAGACGCTCGTCGCCGACGGAGTGCTCCGCCCCGCCACCATCGAGGGTTGGCGCCGGCCGGCATACCTGCACGTCGACGCGCGCCGTCCCAGGAAGGTGCAGGCGCGCGCCCTCCTCAGCCCGTTCGACTCGCTCATCTGGCAGCGCGAGCGGACCGCGGCGCTGTTCGGCTTCGACTACCGGCTCGAGATCTACGTGCCTGCCGCGCAACGGGTGCACGGCTACTACGTGCTGCCCTTCCTGTTCGGCGAGCACCTCGTGGCGCGCTGCGACCTCAAGGCCGACCGGGCCGCCGGTGTCCTGCGGGTGCACGCGGTCCACTGGGAGCCCGGTGCGCCACCGGAGGCCGGTCCGGCCCTCCACGCCGAGCTCGCGTCACTCGCCGGCTGGTTGGGCCTGCCTGGTGTCGTCGGGCAGGTCGTCGACGGCCTCGGCTGAGGCCGGCTCCGCGCGCAGGAGCAGCACGGCGAGGTCGTCCTCGAGCACCCCGCCGTGGAAGTCGCGGACCGCGCCGAGCAGGGCCTCCAGGACCCGCTCCGACGGATGGGCGGCCTGGCGGGTGAGCACGGACTCCACCCGCCCCGTCCCGAACATCGCCTGCCCCCGTCGGGACTCGACCAGCCCGTCGGTGAAGGCGCACAGCAGGTCGCCGGGCCGGAGCACGAGGGTGGTGTCGTGCAGCTCGGGGTCCTCGAGCAGGCCCAGGACGGTCCCGGGCACTCCGTGCTCCCCGCTGCCGACTCCTGGCTGCACCACGATGGGCAGCGGGTGCCCGGCCAGGCAGAAAGTGAGCCGCACCCCGTCGTCGAGCGGCTCGACCTGCCCGTAGACGACGGTGCAGAACTGCTCCGGGTGGGTGGCCTCGAGCAGGCGGGTGTTGACCGACCGCAGGGTGCGGCTGGGTCGGTGCCGGGCCTCGGCGAGGGCACGGATCGTGTACCGGGCAGCGGCGCTGACGGCCGCCGCCTGCGCCCCCTTCCCGCTGACGTCACCCAGCACGAAGCCCCAGGTCCGCGGGCCGAGCGCGAAGACGTCCAGGAAGTCACCCCCGACCTCGCCGCCGTCACCGGCCGGGTGGTACGCGCTCGCGACCTCGCAGCCCGGGACCGTGGGCAGGCGCCCGGGCACCATGCTGGCCTGCAGGGCCGTCGCGACGCGTCGCTGCTCGGCGAGCACCCGCTGCAGCTCGGTCCTGGCCCGGACCCGGTCGGTCACCTCGCGCAGGACGATCAGCTCGCCGGCCGGGCGTCCGGCCCCGTCGGCGAGCTGCTGGCGCTGCACGTCGAAGGAACGCTCGCCCGACGCGTCCTCGATGTGGACCTCCGGCGCACCGCCGTCCGGCGTCGCCACGGCGAAGCGGACCTCGTGCGGCAGGACGTCGGTCAGCCGGCGCCCGACCAGCGAGGACCGCGTGGCCGACAGGAGCGAGGCCGCGGCCGGGTTGACGTCCGCCACGCGCCCGAAGGCGTCGAGCACGAGGACGGCGTCGGCCATGGTCTCGACGACGGCGCTGCGGGCCAGCGGGGCGAGGTCGGTGATCCGCTCCCGGAACAGCCCCCAGACCAGGACCCCGCCGGTCAGGCTGAAGGCGAAGGGGGTGAGGTCGATGCGGGCGAAGACCCCCACGCCCCCGTTGTGCAGGAAGTTCGCGACCCACGGCAGGAGCCCCGCGGCCATCAGCAGCAGGGCCAGCCGGCGGTAGGTGCGGGCCAGCCGCACCATGCTCGTCATGAACAGCACGGTCGCGACGACCAGCAGCGCGTTGACGTAGACGAGGTGCACCCAGAAGAGGGGACCGGTCGCGACGACGACGAGCTGGTCGGGGGCCACGCGGGCGGGGTAGTGGTGCACCAGGTCGTGGGTCGCCGGGACGGCGAGGGCGGCCATGACCACGACGGGCTCGACCGCCAGCAGGAGCAGCAGCCGGCGCGTGACCCGGTGGCCGCGACCGGTGTACTGCAACACGAAGCACAGGAACGACGGGCCGAGCAGGCTCACGCCGAGGTACTTCAGGTCACCCCACAGCGACTTGGTCGCGACCGCGACCGAGGCGAGCTCCACGGCATACGCCAGTCCCCACCAGGCCACGGAGCCGAGGACGGCTGCCAGGCTCCAGCCGGTGGGGGTGTCCCGGCGCCAGGCGGCGTACAGCGCGAGCACGGCCAGCAGGGTGCCCGCCACCGCCATCGACACCGCGAGCAGCTCCAGCATGCACGACCCCCTCGCGAGGCTCCTGCCCCCACCACCACAGCCCGTCCCCTTGAGCACACCGTAACCGGTGCGGGGCCGGCTCCGGAGGCGAAGTGACGGAAACGAGACCCGCGGCGTCGACGCCGACACCGGCAGCGCTGGTCGAAGCGCCAGCGGCTGGCGGGAACCGCGCGGGTGTTGTCCGGATCAGGCTGTCCCGGGCGTCCGCGTGGCAGATAGCCTGCGCAGGTGAGTTTTCCTGCCGTGACGACGCCGGCCACCCGAGCTCCCCGGACCGCAGGACGCCGTGCGTGGTGGGTCGCGCTGGTCGTGCTCGGCGCGCTGGTGGCCGCGGCCGGCTTCCGGTCCTCGACGGGCGCCCTCCTCGTGCCGCTGGAGACGGAGTTCGGGTGGTCCCGCGCGACCACCTCCGGCGCGGTGACCGCCAACCTGGTCGTCTACGGGCTCACCGCGCCGTTCGCCGCCGCCCTCATGGAGCGGTTCGGCATCCGCTCGGTCGTGGTCGCCGCGCTCGCCCTCGTGGCGGCCGGCTCGGGGCTGACCACCGTCATGACCGAGCCGTGGCAGCTGTGGCTGCTCTGGGGGCTGGCGATCGGGGTCGGCACCGGCGCGATGGCCCTGGTGCTCGGCTCGGTGGTGGCCAACCGGTGGTTCGTCGAGTCGCGCCGCGGACTGGTGACCGGGGTGTTCTCCGCCGCCGGGGCGGCCGGTCAGCTCGTCTTCCTGCCCGGGATCGCCGCGCTCGCCACCGGCCCCGGATGGCGCTGGGCGGCCCTGGTGGTCAGCGCCGCCTCGCTCGTGCTCGTGCCGCTCGTGCTGCTCGTCGTGCGCAACCACCCAGCCGACCTGGGGCTGGCACCCTACGGCTCCGAGCCCGGGGCGGACCCCGAACCGGCTCCGTCGCGCCACCTGCCCGGGCCGGGTCCTGCCCGCCTCGCGCTGGCGACGCTCCGGTCGAGCACCAGGTCACGCACGTTCTGGATCCTCTTCGCGACGTTCTGGATCTGCGGCTGGTCCACCAACGGCCTCATCGGCACCCACTTCATCCCGGCCGCCCACGACCACGGGATGCCGGAGACGACCGCCGCAGGCCTGCTCGCCCTCGTCGGCGTGTTCGACCTCGTCGGGACCATCGCCTCCGGGTGGCTCACCGACAAAGTCGACCCGCGCCTCCTGCTCTGCGGGTACTACGGGTTCCGCGGGCTGTCCCTGCTCTTCGTGCCGGCGCTGCTCGGGCCGGACCTGCACCCCAGCCTGTTCCTGTTCATCGTCTTCTACGGGCTGGACTGGGTGGCGACGGTGCCCCCGACCATCGCCCTGTGCCGGCGCCACTTCGGCGTCGCCCGCTCCAGCGTGGTGTTCGGCTGGGTGTTCGCCGCCCACATGGTGGGCGCCGGGGTGGCCGCCTCGTATGCCGGGTGGGTGCGCCAGGCCACCGGGGACTACTACACCGCGTGGCTGACCGCCGGGGGCCTGTGCCTCTTCGCCGCCCTGGCCTGCCTCGCGATCTCGCGGTCGCCCGGCGAGGAGCGCGACGCCGCGCCGCTCGAGGAGGCCGAGGTCGCGGCCCTGGCCTGAGGTGCGGCGGGGCAGCCCGTCTGGTGGGGTGGGGCCATGAGCGAGACCACGGTGAAGGACAACCCCGACCTCAGCCGCTACGAGGCCTACGTCGACGGCACTCTCGCCGGCTTCGCGGCATACCGGTTCTCCGGGGGCCACATCGTCTTCACCCACACGGAGGTGGACGACGCGTACGAGGGGCAGGGGGTCGGCAGCGAGCTGGCGCGTGGGGCGCTGGACCAGGTGCGCGCGGCGGGGGAGCACGACGTCGTCGCGATGTGCCCCTTCATCGCCGCCTGGATCGAGCGCCACCCCGACTACCAGGACCTCGTCGCACCGTAGCCGCGCCGGGGCGCCGCCCTGCCGGAACCGCCCGGGCGGGCGCCGCGTTGGCGCTCCGGGGGAGTGTTCCCCCTGACGTGCGTCCGACGGGCGGACAGGGTCGACTAACCTAGTGCGGGCCGCCGGCGCATCCGTCGCCGGAGGCCGCGAACTTCCAGGAGAGACTGCGTGTCCAAGATCGTCGAAAAGCTGCTGCGTGCCGGTGAGGGACGCATCCTCAAGAAGCTCCAAGGCATCGCCGCCCAGGTGAACGCCATCGAGGAGGACTTCGAGAAGCTCACCGACGCCGAGCTGCGCGCCGAGACCGACGTCTTCCGCAAGCGCCTCGCCGACGGGGAGACTCTCGACGAGATCCTCCCCGAGGCGTTCGCGGCCGTGCGCGAGGCCGCCAAGCGGACCATCGGCAAGCGGCACTTCGACGTCCAGCTCATGGGTGGCGCGGCCCTGCACCTCGGGAACGTCGCCGAGATGAAGACCGGTGAGGGCAAGACCCTCGTCGCGACGCTGCCGTCCTACCTCAACGCCCTCGAGGGCAAGGGCGTGCACGTCGTCACGGTCAACGACTACCTCGCGGAGTACCAGTCCGAGCTCATGGGCCGCGTCCACCGCGCCCTCGGCCTCGAGACCGGCGTGATCCTGTCGGCGATGACCCCCGAGCAGCGACGCGCCGAGTACGCCAAGGACATCACGTACGGCACGAACAACGAGTTCGGCTTCGACTACCTGCGCGACAACATGGCCTGGACCATGGACGAGCTCGTCCAGCGCGGCCACAACTTCGCGATCGTCGACGAGGTCGACTCGATCCTCATCGACGAGGCCCGCACGCCGCTCATCATCAGCGGTCCCGCCGACGCGGCGACCAAGTGGTACACCGAGTTCGCGCGCATCGCCCAGCGGCTGACGCGCGGCGAGCTCGAGTCCGGCCAGGGCGACTACGAGGTCGACGAGAAGAAGAAGACCGTCGGCGTCCTCGAGGCCGGCATCGCCAAGGTCGAGGACTACCTCGGCATCGACAACCTCTACGAGTCCGTCAACACCCCGCTCATCGGCTACCTGAACAACGCCATCAAGGCGAAGGAGCTGTTCAAGCGGGACAAGGACTACGTCAACATGAACGGCGAGATCCTCATCGTCGACGAGCACACCGGCCGCATCCTCGCGGGCCGGCGCTACAACGAGGGGATGCACCAGGCGATCGAGGCGAAGGAGGGCGTCGAGATCCAGAACGAGAACCAGACGCTCGCCACGATCACCCTGCAGAACTACTTCCGCATGTACGACAAGCTCTCGGGCATGACGGGCACCGCCCAGACCGAGGCGGCCGAGCTGTACTCGATCTACAAGCTCGGCGTCGTCCCGATCCCGACGAACCGGCCGATGATCCGCATGGACCAGCCGGACCTCGTCTACCGCACCGAGGAGGCCAAGTTCTCCGCGGTGGTCGACGACCTCGTCGCCCGGCACAAGAAGGGACAGCCCGTCCTCGTCGGCACCACCTCGGTCGAGAAGAGCGAGTACCTCTCCGACCAGCTGCGCCGCAAGGGCGTCCCGCACGAGGTGCTCAACGCCAAGCAGCACGAGCGTGAGGCCGCGATCGTCGCGCAGGCCGGTCGCAAGGGTGCAGTCACCGTGGCCACCAACATGGCCGGTCGAGGCACCGACATCATGCTCGGCGGCAACCCCGAGTTCATGGCTGTCGCGGCGCTCAAGCAGCGCGGCCTCGACCCGGAGGAGACCCCGGAGGAGTACGAGGCTGCCTGGGACCAGGCGCTCGCCGAGGCCGAGGAGGCAGTCAAGGCCGAGCACGACGAGGTCACCGAGCTCGGCGGCCTGTACGTCCTGGGCACCGAGCGGCACGAGTCGCGCCGGATCGACAACCAGCTGCGGGGACGCTCCGGCCGCCAGGGCGACCCGGGCGAGTCCCGGTTCTACCTGTCGCTGCAGGACGACCTCATGCGCCTGTTCAACGCCGCCATGGTCGACCGGTTCATGACGACCGCCAAGATGGACGACGACGTGCCGATCGAGTCCAAGATGGTCAGCCGCTCGATCCAGAGCGCGCAGGGCCAGGTCGAGGGCCGCAACTTCGAGATCCGCAAGAACGTCCTCAAGTACGACGACGTGCTCAACCGGCAGCGGACCGTGATCTACGACGAGCGCCGGCGGGTGCTCGAGGGCGAGGACCTGCACGAGCAGATCCGCCACTTCGTCAACGACGTCATCGACGGGTACGTCGCGGCCGAGACCGCCGAGGGCTTCGCCGACGACTGGGACTACGACCGCCTCTGGACGGCGCTCAAGACGCTCTACCCGGTGTCCATCACGCCGGACGACGTCGCCGAGCTGGCCGGTGACCGCAGCGCGATCACGGCCGACCTGCTGCGCGAGCAGATCAGCTCCGACGCCCACCACGCCTACGACGCCCGCGAGGCCGAGCTCGGCGAGGAGGTCATGCGCGAGGTCGAGCGCCGCGTGGTGCTCTCGGTCCTGGACCGCAAGTGGCGCGAGCACCTCTACGAGATGGACTACCTGCAGGAGGGAATCGGCCTGCGGGCGATGGCCCAGCGCGACCCGCTCGTGGAGTACCAGCGCGAGGGCTTCCAGCTCTTCGAGGCGATGAACGAGTCGATCAAGGAGGAGTCGGTCGGCTACCTGTTCAACATCCAGGTCGAGGTGGACCACACCCACGAGGAGGCCGCCCCGGTCCAGCCGATGAGCGTGTCGGACATGCTCGCCGGGTCGGGTCTGTCGAGCTCCGAGGCCGAGCCCGAGGCAGTTGCCGCCGGGTCGGGCGCCGAGGGACAGCGGGACGACGCGCTGGCCCCGGCGCAGCTGCGGGCCGACGCCACCGCTCCCGGTGGGGCGGGGGAGCAGGCGCAGCCGGCGTTCCGTGCCAAGGGGCTCGAGCAGCCGGAGCGACGTCCGCAGCAGCTGCAGTACTCGGCCCCCACCGAGACCGGTGACGTCGAGCACCGCGCGGTCGGCACCGCCTCGGACACCCTGACCGCCGAGCAGCTGCGCGGCGCCTCGCGCAACGGTCCCTGTCCCTGCGGCTCGGGCAAGAAGTTCAAGATGTGCCACGGGAAGAACCTCTGACGGGCGGGTCTCAGCCGACCTGGAGGGCCTCCACCCGCCAGCGACCGTCGAGGCCGACCATCCGGAACGCCAGCGCACGCACCCGGCCGCCGTCGACGACGACCGCGCTCGCCTCCGCCACCCCGTCCGCCGGCTCGCAGACCCGGACGCTGCGCACCACGGCGCGGCCGGCGGCCGGGACGCCGCGACGTCCCTCGGCGGCCGCACGCCGGGCCGACACGGCTGCGCGTCGGGCCACTACGGCATACACCTCCGGCACCGTCCACCGCAGCAGCTGAGGTGCCGGCCGGGAGCCGGACATGACCTCCACGAGGGCCTGGGCGACGTGACCCGCCCAGTCCCTCGGCTCGGGGAGGTCGTCGCGCCGGGTCGGGCGCGAGCCGAAGAGCTGCTCGTCGGTGAGGGTGTCGAAGTCCATCGCCAGCGCGCCCTGGACGTAGCGGGGGTCGTCGCCGGGGGCCTCGGGCCACCACTCCGTGTCGGGCAGCACCGGTGGGCGGTGCCTCGGTGCGGGGAGTACCCGCAGCGGCCGCAGCCGGGGACGCGACTGCGCCGTCGTGCCGGCCACCTGACCGGTCGCCGCGGCGCTCACCGGGTCACCGCCGCGTCGCGAGGCACGCTCAGCACCTGCCCGGGCAGGAGGAGGTCGGGATCTGCTCCGACGACCGAGCGGTTGGCCGCCCACCAGCGCGGCCACGCCTCGGCCACCTCGGCGTCGGTGGCCTCGGGGCCGAGGTGCCGGGCGACGATGGACCACAGGCTGTCGCCCCGCAGCACCACGACCTCGGCGGGGGCCTGGCGTCCCGGCCCGGCCACCAGGTGGGGCGCGGGCTGTGGCCGGACGACCGGTCGCGGGGGCACCCAACCCGGCACCGGCACCTCGCCGGTCACCGGCGCCTCGCCGGCCGCTGGCGGCTCCGGGCTCGCGGTCGGCTGCGGGCTCGCGGTCGGTGCGAACCCCGGTGCGGACGGATCATCCGTCGTCGGAGGCGACCAGGTGGGGGCGGGGGCGGACGCGGTGCTGACGGTGACGGGTGCGGTGGAGCTGAAGCCGGGGGCGGACGCGGTTCCCACGGCGACGGGCGCGGTGGCGCTGAACCCGGGGACCGGGGCCGGGGAAACCACGCCGGCGGCAGCTCCCGGGGCGACCACCCCGGTCACGCTCGCACCGACCAGGACCGTCGCCACGCGGCGGGCGAGGGCCGGTGACCAGGACCGGGACCACGCGTCGAGCCCGCGACCGAGACGCCCGGGCAGGTGCGCCAGGAGCGCGACCACGGCGGTCGCGGTGAGCCAGGCGCCGACGAGGACGGCGGCCAGCGCCAGCACCGCCGCGACGACCTCGTCGAGCCGCGCGGGTCCCGGCTCGAGCACGGTCCGCCACTGCAGGCGGCACGACACGACGAGCGCGGCCTCGAGCGCGGCCCCCACGGCGAGCACCGCCACGGCGCCCCCGATGACACGCCCGATCCGACGGCGTGTTCCCTCCACGTTTCCCCCTTGGCGTGTGTTTGCATGTGTTTGCCTTCGTTTGACCGTAGGCCACGACGGCCCGGCGTGGCAAGGGGAGATGTCGTACGCTCGCCGGCACGGCAAGGCCAGGGGGGACGGGATGCGCTGGGAGGACCTCTTCGCGGACCTGGAGTCGCAGTGGGACGCGGAGCACCGTCGCGAGCTCGACGCCGAGGTGGCGGACCGCACGCGGCGCGAGCGCGCGACGGTGGCGCTCGCGGACCGCTTGGCGGCGGCCGGCTCACGTACCGTGGGCGTGACGGTCCGGGACGGCTCGCGCCTGGGCGGCCGGGTGGTGGACGTCGGGGACGGGTGGTTCCTGCTGGGCGAGGACGGCCGGCCTCCGTGCCTGGTGCCGGTGGCGGCCGTGGCTGCGGTCACGGGTCTGGCGACGCGGGCCGCGACCGGGAGCGCGCTGCGTCGCTCGTTCGGACTGGGCTACGCCCTGCGTGGGCTGAGCCGGGACCGCAGCGTCGTCGCCCTGACCGACGCGACCGGGGCGGTCTGCACCGGCACGGTGGACGCCGTCGGGTCGGACCACCTCGAGCTGGCGGAGCACGCCGCTGACCTGCCGCGACGCCCCGAGAACGTCACCGCCACCCGGGTGGTGCCGTTCACCGCGATCGTCGTCGTGCGCCCCGCCTGAGCCCGGGCAGGGCTGGGGCAGGCGGGATGTGGGTGCGACGCCGGCCGGAGCACGAGGTGCGCGCAACGCTCGGGCCTGGGGCCCTACGCGCCGAGGCCGTGGCCGCGCCCCGTACGCAGGGAGGCCTGCAGCGGTCGTCCCGCGCGGGGGCCTGCCGAAGTGCTCGGGGTGGCGGGTCGGCGTCGAGGGGTCGGCTCAGTCCTGGCCCTGCCCGAACGGGTGGGCGGCGACGAAGCTCTTCGTCTCGTGGTACATGCGCTGGATGTAGCTCTCCAGCTCGGCCACCTCCACGCGCCACTGCCCGCGGCCCCCGACCTTGATCGCCGGCAGCTCGCCGGAGCGGACCAGGGCGTACGCCTGTGCCGAGGAGATGTCGAGCACCTCGGAGACCTCGGACAACTGGATGAAGCGCTTGGCCACGGCCAACCCCTCTCTTCGCCCCACTTGACTGGGAACTAACGTTCTCTTGACCAACTTTTTACCATGATCGTGCGGTGGCGTCCGGCTGGTCGAGGAATTCTCGCATCATCGGCCGTTCGGGGGAGTTGACGCCCCGGCCCTGTGGATGAGCCCGCGTGGTGTGGATTGGCCGGGCGGACGTGGCGTTCGGTGCGCCATGATGGCCGCCGGGGGACGGACCACACCGAGGGGGAAGACCGTGAGTGACCTGCCCGTGCCATCCGCCAGCCGGCTGCGCAGGCCGGGGTGGCGCGACACCCGCCTGCTCGTCGGCCTGCTGCTCGTGCTCGCCTCCGCCACCCTGGGCTCGTACGTCGTGGCCCACGCCGACGACCGCCAGCCCGTGTATGCCGCGGCCGGTGCGCTCGTGCCCGGCCAGCCGCTGACCGAGGACGACCTGATCCGCGTCGACGTCCAGCTGGGGTCGCACGCGACGCGCTACCTGCCGGCCACCGCGGGACTGGCCCCGGACCGGTACGTCCTGCGTGAGGTCCCGGCCGGCGAGCTGGTGCCGGCCTCGGCCGTGGGCGCGCGCGACCAGGTCGGGGTCCAGCCGCTCACCCTGGTCGTCGACGCCGGTGCGGCCGCGACCCTGCGCGTCGGCACGCGGGTCGACGTCTACGTGAACCCGATGGACCCGGCGGCGACCGGCTCCGCCAAGCGGTTCACCGGTCCCGAGCTGGCCCTCGAGGGCGTGTCGGTGGCGGGGCTGCCCAAGACGTCCGGGGGCCTGGGTGCGAGCACGGGCGCCGACCGCCCCATCCAGGTGATGGCGCCCCGGGACAGGATCAAGGAGATCATCGGGGCCGTCGACCTCGGGGCCCGGATCACGGTCGTCCCGGTGCCGGGCACCGGGGGCGCGCCGTGACCCGCAGCGTGCTCACTGCGCTCACGGGTGCGGAGGAGTCCGACGTCGTCACGGCGCTGGAGGGCACGTCGGGGTATGCCGTGGCCCGGCGCTGTGCGGACCTCGCCGACCTGCTCGCGTCCGCCGCGGCAGGGCTGGGTGACGTCGTGCTCGTGTCCGCCGACCTGCGCGCCCTCGACCGCCCGGCCCTGCACGAGCTGGCCCAGCACGGGCTCGGCGTCGCCGGGGTGGTGGCGCCCGGCGACGAGGCGGGCGAGCGCAGGCTGCGCCAGCTCGGCCTCGGCGTCGTGGTGCGGGCCGACGTCTCGGCCCCTGAGCTCCAGGACGCCCTCGACGAGACCGCGTCGGGCCTCGCAGACGTCGCCGAGGCCGACCCACCGGACGGCGGTCCGCCCGACCTGCCCACCGTGGAGCCGGGCCGGGTCCTGGCCGTGTGGGGCCCGACCGGCGCCCCCGGGCGCAGCACCGTCGCCCTCAACCTCGCCGCCGAGCTCGCCGTCGACGCGCCCACGTTGCTGGTCGACGCCGACACCTATGGCTCCTCGCTGGCGCAGGCGCTCGGGCTCCTCGACGAGGCGCCCGGGATGACGGCCGCCTGCCGCGCCGCGGACCAGGGATCCCTCGACCTGCTCGCCCTGGCCCGGCTGGCCCCCGAGGTCTCCACGGGCCTGCGCGTGCTGACCGGGACACCCCGGCCACACCGGTGGACCGAGCTGCGGGCGCCGTCGGTCGCGCAGGTCCTCACGATCGGGCGGCAGCTGGCCGCGCACGTCGTGGTCGACTGCGGGTTCTGCGTCGAGGACGACGAGGAGCTGTCCTACGACACGCTGGCCCCGCGCCGGAACGCCGCCACGCTCACGGCCCTGGAGGAGGCGGACGACCTGCTGGTCGTGGGTGCGGCCGACCCGATCGGCCTGCAACGACTGGTGCGCGCGGTCCAGGACCTCGCCTCCGTCCCCTCGCCGACCCCCACCGTGGTGGTCAACAAGGTGCGGGCGTCGGCCGTGGGTTCGCGCCCCGAACGCCGCATCGGCGAGGCCCTGGAGCGGTTCGCCGGGATGGACGACCTGGCGTACCTCCCGTGGGACCAGACCGCCCTGGACGGCGCCATGTTTGCGGGCGCCTCGCTGGTCGACCACGCTCCGCAGTCCGAGCTGCGGCGGGCGGTCCAGGCGCTGGCGTCCCGCTGGGCGGCCGACCCCGTGCCGGTCACGCGGCGGGGGCGCCGCTCCGCCCGCCGCTGACCAGCCCTAGGAGCTGAACAGCAGGGTCAGGCCGCCAACGGTGTAGAGGACCATCAGCACGAGCAGCGGCACCTGGCCGACGACCGCGGCCCGGCGCGGGAAGAGGGTGAGGGCCCGCTCGTGGGCGACCACCACACCGAGCACGTGCCCGGTGATGATCGCGACGACCTGGATCCCCGCCACGAGCCCCGGGGCGATGAGGGCGCCGGACGGGTGCACCCCGGCGGTGCCGAGCCAGTCCGCGCCGGTGCCCAGGGGGTCGGAGAACTTGGCCAGCCCGTTCGTACCCTCCCAGACCCAGAGCGACCAGTAGTGGGCCACCAGGTATCCCGCGGCGATCGGGACCAGCGAAGGGGCGAAGGCGCTCGTGACACCGCGCGGCGAGACCCCGGCCAGGCGGGCCGACAGGGCGGCGGCAAGGGCGAGGGACGCGGCGACGACGAGGCACAGGCCGAGCAGGGCGCCGGTCTCCCAGAGCCGCGGCACGGACCGGGTCTGCACGAAGGAGTACCAGCGCGTCTCACCGGAGAACCCGTCGTAGGCGGTGGAGCCCAGCATGACGGCGGCCACCGCGACCAGGCCGGGGGCCGGGCGCAGCTGCAGCGGGCCGTGGAGCGGGCTGCGCAGGACCCAGCGGCCGTCGGGACGCCGGCGGCCCAGGGGGCTCAGCGTCCCGTACAGCGAGGACCAGGCCCCGAACGGCTCGCCGCGGCGCAGGTAGGGCCGGCCGAAGGCGAGGGCGAGCACGAGACTGACCAGGAGGTAGCCGAACACCGCCACGCGCAGGACCGGCAGCGTCGCGTTGTCCGGCGCGACCAGCTCGAGCCACACGAAGGCCCCGAGCCCGGACGCCGCCGGCCAGTAGCCCAGGCGGTACTCCGCAAGGGCGAAGTCGGGCTCGATCCGGGCCACCCGCAGCAACCCGGCGTGCAGCCAGCGCACCGGGTTGACCAGCCGCCAGACGCCGCCGACGAGCATCGACAGGAACGCCAGCCCGACCCAGAGCCAGACGTACACGACGTAGGGCACGGGGTTGTTCGCGTCGTCCTTGCCGAGGACCAGGGCGAGCATCGTCCACGCCGCGACCGCCAGGGTCAGGACGACCGCCGCCGCGCGCACCGGGCGGGCATCGAGCGCGCGGGCGAGTCCGCGGGGCAGCGGCACGCCGTCGTCCGGCCGCAGCCGGGGCGTCCGCCACAGGGCGCCGAGGGCGAGGAAGGAGATGACGAGGGCGGCCCCGGCCCCCACCAGCACGAGCGAGAAGGGCAGCGGCAGGTCCTCGCGGGAGCCGACGCCGTGCGCCGGCAGCGCGAGCGGGGGCAGCCTCACCGGACTGCGAGCTTCAGCAGTCGCAGGCCCGGCTCGTGGGTCTCCACCTCGTAGACCCCGGGCGACTGTCCGGTCAGCTCGACGCTGACCGGACGCCCGGCCGGCAGCTGCCTCTCGATGTCGAACCCGTGCACGTGCAGCTGGTCTGCGTGGTCGCTGGTGACGACGAGGGTGATGGTCTCGCCGACCCGTAGGTCCACGGTGCCGGGGGCAGGGGTCACCCGGTTGCCCGTGACCGTGACGGTGATCGTGCGTCCCCGTGGGGCGGTGCTGCTGGAGGGTGACGCCCCCGACGAGGGGGACGAGGATGCCGAGGCGGTGGTCGAGGTGGCGGCGGAGGGCGCGCTCGTGGAGGTCGCCGAGCCCTGGCCGGCCGTGGAGTCGCTGCCGCAGCCCCCGAGGGTGGCCGCCAGACCCGCGACGAGCACCACGGCGGCGGCGGACCGCAGGACCGGGAGGTGCGTCTTCGTGGTCACCGTGCCGAGTCTAGAGGGGCCTTTCTGACACGATGAGGGGGTGCCCGACCGTCTCAGCTCCCTCGACGCGTCCTTCCTCTACCTCGAGGAGGCGACGACGCCGATGCACGTCGGGTCGGTCATGGTGTTCGAGCCGCCGAAGGAGGGCTTCGACTACGACCGGCTCGTCCAGCTCGTCTCGGCGCGGATCGCCTTCGTGCCGCGCTACCGCCAGCGGATCAGGCAGGTGCCGGGCCGGCTCGCCAACCCGGTGTGGGTCGACGACGAGAACTTCGACATCACCTACCACGTCCGGCGGTCCGCCCTGCCGAGGCCGGGCACCGACGAGCAGCTGCAGGAGTTCGTCGCCAGGATCCAGCCGCGGGCCCTGGACCGCCGGCGCCCGCTCTGGGAGGTCTACCTCGTCGAGGGGCTGGCCCAGGGTCGGTTCGCGGTCGTCACGAAGTCGCACCAGGCCCTCGTCGACGGGGTCAACGCCGTCGACATCGCCCACGTCATCGTCGACGGGGACCCCGCCGCGGACGGCCTGGTCACCGACACCTGGCGCCCGTCCCGCGAGCCCAGCGACATCGAGCTGCTGACCGGCGCGCTCGTCGACGCGGTCCGCCGGCCCAGCGAGGTCGTCGAGAACATCCGCGGCGGCATGGCCGACGTCAGGGCCGTGGGGACGCGCGCGCTCACGGCCGCCGGCGACGTCGTCTCGACCCTGGCCCGCACCGCGGCGCGGCCGGCCCCCCACTCGCCCCTCAACGCCACCGTCGGCGAGGCCCGCCGGTACGTCATGATCGGCACCGACCTCGAGGACTACCGCAAGGTCCGGACCCGGCTGGCCCGGGGCAACTACGCGGACGACGTGTCGATCAACGACGTGGTCCTCGCGACCATCTCCGGGGCGTTCCGGAGCTGGCTGCTCACCCGCGGCGAGTCGGTCCACTCCGGCACGACGGTGCGCGCGATGGTGCCGGTGAGCGTCTACGACGAGGGGGCGCGACACGTCAGCAGCCGCCTCACCGCCTGTTTCGTCGACCTGCCGGTGGGGGAGCCGGGGCCCTCGATGCGGCTGCACCAGATCGCGTTCGCCATGCGCCAGCAGATGGAGGGCGGCCAGGCCGTGGGCGCGGAGTCCCTCGCCGGGCTGGCCGGGTTCGCGCCGCCGACGCTGCACTCCCTGGGCGCACGCCTGGGGTCGGCGGTGTCGCGGCGGCTCTTCAACGTCGTCATCACGAACGTCCCGGGCCCGCAGCACACCCTGTATGCCGGTGAGGCCAAGATGCTGTCCACCTACCCGGTGATGCCGCTCGCCCGCGGGCAGGCGCTGTCCATCGGGCTGACGTCCTACGACGGCGGGGTCTACTACGGGCTCAACGCCGACCGTGACTCGATGCCCGATGTCGACGTCCTCGGCCAGAGCGTCGTCGACTCCCTGGCCGAGCTGCTCGACACCCAGCGGTCCACCCGGCGATGAGCGCCGAGGGGGGCGGCCGGACCCGCAGGGGACTCGTCCTCGGCGGTGGGGGCGTCCTCGGCGCGGCGTGGATGGTGGGCGCGCTCAGCGCGCTCGAGGCGCAGACCGGTCTCGATGCCCGCGACTTCGACGAGGTGGTGGGGACGTCGGCCGGTTCCGTGCTCGCGGCGCTCCTCGGCGCCGGCGTGCCGGTGGCCGACCTGCTGCACCACCAGCTCGAGGGGTCCGTCGGCGCCGGCCCGCTGGCGGGTTACCTCTGGGACTACGAGCGGGACACCGGCGGCGACCGGCCGGGCCTCCCGCGTCCGGGGCTGGGCTCGCGGGAGCTGTTGCGCCGCAACGCGCTCCACCTGAGGAGCCTGCCACCGACCGCCGTGCTGTCGGCGATCCTGCCGGAGGGCCGGGGCAGCCTGGAGGCGGTGGGCGCGATGGTGGGGCACGTCGTGCCGTCGGGCTGGGCGCCTCGCGAGGGCATCACCGTCGTCGCGCTCGACTATGACAGCGGGGACAGGGTCCCCTTCGGACGCCAGGGTGCCCCGGCGGTCGACCTGCGGGACGCCGTGATGGCGTCGTGCGCGATCCCCGGGTGGTACCAGCCCGTGCGCATCGGCGAGCACCGGTACATCGACGGGGGCGCCTGGTCCTCGACCAACCTCGACCTCATGGTGGGGCTCGGGCTGGAGGAGGTCTACGTCCTGGCGCCGCAGGTCAGCTTCGTCAAGGACACGCCGACCCACTGGCGCACCCGGGTCGAGCGCCAGTGGCGCAACCGGGTGACGCTGCGGGCGCTGCGCGAGCTGCACCGGGTCCACGCCGACGGCGCCGAGGTGACGATCCTCGGCCCGGGCGAGGAGGACCTCGAGGCGTTCGGCTCCAACCTCATGGACGTCAGCCGACGTCCCGGGGTCATCGCCACGTCCCTGCGCACCTCCGCCGCCGCCCTGCGTGACCCTGCCCCCCTGCCCGACCACAGCACCTTCGAGGATGTGGGATGACCCCATGACGCAGACCCGGATCTACCTGCCCCTCACCCCCGACGGCGTGCGCGCGCTCGCCCGGCACCGCGAGGTGGGGCCCGCCCCGGTCGTGGCGTATGCCGTCACCCGGCGGCTCGAGCGCTCGCTGCCCACGGGCGACGAGGAGGAGTGGGAGTACGCCGCGCTCGCCGAGGCGGTCGACGCCGCTGAGGCCGCGCAGGGCACCACGGTCACCAAGCGGGTCGTGGCGGCGGCCGACGTCGACCCCGTCTGGGTCGAGGACGACCCGACCCGGGACGGGCTCGGTGCGGTCACCGTCTCCTCGCCGGTGCCGCTGCGGCTCGTCGTGTCGCTGCACGTGGACGAGACCGCCGGGGACCAGGGCATGGACGACCTGCTCTGGTACGACGTCACCGAGCTCGACGAGGTCGTGCGCGTCCTCTGACCGGGGGTCGCCTCAGCGGTGCCGGGCGAGGAACGGGTCGACCAGGGCGTGGTAGGCCTCGGTCCGCTCGCGGCGGATGCAGTGCCCCGCCCCCTCGACGACGCAAATGTCCAGGCAGGCGTTGGCGATCCGGGCCGCGCGCTCGCGGACCTCGGGCAGGACCGGCCCACCCCGCTCGGCCAGCAGGACCAGCGTGGGCACCTCGATCGCGGCGACGACCTCGTCCCAGGGCTGCACGAGGCTGGCGATCCCGAGCCCGAGGAAGTCGAGGTCGACCTGCGCCTTGGACTCCACCCACGGGTCGAGCTCGGACTCGGGCCACGTCGGGTTGTCCGCGCGGCCCTGCGCCCGGGCGCCGGCCGGGTCGTCGGCGAACGCCCGGCACTCGGCGACCCGCTCGCGCACGACCTCGGCAGGCTGCACGCGGTGCTCCGGGTCGCGCCACGCCGGGTCCTCCAGGACGGCCGCGCGGACGAGGTCGGGTCGACGGGCGGCGAGGGCACCGGCGATGCCTGCGCCCATCGAGTGACCGACCAGCACCACGGGTGCGCCGCGGTCGGCGGCGATGCGGGCCACCGTGGCCTCCGTGGCGGCGTACACAGCCTCCATGGGGTCGGGGGACGCGAGCTGCGCGGGCGTGAACCGCGGCGACCGGCCGTGGCCGAGGGCGTCGACGCCGACGACGCGGTAGGTGGCCGACCAACGACGGACCGCGTCGGGCCAGCAGTCGCCGGAGTCGCCGAGCCCGTGCAGCAGCACCACCGTCGGGGTCGCGGGGTCGGTGGGGCCGGCCCAGCGGTGGGCGAGCTCCGTGCTGTCGTTGGCACCCGGCATACGTGACACCATAGGGGCGCCCGCCCGGGCGCCCGGGCGGCCCCGTCTCTGACGCGACCCCGAGGAGCCACCACAGCCATGGATGCCGTCACCCAGGTACCCGCCCCCGTCAACGAGCCGGTGCTCGACTACGCGCCCGGCAGCCCCGAGCGTGCCTCGCTCGAGGTCGCGCTGGCCGAGCTCGGCGGGAACCCCATCGACCTGCCGCACACCATCAACGGCAAGCGCGTCATGGGCGGTGGTCGCAAGATCGAGGTGCGCCAGCCGCACGCGAAGCGCAAGCTGCTCGGCACCATGCGCAACGCCACCCTGGCCGACGCGCAGGCGGCCGTCGACGCGGCGAAGGCGGCGGCACCCGGCTGGCGCGCGCTGTCGTTCGACGACCGGGCAGCCATCCTGCTCAAGGCTGCCGAGCTGCTCTCGGGCCCGTGGCGCGCGCACCTCAACGCCGCGACGATGCTGGGCCAGTCCAAGACGGCGTACCAGGCCGAGATCGACGCGGCGTGCGAGCTCATCGACTTCTGGCGCTACAACGTGCACTTCGCGCGGCAGATCCTCGCCGAGCAGCCACCGGCCAACGCCAAGGGCATCTGGAACCGCACCGACCACCGCCCGCTGGAGGGCTTCGTCTACGCGATCACGCCGTTCAACTTCACCGCCATCGCCGGCAACCTGCCGACCGCACCGGCGCTCATGGGCAACACCGTGGTGTGGAAGCCGAGCCCGACCCAGCAGTTCGCCGCGCAGCTGACCATGTCGCTGCTCGAGGAGGCTGGGATGCCGCCCGGCGTCATCAACATGGTCACGGGCGACGGCATCAACGTCTCCAAGGTGGCGCTGGCCGACCCCGACCTCGCCGGCATCCACTTCACCGGGTCGACGCCGACCTTCCAGCACCTGTGGCAGGAGGTCGGCGCCAACCTGCCGAGCTACCGCACCTACCCGCGGCTCGTCGGCGAGACGGGCGGCAAGGACTTCATCCTCGCCCACCCCTCGGCCGACCCGGACGTGCTGCGCACGGCGATGATCCGCGGCTCGTTCGAGTACCAGGGGCAGAAGTGCTCGGCCGCTTCGCGCGCCTACGTCCCGCGGTCGCTGTGGCGCAAGATCAAGGCCGACCTCGTCTCGCTCACCGAGGGCCTGAGCCAGGGCGACGTCACCGACCTGTCCAACTTCATGGGCGCGGTCATCGACCAGCGCGCGTTCGCCAAGCACTCGGCCGCCATCGACCGGGCGCACGCGGCGGCCGGGGTCGACGTCGTGGCCGGTGGGACCTACGACGACACCGAGGGCTGGTTCGTCCGCCCGACCATCCTCGAGATCGACGACCCGAGCGACGAGTCGTTCCGCACCGAGTACTTCGGGCCGATCCTGTCGGTGCACGTCTACCCGGACCGCCAGTTCGACAAGGTGCTCGACCAGATGGAGTCGTTCGCGCCGTACGGCCTCACCGGCTCGATCATCGCCCAGGACCGGGTGGCGATCGCCGACGCGACCGAGCGCCTGCGGTTCGCGGCCGGCAACTTCTACGTCAACGACAAGCCGACCGGGGCGGTCGTCGGGCAGCAGCCGTTCGGTGGGGGTCGCGCGTCGGGTACCAACGACAAGGCCGGCGCGGCGCAGAACCTGCTGCGGTGGACCAGCGCGCGCTCCATCAAGGAGACGTTCAACCCGCCGACGAACCACGTCTACCCGCACATGGGCTGAGGTCCACGGCATACGCCGAAGGCCCGGAACCGCAACGGTTTCCGGGCCTTTCGCGTATGCCGGGGGTCGGGCGTCGGAGGTCGGGTGGGCGCGCGGCGCCGCAGCGCGCCCCCGCGAGTGACCCGTCCTAGCGGGCGAGCCACTCGTGGGCCGTGCGACCCTCGATGGTGATGGCGTTCTCGATGGCGGGGGCGGCGGCCTTCTCGATCTTGCCGCCCACGAGCGGGATGCTGGCCCTGAGGTCGGCGTCGAGGTGCTCGACGGTACCCGGGCCCTCCACAGCCAGCGCGACGGTCCCCTTGAGCGCGATGGGGGCGCCGGTCACGGACATCGAGACGGTGCCCGTGCGACTGCCGTCAGCGCGGGCGGCCTGCCAGGTCTGGGTCTCGACGACCTTGAGGGTGGGTCCGACCATCGACTTCGCGAAGTCGGGCAGGCCGTCGGCGGGCAGCTCGCGCTCGGTGGTGATGACGGTCGCGTCGCCCTGCGGCTGCACCGAGGCTGTGAACGAGATCGCCCCGGTGGCCGCGCACTTCGCCTCCTGGAAGGCGACGTCGGCGAGGACGGCGAAGACCTCGGCCGGGGTCGCGGCGTACTCGAGCGTGCGGGCGATCTTCATGCGGTCTCCTGGGGCATCGGGGGGCGCAGCGCGCTCAACCCTAGCGGCGTGGTCCCGGCCCGGCTCGGTCACGTCGAGGGCACCGGACGGCGCCGGGGGCAGTTGGCCGGCGCTCAGGACCAGCGGAGCCGGACCTGCTGGCCCGGCACGACCTGGGCCAGCAGGTCCTGCGCCGTCTCGGTCAGCACCGCGACGACGGGGTAGCCGCCGGTGACCGGGTGGTCGGCGAGGAACACGACCGGCTGCCCGTCGGCCGGCACCTGCACGGCGCCGCGGACCACCCCCTCGCTCTCGAGCTCCCGGTCCGCGAGGTGGGCGGGGCGGCGCAGGGCCTCGCCGGACAACCGCACGCCGACGCGGTCGCTCGCGGCGTGGACCGACCAGGGAGCGCGCACGAGGTCCCCGGGCGCGGCCAGCCAGTCGACCCGCGGGCCGGGCACCACGTCGAGGAGCAGCACCCCTGCAGGGAGCTCGCGCAGGGGGGCGACGTCGAGGGTGGGGTGGCCGACGCCGGGCCCCACCGGGAGCACCGTTCCCGCGGTGAGCGGCTCTGGTCCGACGCCGGCCAGGGTGTCGGTGGAGCGTGAGCCCAGCACGGGAGGCACGTCGACACCTCCCCGGACCGAGACATACGTGCGCAGGCCCCGGACGGGCGCAGGCACCCGCAGCACCGAGCGGTCGGCGAGGTGGAACGGGGCGGCATGGCCCACGGGCACGCCGTCGACCGTGGCCGCCGTGGGGGCGCCCGTGAGGACCACGGTGACGCCGCCGTGGGCGCGCAGCACGAGACCGCCCGCGTGGACCTCGATCGCCGCGGCACTGCGGTCCTGTCCGAGCAGCCGGGCGCCGAGGGCGTGGGCGGCGCGGTCCGCGGCACCCCCGGTGCCGACCCCGAGCGACGCGTGTCCGGGGCGGCCGGCGTCCTGCAGCAGCGCCAGCGGACCGGGCTCCAGCACCTCGAGGTGGGGACGCTGCGGGCGGCCAGACGCAGCCGGCCGTGACGGTGGCGGGGCAGGCGGCGGTGCGGCCGAGGTCTGCCCCGCGGGGTGCGGCCGGCGCTGGAGCGGGAGTCGCGGCGAGGTGTGCGAGCGCGGGGCACCGACAGCCCCGGGACCCGCATCGACGAACCGGACCCGCATCCCCGGGCGGAGCAGGGCCGGGGGGCTGGCGGCGAGGTCCCACAGGACGACGTCGGTGCTCCCGATCAGCTGCCAGCCGCCGGGGGACGGCCGGGGGTAGATGCCGCTGAAGGTCCCGGCGAGCCCCACGGCGCCGGGGGGTACGCGCGTCCGCGGCTCACGGCGCCGGGGGACCTCGAGCCTGGGGTCACCTCCGGCGAGGTAGGCGAACCCCGGCGCGAAACCGCCGAACCCGACGGTCCACGGCGTCCCCGTGTGCGCGGCGACGACCTCCTGCGGGCTCAGGCCGGTGTGCGCGGCCACGTCCGCCAGGTCCGGCCCGTCGTACCGGACCTGGACCTCGACCTCCGCGGGCTGCTCACCGACCGGCTGCTCACCGACCGACTGCTCGCCATCCGGCGCCTCGCGGCCTGTCCCCTCGCGGCCCTGCGCGCCCTGGATCCGCGACCGGAGCCCCGGCAGGTGACGCGGCGAGGCGGCGACGAGCAGCAGGGTCCGGGCCCCGGGCACCGCGTCGACCAGGCCATCGGGGCGGTCGTGCTCCCACAGGCGCCGGCGCAGGGCGAGCGCCTCGTCGAGGTCCGCGCACTCGACGAGCAGGGCGCGGGGACCGGAGGGCAGCACCCGCACCGGCACTCAGCCCCGACCGTCGACGAACGGGGTCAGCCGCATGCCTGCCGACTCCAGCGAGCGCCGGACCGCGGTCGCCAGCGAGACGGCGCCGGGGGAGTCGCCGTGCACGCAGACCGACTCCGCACGCACCTGCACGGTCGACCCGTCGACGGCCTCCACGACGCCCTCGACCGCCATCCGGACGGCGCGGGCGGCGACGACCTGCGGGTCGTGCAGGACGGCGCCGGGGTGGCTGCGCGGCACCAGGGTCCCCTCAGCCGTGTAGCCCCGGTCGGCGAACGCCTCGGTGGCGGTGCGCAGACCGGCTGCCTCGCCCAGCTCGAGCAGGATCGAGCCGGGCAGCCCCAGCAGCACCAGCTCGGGGTCGATCCGCCGCACCCCCTCGACGACCGCCTGGGCCTGCGACTCGTGGTGCACGACGGCGTTGTAGAGGGCACCGTGCGGCTTGACGTAGGCGACCCGCGTGCCGGCGGCGGCGCACAGGCCCTGCAGCGCGCCGACCTGGTAGACGACGTCCGCGACGAGGTCGGCCGGGTCGATGTCGACGAAGCGGCGGCCGAACCCGGCGAGGTCGTGGTAGCCGACCTGCGCCCCGACGACGACTCCCCGCCGCGCGGCCGCCGCGCAGGTCTCCAGCAGGGTTGCCGGGTCGCCCGCGTGGAAGCCGCAGGCCACGTTGGCGCTGGTGACCAGGTCGAGCATCGCCTCGTCGTCGCCGAGCTGCCAGCGGCCGAAGGACTCCCCGAGGTCGGCGTTGAGGTCGATCTCGCTCATCGGCGCAGCGCCTCCGCATGGGTCGCGAGCAGGCCGGTCGACCGGCGCAGGGTGGCAGCCAGCCTCGTCCGGCGCCGGCGCAGCAGGCCCTCGACGTGGTCGAGCCGCGACTGCAGCTCGGCCCGGACCTCGTCCTGGTCGGTCGCGACGCGGGCGTCGGCGACACCGGCCACACCCCACCTCGGGACGAGCCGGCCCGAGCGGTGCTCCAGACCGGCCGCGGCGGCCCGGTCGAGCACCTGGCGCGCGTCGGACAGGGCCTCGGCCAGGTCGCTGGCGTGGGCCTGCAGGGCCGACCCCACCTCGTCGAGCTCCCCGACCGCCACCGCGAGGGAGTCAGTGACCTGGGCCGCGCGCCGGCGAGCGCGGACCACCGGGGCAGGCGGCCGGGCGGCCTCACCAGGGTCGGTGGCGGTACGCAGCCGCCGCTCCTCGACACGCAGTCGGGCGGCGACCTGGCGCAGGGAGCCGCCGAGCTGGGAGCAGGACGCGGGGTCGCCCGAGACCGTCATCCTCGCCGCCCCTTCGTGGCCGAGGGCCCGGTCGCCGGCCGCTCCTCGAGCCGCTCGTCCCCCAGCCGGTCGGGCCACGGTCGGTCGGGCCGCGGCCGAGGGCGCGCGCTCGCGCCGCTGAGGCGCACCCGGTCGGACAGGTCGGCGCACGAGGCCTCGACCTCGCGGAGCAGGTCGGCGGCCTGGTCGAGGAACTCCTCGAGGCTCGACTGCGTGTCCCGGTCGCCGAGCTCCGGGTAGTGCGAGAGCACCTCGTCGGCGCCTGCGCGCGCCCCGCCGCTCGCGGCGTCGAGGGCCGTCTCGAGCGCGGGGAGGGGGTGGGGGGAGACCGGCGGCCGCGGCATACCGCCACTGTAGTGACCGGACGCGGACGACCCCCGGTGTCGCCCACAAGGGCGCCCGGGGGTCGTCGTGGAGTGCGGGCCTCTAGCCCGCTCCGTCAGTACCAGGTCTTTCGTCCGCCGATGGCGCGGCCCGTGGCGCCGAGGATGGAGAGGATCAGGCCGACGACGATGAGGATGATGCCGATGGTCGTCAGGATGGAGATGGAGGCCACGAGGCCGATGATCAGCAGAATGATGCCGAGGATGATCACAGGGATTTCCTTTCATCCACTGTAGGGGGTGGGAACAGCCAACCACCGGTTCACCTATTTCGCATCCTTCACCTGCGCGGACGCGCTCGGGAGGGGTTACCCGCGGGTTCCCACCGCCGTGCGTCGGCGCGGATCCACAGCGATAGTCTCGGGCCACGGGCGCACGACGGTGTGCGCCCCCGCGCACAACGACACGTGAGGATGTAGCCGACCGTCATGTCTGGGTCGCTGGAGCAGTCTCGTCAGCAGCTGTTGCACTCCGCCGCCGAGCGGGCCGACCACGCGGGAGGTGAAGCGGTCGAGGCGTTCCTGCGCAGCTACTACCGCCACGTCGCCACCGAGGACCTGCTGGCCCGGGCGCCCGAGGACCTGCTCGGGGCAGCCCTGGCGCACCGCGAGCTGGCGCAGCACCGGCCGGTCGGCACGGCCACCGTCGACGTCTTCAACCCCGAGGTCGAGGAGCAGGGCTGGACGAGCGGGCACACCGTGATCCAGGTCGTCACCGACGACATGCCCTTCCTCGTCGACTCGGTGAGCTCCGAGCTGCTGCGCATGGACAAGGTCGTGCACCTCGTGGTCCACCCCGCGATGACGGTGCGCCGCAACGCGGCCGGCGAGCTCGAGGAGGTCCTGCTCGAGCGTGGCAACGGGGGCAACAGCGGCCACGGCGGCAACGGGGACAGCGGTGACGGCGGCTTCGGGCAGGTGCGCGAGTCGTGGATGCACCTCGAGGTCGACCGCGACAGCGACCCCGGCAGCCGCGAGCAGGTCGCCGAGAACCTGCGTCGCGTCCTCGGCAACGTCCGCGAGGCCGTCGAGGACTGGCCCAAGATGCGCGCCACGTGCCGGCAGGTCGCGGACGACCTGCAGGCCGCCCCACCGCACGGGATCGCGCAGGAGGAGGCCGAGGAGGCGCGCGAGCTGCTCGACTGGCTGTCGGACAACCACTTCACCTTCCTCGGGTACCGCGAGTACGCCCTGCACCGCGGCACCGACGCCGACCGGCTCGAGGCCGTCCACGGCACCGGGCTCGGCCTGCTGCGCTACGACCCGACCGCGAACGGCGTGCGGCTCTCCGAGCAGGCCCGGCAGGTCGCCCGGGCCCGCGAGCTGCTCATCATCACCAAGGCGAACTCGCGGGCCACCGTCCACCGCAACACCTACCTCGACTACGTCAGCGTCAAGCAGTTCGACGCCGACGGCGAGGTGACCGGCGAGAAGCGCTTCCTGGGTCTGTTCACCTCCAGCGCCTACACCGAGTCCGTCACCCGGGTGCCGGTGCTGCGCGCCAAGGTCGACGCCATCTTCGAGCGCAGCGGCTACCTGCCCGACTCGCACTCGGGCAAGGACCTGCTCGAGGTCCTCGAGAACTACCCGCGCGACGAGCTCTTCCAGGCCGACGAGGAGCAGCTCTACGACAACGCGACGACGGTGCTGCACCTGCAGGAGCGGCGCAAGACCAAGCTGTTCCTGCGCCGTGACCGCTTCGGCCGGTTCGTCTCCTGCCTGGTCTACATCCCGCGCGACCGCTACAACACTGCGGTGCGGCTCAAGATGGAGTCGATCCTGCGCCAGGCGTTCCCGGGTGCCACCGTCGACTACACGACGCGGGTCTCGGAGTCCGTGCTGGCGATGTTGCACTTCGTCGTGCGCGTGCCGTCGGGCTCGTCCATCCCGGACGTCGACCGGTCGGTGCTGGAGCGCCAGCTCGTCGACGCGACCCGGACCTGGGACGAGGACCTCGGCGAGGCAGCCCGCACCGAGCACGGCGAGGAGGCCGCCGCGCGGCTGTCCGGGCTCTACGGCAGGGCCTTCCCCGAGGCGTACAAGGAGGACTTCACCCCTCGCGTTGGCGTGGCCGACATCCGCCACATGGAGGGCCTCGCCGACGACGAGGCGACCGGGCTGAACATGTACCAGGAGCCCGGCGCCCCGGCGAACGAGCGCCGGTTCAAGCTGTACCGCCGCAGCCCGCTGTCCCTGACGCAGGTGCTGCCGATGTTCACCCACATGGGGGTGGAGGTCGTCGACGAGCGGCCGTACGAGATCGACCGCGCCGACGGGGTGACCCTGTACGTCTACGACTTCGGCCTGCGCGTGCGCAACGACAAGGTGTGGGTCGGGGACGGTAGCCGCGACCGCCTGCGCGAGCTCTTCCAGGACTCCGTCGCCGCCGTGTGGCAGGGCCGCGCGGAGAGCGACGGGTTCAACGCGCTGGTGCTGGGCGCAGGGCTCACCTGGCGCCAGGTGGTCATCCTGCGCACCGTCGCCAAGTACCTGCGCCAGACCGGCTCCACGTTCTCCCAGGACTACGTCGAGAGCGCGCTGGTCCAGAACCTCGGGCTGGCCGGGAAGCTCGTGTCCCTCTTCGAGGCCCGGTTCGACCCCAGCCGGTATGCCGGTGAGGCCGGTGAGCAGCGCGCGGACGCGGAGGCGGAGGTGGTCGAGGCCATCACCACTGGTCTGGACGAGGTGGGCTCGCTCGACCACGACCGCATCATCCGGGCGTTCCTCGGCGTCATCACCGCGACCCTGCGCACGAACTTCTACCAGGTCGACGACGACGGCCACCCCAAGTCGTACGTCTCGCTCAAGCTCAACCCCAAGGAAGTGCCCGACCTGCCCGCCCCGCGGCCGCAGTTCGAGATCTTCGTCTACAGCCCGCGGGTCGAGGGCGTGCACCTGCGCTTCGGCCCCGTGGCCCGAGGCGGCCTGCGCTGGTCGGACCGGCGCGAGGACTTCCGCACCGAGGTCCTTGGCCTGGTCAAGGCGCAGATGGTCAAGAACGCCGTCATCGTGCCGACCGGCTCCAAGGGCGGGTTCTACGCCAAGCAGCTGCCGGACCCGTCCGTCGACCGCGACGCCTGGCTGGCCGAGGGCATCGCCTCGTACAAGGTCTTCATCTCCGGGCTGCTCGACCTCACCGACAACCGCAAGGGCGGCGAGGTCGTGCCGCCGCCGGCCGTGGTGCGGCACGACGGCGACGACTCCTACCTCGTCGTCGCCGCCGACAAGGGCACGGCGACGTTCTCCGACATCGCCAACGGCGTCGCCCAGTCCTACGGCTTCTGGCTCGACGACGCGTTCGCCTCCGGTGGCTCGGCCGGCTACGACCACAAGGCGATGGGCATCACCGCCCGGGGCGCCTGGGAGTCGGTCAAGCGGCACTTCCGCGAGATGGGCGTCGACACCCAGTCGCAGGACTTCACGGTCGTCGGCATCGGCGACATGTCGGGAGACGTCTTCGGCAACGGCATGCTGCTGTCGGAGCACATCCGGCTGGTCGCCGCGTTCGACCACCGGCACATCTTCGTCGACCCGAATCCCGTTGCTGCCACGTCGTACCCGGAGCGCAAGCGGCTCTTCGAGCTGCCCCGGTCGTCCTGGGCCGACTACGACCGCTCGCTGATCTCCGCGGGCGGCGGGGTGTTCGAGCGGACCCTCAAGGCCATCCGGGTCACGCCCGAGATGAGCGAGGCCCTCGGGTTGCCCAAGGGCGTCACGACGATGACGCCCGCCGAGCTGATGAAGGCGATCCTGCTCGCCCCGGTCGACCTGCTCTGGAACGGCGGCATCGGCACCTACGTCAAGGCGGCCGGGGAGTCGAGCTCCGACATCGGCGACCGGGCCAACGACGCGATCCGCGTGGACGGTGCGGACCTGCGGGTCAGGGCGATCGGTGAGGGCGGCAACCTCGGGCTCTCGCAGCTGGGCCGGATCGAGGCCGCGCGCAAGGGGGTCCGCGTCAACACCGACGCCATCGACAACTCGGCCGGCGTCGACACCTCCGACCACGAGGTCAACATCAAGATCCTGCTCACCGAGCAGGTGCGCGGCGGTGACATGACGCTCAAGCAGCGCAACTCGCTGCTGGCGTCGATGACCGACGACGTGGCGCGACAGGTGCTGCGGCACAACTACGAGCAGAACGTCCTGCTCGGCAACGCGCGCGCCCAGGAGCACCCCATGCTCCCGGTGCACCAGCGGCTCATCCACTGGCTCGAGGAGCGCGGCGACCTCGATCGGGGGCTGGAGTTCCTCCCCAGCGACTCCGAGATCGACCGCCGGTTCGCCGCCGGCGAGGGCTTGAAGTCGCCCGAGTTCGCGGTGCTCGTCGCCTACGCGAAGCTGGCGCTCAAGGAGGACCTGCTCCCGACCGAGCTGCCCGACGACCCGTGGTTCCAGCAGACGCTGACCGACTACTTCCCGCCGGCGCTGCGCGAGCGGTTCGCCGGCGAGCTCGGCCAGCACCCCCTGCGCCGCGAGATCGTCACCAACTCGGTCGTGAACTCGATGGTCAACCGCGGTGGCATCACCTTCGCGTTCCGGGCCATGGAGGAGACGGGGGCGACACCCGAGCAGATCGCACGGGCGTTCGTGGTCGCCCGCGAGATCTTCGACCTGCCGTCCTTCGTCGCGCAGGTCGAGGCCCTCGACAACGTCGTCTCGACCGAGGTGCAGAGCCAGCTCTACCTCGAGTTCCGGCGGCTCATCGACCGCGCCATCCGGTGGTTCCTCACCTCCCGGCCGTCGCGGCTCGACGTCGCGGGGGAGGTCGCGCGGTTCGGTGACGTGGTGGGCGAGTTCGCGCCCAGGATCTCCGAGCTGCTCCAGGGCGCGGAGCTGAAGCGGCTGCAGCGCAATGCTGGGGCGCTGCAGAAGGCCGGTGTGCCCGAGGAGCTCGCGATGCGGGCTGCCAGCCTGCTCGACCAGTTCTCGCTGCTCGACATCGTCGACATCTCCACCGACACCGGGGAGTCGCCGGCCGACGTGGCCCCGCTGTACTTCGTGCTGTCGGAGAGGTTCGGCATCGACGGCATGCTCAGCAGGGTCACCAACCTGCCGCGTGACGACCGCTGGGACGCCCTGGCCCGCGGTGCCCTGCGCGACGACCTGTACGCCGTGCTGGAGAGCCTGGTGCGCAGCGTGATCGACGCGTCCACCACGGGTGCGCCGCCGGCGCAGCGGTACGAGCAGTGGGCGAAGGCCAACCACGAGTCGCTGACGCGGGCCAAGGGTGCGCTGCACGGCATCGAGCGGCTCGACCACCCGAACATCGCCGCGCTGTCGGTGGCCCTGCGGACGCTGCGCTCCGTGATCCGCTCGGGCGCCGCGACCACGTGACGACCGGTACGCAGGGTGGCGACCGCGGCGACGGCCGTCCCGTCACGGACCCCGCACAGGACGGCGAGGTTTTCGCGAAGGTCGTTGCACTGCAACGGTTCCCGGTCAAGGGCACCGGGGCAGAGCCCTGCACCGAGGTCGAGGTCGACGCTCGTGGAGTGGTCGGCGACCGCGGGTTCGCGATCTACGACGCAGCCGGCAAGATGGCCTCCGGCAAGCACTCCCGCCGGTTCCGCCGGATGGACCCGGTGTTCGAGCTCGAGTCGTGGCTGGTCGACGGCACCGCGCTGCTGCGGCTGCCCGACGGCGCGACGGTGGTGGCCGGCTCGCCGGAGGCGGACGAGCAGCTGAGCCGGTTGTTCGGGGAGGCTGTCGCCGTGTGGGCCGAGGACGCGACACCGCACTTCGACGCCGGGAGCGTGTCGGTCGTCGGGTCGGCGACGCTCGCCGAGCTCGGCCGGCACGAGGGCGACGGGCGCCCGCTCGACCCCCGCCACCTGCGCGCGAACCTCGTCCTCGCCACCGGCGAGCCGTATGCCGAGGACACCTGGGTCGGGCGCGAGCTCACGGTGGGCGACGTCGTGCTCAGGGTGGCCGAGCCGATCGAACGGTGCCGGATGGTCGGTGTCGCGCAGGTCGGCCTGCCCGCACGACCGGGGATGCTCAGGACCGTGAGCGAGCAGCACGACCTGTGTGCCGGCGTCTACGCGGACGTCCTGCGGCCCGGGAGGGTCGCCGTCGGTGACGTCGCACGGCTGGGCTGAGCCCACGGCATACCCGCGAGGTGGTCGGTGCCCGGCCGGGGACGTGCCGGACGGGCGCGCCCCCATCGCTGGTTAGGCTCTGCGCGTGGCCACCCTGAACGAGGTCCTCTCCTCCGCGACCGACCTCGCCCCCCACGAGGTGGAGTGGCTGCAGCTGCTGGTGGGGGACTGGCAGCTGATCTCCGACCTGTCCTTCGCCGACCTCGTGCTGTGGGTGCCGGGCGGCCTGGAGGGCTGGCTCGCGGTGGCGCACGTGCGGCCCACCACCGGGCAGATGGTCTTCTTCGAGGACGTCGTCGGGCGCCGGACCCACCGGGGCCGGCAGTCCCTGCTCGACCAGGCCTACCTCGACCGGCGGATCGTGCGGCAGAAGGACCCGATCTTCCGCGACGACATGCCCGTGCGCGAGGAGGCCATCCCCGTCGTCAAGGACGGCCGCGCGCTGGCCGTCATCACGCGCCACACCAACCTCGCCGCCATGCGCACGCCGAGCCGGCTGGAGCTGACCTACCAGGCGCTCGCGGACTCGCTGGCGCGGATGATCGCGGCGGGGGAGTTCCCGAACGTGTCGGCGCCGACGGGGCAGCGGCGTGGCGCCCCCCGCGTCGGAGACGGCGTGATCCGGTTGGACGTCAACGGGATCGTCACCTACGCCAGCCCCAACGCGCTGTCGGCCGTGCACCGCCTCGGGCACGTCGGGGACGTCATCGGGGAGCTGCTGGCGAAGGTCGTCGCCGACCTGTTGCGCGACGAGTCGCCGGTCGACGAGTCCCTGGCCGTGGTCGTCACCGGCCGGGCCCCGTGGCGCACCGAGGTGACCAGCCGTGGCGTCAGCGTCTCGATGCGCGCGATCCCCCTCACCGAGGGGGGCCACCGGGTCGGGGCGCTGCTGCTGCTGCGCGACGTGTCCGAGCTGCGCCGGCGCGAGCAGGAGCTGATGACCAAGGACGCGACGATCCGCGAGATCCACCACCGGGTGAAGAACAACCTGCAGACGGTGGCGGCGCTGCTGCGGCTGCAGGCCCGGCGCCTGCCGGCGGGGGAGGCCGGGCGGGTGGCCCTGGAGGAGGCGGTGCGCCGCGTGGGCGTGATCGCCCTGGTGCACGAGACGTTGAGCCAGGGCTTCGACGAGACGGTCGACTTCGACGACATCGCCGTGCGCGGACTGCAGGCGATCACGGAGGTCGCCAAGGCCGAGGAGCCGATCACCTCCCGGGTGGAGGGCGCCTTCGGCATGGTCCGCGCCGAGGACGCCACGGCGATGGCGATGGTGCTCTCCGAGCTGGTGCAGAACGCGGTGGAGCACGGACTGGCCCCCAGCGGTGGGGGGACCATCACGATCGAGGCGCGTCGGGCCACCGACGGCAAGGGCGAGGACCTGCTCACCGTGACGATCACCGACGACGGGATCGGGCTGCCCGAGGGGTTCCGCCCCGGTGGTTCGGGCCTGGGCACCCAGATCGTCACGTCGCTGGTCCAGGACCTGCGGGGCCGGATCGTCTGGGAGCCTGCGCAGCCCCGCGGGACGCGGGTGCGGCTGGTGGCCCGGTTGCGTCCCCTGGGGCGGGAGCCGGGCTGAGACCGGGCGGGCCGGCGGTCCGCGCCGCGAGTGCGCGGACAGTGCCTCGGTGCGCACTCGGCGCCGCGAGGGCGTGGTCAGTGCGGCGAGTGGGGTATCACTGTCGCGAGGGGGACCAGTGTCGCGAGTGCGCGGTCAGCCCGCGCGACGAGCCCGCGCGTTGCGCCGCTTGAGGGCGCGGCGCTCGTCCTCGGACAGGCCGCCCCAGACGCCGGCGTCCTGGCCGGACTCCAGCGCCCACTTCAGGCAGGTGTCGATGACCTCACACCGACGGCAGACGGCCTTGGCCTCCTCGATCTGGAGGATGGCCGGGCCGGTGTTCCCGATCGGGAAGAACAGCTCGGGGTCCTCGTCGAGGCAGGCAGCGCGGTCGCGCCAGTCCATGAAGATCGTGCTCCTTGTGATGCGGGGGGCGTAGCGGGTCCCGGGCGCGCGGCCCAGGGTGCGGACCACACGGCACGGGCGCTTCGTTGCGGGGTGTGCAGGGGTCGTGCTCGCCGTCGCCGACGGTGTTGCGTTCCGGTTCGGCGCAGGCAGGAAAACGCGTGCGGGGTTCATTGTGGTGGTGCGGGGGCACCTGTGCCAACGGCAACTCCGACGTTTCTGTTCCAGCCTCACAGATGGAGCGGCATTTGTGGAGGGTTGCCGGGATGTAACCGTCATGTGTCGATGAGGTATTGCTCACATCGCGGACGCGAAGGGCGCTCCACCTGGTGCGTGCGCACCAGAGGGGAGCCGGTGAGGTCATAGCCTGAGCCGCGTGAGCGACGTCCCCCCTGCACTGCCGCCGGTGTCGGCCCCCTCCCGCCACGACCCCTTCCGCCTCCTGGCGGCGGCGCTCTGCGGGCTGCACGCGCTGGTCCTGCTGGGGTTCTGCGGCTTCTACCTCTGGGAGCTCGCGCAGGGCGCGGGGAACGACCCCACCCGGGTCGTGATGTCGGTCGTGCTGATCGCCGTGTTCGCGGTGCTGCTGCTGGTCCTGGCCAGCGCCTGGCTCCGGGGCGCGAACTGGCCCAACACCCCCACGATCGTCTGGAACCTGCTGCTGCTGCCCGTCGCGTGGTCGCTGTTCCAGGCGGGGCGGGCCGAGGTGGCGCTCGCGCTGGCCGTCGTGGCGGTCCTGGGCGTGCTGGCCGCCGCGCGTGCCGACACCGCGGACCGCGCGGCCTGACCTTTCGCGCCGGGTGCCTCCGGGCCGGCGTGGGCACCGCTCGGCGCCTGGCTGCCGGTCAGCGCATGTGGGCCGAGAAGATCCACCGGGCCTCGATGGGGAACGGGCTGGCGTACCGCTCGCCGAGCAGGCCCGCCCAGGCCGCCACAGGACGCGCCAGGCGCACGAGGACGACGACGAGGGTGAGGATCGCGAGGAGCACGGCCCACACGAACAGCCGGTCCTGCCAGACCGCCGCGGTGTTGTAGTAGGCCGGGTCGTCGAAGGCGCCGGCCCGCCAGGAGACCGGGCGGCCCGAACCGCTCCCGCTGGAGCTCAGCAGGGCGCCGGTGGCTGCGAGGCGGGTCTCGCCGCCGCGGCTGACGACCAGGTCCTCCCCGCGCCAGGCCAGTCCGTCGACCTTGACGGTCCGCAGCGGCACGGCGCGACCGGGCTCGACCCGCTCGTCGGTGAGCGTCGCCATCGGCCAGGTGAGCACGGTCGAACCGCCCCGCAGGCCGTCCCGCGAGTCGCCGTCGACGTCGACGCCCAGCGCCAGCGTGCTGCCCGCCGGAGACACCGATGCGACCGTCGACTCCAGGTAGTCCAGGGAGGCGCCGGCAGGCAGCGTGAGGGTGCCGAGCGGGTCCCAGCTGCCGCTGCCCAGGGTCCAGGCGAAGGCCAGCAGGCGCGTCACGCCCGGGCTGTCGGCCCTCGGCTGGGCAGGGACGAGGACCAGGACCCGCGTCGACCCCAGCCAGGTGACGGGCGCCGCGAAGAGCCGTTCTTCGGCGCCGGCGGGCAGGGCAGGAGCCGCCGCCAGCGAACCGTCGGCGCTGCCCACGAACAGGCGGGTCGGGCTGCCGTCGGGCGCCTCCGACAGGACCGCCACGTGCCGGGAGTCCGCGGACCAGGACGTCGCCCCGCGGCTGCCGGTGGAGGCGCCCGGGACGGCGGCGAACCTGCGGACCGTCCCGGCGAGGGTGTCGACCACGGACCAGCCGTCACTGACGCGGCGACCGTCGGGCGACAGCGCCATCGTGGTGCGGCGACCCCGTGCGTCCGGGACCCGCCATGAGCGCCCGGTGTCGTCGACGGCATACACCGCTTGGTCGTCGAGGAACGCGGCGCTCATCGGGCGGTGGGCGTCGAGCACGGACGGGGCGAAGTGCGGCTGGGGGATGACGGAGGGGTACGTGCGTGCCCGGCTCGGGCTCGTGCCGGCCGGGACCGCGCTGCCCTGCCACGTGCCCGGGGCCAGGACGAGGGCGACGACCGCCGCGACCACGGCGACCACGGCCGTGGTGCGCAGTGCCGACCACAGCCGCCGCCGGCGACCGGCACGCCACAGGTCGGTGGTGTCGGGGCCGCGACCGGGGTCGAGGTCGCCGACGAGGGTGGCCAGCTCCTGGCCCAGGGTGGTGCTCATCGGCCGACCTCCTGGCGTCCGAAGGTGTCCGCGAGCTCGGGGGCGAGCTCACGCAGGCGACCCAGCGCGTGCCGGGTCTGGGACTTCACGGTGTTGACGGAGCACCCGAGGATGCGAGCCGACTCCACCTCGCTGCGGTCCTCGTAGAACCGGAGCACGAGGACGGCCCGCTGCCTCGGGGTGAGGCGGCGCAGGGCCGCCTCCAGGGTCACCCGCGTGTCGGTGGCCGCGGCCGTGTCCGGGCTGCTCGACCGCCACCCGACGTGCTCGCTGGCGGTCGGCTCCCGGCGGGTGCGGCGCCAGGTGTCGACCGAGCGGGTGTAGAGGATGCGCCGGACGTAGGCGTCCGGGGAGTCGGCCTCGGCGATGACGGTCCACCGCTGGGCGGCCCGGGCGAGCGCGTCCTGGACGAGGTCCTCCGCGGCGTGCCGGTCACCGGTGAGCAGGGTGGCGGTGCGCAGCAGGGGCAGCCAGCGGGCTCGCGCGTAGTCGTCGAAGTCCTCGAAGCCGCCCATCAGCCCCTCCCTGCCGCCCGGTCGCCGTCCACACCATCCAAGACGGTTCTCGACGCGGGTTGGGGTGGAACCCCGCGATCAGCGTCTCCGCGGCCGGCCGGGCCCGGGGTCCGCGACCTGCACCGGGGTGGGGCCGCCGCGGGTCACCAGGACCCCCCGACCGGGCGGCCAGGCGCCGCCCGGGGGCAGGCGCACGCCCAGAAGGTCCGCCTCGAGGGTGCCGCAGCGACCCAGCAGCAGACCAGTGCGGTGCCGTGCGACCTCGACGGCCGGGCCCCGGTACTGCCCCGCGAGCGCGGTCGCGTCCGCCCCGCAGACGACGAGGCCGCCGTCCCGGTCCACCAGTCCGCAGATCTCGCGGAGCACGGGGTCCAGGGGCGTGTCGACCAGGGTGTCGGCGTCGTCGACGAGCAGGACCAGCCCGGGGGCTGCCTGCCGCAGCTCGACGAGGCGCCGCGGGTCGAGCGGGTCGCACCAGGTGACGCCGTCGGGTGGCTCGACGCCGCGGGGACCGCCCACCAGGGCGACCTCGTGGCCACCGGCGGCGGCCCTGGCCGCGAGGAGCCGCAGGGCGGTGCTGACGCCGCTGCGTGGGGCGCCGCACACGAGCCAGCGGCGGCCGTCGGTGGACGGGTCGAGGGACAGGACTGCACCGTCGTCGCCGCCGCGGCCCAGGTGGATCGGGCGGGCGCCGGGCCTCCCCAGCTCGGTCACCTCGACCCGCGTGGGCACCGGGGCCACCCGCAGGGGTGGGCGCCCCGGCGAGCCCGGCACGTCGGCGGCAGGGCGCCACGGGGGCGGCCCGGCCAGCTGGACCTCCGTGCCGTCCGCGAGGACGCCCCGTCCCGGGGGCTGGTGGGCGGGCAGGGCCCGAGGGCTGAGCCCGAGGAGGAGCACGTCGGCCGCGTCGGACTGGCGCAGCAGCACCCGGTGGGACAGCGCCGCGGCAGCGCGACCCGTGAGCAGTCCCCGGCCGCCGGCCACCCCGGCGGTCAGCCCGAGTCCTTCTCCCTCACGCACGAGCGCGAGCAGCCGGTCGGTCAGTGTCCCGAGGGCCGGCTCGTCCGCGCGTCCCTGGAGCAGGTCCCAGTCGTCGACGAGCAGCAGCACCAGCGGCGGGGCGCCGAGGTCCTGCGCGCGCCAGGCCGCCATCGTCGGCAGCCCGGACGAGGCCAGCGACGCCCGGCGTCGACCCAGCTCCTCGGTGAGCCGGTCGAGGAGCCGGTGCAGCCTGGGCAGGTCGTCCCAGGTGACGTGCGCGCCGCAGTGCGGCAGGTCGGACACGGGGCTGAGCGAGCCACCGCTCACGGCATAGAGGTGCAGCGCCGAGGGCGGCATCGCCGCGGTGGCGACGGAGGCGAGCCCGAGGAGCGCGCTGGTCCGCCCGCTGCCGCTCGCGCCCACGAAGGACCAGTGGCCGGGCGCGCCGAGGTCCACGACGAACGGTTCCTGCACCTGGCGGGCGGGCCGGTCGGCCAGGCCCAGCGCCAGCGTGCCCGCGCCGGCTCCCTGGGGGCGCCCGGCTGAGGGGACGCAGTCGGGCAACGGTGGCAACCACACGCCGCGGGGGGCAGGCACGTCGAGCTGCGCGGCGGCGTCGCGGGCGTACTGCACCAGGGCCGCCAGCTCGGTGTCGGCCCGGGTGGATGCGGCGTCCTCGTGCCCTGCCTCCGGGGCGTCCGTCTCGCGTCCGCCGGGGTGGCGGACGACCGGGCGCCCGTGCCGCAGGCCTCGGACCCGCACGCCGGACGACGCCGGCGCCGGTGGCGGACCTGCGACGTGCGCGGCCTGGAACTCGACCGGCGGGGCGCCGGCGATCGAGCACAGGGCGCGCCCCGGCGTGGTGGGTGCGATCCGGGCCGCGTCGGGGGTGCCGACGATGTCGTCGGACTCGGCCGGGTCGCGCACCCGCAGGGCGATGCGCAGGTTGACGTTCGCCTTGATGTCCGCGGTCACCACCCCGGCCGGACGCTGGGTGGCGAGGACGACGTGGACGCCGAGGGACCGTCCGAGCGCCGCGAACCGCACCATGCCGTCGACGAAGGCCGGCAGCTCGTCGGCCAGGGCGCGGAACTCGTCCACCACCACGACCAGCCGGGCCAGCGACTCCCGTTGGGAGGCCGGATGCCGTTGGTATGCCGCGAAGTCCGGCACCCCGACCGCCCGCAGCACCCGCTCGCGGCGCTTGAGCTCGGCCGTCAGGGAGACCAGGGCTCGATCGGCCAGGTGCTCGTCGAGGTCGGTGACGACGCCGCTGACGTGCGGCAGGCCGGCACACTCCCGGAAGGCGGCGCCGCCCTTGTAGTCCACGAGCACGAAGGAGAGCCGGTCGGGTCGGTGGTGCAGTGCCAGCGAGGCGACGAGGGTGCGCAGGAGCTCGGACTTGCCGGCGCCCGTCGTGCCGCCGACGAGCACGTGCGGCCCGTCGGCGGCGAGGTCCAGGACCATCGGGCCGTCCGGTCCCGCGCCGACGGGCACCGCGGTGCACGCCGGCACCTCGGTCCACCGGTCGGCGAGGGCGCGGGCGTCGGTGACCGTCCACCCCAGCGCCGCGGCGAGGCCCAAGCGCTCGGGCAGGGCGCGGCCGCAGCTCGCGGGGGTGGCGTCGCGCAGCGGGGCGAGGCCGCGGCTCAGCCGGTCGGCCCACCAGCCACCGACCCGGTCGACGGCGAGCCGCTCGTGCGTGCTCCCGGCCAGCACCAGGCGTGGGACGGCAGGCGGCTCCAGGTCGAGCACCGCACCGCACGCCGCGGGCAGGGCACCGTGCCGGTCGGCGAGCGCCAGCCCCAGCACGCCGGCGGTGCCCCCGTCGGCCAGCACCTCCGCCAGGCCGGGCACGTCCTCGAGCCGCGTGCCGTCCACGACGAGGACGGTCCAGGGCTCCTGCCCCTCCGCGCCAGCGGCCGGTCGCGCCTGCGGCCCGGCGCGCGGCCCGCCGAGGCGCTCGACGACGCCGGCCGCCTCGACCGGGCCGACGGCGAGGGCGCCGGCGCGCAGGCCGCCGTCCTCGCCGCGGGAGTGCGGCAGGCGCAGCAGCCACGCCCAGTCGTCGACCCGTTCCTCGCAGGTGAGCAGCACCAGCTGCACGTCGGCCGGGGAGTGGGCCGTCACCACCTGTCCCAGCACCGACCGGGCGGCGCCCAGGACGTCCGCGCGCGCCCCGCACACGCCGAGCGTGCCCACCCGGGGCCACGGCACGACGCAGGGAACGCCCTCCAGGCTCACGTGCTCCGGCCCCGCGTCCCCGGGTGGGCGGATCACCCGCGTCGTCGAGGGCCGGTCACAGGTGCCGACCGCGACGAGGAGCGCGTCGGGGTCGTGCCGCTGCCGCTCCCAGAGGCGGGACGTCGGCCCGCACGCGGCAGCCAGGACCGCAGCGGGATCGGGGTGCGCGCGACGGAGGCCGTCAGACTCCGCCGTGGCGGCCTGCGCCACCCGGGCCCTGGCCTCCGCGAGGCGGCGGGCGTACTCGGCGGACTCCACCGCATACCGGCGGCGGGAACCGAACCGGTCGCCCAGGGCGGTGCCGGCCATCACGACGGGACCCATGACCGCGAAGGCCAGCATCAGCGGGCCGAAGAACACGGCCATCACCGCAGCGAACGGGATGGGAAGGAGCATCGCGGCCCAGGGCACGCGGGTGCGCCGCGGCTCCTGCGGTGGCGCGGGCAGGGCGATCGCCGTCGGTGCCGGCGGGTCGAGCACGCGGGGACGGCGGTTGACCGCGGTGGTGCCATCGCTGCGGGCGGCGGTGGTCGCGGGGACCTCGGTGGGGGCGCCCAGCTGCAGGCTCGTGGACCCGACGCGGACGAGCGCGTCTGCCCGCACCCGGCGGGGTGACCCCCCGACCCGCTCGCCGTCGAGGTGCGTGCCGTTGGTCGAGCCCAGGTCGGCGACGTGCACGCCGTCCGTCGTGACCAGCAGGCGGGCGTGCACCCGCGAAAGGCGCGGGTCGGCGAGGCACACGTCCGCCTCCGGGGAGCGCCCGAGCGTGTGGGTGCCGGGCGTCAGCTCGAGCACGCGCCCGGCGTCGGGGCCGTGGACGACCCGGACCTGGACGGGCGTACGGGGCCGCCCGGTGCGTCGCGGCGCAGGGGGCGGGCCCAGGGTCAGGGCTGCCCCGTCGACCAGGGGTGGGGTGCCGAGGAGCACCTCGCCGGCGACCACGCGCTGCCGGGACGACAGCACCGCGCCCGGGGCGTCCAGATGGCTCGACAGGGCGGCCGTGAGCTCGGCGGCAGTCCGACCGATGGCCGCCTCGACCTCGACCTCGTGGGTCATGGGCGCGCCGCCGGGCCCGGGTGTCGACACGGTGAGCTGCAGGCGCATGCGGCGAACCTAGGTGGGTAGGAAGGAGCGATCGGTCGTCCCTCCACCGCCTGTGCACGAAGGCGCTGCTCGCCCGCCGGAAGGCGTACGCTGGCCGGCGCCCGACCGGGAGCCACACACCAGGCTGGGCCCCCGGGTGGCAGGCCGGCGGTGCGCGCCGCTCAGACCCGGATGCGGGCGTCCGAGGCCTCGAGCAGGAGCGGGTCGGTCGTCGCCACGAGTACGCAGGCACCGGCTGCGGCTGCCTCCCGGAGGGCAGCGGCGACGAGTCCTGCACTGACCGGGTCGAGCTCGCTCGTGGGCTCCTCGAGGACCAGCCCTCGAGGCCGCGGGGCCAGGGCCCGCGCGAGCGCGGTGCGCTGGTGCTGGCCACCGGAGAGCTGCTCGACGGGGTGGTGCCAGCTGTCCTCGTGCAGCCCGAGGGCGCGGAGCTGGTCCTGGGCCGCCTGCCAGTGGCCGTCGGTGGCCGTCCTGCGTCCGGCCCGGCGTGCCCCGCGTCCCCGGCGCGGCTCGCGCGCCCGGCGCGTGGCCTCCCGCGCGAGCAGGCCGACGACGACGTTCTCGACCGCGGTGAGGGTGCCCACGAGGGCGTGGTCGGCGCCCAGGTATCCGACCGGTTCCGCCGCGGCGCCGGTCCCGACGAGACTGCCGTCGAGCTCCACCGTGCCGCGGGCGAGCCGGACGCGACCGGCTACCCCCGCGAGCGTGTCCGACAGGGCGGCGGAGCGGCTGGAGAGCGCGACCACCGTGCCTTCCGGGACGTCGAGGCACAGGGACCCGGCCGGCCGGCCCGCGGCGTCGAGCAGTGGCACGCCGCGCACCCGCAGGCCACCGGTCGCAGGCCTACCGGTACCGGTGCCGCCGGTGCCCGCGCTGCTGGTCACGGTTCCTCCGGCGAGCGGTCCGCGCGGGTGAGGCGCAGCTCGTCCTCGCCCACCGGCTCGATCCGGACCCGGGAGCCCGGCGGCCACCGGCCGACCAGGTCGTCGGGCAGGGGCACCGACCCGTCCGCCCCCACGACGGCATACGGCTGCTCGCGCACCCCCTCGGACGCGATGCGCCCGTCGCGCATCCGCACCATCCGCTCCATCCGGCCGGCCACGGCCTCGTCGTGCGTCACCATGAGCACCGTGGTCCCCACCGTGGCCTCGACGAACGCGTCGAGCAGGGCGTCGCGGTCGGTCGGGGCGAGCAGGTGGGTCGGCTCGTCGACGAGCAGCAGCGGAGGACGGCGGCTCAGGGCCACCGCCAGCGCGACCGACTGGCGGCCCGAGGGGCTGAGCCGGCCGACCGGTCGTCGCTCGTCCACGAGGCCCACGAGCGAGAGGACGTGCTCAGCTGCCTGCGACTGCTGTCCGGCGACGTGGCGGACGTTCTCGAGCGGGTCGGCGTAGGGCAGCAGGTTGCCGTTGACGCCCTGGAGCATGAGCCCCGCCGTGTGCCGACGGTAGCCCCGCAGCTGCTGCTCCCCCGCGCGCGTTACCTCGAGCTCGTCCACGACCACCCTGCCGGCGGAGGGGCGCAGGAGTCCGGCGACGACCGCGAGCAGGGTGGACTTGCCCGACCCGGACGGGCCGAGCAGGGCGATGCGCTCCCCGGGGGCCAGGGCCAGGTCGGCACCGCGCAGCGCGGCGACGTCCGAGCCCTCGACGCGGTACACGTGCACGAGGCCCGTGCAGCGCACGGCGGCGCCGGGGCTCATCGGCGCCCCGACCGGTCACGGGTCTCGGTCAGCGCGAGGGCACCCGCCACGAGCACCAGCACCAGCACCACCACGGTGGTCCCGAGCACCACCACCAGGGGCAGCCACGACAGCGTGAGGTCGAGCGGTGGGCCGGCCGCGGCCAGGTCGACGACGGGCAGGCGGACGGCGGCGAGGGATGCCGCCAGCCATCCTGCCCCCGCACCCAGCGCGGCGCCGAGCACAGGGGGCAGGGCGATCTCGACCCGGGCCAGCCGCCGCAGCTGCGCGCGGGGGACGCCGGCCGCCCCCAGCGCGATCCAGTCCGCCTGCCGCCTCGAGGCCCCTGCTACGCGGCCGGCGACCACCGTGAGCAGCGCCAGCACGAGTGCGACGGCGCCCATCGCCGCCGCCAGCCGGGACCCGAGGGCGGCCGGCGAGCGCAGGAGCCGGTCACGCTCGGTGGCCAGGAGCTCGCGCCCCTCGACGACGACGCCGGCGCGCACCAGCCGGTCGACGACCGCGGGGGAGGCCCCGGCCGCCAGCCACACCTGCGGCTCGGCCTGGTCCAGCGACGGGTCGCTGAGGGCCGAGGCGCGCTCGGGGTCCACGAGGACGCCGTCCCCGAGGGCACGGGGAAGGACCGAGGCCCGGCCGCGCAGCGCGAGCAGCTGGGACTGCCCGTCCAGCCCGGTGCCGGCCACCGCGTCCGGGATGCCGGCGAACCGCTGGGTCTCGGTGCGGGGTCCCACCACGGCGGGCAGGGGGTCCGCGGCGTCGGGCGGCAGGAGCATTACCGGTCGGTCACCGACGTCGTCGGTGACCTGGACCTCCAACCCGGTGCTGCCCGCCGAGGCGCTGAGCGGGGTGGACGGGGTGGGGTCGGTGAGGTCTCCGACGCGGGGGTGCCAGGTGGCGCCGTACAGCGCCCCGTGGACGTTCGCCGGGACCTGCCCGTCCACCTCGAGGCCGGTCAGGACGAAGGATGCGGTGTAGGCCGTCTGCGCGTCACCGGTGACCGTCAGGCTCGCCAGCCGGCAGCCGTCCCGGCAGGGGAGCCTCGCGGTGAACCGTCCGTCCGGCCGGTCGAGCGGGCCGAGGGCGACCGTCTGCCACCGTCCGGGCGACTCGACGACCAGGCTGAGGCGCGGGTGCGGCACGGTGACGCCGGCGCCGGAGACGGCCGCCACCACGTTGGCCCCGGCGACCGTGAGGACGAGGCGGGAGCCGTGCAGGACGACGGGGCGGTCCGGGGCTGCCGGCGAGCGCGGTGGCCACGTCCGGGACCCCCGACCAGCGCGGCCGCCACGAGCTCACGGACATGAGCCGTGCCGAGTCCACTGCGACGAGGCGCGAGGTCGAGCCGTCCGCGCTCGCGGCGCGTTCCCGGACCGCCATCGCCGACCGCCCAGCAGGGTCGGCCGCCCGGACGAGGTCGACGAGGGACGTCCCTGCCGGCAGGCGGATGTGGAGCACCGTCGCAGCGCCGACGGTGGCGTCGGCGCGCAGCGACTCGTTGCGCTGGGACAGCACCGGCAGCTGGGTCGCGAACACGGCCAGCGCGACCCCGACCGCCACGACGACGGCCGGCACCAGCGCCGAGGGCACCCGCGCCGCGTGCCGTCCGACCACGAGGGCGCCGAGGCCGCGGGGCGGCCGTCCGGTGGCCCGCCGGACGAGCTGCACGGCGACCCGGGTGGCGAGGACGCCCAGCGCGACGGCCAGCACCGCGGGCGCGGCCAACCCGAGCTGAGGGCCCGAGCCCGACAGCACGCCACCGGTCACGAGCTGGTACACCGAGAGCGCTGCGACCGTGAGGACGAGCACCTGGGCGCCGACGACGACCGGGCCGTCGACCGACGCCTCGGACCGCTCGTGAAGCTGCTCGGCCAGCGGGCGGCGCAGCGAGGGCAGGGACGCGGCGACGACGGCCACGAGGCTGCCGGCGGCGCAGGCGCCGGCCGCCAGTAGCACCGGCGGCCGGCCCGGCTCGACCGCGACCCCGCTGCCCAGGACGGCCCGGACGACCCACGAGCTCACCGCCAGGGCGCCGACGCCGCCGAGCAGCAGGCCCAGGCCCACCGGGACCAGCGTCTCGGGGAACACCGCGGCCGCCCACCGGCGCCACCCCAGCCCGCGCAGCCTCCCCACCGCCCACTCGGGTGCGCGCGTCCGGGCGATGCGGGCCATCACGGCGGCCGCGGCGAGCAGGGCGAGCACGAAGGCCTGCAGGGACGTCACCGAGACGAGGACCTCTGCCTCCCGGGCCTGTCGGGTGGAGTCGTCGAGGACGCCGAGCAGCGGGCTCTCGACGAGCAGCTGGCGCTGCTGGCCCAGGGCCGCCGACCGCAGCCCGGCGACGAGGGCGCGGACCGGCGCGGCGTCCTCCACCCCGAGAGGGCGCGCGAGGCGCAGGCTCCCGGCGACGGTGACCGGCACTGCCAGCCGAGCGAGCTGGGCGGGGCTCACGACGAGGGAGTCGCCGGTGACGGCGGCATACGTCGCCTGCGGCGTGCCGGCGGGCGTGACCACCTCCGGTGCCGTGCGGGCGAGGTCGTACGTGCCCACCACGGTCCAGCGGACCGTGGTGGTGTCGGGGAGGACCACGGTGACGACGGCTGCCTCGTTGGCACCGTCGGTCAGACGGTGCGCGGCGGCGTCCCGGGTGCTGAGCAGCACCACGCCGGCCCCGGCGGGGCAGCGGCCGCCGACCACCGCGAAGTCGTCGCAGCCGGTGCCGGCGGAGCTGACCCGGGACGAGCTGAGGGCTCGGGTCGGTCCGGCCGCCCACCGCAGGGTGGACTCGCTCTGCGCGGAGAGGACCAGGGGGCGCCACAGGCGCCGGCCGGGAGTGCCGCCGCTGCCGGTGCTCGCACCCCCGTCCTCCGCGGCCGGGTATGCCGTGGTGACGGCGGTGCGCACGGCCTGGACACCCTGGCCCGTCGGGGCGGCGGTGCTGAGGTAGGTGGACACCCGGACGGAGCGGTCCGCGGCCGGAGCGGCCGCGACGGCGCTGCGCACGGACGACTGGGTGAGCGCGCGGACGAACAGCGGTCCGAGGGTGCAGGCCGTCATGGCGCTCGCCACGAGCACCGTGACGGCGAGGGCCGCGACCGGCCTGGCGCGCAGGCCACGGACGAACAGCGGTGTGCGCCCGTCGCGTCCCCACGATCTCGCCATGTCGTCCTCGTCCGCCCCGGCGACCCCCCGGTGCTGCGCCGACCAGTCGTCCGCCAGCGTAGACCGCCCGGTGCCGGGAGGTCCTGTGGACGACCTCGGGCGGTCCGCGGTGATCCGTCCTACCATGCGGCGTACGTCCGGAAGGCCCGATAGGCGGGTCTGCGCCAGGGGGTGGCGCGGTGGCCGGACGGCGAAGGGGGAGCACGTGGTGGATGCCGTCGCCACCGTCGAGTCCGAGGTCCGTGAGCTGATCCGCCGCTCCGGCCTCGACCCTGCCCGGGACACGCGCGAGCTCGACCGGCTCGTGCGCGAGGCCGTGGCCGACTACGACGAGCGTTCGCTGCACGGCGGGCTGCCCTCCCTGGCCAACGTCGAGGACGCGGTCAAGTCGGTCCTCGACGCGGTGGCCGGTTACGGCCCCCTCCAGCCGTACTTCGACGACCCGCAGGTCGAGGAGATCTGGATCAACGAGCCGACCAAGGTCTTCATCGCCCGAGGGGGCGTGGCGGTGCTGACGACGACCATCCTCACGCCGGACCTCGTCCAGGACCTCGTCGAGCGGATGCTCAAGACCAGTGGCCGTCGGGTCGACCTGTCGAGCCCGTTCGTCGACGCCGTCCTGCCCGACGGCTCGCGCCTGCACGTCGTCATCCCCGACATCACCCGCCGGCACTGGTCGGTCAACATCCGCAAGTTCGTCGTCCGCGCCAGCCACCTCGACGACCTCGTCGGGCTCGGCACCCTCACCCCGCAGGCCGCCCGCTTCCTCGGCGCCGCCGTCGCGGCGGGGCTGAACATCCTCGTCGCCGGCGGCACCCGAGCCGCGCAAAACCCGGCATAATTGGGAGGTAGCAGCCGCCGACCCGCTGGAGCCAGCCGTGCCCGAGAAGACCGCCGTCCTGTACCTCCGCCAGAGCGTGACTCGGAGGGGCGCCGCCAGCGTCTCGCTCGACGTCCAGGAGCAGAAGTGCCGCCTGTGGGCCGAGAGCCAGGGCTACGCGGTGACCGGCGTCTTCGCGGACCCCGACACGAGCGGCAGCAAGAACGCACCGTCGGAGCGCGCCGGCTGGCGGGCCCTCCGGGCGAGCGAGTTCGACGTCGTGGTGATCTACCGACTCGACCGACTCTCGCGGAACTTCCTCCAGTTCTGGGACACGGTGAAGGACCTGCAGGCCGACGGGCGCACCCTCGCGAGCGTGTCCGAGAGCCTCGACCTCGGGACGGGCCCCGGGAAGATGGTCGCGTCGGTGCTGGCCGTCGTCGCGGAGATGGAGGCCGACGACATCAGTCAGCGCGTCGCGGACTCCCGGCAGCGCCTCATCCGCGACGAGGGCCGTGCGGCTGGCGGTAAGGTGCCCTACGGCTGGCGCAACGTGCCGGTTGACCCCGAGAACCCCCGGGCCGGCAAGGTGCTCGACCAGGACCCCGAGCGAATCGAGTGGGTCCGACGGATGGTCGAGCGGACGCAGGCCGGCCACTCGGTGTACTCGACGGCGCGGTGGCTCACCGAGCAGGGCGCGCCGACCCCGGCGGGCCGGAGCGCGACGTTCCAGCCCTCGACCGTGGAGCGCATCCTGCGGCACCCGGTGCTCGCCGGCATGACCCCATGGAACCCGGGCCGGGTGGGGGAGAGGACGCGGGGCGCCGACGTCCTGCGCGACAGCTCCGGCCTGCCCAAGGTCAACAAGGAGCTGGCGGTCATGTCGGTGGCCGACTGGCGCGAGATGGTCGCGGCGCTGGACCGGCGGGACAGCCCGCAGGCCCGGGCTCGGTCCCTGTGCGCGACCACTTCGGCACTGCTCTCCGGGCTCGTCCTGTGCGGCGAGCACGACGAGCCCGCCCGCATGTGGCGCGGCACGACGCAGGCACGCCCCGGGTACTCGTGCCCGGTTCAGGGGTGCGGACAGACGATCACCAACTTCGAGGACGCGGTCATCGAGGAGTTCCTCCGCGTCAAGGGCGCGGACGTGCGGTGGCGGGTCGTGCGGGAGGTCCGCACAGGCGGCGCGGCGGCCCTGCCCGAGATTGAGGCCCGCCTGGACGAGCTGGACGACCTGATCCGGCGCGCGCCGGACCGCGCCGCCCGGATGGAGCTCCAAGGGCAGCAGGCGAACCTGCTCGACCTCCGCGACGAGAAGCGCGCCGAGGCGCCAGCGGTGACATACCGGCAGGAGGGGCCGACCCGCACGTTCGCTGAGGACTGGGCCGACGCCAAGACGGTCGAGGAGCGCCGGGTCGTCCTCGACGGCGCGCTCGCAGGCATCACGGTCCGGCGCGGCCGGCCCGGCCGACGCACCCGCGAGGCGCTGATGGCGCGGCTGACGATCGACTGGCGGGAGACCTACGGGCGGTCGTTGGGGCCGCCGGACGACGAGACGCTCGCGCGCTGGGCCGAGGAGGACGAGCGGCTACACGGGCGCGTGACCGTTCCCGTCAAAGCCCGCCTGCACCATCCGGCCCCAACACTGGGAGAAGCGCCTGCACGGCGTTCCTAAGGCAGTGCCAGCGCCGGAAGGGCGTACCGCGGTCCGGTCTCCGCGCGCGTGAGCTGGCCTAACGCGGGAGGGAATGAACTACACACGTGTAGGTCGTATGCGGAGGAACGCATACGCCATTTTCGAATGCGACTTGACACGGCGTATGGCGTACCTCATTCTCGGAGAGACGCACGGGGGTCCCCCTGAGCGTTTCCTACGATTTGGCCTAGGAGGCCGAATGAGCACTAACCCCGCCGAGGCGGAACCGAACCCGAACAGCGGCACGGCTCAGGGACTGATCGACTTCCTGACGTGGGTGCTGGACAACGACTACATGAACGCGGCCACCGCCAGTGGTCTGCGCACCGGCGTGAAGAAGGTGCTCGAGGCCGAGCCCGACCTCAGCGCCCTGGACATCCGCCACGCCGACGTGGACGACATCCTGCTGCGCTTCCGCAACCGCAACCGCGGCAAGATGAAGGACAAGTCGGTCGAGGTCTACGAGAGCCGCTTCAAGTCGTCCTGCGACATGTACGTGAAGTGGCTGAACGGCGACAAGGACTGGAACCCCGTGGCCTCGCGCAGTCGGCGCCCGTCGAACGGGGAGAAGCGGGTCAGCAAGCCCCAGCCCTCGCCGGTGGTCGCCCCCCGGGAGGACGACGTGACCCACGTGGCCGCGCAGCCCGGCTTGATCACGTACCCGTTCCCGATCCGGTCCGGCCTGCAGGGCAAGATCACGCTGCCGGAGAACCTGACTCAGCGTGAGGCCGAGCGCATCAGCGCCTTCATCAAGACGCTGGCGTTCGAGGACGAGGTCGTCTACGAGCCGCGCCGCGAGATCGCGTCGGCGGCCTACGAGGAGAGCTAGGTCCCGGGAGTGGTGTGAAAAGGCCCGGCTCCCGAGATGATTCCAGCACCTCGGGGTCCGGGCTCACTCACAGGCTAGCGCTTGTCCTCCGCGAACGGCAGTTCGGCACTCCTTCTCGGGTACCGGGGCGAGGCCGAGACGTCTAGGCTGCCGCGCATGACGTGGGGGGACGGGGTGATGGCCCTGCTGACGGCCGCGAGCGTCGTCGTCGCGGCCCTCGCGCTCGGGCACGCTCGGCGAGCGACGTCGGCAGCCGGGAAGGCGGCGCTGGAGGCCGCCGAGGCCAACCGAATCGCTAAGGAGTCAAACAAGATCGCCGTCGACAGCAACGGCATCGCGGCGCGCGCGGCCCAGGACGCCCGCGACGCCCCAGTCGCCGTGGCGTGGGACGAGCTGGTGGCGGCACTCGCCGCCGTGCAGGCGTTCGACGCCGCCAGCAACGAGGTCGACGTGGGGCCTTACCTGACGGCCCTCCGGACGCGCGCGACCCTGCTGGTGGACAGGGTGCCGTGGGACCACTTCGACGAATGGCTGGCGGCCGAGCAGGTGGCGGGCGTCATGCTCATGCGCGACGCGGCGGAGAGGGGCAACGAGGTGAGAGTGAGGCGTCGGGGCAACCCGCTGAGCCCGGAGGAGGCGCTCGCCCTGAACGAGCACTTCCACCTGTGGGCCGCTGCGTACACGAAGAACCTCAGGCTGGCGCGCAAGACCGGCCCGGCCGGCGTCCCGTTCGGGCGGCTGACGGAGGAGGCGTGGAAGACGATCCGAGGGGTGTGCGTGCGCAACGGCTGGCCCGTGCCGACGGGCACGATTCGGGGGCTGGCCCCGCTGGACGCCTAGTGCTCCCTCCGCTGCCGCCGGGGGGCCTCCGCCTCGTCGGAGTCCGAGTCGGCGAGCAGGAGCAAGGCCTCCTCGTCGGTGTCGCTCATCAACTCGACCACGCCTGGACGTCCCTCGGCGACGTCGGCGCTCGCGATCACGAGGTCGCCGGGAAGGTACCAGCCGCCCTCGACGCGGCGGAGGACGAAGTTCCCTTCTGCCCCAACGACTCTCGCGACCGTACCGGGCGCGGCCGCCTCGAGGGCCGCCTCGAGCGCGTCGAGGTCGGTCGTGTCGAGGTAGCTCACGCGTACACCCCCGTCCCGGCGAGGACGTGCTGCATGGTCGCCTTGGCGACCCCGTAGTCCTTGACCAGGCGGGCGAGGGTGACGCCGTCGCGGTGGCGCTGGCGGGCGACCGCGACCTCGTCGGGCGCCAGGGCCGGCTGCCTGCCCTTGTAGGCGCCCCGGGACTTGGCGAGGGCGATGCCCTCGGCCTGCCGGGTCCTGATCAGGCTGCGCTCCAGCTCGGCGAAGGCGCCCATGACCTGCATGAGGCAGCGCGCGTACGGGTCGCTGCTCTCCGGGTCGAAGACCATGCCCTCCTTGACGAACTCGACCCGCACGCCCCGGGCCGTCAGGTCGTCGACGAGCGCGAGCAGGTCTGTCAGGCTGCGGGCCAGCCGGTCCGCGGAGTAGCAGCGGAGGGTGTCGCCCTCGCGGACGTAGGCGAGACAGGCGGCGAGGCCGGGCCGGTCGCGGTCCTTGCCGCTGGCCCGGTCCTCGAACAGCTTGTCGACCTCGCCGAGGTCCTGCCGGTCGAGGCGCTGGTCGGTGCTGGAAACGCGGCGGTAGCCGACGGTGGCTGTCATGGGTCCGCTCCTTCGGTAGTCGGCCCGGCCGGGCCGTTTGGTTGAACCTTCAACCTTATTTTGCCCAGTTTTCTGGCCGTCCGCTGACCGTTGAAGGGTTTACCCCAGCCAGCCACGACACCGTGACGGGCGCGGCGGGGAGCCGAGCCGGCGGCGCCGGCGGCGGTCGTTCGTTTCGAGTCTCGCCTACCCCAGCTCAGGCCGGTGTCGCGTTTTCGGTGCCCTCCCCGCCCGTTTCGTTCTTCCTGCTTTTGCTGGGAGTGCGACACCGGGGTGGCCTGGGGTAGGCGAGACTCGAAACGAACGACGAGCGCCCCGGGAAGGGTGCGCCCGCCGTTTCCGAGTGTCGCCGGGGTCCCGGCCCGGGGTTTCGCGGGGCGCCCCCGCCCCGGCCCGGGACCCTAGTTGGCCCGGCCTACAGCAGCGCGAGGTCCTCGGCGGACAGCGCCGGCTCGAACCACCACCGTCGGCCGCGCTTGCGCAGGACGAGACCTCCCTCGGTCGGCCGGTCCTGCCAGCGCGCCAGCCACCGGCCCAGCGTCTTGTCGTTCGGCCGGCCGCCGTGCGCCGGGCGGGGGATCACGTCCGCGAGCTCGCCGCCGAACTCGGCCTCCCGGACCGCGTCGCCCGCCGTCCAGGCGCGGGTCCCGAAGAACGCGAAGAGGGCGTCGAGCACGTCGCCGTCGTCCGCGTCCTCGGTTCCCCCGTCCCGCTCGCTGCCGCCGACCGTGCCCTTCACCCCGGCCCAGTCGAGGATCCCCTGCGTGACCTGCGTCCACCGTGTGAAGTCGTCCGAGCGCTCCGGCGCGGGGACCGGTCGGCCGGCCTGGCACCAGCCGACCACCAGCGTCAGGAGGGCCCCGAGCAGCTCCCCGCGGTGCGCCCGCACCCACGGCTTCAGGTCGATCTTGAACCCCGTCCGGGCCTCCGGGTGGGCCATCTTCGCGTCGATGGTCACCCAGCGGACCCGCCGCCGCATGTCACCGCCGAACTGCAGGTTGTTGCCCGTCACGGTCCACACCCGGTCGTTGGCGAGGCTGACCTCGCGTGTCTCCCCCAGCGGCCGGTCGGACCACACGTCGCTCGTGAGCAGCCCGTCGAACCGGGCCGAGCGGAAGACGCCGGAGAGGTTGTCGAAGGTCACGACCGGCGCCGAGGTCTGGTCGAGGATGCTCGTGATCTGCTTGCGCAGCTCCTCGTCCGAGCGGGGCAGCTCGGCCCGGAAGACGCCGCCGTGCAGCTCCCGCATGATCCACGCGAGGTACGACTTGCCGCTGCCCGGCGTCGGCGCCCCGATCGCGGTCAGGGGGTAGGGCGGCGGCACGACCTCGCGGAGGAGGGGCGTCAGCAGGGCCGCGAGGTAGGTCGCGCGGTCGTCCGGCGTCTCGAACGGGAACCCCTCCAGGAGCAGGTCGAGCAGGGCCACCGCCGCGTCCGCCTGGGCCCCGGTGACGTCGCCGCTCGGGACCGGGACCTCCAGCTCGGGGAGCAGCATGACCCCCGTGGCGTCGTGGTAGCCGGGCGTGCTCAGGACGGAGCAGTCGGCGAGCACGACCGGGGTGTGGACCACGGCCCGCAGGGGGCGCGCCCCCTCGACGTACCGGGGCGCGGCCACGAGCAGCCCCGCGACGTCCGCCGGGAGCAGCGCCGAGCGCGGCTCGGGGCCGTGGCCGCCGCGCGGGGTGACGAGCTTGAACAGGTCCGCGTTGTGGGCCATGAACGCCCGGAGCCCGGCCAGGTCGAGCCGGCGGACCTGCGCCGGGCCGTCCTCGTCCTTGCGGTTGTCGGTCAGCGGGACGTAGCCGTCCTCGTCGATCCGGGGCGTGTGGACGAGGCTGTCGTCCCGGCGGAACACGCCCGCCATCGACCCGGTGCCCAGGACCCGGCACGCCTCCTTGTATGCGTCGTCGGGGTTGGTGACGTCGATCGAGAGCTTCGCCCGCGGCCCCGGCCCGGCCGGGGAGAAGTCGTCGGCGGCGTCGCGCCGGCCCCCGTCCCACGGGCGGTCGCGCGTGGCCTCCCCCGGGTCGCGGACGCCCGCCTCCCAGCCGCGGCGGAGCGTGTCGTTTGCCTTGTGTTCGTCGGCCGGCACGCCGATCGCCTCGAAGACGTCCCGCACGGCGTCCTGCAGCGCGTCCTCGGACAGGTCCTCCACCGCGAGGTCCTCGGGGAGGCGGGCCCATAGGCCGCCGAGGAAGTACGCGGCGCCGTTGATCCGGGCGTTGCGCTCGCCGCGCTCGCTCGCGCGCAGCCACCGGAGCATTCCGTCGCGGCGCACGCGTGCCCCGTCCGCCCGGAGGGGCGCGGCGGCGACCGGCTCGGCCGGGGCGGCATCCTTGGTGAGCTCGTCCACCCACCCGGCCGGCAGGTCGGCCGCCGATGCCCAGCCGTCTTGGGGCGCGCCCGGCAGCTCGTCACCGTCGGCGTCGTACCAGTGGTACTCGCGACCGGTGTCGGGGTGGACCGAGGGCCACACGACGGCGTACCGGTGGCCCCACCACACCGTCTGGACGCCTGTCCCGACGTCCTTCCAGCGCAGCCCGGCGGGCACCCGGTAGAAGGCGATCCGGGAGCCGTCGTCGCGGGACGTGCTGTGGAGTGTCGGCGGGAGCCCGCCGAGGTCGATCTCTAGGAACGCGACCGTCTGGTCGCCCCCGTCACGGACGTCCACGTCGATGCCGACCAGGTCCTCCGGCAGGCGGAGCCCGACGTTGCCCTTGGGTCGCTGCGCCGCGAGGTACCGCAGGTCCGCGTCGGTGTCGGCATACACGCCCCGGTGCTTCTCGCCGGTCCAGCCGGCGACCGGCTCGCTCTTTGCCTTGCGCGGCAGGGAGACCGGCCCCATGCCTGCGTCGCGGTAGTGCTCGGCGGCGCGCTCGAACGGCCCCCTCGGGTTCGTGAAGACGCTCACTTGTCGTTCTCCTGCATCTGCTTGTGGTGGCGGCGCAGGTCGGACTCGCCCTCGCGCTCGGGGGACTTCGCGTTCTTCGGGGTGGAGCTCAGGGACGTGACCAGGTGGCCGTCCGGGTCGTAGACCTTGTAGTGGCTGTTGCGGCGCGAGTACACGGCGGTGTACCCCAGCGGCTCCCACCGCTCGCGGAACCACCGCAGGTTCCGGCGGTGCCGGGCGTTCATCGCGCGTCCCGCATGATCAGGCGCACGAGCCGGGCGCGCTGGTCGCCGGTGAGGGGTGGGTCGTCGGCGAGGGCGCGCTCGATGGCGGCCTCGATCTTGGCGGTGGCCAGCGCGGCTCGGGTGGCGTCGATGGCCTCCGGCGTGCCGAGGCGGACGGCTCGGGCGTGCGCCAGCGCGGCGAGGTTGACCTGTGATGTGGACATACGTGCTCCCGTGTCGAAGTGACACGGGAGGCACCTGCCCGAAACCTCACCGCGACAAGGGGTTTCGCCCCTTGCCCTGCTTTCAACCGGCTACCCGCGTACGGCTGGGTCTGCCTCACGGACCGGTGTGGCTCGCACTTTTGGCCTGACGGCCCTAGTTGCTACTGACCCCATTGCGGGTGCCACACATCCATTATTACGTGGCTTTGGCGAAACGCCTTCGCCACAGCCGCTACCAGCCGGAACGCCGCCGGAATCGGTCGTACGCGCTGAGCCTGCCGGGCACCTTCCGCGGCACCCCGACGGCCGGGGTCTCCAAGGTCCGCTTGCCGATCCGCGCCCGCTCCCGCTGCGCGCGGGACACCGGTGCGCCGCGCCGGTAGTCCAGCGCCGCCAACGACGGCAGGTTGTTGACGTGCGGAATACCGAAGTGCGGCTGGGACATCAGGAACTCGACGGCCATGCTGAGCGCGTCGGCCTGGTCGTCGCGCCCGGCTCCGGACGAGTCCATCTGTACCGTGGCCCTGCCCCCGGCGGTACTCGTCTTCACCACGACCGTGAGCAGCTCGTCCGTCTGCTCTTTGACGTCCAGCAAGTCGAGCCGGCGCTGCTCGAACGCCGACTGCAGCGCGGCGGTGCAGTTGTGGTTGTACGCGACGTTGATCGTCACCGCCTCGATCAGCACCCGGTCCTGGACCTCTTGGATCATTAGCCGAGCTTGGTTCGGGTCGATGCGGATCGGTGCGCCGCCGTAGTCCTCGTGCAGCCGGACTAGCTCGTCGCGGACCTCGGGCAGCGGCACGTTGCGCCCCAGCCGGGGCACCCAGCGACGGTGGGCGTCCTGGACCACCCGGTTGCCCTCGCGGTGACAGACGTTGATCACGGACGCGTCGTGGGAGGTCCCGAGGTCGGCGGTGATCACGTAGCTGTGCGCGGCGTCGTAGGGGCGCACCCTGACGCCGGCCGCGACGGCCGCCAGCAGGTCCTCCTCGCCCACGAGCGCATCCTCGGCGGTCGTGAACTCGTTGAGGTGGAACATGCGGAACGCCGCCAGCGAGGACAGGCCCTCGCGCTGCTTCTCCAGGTCCTCCGGGCTACGCCACGGCGCCGGGCCGGGGGCGAGGCTGTAGCGCCAGTGCTTTGACCTGCGGAACGAGGCCAGCCGCTCGTACGCCCACGTCCCGATCGGGCCGGCCGACGTCACGATGAGCACGCGGGTGTCGCTGCTCTGCTTGGGCACGCCGGAGTACGTCGCGTCCCACAGGGCACGCAGGGACGGGGTGTCTCGCCAGTTCGCGAACTCGTCGATGATCAGGAGGTAGGGGCTCGCGCCGAGGCTCGACGCCGAGTCGGAGGTCTCGACGCGCACCGTCGCACCATTGCTGAGCAGCGTGACGCCGTTGGCCGTGACCTTGGTCGGGGCTGCGTCGGACGGCATGTGCCCCAAGATGGTCCGGACGGCGGTCATGATGTGGCGAGCCTGATCCTGATCGTTCGCGAACACCTGGATCACGCCGTTGGGTGGGGCGTCGGCCAGCAGGGTCGACGTCGCGGCCACAGCCGAATCCGTCGTCTTCATGTAGCCGCGCGCCCGCTGCCAGACGTGTTGGTTCACGACCGGCTCGGCCAGCAGCGCGTGCAGGTCCGCCTTCTGTCGGGGGTCGGCCACCGATCCCCACGGGACGGGCGACGCCGAGCCCGCCATGACACGCATGGTCAGGGCCAGCCTGTATGCCGCTTCGCTCACGCCGCCCTCCCGGTGTGGTGCAGCTCCCAGTAGAGCGTGCGGAGTGTCGGCGCCTTCTGCCGGCTCGTCCGGTAGACGCCGAGCACCTCCTCCAGCGCGGTCCGGCAGCGACGGCAGGGCTGGACCACCGCGCTGTCGGACGGCGAGGCGAAGAACGCGAGCACCCTCGCGTTGCAGAGTTCGCTGTAGCAGAAGTCAAACATCGCGACCCTCCAACGCCGCGACGCGCTCCGTCAGGTCGGCGATCAACTCCATGGCGGCCGTCCAGGGGTCCAACTCCTGCACCGGCGGGCTCGTGTCGACCCAGTCCCAGCCGGCCTCGCGCGGCGGCAGGCCGGTCGCGGCCCACGCGCGCAGCCGGGGCGGGACGTGGTCGAGGCCCTTGGCCTGCGTGACGGCCCGCTCAAGGAAGTTGGGGCCGGCGGCCCCGACCTCGGCGTACACCGGACCGCAGGCGTCGCACAGGTAGCCGGTGACCATCCCCGGCCCCCGGGTCAGCGCGTTGGTGGTCAGCGGCCCGTACCACCTGAGCGACAGGCCGAGGCCGCAGGCGAGGCACGCTGGCGGGGCGCCGTCTGGCGGCGGGGTGGGGACGTCCGGCCCGGCCGCCGCCTCGCGCTCGCGTTCGAGGCGCAGCGCGACGAGGCGCGTGTGGCCCCACCGGAGCGCCTTCCTGCCGGCGCGGTCGACGTGCCCGAAGGGCTTGCGCTGGGGCTCGCGGCGCCGACCGCGCACCGGGTCGTTGAAGTCGAACAGGACCGCCGTGACGTCGACCCCCGCCAACTCGAACGCCTCCGCGGCGAGCGGGTCGTCCTCGGGCTTGCCGAGCACCCGCAGAGCGGCGCGGACGGCGAGCCCGGGACGGTCCGGGTCCAGCGTCAGGCAGGCCGGGCAGGTCGTGACGAGGTAGTCGCGCTGGGGGGTGGGCCGGCCGTAGGACGTCGTCGTGCGGCGCCGGATCATCGGCCCGTCCGACTCCACGCCGCACACCTGACAGGCGACGGGCTCGATGGCCTCGGCGGTCATCGTCGGCCTCCCTCGCGCCAGCGGGCGGCGTCGCGCTCGTCGCGCTGGTCCTGGTCGAGGAGCCGCCTGCGTTCCTCGGGGCTCCGCTGGCCCCACAGGGGGTCCATCGCGCGCCGGCGCTGGACGAGCCTCACGCGCTCGGCGAACGCGCCGCGTCGTCTGGTCGGGACGGGCCGGGCGGGGGCCGCCGACGGCCTCTCGGGCTCGCCGTATGCCTCCCCGCTGGCGAATCGGTATGGCTCCATCACTGATCGTCCTTCCGTGCGTTCTGGATGCTGTCTTGGTTCTGAAGGAGGCCGCGGCGGGCCGATTCGATGCGCTCGTTCGGGGTGCCGCCCGGCAGCGAGGCGAGGATCTCCTCGTTCTCCGCGTCGGCGGTCAACCGCCGGTCCCGCACTTGGGCCTCGCGCTCCTGGTCCTCCGTCAACAGGCGCGCCCCCCGGCGAGCGGAGCTCGCCTGCGTAGCCCGCCGGGCGTACTTGTCGGTGTGCGGGGCCGCCTTCGGGGGCGTCTGCTTGGCGACGTGCTTGCTCACGGCCGGCTCCCGGCGAGCAGGTCGGCGGCGCGGTCGAGCAGGGCTGCCGCCTTCGCTCGTGCGAGGGCCTGCCGCGCCTCCCGGATCGCGTCGGCGTCAGCCGGGTGCCAGCGGTTCAGGCTGGCGACCCGCGCGTGCGCCGCGCGGACCGTGATCTCGTTGGTGGCCATGAAATAAAGATCCCCAGAGTCCGGGGAAACTCGTTGCCCACCGGGGCGGTTCGTCGAGAACTCGACGGCCGTCGTCCGAAACTCGACGGGCGGAAGAACGCCGGGGTTTCGCCGGTTTGGACGCAGGCGGGTAAGACGACGCTGCTCAACTGTCTCAGCTCGGCCATCCCGCCGCGCGACCGGGTCGTCACCTGCGAGGAGGTGTTCGAGCTCAAGATCCCGCTGCGGGACGTCGCCTCGATGCAGTGCCGTCAGCCGAGCCTCGAGGGCACCGGCGAGATCCCCCTGCGCCGCCTCGTCAAGGAGGCCCTGCGGATGCGGCCCTCACGGATCATCGTCGGCGAGGTGCGCCAGGCCGAGAGCCTCGACCTGCTCATCGCCCTGAACAGCGGACTGCCCGGCATGTGCACCATCCACGCCAACAGTGCCCGTGAGGCGATCACCAAGATGTGCACCCTGCCCCTGCTCGCGGGGGAGAACGTCGGCAGCCGGTTCGTCGTGCCCACCGTCGCCGGCTCGATCGACCTCGTCGTCCACGTGGCGCTCGAGCACGACGGCGTCCGGCGCGTCCGGGAGGTCGTCGCGGTGCCAGGCCGGGTCGAGGGCGACGTGGTGGAGACGGCCGACCTCTTCACCCAGCGCGAGGGCGTGCTGCGGCGGGCGGAGGGGTTCCCACCCCATCCCGAGCGGTTCCGGCGAGCCGGCTTCGACGTCGCCGCCCTGCTGGCGAGGGACGAGCCGTGAGCGGGCTGCTCGTGGGGCTACTGCTCGGGTGCGGGCTCTTCTGCATCTGGTGGTCGATGTGGGTCCCGTCGACGCGGGTGGCCGCAGGCCCTCGGCGCACGACGGTCTCGGACCGGCTGCGCGACCAGCTCGTCCAGGCCGGGTACGAGTCGGTGGGCCCGCGCAGCCTGGTCTCTGGGTGCGCCATCGCCTTCACCCTCGTCCTGCTCGCGGTCCTCGCCACCACGTCGGTGGCGCCGGTCGCGCTCTGCTTCGCCGTCATGGCGGGGTATGCCCCGCTGGCGCTGGTCCGCGCCCGCGCCCGGCGCCGGAGGGCGAGCCTGCGCGAGCTGTGGCCGGACGCCGTCGACAACATCGCCTCGGGCGTGCGGGCCGGCCTGGCGCTGCCCGAGGCGCTGGGCCAGCTCGGACGACGCGGGCCGGAGGAGCTCCGGCCGGCGTTCGCCGCCTTCGCCGAGGACTACCGCACGACCGGGCGGTTCCAGGACTGCCTCGACCGGCTCAAGGAGCGGCTCAGCGACCCGGTGGGCGACCGGCTGGTCGAGTCCCTGCGCATCGCCCGTGAGGTCGGCGGCAGCGACCTCGGCAGGCTGTTGCGGACGCTGTCGACCTTCCTGCGGGAGGACGCCCGCACCCGCGCCGAGCTCGAGACCCGGCAGGGGTGGACGGTCAACGCGGCGCGGCTCGCCGTCGCGGCCCCCTGGGTGGTGCTGGCGATGCTCGCCACCCGGCCGGAGTCGATCCGGGCCTACAGCACGGCGACCGGCGCGCTGGTCCTGGTGGCGGGTGCCGTCGTGACGCTGGTCGCGTACCGCCTCATGATCCACATCGGGCGCCTTCCCGAGGACGAGCGGGTGCTGCGGTGACGGCCGCCGGTGAAGCGCTCTCGTGGTCGGGGGCCGTCCTCGGGGTGGTGTTCGCGCTCGGGCTGGTCCTGCTCTGGAGCGGCCTCCCGCGCAACCGGCGGGCCACGCTGGACGACCGGTTGCTGCCCTACCTGCGCGATGCGCCCCGCCCCTCCCGCCTGCTCTCGGTCCGGCAGGTCGGCGGCACCAGCGCCCTCGCCGCGCTGTCGCGGCCCGTGGTCGCGGGACTCGGGGCCCGGCTCGAACGCGTGCTGGGCGGGGCGACCTCGGTGCGACGCCGGTTGCTGCGCGCCGGTCGCAGCCCCGAGGTCGAGCGGTTCCGTGCCGAGCAGGTGCTCTGGGGGGCGGGCGGGTTCGTGCTCGGCCTGGCCGCCGGCGCGATCCTGTGGCTCGACGAAGGCGGGTCGGTGGTGCCTTCCGTCGTCGTGACGTTCTGCGGCGCTGGGGCCGGCGTCGTGGCGCGGGACCAGTGGCTCAGCCGCGAGGCCGAGCGTCGCGAGCAGCGCATGCTGGCCGAGTTCCCCACCGTGGCCGAGCTGCTGGCCCTGGCGGTCGGTGCCGGCGAGGGGGCGGTCGGCGCGCTCGAACGCGTGTGCCGCCTCTCCCACGGTGAGCTCTCCGCCGAGCTGGCGCGCTGTCTCGCGGACGCCCGTGCCGGCGCGAACCTGCCCACCGCCCTGCAGGGCCTCGCCGACCGCACCGGGCTGACCAGCCTGGCGCGTTTCGTCGACGGGATGATCATCGCCGTCGAGCGGGGGACGCCGCTGGCCGACGTCCTCAGGGCCCAGGCGCAGGACGTCCGCGAGACCGGCCGCCGGGCCGTCATGGACGCCGGCGGCAAGAAGGAGATCGCCATGATGGTCCCCGTCGTCTTCCTGGTCCTGCCCGTCACCGTGCTGTTCGCCGTCTACCCGGGATTCGCGTTCCTGCGCTTCTCGATCTGAGGGCCCCGCGACGAAGTCCGCAACGAAAGGAAGACCGATGACCGTCCTCACCAAGGCCCTGCTGCGCACCCAGCGGGTCCTCGACGATGCCCTCCGCCGCGGGGAGCGCGGAGACGTCCCCGGCTGGGTCATGATCACGCTGATGACCGCCGGGCTCGTCGCCGTCCTGTGGAAGGTCGCGGGCGACGAGCTCGAGGCGATGTTCCGCCGCGCGATGTCCAACGTCACGGGCTGAGGGGTGGCCCCACGGCGCGCCCGCCTGCGCCGGCTCGTCCGCGACGAGGCCGGCGCGGCCGTCGTGGACTTCGTGCTCGTCGGGGTGGTCGTCACCGTGCTGTTCCTCGCCGTCTTCCAGCTGGGGCTGGCCCTGCACGTGCGCAACACGCTCGTCTCGTGCGCGTCGGAGGGAGCACGGTTCGGGGCCCGCGCGGACGTCGACCCGGCGGTGGGGGCGGACCGGGCCCGTGAGCTCATCGCGCAGTCGCTGTCGCCACGGTTCGCCAGGAACGTCTCCGTCTCCCTGGGCGAGGCCGAGGGGGTCCGGGTGGTCGTGGTCCGCGTCGTCGCACCGCTGCCGGTGCTCGGCCCGCTCGGACCCGACGCCGGGCTGGCGGTCGTCGGGCGGGCCTTCGAGGAGCGCCAGTGACGTTGCGGGCCAACGGCATCCAGGCATCCCTGCGCCGACGACTGGGCGGCCCGACCGCGGCGGGCGAGGGTGGCAGCGCCCTCGTGGAGTTCGTCTTCCTCGCGGTGCTGATGATGATCCCCTTGATCTACCTCGTCATGGTGCTGGCCCGTCTCCAGGCCGGCTCGTATGCCGCGTCAGCGGCCGTGCGTGAGGCGGGCCGGGCCTACGTGACGGCCCAGCGGCAGGAGCAGGCCGGCCCGCGCGCGCAGGCAGCGGCGCGGATCGCGTTCGAGGACCAGGGTTTCGGCGGCGACGCGGTGCTGCGCCTGGCCTGTGACGGGGACCCGTGCCTGCGCCCGGAGGGCCGGATCACGATGGAGGCGACGGTGACCGTGCCGCTGCCGCTCGTGCCCGCCTTCGCCCGCGACGTGGTGCCGCTGGAGGTCCCGGTGACGGCCAGTCACGTCGCCGTGGTCGACCGGTTCCGGGGGGCGCCATGACGAGCCGCCGCGGACTGGCTCGGGGCACGTCACCTCGCGCTCGCGCCGCTCGGCCCATCGTCCGGGGACGTCTCCGCCGACGTCTGCGGTCCCGGGGCGAGGACGGCCAGGTGACCTTGCTCGTCCTCGGGTACACGCTGGTCGCCGCGCTCCTGGTGATGGGCACCCTCGCGGTGACCTCCGCCCAGCTGTCCCGGGTGCGGCTGCTCGACGCGGCCGACGGGGCTGCCCTCGACGCGGCCGACTCGCTCGACCTCGGCGCCTACCGGTCGGGTCTCGACGACGCCGTCGCCGTCAGCGACGACACCGTGCGCCGGACCGCCTCGGCCTACCTGGCCGAGCGCCCGCTACCGCCGGCGATGCGGGCCTGGGAGGTCGCCGCAGGCACCGGCAGCCCGGACGGGCAGACCGCCGTGGTCCGGCTCACGGGGGAGGCGGACCTGCCCTTCGTCGGGCCCCTCCTGGCGGCCTTCGGCGGCTCGGTGACGATCACCGTCGAGTCCCGGGCCAGGGCCGACCTCGACCCGGCGCCCTGAGCTCCTGCAGCCGGGAGCTTGGCCCCTCTCCGCGGGCGCAGGGCCCGGGAAGCGTGGGAGGCGGGCCCGGATCCTCGGGCCACGCAGTCCAGCACCCAAGGAGAAGCCATGCCGACCCTGACCAAGGCAAACGCAGCGTCCCACCTCGACATCCCCGGCTACGCGGAGACCTTCGAGAAGGACCTCGACGGGTGGACCGTCACCATGGAGCGGACGCTCACGGACCTCGACCTCGCGCCCTTCTACAAGGGCTGTCCTGACGACCAGTGCCAGGCGCACCACGTGGGCTACGTCGTCAAGGGCCGCTTCGCCGTGCGCTACGCAGACGGCAACGAGGAGGAGTTCACGGCAGGCGACGCCTTCGTGATCGAGCCCGGCCACACCCCCGTGCAGTTCGCCGACAGCGAGTACGTCGCCTTCACGCCGACGCCCGAGGCGAACGCCCACGCACCGGTGATCATGTCCAACATGGTGACGTACGCCCGCGAGCACGGGATCCCGATCCCCGAGCAGCTGCTGTCGCAGTAACGGGCCGGGCGAGCCGGCCCGGCCTCAGGCTTCCCGCGACATCCGGAAGTCCAGGCGCTCCGGCACCGGCTCGCCGGGCCGCAGCACGTGCCAGAGCTCGGCGGTCGGGATGTCGCCCTCGGCCAGGTCGGGCACCTCGAGCGTCTCCAGCTCGGCGAGCGCGGCCCCGTGCTCGCCCAGCGCGACGAGCGCCTGGGCGAGGAGGAGTCGCGTGCGGCCGTGCCGGCGCAGGTCCTCCGGCATGGTGTCGACCGCGGCGACCAGGGCGCCGGGCCGACCGGCGTCCAGCAGCGCGGCCAGCCGCTCGGTCCACAGCTGCCGGTCCGCCGGGGCCATCTCAAGCGCCCGGGCGTAGAGCGAGTCCCGCTCGTCGGCGTCCGCGGCCAGCACGGCCAGCCCGCGCAGGGCGGGTGCCGTGGCCGCGAGGTCCACACTGCGCCGGTATGCCGCCCGCGCGGCATCGACGTCGCCGCGGACGTGGTGCCGGACGGCCTCGGCGTAGGCCAGCCACCAGCCAGCTGCGCCTCCGGCGGCAGCAGTCGTGAAGGCCCGCTCCCAGCGAGCCGACACCGGGGGGATGGTGGGCGCGTCGACCGGGACGTCGGACAGCGCCGACACCTCGCCGGCCGCGAACCGCGCGAGCGGCGCGCTGGCGTCCTCGACGGAGGGGAAGACCACGCCGTCGGGGGCCTGCTGGCCGCGCAGGGCCAGCTCGGCGTGTCCCCAGCCCGAGCCGGTCTGCACCAGGTCCCCGGGCGGCAGCGCCGCCACCGCGGAGAGCCAGTGCGCGTGCCGCCCCTCGAGCCACTCGGGGGACACCGCCTCGTGCGTGGCCACACGCGCGGAGTCGGCGGCCACGGCATACTCCCCGCCGACCGCGCCCGGGTCGAGGTCGACGGCGACGAACGCCTCGGTCCACGACCGCGTCGCGCCGCCCTCGATGACGTCGTGCTCCATCTGGGTCTGGCACACGCCGGCCTGGATCTCCAGGTAGCGGGTGTCGGCGGTGCTCAACCACTCCTGCCAGCGGCGGCCGCCCGGGCCGGTGCCCCAGAGGAAGAGCTTGCGCCCGGTCAGCTCGCTCGTCGACGTCTGCGCGAGCCCGCGGCCGTCCGGCTCGACGGCGCACACGAGCCGACCGCGCTGGTCGGCCACCTCGTAGAAGTAGTCCGCGGCATACGTCGACGCCTGCGGGCGGCTGATGTCGACGTCGCCGTCGGGGACCGGCACCTCGACGCGGTCGAGCATCCCGGTGTAGTCGGTGCGCCACGCGTGCGTGGCCGGGACGAGCACGCGCGTCCCGGGTGTCTCGGGCACGGCGATGTTGGTCCACCAGTAGAGCGGCTTGGGCTCGGGGTCGGGGTTGACCACACGGGTCGAGGCGAGCAGCCGCGGGCCGTCGAGCCAGAGGTCGACCTGCATGACGAGGTCGCGGGTCCGCTCCCACTCCCAGAGGCGCAGGACCGGGCCGTCGGGGCCCTCGACCACGGCGGCGTGCACGGGCCTCGAGGACAGGGTCGAGTGGCCGGTGGACCCGAGGTTCCACTCGATGCCGCCGGCGAACCACGCGTCGGTGAGCCCGAAGTTGGCGAACCGCAGCCGCGGGTTGACGAACAGCAGCTCACGCCCGCGGGTGTGGTCGACGAGCGACCAGACCCGGCCGCCCAGGCTCGGCAGCACGGTGGCCGTGACCAACCCGTTCGACAGCTCGACCGCAGGCAGCGTGAGGTCGCGGTCCTGCCGGTCGTAGTCGCTCTGGATCCCGTAGGGCAGCGGGGTGCCCAGGCGGCCGCGTCCGACCCGCTCGCGCATGTCCCGGGTGGCCGACTCGGCGAGCCGCGGGACGGCGATGCGGCGTACGTGCTTCAGTGGCGGGAGCTGCCCCTCGGGACCGGGCAGGGTGCCGCGCAGGGGGAGGGGGAGGAGGCGGACACGCGCCGGCCGGAGGGGGTCTGGCATGAGCGCACCCTGATCGATATTGATTGGTTCTGTCAATGTTATTGACACAACCAATCACGCGCACCACGATGTGGGGATCATGCCGAGCGGTGGCCAATGGCGGTCAGCCGATACGTGGAGGTAGGGAATCTGATGGATCTACGTGGTGAGCAGGTCGAGAGGCGCACAGTGCTGCGCCTGGCCTTCGCGGCAGGCCTGGCGCTGCCGGCGGCCGGGGCCCTGGCGGGGTGCGCGACCGGAGGCGGGGGCAGCTCGAGCAGCAGCTCGGCAGCCGGTGGCACCAAGAGCGACAAGAACCCGTTCGGCATGGCCGACAAGTCCACCGTCGAGGCGGTGATCTTCAACGGCGGGTACGGCTACGACTACGTCACGTTCGCGGCCGACGTCATGCAGAAGAACCAGTCCGGCAGCAAGGTCACGGTCAAGCCCTCGACCCAGATCGCCCAGGAGCTGCAGCCGCGGTTCGTCGGCGGCAACCCGCCCGACCTCATCGACAACTCGGGCGCGAACTCGATCGGCCTCAACACCATCGCCGACCAGCTCGAGGACCTCAAGGACGTGTTCGCGGCCAAGAACCTCGAGGGCAAGACCATCCAGGACACCCTGTACCCCGGTGTCGAGGCCCCCGGCACGATCAACGGCAAGCTCGTCGCCATCAACTACGTGCAGACGGTCTACGCGATCTGGTACTCCGCCTCGCTGTTCGAGCAGAACGGCTGGACCCCGCCGAAGACCTGGGACGAGGCGATCGCGCTCGGCGAGAAGGCCAAGGCCAAGGGCAAGTTCCTCATGCTCTGGGGCAAGGAGGCCGCGACCTACTACCAGACCCTCGCGATCGCCTCGGCGATCAAGGAGGGCGGCGACGACGTCCGCCTCGCCCTGGAGAACCTCAAGCCCGACGCCTGGTCGAAGCCGGCCGTGCAGGGTGTCTTCAAGGCGCTCGAGACCATCGTCAAGAAGGGCTACATGAAGCCCGGCGGTGGCGGCACCCAGTTCACCGCGGCGCAAGCCCAGTGGTCGAACGACCAGGCCGCCCTGCTCTACCCCTCGGGCTCGTGGATCGAGAACGAGATGAAGAAGCAGACCAAGGCCGACTTCAAGATGACCGGCGCCCCGGAGATGACCCTCACCTCCGGCTCCAAGATGCCGTACACCGCGCTGCACTCCGCGGCCGGTGAGCCGTTCATCGTGCCCAGCAAGGCCAAGAACGTCGCCGGTGGCAAGGAGCTCCTGCGGACCATGCTGTCCAAGGAGGCCGCGACCAACTTCGCCAAGACCAAGCTGTCCCCGACGATCGTCAAGGACACGGTCCCCGCGGACGGCTTCGGCTCCACCGCCCTGCAGTCCCAGGGCGCGATGCTCAAGGGCGCCGGTTCGGACGTCTTCACGTGGAACTTCGTCGACGTGTACGGCATGAACCAGGACATGCTCGTGCCGTGGAACGCCTTCCTCGCCGGCCAGATCGACGCCAAGGCGCTCACCAGCCAGCTGCAGAAGATCACCGACAAGGTCGCCAACGACCCGTCGGTCAAGAAGGTCGAGGTCAAGTGACGCACTGCCCGGCCCGACGGTGACCCCCGTCGGGCCGGGCAGCCGTCCGCACCCGCCCGGGACGGTGTGATCGTGCTCCGCCCCGCGGCCGCCGGAACCCTCGGACCCTGGAACACGGAGAGGCCACCCACCACCCATGAGCGCAGTCGTCCCCACAACCTCGTCGACGGCGGTGGCCAGCGTCGCCCGGCCCCGCCGACGCCGGATGCCCATGGCCCGGCGCGTCTTCGTGCTGGTGACCCTGGGAATCCCGTTCGTCTTCTACACGGTGTTCGTCCTGTGGCCGTTCGTCCAGGCGTTCATCTACAGCCTCACCAACTGGAGCGGGTTCTCCGACACCTTCGAATTCGTCGGCATCGCCAACTACAAGAACCTGATGCAGGACGACATCTTCCTCAAGGCGGTCCGCAACAACCTGCTCCTCGCCGTGGTCGTCCCCCTCGCGACGATCGCGCTCTCGCTGGCCCTGGCGACCATGGTCACGGTGGGTGGTGGCAGCACCGGCGCGGTCCGGGGGCTGTCCCGCTCGTCGTTCTACCGGATCGTGTCGTTCTTCCCGTACACGATCCCGGCCATCGTCATCGGCCTGATCTGGTCGCAGATGTTCGACCCGTCGGCCGGCCTGGTCAACGGTCTCCTCACGGGCGTCGGGCTCGACGGCTTCAAGTCCTTCGCCTGGCTCGGTGAGGTCAGCACGGCGATGCCGGTGACGATGTTCGTCATCATCTGGGGCTTCGTCGGCTTCTACATGGTGCTGTTCATCGCGGCCATCAAGGGCATCCCCGCTGAGCTGTACGACGCGGCCCGCGTCGACGGCGCCGGACGCTTCCGGATGACGATGATGGTCACGCTGCCGATGGTCCGCGAGACGGTCCAGACGGCCTACATCTACCTCGGCATCCTGGCCCTGGACGCGTTCGTCTACATGGCCGCCCTCAACCCCAGCGGCGGTCCGCAGAACTCCACCCTGACGATGACCCAGGACCTGTTCAACACCGCCTTCAAGAAGGGCCAGTTCGGCCTCGCCAGCGCGATGGGCGTCGTCCTCGCGGTGCTCACGCTGCTGTTCGCCGCGGTCGTCTTCCTCGTCAACCGCCTCACCAAGGGGAAGGACCGCTGATGAGCGTCGCGAACCCGCCGCGGACCCCGCGCACCCAGGCCCCGGAGGCCGCACCCACGCCCACCTCGAGCCCCGCGTCCAAGGGCGACAGGACGGTGACGATCGTCTCCCACGTGGTCCTGACGCTCTGGTCGATCATCGTCATCCTGCCGCTCGTGTGGGTCTTCCTCTCCTCGTGGAAGACCACCGGCGAGATCTTCGCCTCGCCGCTGGCGCTGCCGCAGCACTGGAGCTTCGACAACTACATCGGTGCGTGGAACGACTCCCACATCGGCCGGTACATGCTCAACTCGGTCATCGTGGTGACGTCGGCCCTCGTGCTCGTGATGATCCTCGGTTCGGCCGCGGCCTACTCCCTGGCGCGCTACCCGTTCCCCGGCAGCGGCATCGTCTACTACCTCATCCTGGCAGGGCTGACGTTCCCGATCTTCCTGGCGATCGTGCCGCTGTTCTTCGTCCTCAAGAACACCGGGCTGCTCAACACGCTGCCCGGCCTCATCGCGACCTACGTCGCCTTCGCTTTCCCGTTCACCGTGTTCTTCCTCTTCCCGTTCTTCCGCGCGCTGCCGCAGGAGATCGCCGAGGCGGCCGAGCTCGACGGGGCGGGGGAGTGGCGCACCTTCGCCCAGGTCATGCTGCCGATGGCGCGGCCGGGCATCGTGGCCATCGCGATCTTCAACTTCCTCGGCCTGTGGAACCAGTTCCTGCTGCCCGTGGCCCTCAACACCAACGAGGACAACTACGTGCTGTCGCAGGGCATGGCACGGTTCGCCTCCCAGGCCGGGTACGCCGTGGACTTCGGGCAGCTCTTCGCCGCGGTCGTCATCACCATCGTCCCGGTGCTGCTCGTCTACATCTTCTCCCAGCGCCAGCTCCAGGGCTCCCTCTCCCAGGGCACGATGAAGTAGCGACGAGGCCGACCCTCCCTCTCGCTGCGAGGCCGACCCCTCTCGCTTGCGAGGGCGCCCCTCGCGCCTGCGCCGAGGGCGACGGCGCGGGTATGCCGTGGACCCACCTCGGGGGGCCCGCCCGTGTGGTCAGCGCCACCCGACCGGGCCGTTCCGCGTCCCCGAGGCCGCACTAGAGTGGCTGGTGGTTGATCCCCAACGGCGCTGGAGGCCTTTCGTCATGACAACTTCGCCTGACCGCACGGTGTCGGTGATCGTCGCGGGTGCCCGCACCCCCATGGGCCGGCTGCTCGGCTCGCTCAAGGACTTCTCCGGGGCCGACCTGGGCGGCGTCGCCATCAAGGGCGCGCTCGACAAGGCCGGGGTCGCCCCCGACCAGGTCGACTACGTGATCATGGGCCAGGTCCTCCTGGCGGGCGCGGGGCAGATCCCCGCACGTCAGGCCGCCGCCAAGGCGGGCATCCCCATGACCGTCCCGGCCCTGACCATCAACAAGGTCTGCCTCTCGGGCATCGACGCCATCGCGCTGGCCGACCAGCTCATCCGCGCGGGCGAGTTCGAGGTCGTCGTGGCCGGCGGCCAGGAGTCGATGACCAACGCGCCACACCTGCTGGAGAAGTCCCGCGAGGGCTTCAAGTACGGCGACGTGACGATGCGCGACCACATGGCCTTCGACGGACTCTGGGACGCCTTCACCGACCAGGCGATGGGGCTGCTGACCGAGCAGGCCAACACCGGTGACCAGCAGTTCACGCGCGAGCAGCAGGACGAGTTCGGGGCGCGCAGCCACCAGCTCGCCGCCCGGGCGTGGAAGGACGGCCTCTTCGACGACGAGGTCGTGCCGGTCTCGATCCCGCAGCGCAAGGGCGACCCCGTCGAGTTCAGGTCGGACGAGGGCATCCGCGCCGACACCACGACCGAGACCCTCGGCAAGCTCCGCCCGGCGTTCAGCAAGGACGGCACCATCACCGCCGGCACCGCCTCACAGATCAGCGACGGCGCCGCCGCGGTCGTGGTGATGAGCAAGGCCAAGGCGCAGGAGCTCGGGCTGACCTGGCTCGCCGAGATCGGTGCCCACGGCGTCGTCGCAGGCCCCGACTCCACGCTCCAGCAGCAGCCTGCCCGTGCCATCGTCAAGGCCTGCGAGAAGGAGGGCATCACGCCCGCCGACCTCGACCTGGTCGAGATCAACGAGGCGTTCGCAGCCGTCGGCCTGGCGTCGGCGCAGGAGCTCGGCATCGACCTCGACAAGGTCAACGTCAACGGCGGCGCGATCGCCCTCGGCCACCCCATCGGGATGTCCGGCGCGCGGATCGCCCTGCACCTGGCGCTGGAGCTCAAGCGTCGCGGTGGCGGCGTGGGTGCGGCCGCGCTGTGCGGCGGTGGCGGCCAGGGCGACGCCCTCGTGATCCGCGTCCCGCAGGCCTGAGACTGCCCCTCACCGCTCCGACACCGCTCCCGCACGGAGGACAACGCTTGGCTCCCCGCACCGTCGACGTCCCCGCCTTGGTCGACGCGGCCAGGGCAGGCTCACCCCGGGCCGTCGCCCGCCTCATCTCGCTCGTCGAGGACGCCCACCCGGCCCTGCGCGAGGTGATGGCGGCGCTCAGCCCGCACACCGGCCACGCCCACGTCATCGGCATCACGGGCAGCCCGGGCGTCGGGAAGTCCACGTCGACGAACGCGCTGGTCACGGCATACCGCGAGCAGGGCAAGCGGGTCGGGATCCTCGCCGTCGACCCCTCGTCGCCGTTCTCCGGTGGCGCACTGCTGGGTGACCGGGTCCGCATGCAGGACCACGCCCTCGACCCCGACGTCTACATCCGTTCCATGGCCAGCCGGGGGCACCTGGGCGGCCTGTCGTGGACGACGCCGCAGGCGCTGCGGGTGCTCGACGCCGCCGGGTGCGACGTCGTGCTCGTCGAGACGGTGGGCGTCGGGCAGTCCGAGGTGGAGGTCGCCGGCCTGGCCGACACGACGATCGTGCTGCTGGCTCCTGGGATGGGGGACGGCATCCAGGCGGCGAAGGCGGGGATCCTCGAGATCGGCGACGTGTTCGTGGTCAACAAGGCCGACCGCGAGGGTGCGGACGCCACCGTGCGCGACATCCGCCACATGATCAGCCTGGGCGACCGGACCGAGCCGGGCCTGTGGCGACCGCCGGTCCTCAAGACGGTCGCGGCCCAGGGCCAGGGGGTCGACGAGGTCGTCGAGGCGATCGACAAGCACTGGTCCTGGATGGAGGGCAACGGCACGCTGCGCGAGCGGCGCGTGCGCCGGGCCGGCGACGAGATCGAGTCGATCGCCATCAAGGCCCTGCGCGAGAAGATGGGCGACCTGCGCCACGGCAACGGCGTGGACGACCTCGCGGCCGCGGTGGTCGAGGGGCGCACCGATCCCTATACGGCGGCCGACCAGGTGGTTGCCGCCCTCGCCTGAGCAGCCGGGCCGAGGTGTGGACGCAGCGGTCGTGGGCAATAGGGTGATCCCCGGACCCGACGGAAAGGACCCCTGTGCCGCCCCAGGTGATCGCCGGACGCTACGAGGTGCTGCGTGCCATCGGCAGCGGCGGGATGGGCACCGTGTGGCTCTGCCGCGACACCGTCCTCGGACGTGAGGTCGCGGTCAAGCAGATCGGCGCCCTGCCGGGCGACCCGGCGGCGCAGGCGCGCGCGATGCGCGAGGCGCGGATCGCCGCCTCGCTCAACCACCCCAACGCGGTGGGGGTCTTCGACGTCGTCGACCAGGACGACACCCACTGGCTGGTCATGGAGTACGTCCAGGGCCAGAGCCTCGCCGAGCAGATCCGCGACGAGGGTGCCCTGCCGGCCACCACGGTCGCCGGTATCGGTGCGGCGGTCGCGGGCGCGCTCGTCCGGGCCCACGAGCGCGGGGTCGTGCACCGCGACATCAAGCCCGGCAACATCCTCATGGACGGCTCCGGCACGCCCAAGATCAGCGACTTCGGCATCGCCCGGGCGCACGCCGACGACCAGCTCACCCAGACGGGCTTCATGACGGGCACGCCGGGCTACCTCTCGCCCGAGCTGGCCCGAGGCGGCGACCCGACGCCGGCGTCCGACGTGTGGGCCCTGGGCGCGACCCTCTACTACGCGGTGGAGGGCCAACCGCCGTACGTGCCGAACGCCAACCCGCTCGCGACCCTGCAGGCGATCGCCAACGGCGAGGCGAGGCCGATGGAGCACGCGGGTCCGCTGGCGGGTGCCATCTCCGCGATGATGGAGCACGACCCTGTTCGGCGCTGGGACATGTCGACTGCCAGCGACCGGCTGCGCCGGATCGCCGACGGCGACACGACGATGGCGCTGCCGGCGGGAGCCATCCCGGGGGCGGCTGCCGGCGTCGCCGCCGGCGCGGCGGCCACCGAGCTCATCCCCGAGGCGGTCGAGGGCACCCAGCGGCTGGAGCAGGCGCCCGTCGCCGCTCCGTATGCCGCGGAGCCCGAGCCCTACCCGGCCGGCCCGGTGCCGCCGACGGGGCCGCGCGGGCCCCGCGGCGACCGTGACGACCGGGGTGGGAACAAGGCCCTGCTCTGGCTGGTGGGGATCCTCGCGGCCGTGGCGCTGCTGCTGGGGGTCCTGTACGCCGTGACCGACGGTTTCGGCAGCAACACCCCGCAGACGCCGACGACGACCACCGTGACGGCGCCGGCGAAGACCGAGACCCCCTCGTCCTCGTCGTCGTCCTCGTCCAGCAGCAGCTCCACGAGCACGACCACCACACCGTCGACGACGACCACGACGACGACCTCGGCCGCGCCGCCCGGCGACGCCCAGCTCGCCGACTTCGTCAAGGGCTACTACGGCGACGTCACCCAGGCCGACAAGCGCGACCAGACCTTCGCCGAGCTGACCCCGAAGATGCAGGCGCAGTCCGGGGGACGCGACGGCTACGAGCAGTTCTGGTCCGGCTTCGACAAGGTCGACGTGGGCCGGACCAAGGCCGACGCCAAGGCCGGCACCGTCACCGTCGACCTGACCTTCCAGCCCAAGGGCGGCAAGAAGATCAAGGAGACCCACGTGCTGACCGTCGTGCGCAGCGGCGACTCGTGGCTCATCGACACCGACCGGATGGCCTGAGCGGGCAGCCGTGGCCGGAGCGCGGGGCGGACAGCGATGAGCACAGCAGCTTCTTCCCCGCGCCCTGCCCTGCTGCTCGTCGTCGAGCCCGAGCAGTGCCCGGTCGTCACGAGTGAGTTCGAGCGGTACGCCCGGGACTACGAGGTCGTCTGCCACGAGAGCGCCGACGAGGCCCGTTCCGCGGCGTCCCGGATGCAGCAGGACGGACAGCCGGTGGCCCTGCTCGGCGTGGGCTGGCAGGTGCCGGGGGTCGACAGCGGCCTGCGGCTGCTCGCCGAGCTGCACCGCGTCCTGCCCACGGCCCGCCGGATCTGCCTCACCACCCGGGACTCCTACGGGCTGTCGCTGCCCAAGCTGCGCGAGGCGCTGGCCCGGGGCAAGTTCGACACCTTCTTGCTCATCCCGCAGGGCGCCCGCGACGAGGAGTTCCACACCGCCGTCACCGAGTACCTCTCGGACTGGGGGTGGACCGCCTCGACGCCCGAGGTCGAGGGCGTGCGGATCGTCGACGGCGCCGGGACCGCGGAGACCTCGCGCATCCGCGACTTCCTCGACCGCATGGGCATCCCGCACCGGCTGTACACACCGGACGCCCCCGCCGCCCGGGAGGTGCTCGCGGAGCTGCCGTCGGTGCAGGGGGGTGCCGCCCCGGCATACCCGGTCGTGACGGCAGGCGTCGTGGGCGGGACGGTCCTCGAGGGGGCCACCGCGCAGCAGGTGGCGCGGCTCGTGTACGGCTCGCCGCAGTCGGTCGACACCGACGGCGTCGTCGACCTCGTGATCGTCGGCTCCGGCCCGGCAGGCCTGGCGGCGGCCGTCTACGGCGCCTCGGAGGGGCTCGACACCGTCGTCCTCGAGGCCGAGGCGGTGGGGGGCCAGGCCGGGACGAGCTCGCTGATCCGCAACTACCTCGGCTTCCCCCGCGGCATCTCCGGCATGCGGCTCGCCCAACGAGCGCGGTTCCAGGCCTCGCGCTTCGGTGCCCGCATCTACACCGGCGTGTCCGCCGAGTCGATCGACCCGGCCGCGGCACCCGGCGAGCCGCACGTCGTCCACACCGAGGGCGGCGCGCTGCGGGCCCGCGCGGTCCTGGTGGCGACCGGCGTGCAGTACCGACGGATCGGGATCGAGCCGCTCGAGGAGCTCGTCGGCCTCGGGGTCTACTACGGCGCGGCCACGAGCGCGACGCGCGAGATGGAGGGTCGCCCGGTCTTCGTCGTCGGGGGCGGCAACTCCGCCGGGCAGGCCGCCCTCTTCCTCGCCCGGTACGCCAGCAGCGTCACGATCGTGGTGCGCCGGGGTGACCTGGCCGAGACCATGTCCGACTACCTCGTGCGGGAGATCGCCGCGACCCGGCTGGTCACGGTGCGCACGTCGACGCACGTCGTCGGTGGCGGTGGCGAGAGCCACCTGGAGTGGCTCGAGCTCGAGGGCCCCGAGGGGCGCGAGCGCCTCGAGGCCGGCGGCCTCTTCCTGCTCCTGGGCGCCGACCCGTGCAGCGACTGGCTGCCCACGGCCGTCGCCCGCGACGACCGCGGCTTCGTCTACACCGGCCGCGAGGTGCCGATGGACCGGTGGGTCGGTGGCCGGCCGCCGGCCGCGCTCGAGACCACCGTGCCCGGTGTGTATGCCGCGGGCGACCTGCGGGCGGGATCGATGAAGCGGGTGGCGTCGGCCAGCGGCGAGGGAGCCGCGACGGTCGCCCTGGTGCACGCCCACCTGGCCTCCCTCACCGGTCGCTAGGCCCCGGGCCGTCCGCGCCGACGGGTGGCGACCGGTCGGCGTGCGGTGGCGACCGGCCGGTGTCCGGCCGGCGTCCGGTCGGCGTCCGGGGGATATCGGGTCGCGGCGCCGGGCCGGCCCCGGTGAGACTGCACCCATGACGACCTTCGCCGCGACGACGTCCTTCGCCGAGAAACCCACGCTGACCGGCGACCTCGTGGTGCTGCGGCCGTTCGCCGAGGACGACCTCGCGGCCATCGCGGGCGCGATCGCCGACCCCGAGGTGGGTCGGCTCACCGGCTCGGTCCACTCCGGCGACGAGGCAGGGTCGCCGCCGGACGAGGCACTCCTGCGGGACTGGTACGGCTCGCGGGCCGAGCAGGAGGACCGGCTCGACCTGGCCGTCGTCGACCGCGCGACGGGGCGGGTCGTCGGTGAGGCGGTGCTCAACGAGTGGGAGGAGGAGAACGCCTCCTGCAACTTCCGCATCCTCCTCGGCCCCGACGGCCGTGACCGCGGGCTCGGCACCGAGGCCACCCGGCTGGTCCTGCGGCACGCGTTCGAGGCGCTCGGCCTGCACCGGGTGAGCCTGGAGGTGTACGCCTTCAACCCGCGCGCGCGACGGGCCTACGAGAAGGTCGGCTTCGTCCGGGAGGGTGTGCGACGCGACGCCCTGCGCTTCGACGGCGAGTGGGTCGACGCGGTCCTGATGTCGGTGCTCGACCACGAGTGGGCCCGGCACCGGGGTCGGCCCGAGCTCGGCTGACGGCACGGAAAACCCGTTGCCGCCCAGCGGAGGCGGGCCGGACACTCGACGCATGGCCACGACGACCACGCCCCGCACGGCGATCTCCGATGTCCCCGGCGGCGAGCACCCTGCCGGTTCCGGCGAGCACCTCGCCGGTGCCGCTGAGCACCTTGCTGGTGCCACTGGCGAGACGAGCGGTGTCGTCGTGCGCCTGCTCGACGTGGCCGACGAAGCCGAGGTCGCCGCCGCCCACGCGGCGCGCGTCGCGTCGTGCCGGCACGAACGCCCCTGGGCCAAGACGTGGTCCGTGCGCGAGATGGCGGTGCAGCTGCGGTCCGACAGCACGGTCGAGCGGCTCGAGCCGTACGTCGCCCTCGTCGACGGGCAGGTCGTGGGGATGGCCCTGCTGTGGTTCCCGTTGCTCGACAACACGCAGTTCACCTGGGGCGAGGTCGACGTCGACCCGCGGTGGCGCGGGCACGGGGCCGGCACGGCCCTGGCTGAGCGCATCGCCGAGCGCACCCGCGCAGAGGGGCGCCGGACGGTGCTGGTCGAGGTCAACGTCCCCGACGGCCGGCGCGGGGACCACCCCTACGTCCGGTTCGCGGAGCGGCACGGGTACTCCTACGCGAACACCGAGGTGCGCCGCATCCTCGACCTGCCGCTCGACCCCACGCGGCTGGAGGCGCTCGCGGCCGACGCGGCCACGCACCACGAGGGCTACCGGGTCGAGTCCTTCCTCGGCAGCCTGCCGCAGGAGCTGCGCGAGTCGTACTGCGCCTGCTGGAACCAGCTCGCCGTCGACGCCCCGACCGGGGAGATCGACTTCGAGGAGGAGGCGCTGAGCCCCCAGACCTACGCCGAAGAGCTGGGCCGGATGGAGCAGCAGGGACGGACCATGCTGCACACCGTGGCCATCGCGCCCGGGGGTGACGTCGTGGCGTACAACGACCTCGTGGTCAGCGCCGACGACCCGGAGGAGGTCATGCAGTGGGGCACCCTGGTGCGCCGCGAGCACCGTGGCCACCGGCTCGGCATGGCGGTCAAGGTCCGCGGGCTGCAGGAGCTCGCCCGTGTCGCGCCCCTGGCCCGGCGGATCCAGACCTGCAACGCCGAGCAGAACGCGCACATGGTCGGCGTCAACGTCGAGCTCGGCTTCCGCACGGTCGAGGTGCTCCTGTCCTACCAGCGCCACCTCCACGCCTGACCGACCCGGCCGCGGGCCGAAGTCTGGGACTTCGGCCCAGCGACCGGGTCCGGCCGCCGAAGTCTGGGACTTCGGCCCAGCGACCGGGTCCGGCCGCCGAAGTCTGGGACTTCGGCGGCCAGACCGGAGGGGCGCAGGAGCGACCGACCGTCAGGAGGGACGGACCGGGCACGCGCGTCCCGCGCCCACGGCATACGGTGGGCGCATGCTCGTCGCCTTCTCCGTCGCCCCGTCCGTCGCCGCCGACTCCACCGGCTCGGTGAGCGAGGCGGTCGCCGCCGCCGTCGCGGTCGTCCGCGCGTCGGGCCTGCCGCACCGCACCGACTCGATGTTCACGACCGTCGAGGGGGAGTGGGACGAGTGCATGGCCGTGGTCAAGGGCGCCGTCGACGCCGTGGCCGCGTTCGGGCCGCGCGTCAGCCTCGTGCTCAAGGCCGACATCCGCGAGGGGTATGCCGGGGAGCTCACCGGCAAGCTCGAGCGGCTCGAGGCCGCCATCGAGCAGCGCGGCTGACGCAGGGCGAGCGACGGTCCGCCGCCGGTCCGCCGCCATCCGACCGGCTCCCTGCCCGCGGATGATCCTTCCCCTCACGGCTGGGCGGCCGGAAATCGTTGCCGGAATGTAGTCCCACGCCGCAGGAAGCCACCCTAGGGTCGGGCCGGTAAGGCGTTCGGCACCGGGGAGGACGACGACAGCATGTGGGCGGCAATCCGCTACCGCCGGGCACAGGCGCTCGTGCTCGTCCTGCTGTCGGCGCTCATCGCGACCTGTGCGGTCGTCGCCCCGCTGTACCAGCGGGCGCTGGGCCAGGCGCAGCTCAAGCAGGCCGTCGGCGACGCGTCCGCCGTCGACACGGCCCTCACGGTGCGTGCCGGGCGCAACCCGGCGAACCCCGACTTCGGCAGCCGTGACCTCGAGGGGAACGTCCAGCCGGGCCTGAGGCGGCTCTACTCCGCCGGCATCGGGCAGGTGTCGCAGCCGTTCGACATCATCCCCCGCAAGGGGCTCAAGCCCTCGCCGGTGACGATCCTGTCGCGTGACGGCAGCTGCGAGCACCTGCGCCTCACCGTGGGCCGGTGCCCCGCCGCCGCGGACGAGGTCCTCGTGTCGGCCAAGGACCTCGCGACCTGGAAGTGGCCGGTGGGGAAGGCGTTCACGCCGCAGCCGGCCATCCCAGGGTCCGACACGGCGAAGGGCCCCGCCTTCGCCGACCTCGTGATCGTGGGCGCGTACGAGGTCGTCCCCGACGCCGACTACTGGATGACCGAGCAGCTCGACGGCAAGTCCGGGACGCTGCTCACGATCGGGCAGGACCTCATCCCGGCCGTCGACGACTTCGTGACCACCGAGGAGACGTTCGACCCCCGCTGGCGGACCGCCCAGGTGAGCCTGACCCTTCCCCTGAACCGAGAGCTGTTCACGCTCGGCAACCTCGACGAGGTGCAGCGGATCCTGGCCGACCGCATGACCCGGACCGGCGGGGTGCCCGGCGCCCTGGTCACGACCCAGCTGCCGGAGCTCATCGACGGCCTGCGGGTCGGCCAGTCCCGGCTGCGGGTGATCGTGCCGCTCCTCATGGCCCAGCTCGGCCTCCTGGCGGCCGCGATCCTGCTCCTGGTGGCCCAGGCCGCGGTCGAGCAGCGCCGGCCGGAGGTGGCGCTCGCCCGGCTGCGGGGCCGCAGCCGCGAGGGCGCCGGCCGCCTGGTCATGGGCGAGCTGGCGCTCACCACGGCGCTCGGACTGCCACTCGGCTTCGGCCTCGCCCTCCTCCTCACGAGCGCGGCCCGGTGGTTCGTGCTCCCCGACGGGGTGCCGTTCGAGGTGCCCTGGCAGGCGTTCGCGGCGCTGGCGGTCGCCGCGGTGGCCTGCGCTGTCGCGATCTGGCTCGCCGCCAGGCCGGTCCAGCGGCTGACCGTCTCCTCGCTCCTGCGGCGAGTGGCGCCCGAGCGGTCGCGGGCCGTCGGGGTCGTGGACGTCCTCGCCGTCGCCCTGGCCGTCTTCGGGGTCATCGGGCTGGCGACCGGCACGCTCGAGGGCCCGCTGGCGCTGCTCACCCCCACCCTGATCGCGCTCGCTGCAGGGCTCGTGGCGACGCGGGTCGTCGTCCCCGTCGCGGGGGCCGCCGGACGCCGCAACCAGCAGCGCGGTCGGGTGGGGCACGCCCTCACGGCATTCGGGCTCGAGCGACGGGCAGGCCCGCGCAAGGTGGTCACGGTTGTCAGCGTCGCCGTGGCCCTCACCGTGTTCGCCGCCAACGCCGTCGCCGTGGGGGACCGGAACTGGCAGGCCCGCGCGGAGATGCAGGCCGGGGCGCCCATGACCCTGGTCACCGACAGCCGCAACCCGGCCACCCTGCTGGCCGCCGTGCGCAAGGCCGACCCCACCGGGCAGCGGGCGACGCCCGTCGCCGTCATCCGCAGGGTGGACGCGGGCTCCACGGCCACCCTGGCGGTCGTCTCCCGGTCGCTCGACCCCGTCGCCTTCGCACCACCGGGCACCCCCTATCGCACCGGCGCCCTCGCACCCCCCGACGTCCCGACCGTGCAGCTGCGAGGCGATCGAGTGACCGGCCGGATCTCGTGGGACCTGCAGACGCCGGCCGGCCAGACGGTGGAACCACCCACCGGCCAGTCGGGCGCTCCGAGGCCACCGGTGACGGTGAAGCCGCTCGGTGAGCCGTCGGAGCTGCGCGTCTCGGTCACCACGGCCACCGGCGAGCGCCTCACCCGGGTCATCGCCCAGGTGCCCCTGTCGGGCAAGGGATCGGCGCGGCTCGACGCGCCCCTGCTCTGCCCGGACGGCTGCCGGCTCGACGGCCTCGAGTTCCGCAAGACCGACCCGCTGGCGTCGCAGGTGCAGGGGACTCTCACCATCTCCGGGCTCGGCCTCGACGGCCGTTCGCTCCGGCTCGGCGACCCCTCGCGGTGGAACGCCTTCGTCCCGCCCTCCGACAACACCCCCGACCGCATGGAGCTGCGCACGGGCGGCCCGGACGCGCTCGTCCTGGACCTGATCAACAGCGGCTTCTCCGTGGGGATCACCTACGCCGACGTGCCGCCCGTCGTCCCCGGCCTGCTCGCAGGCGACGTGCCGCCCGGCGGCACGGCCGAGTCCTTCGACGCGGCGGGCCTCAACGGGGCCCCGATCCGCGTGGCCTCGACCCAGAGGGTCGACACGCTGCCGCTGCTCGGCGCCAAGGGAGTGCTCGTCGACTACGAGACGCTCGCCCGGCTCGGTGGTCAGCTCGCCGACACCGGGACGCTGGCGGTGTGGCTGCGAGACCCCGCCGACGCACGAGCGGTCACCACGGCGCTGGGCGCGCAGGGCGTCGCCGTCATCGGCACCCACCGCTACACCGAGGCCAAGCAGCGCCTCGACCAGGCAGCCTCCGCGCAGGGCCTGCGGCTCGCGGTGTTCACCGGCGCGATGGGCATCCTGCTCGCCGCGCTGGTCGTCATCGTCATGACCGTCACCGGCTGGCGCACGGTCGCCCGCGACATGGCCGCCCTGCACATGTCCGGGCTGCCGCTGCCCGTGCTGCGGCGGGCCCTGGTGCGCGAGCAGGTCGTCCTCGTCGCGGTCGGGTCGCTGGTGGGCCTGGTGTGCGGGGCGCTGAGCTCGGTGCTCGCCATGCCCCTGCTCCCGTTGTTCGACGACGACGGGACGCCGGTGCCACCCCTGCAGCTGGCGCCGGCGCTCGGCCCGGTCCTCGCCAGCGCCGTCGGTGGTGCGCTGGTGCTCGTGGTGGTGGGCTGGCTCGCGGGACGAGGCGCCGGGCGGCGGATCACGCTGCAGAGAGTGAGGGACAGCCTGTGACGGCGACGGCCACCGACCCGGCCATGGAGACCTCGGCCCGGCGCGGGCTGCAGGTCTCGACCCGCGGCCTGGTCCACATCTACCGCGCCGAGGGGCACGACGTCGCCGCCCTGTCGGGCGTCGACCTGGTCGTGCACCCCGGTGAGGTCGTCGGGCTGCTCGGGCCATCGGGGGCGGGCAAGTCGACGCTCCTGACCCTGTTCGGCGGCCTCATGCGGCCCAGCGCCGGGCGGGTCCTCGTCGGCGAGCACGAGCTGTCGACGATGTCCGAGGTGGAGCTCGACGCCTTCCGGGCCGCCGAGGTCGGCCTCGTGCTCCAGGGGGCGGCGCGGAACCTGCTGCCCTACCTCACCGCCCGGCAGAACGTCGAGTTCGCCCAGCGGTCGGCCGTCAAGGCGGGCCGCGAGGTCCCGGCGGTGGGCGAGGTGCTCGAGCTCGTCGGCCTCGACCCTGCCGGCACCGCGCCGCTGCCTTCCCTGCCCCCCGGCCAGCTGCAGCTGGCCGCGCTCGCGGTCGCCCTGGCGAGCCGGCCGGGCCTGCTGCTCGGCGACGAACCCACGAGCCAGCTGCACCACACCTCGCGCGACGTCGTGCTCGACGCCCTGCACCGGGTCAACCGCGAGTGGGGCACGACCATCGTGGTCGTCACCCACGACCCCGAGGTCGCCGCCCGGCTGCCGCGCACGGTGACGATCCGCGACGGCCGGGTGGGCGGGGAGGGCCGGGCCGGTGAGGAGTATGCCGTCGTGGCCGCCGACGGCTCGCTGCCGTTGCCGCCCGCCGCGGTCGCCGCGTTCCCGCCCGGCGCGCTGGTGCGGGTGCACCGCACCGAGGACGGGACGTGGACCCTGGTGCCCGAGGGCGGGCGAGGCCGGCATGGCTGAGCTGCTGACCGGTTCCGGCCTGGACGAGCGCGTCGAGGTGCCACCGCTCGCGCTGTCCGGGGTCACCGTGCGCTACGGGTCGACCGTGGCCGTCGACACGGCGACGTTCGAGGCCTACTCGGGCGAGTTCCTTGCGGTGACCGGGCACTCCGGGGCGGGGAAGTCCTCCCTGCTCTGGGCGATCGCCGGCGCGGTGGGCTTCGAGGGAGGCGTCGTGCTGGGCGGGGACGCGGTCGCGGACCGGGCGGGGGCGGCACGGCTCGGGATCGAGGTCATCCCGCAGGGCAGCGCGCTGGCCCTGCTGCTGTCGGCGCGCGAGAACGTCGAGCTGCCGCTGCTCGCCAAGGGACTGGCTGCCCGGGAGGCACGGCACCGGGCCGAGGCCGCGCTCGCGGCGGTCGGGCTCGAGGAGTCGGGCAGCCACCTCGCCGAGGAGCTGAGCGGCGGCCAGCAGCAACGGGTGGCGGTCGCGCGCGGCCTGGCCCTGCGCGGACGGGTGCTGCTCGCCGACGAGCCGACCAGCGAGCTCGACCACGACAACCGCGAGCGCGTTCTGGGGCTCCTGCGCGCCGAGGCGGACCGTGGCGCGATCGTCGTCATGGCCACCCACGACCCCGAGGCGGCACAGCAGGCCGACGGCGAGCTGCGACTCGACGACGGACGCTGTGAGACGGTCCGCCTGCCGCGCTGACCCGCGCACTAGCCTTCCACCGTGCCCAAGCCCATCCGCCTGCCCTTCGACCCGATCACCCGGGCGGCGCAGCTGTGGACCCGGCGCTGGGGGCGGTCGTCCCAGCCGGTGGCGATGGCCAGCGCGACCTCGATCATGCGGGTGCAGCAGCTGCTCATCACCGACTACGACGCCGTCTGCGCCAGGCACGGCCTCAGCTTCGCTCGCTACGAGGCGCTCGTGCTGCTCGCGTTCAGCCGCGACGGCCGGCTCGGCATGAGCAAGATCGGCCAGCGGCTCATGGTCCACCCCACGAGCGCCACGAACATCGTGCAGCGCCTGCACGCGCAGGGCTTCGTCGAGCGGGTGCCGAACCCGGACGACGGCCGTGGCACGCTCGCCGTGATCACCCCGGCCGGGCGCGACGCCATGGAGGCGGCGACGGCCGACCTCGTCGGGATGCGGTTCGGCCTCGGCATGCTCACCGCGGCCGAGCACGAGCAGCTCTTCGAGCTGCTGCGCAAGGTCCGCGTCGGCGCGGCCGACTTCGACGCCTGACCCAGCCCCCCGGCATACCCCCTCTGCAAAACAACGGTTGCGCGGCAAACCACGGGTAGCTGTCCCGCGGGTCGTCGAGCAACCGTTGTTTTGCCGGGGGCGGGTGAGGGGCAGGAGGGGCCGGGACGGGCCGTGTTGGCGATTACTAGGACGTCCTAGTAAATTGCGCGGTATGACGCAGACCACTCCCGAGCAGTCCGGGGCCGACCGCTGGCAGGCCCGCTACGACGCCGCGCAGGCCAAGGGCCAGGTGCGCGACGCCGACTTCACGACGCTGTCCGGGATGCAGGTCGACCCGGTCTACGGCCCGGCCGACGGCAGCGAGGTGCCGGAGTCGATCGGGTGGCCGGGTGAGTTCCCCTTCACCCGCGGCCTGTACCCGACCGGCTACCGCGGCCGCACGTGGACGATCCGGCAGTTCGCCGGCTTCGGCAACGCTGTGCAGACCAACGAGCGCTACAAGATGATCCTCGAGGGGGGTGGCGGCGGCCTCTCGGTGGCGTTCGACATGCCCACGCTCATGGGCCGCGACTCCGACGACCCGATGAGCCTCGGCGAGGTCGGCCACTGCGGGGTCGCCATCGACTCGGCCGCCGACATGGAGGTCCTGTTCCACGAGCTGCCGCTCGAGGACATCACCACCTCGATGACGATCAGCGGCCCGGCCGTGCCCGTCTTCTGCATGTACCTCGTCGCCGCCGAGCGCCAGGGCGTCGACCCCGGCGTCCTCAACGGCACGCTGCAGACCGACATCTTCAAGGAGTACATCGCCCAGAAGGAGTGGCTCTTCGCGCCCGAGCCGCACCTGCGCCTGATCGGCGACCTGATGGAGTACTGCGCCGAGAAGATCCCGGCCTACAAGCCGCTGTCGGTGTCCGGCTACCACATCCGCGAGGCCGGCTCCACGGCCGCGCAGGAGCTCGCGTTCACCCTCGCCGACGGATTCGGCTACGTCGAGCTGGGCCTGTCCCGCGGCCTCGACATCGAGACCTTCGCGCCCGGCCTGTCGTTCTTCTTCGACAGCCACGTCGACTTCTTCGAGGAGATCGCCAAGTTCCGGGCCGCCCGCCGCATCTGGGCCCGGTGGATGCGCGACGTCTACGGCGCGAAGACCGACAAGGCGCAGTGGCTGCGGTTCCACACGCAGACGGCCGGTGTGTCCCTGACGGCCCAGCAGCCGTACAACAACGTCGTCCGCACCGCCGTCGAGGCGCTCGCGGCCGTGCTCGGCGGCACCAACAGCCTGCACACCAATGCGCTCGACGAGACCCTCGCCCTGCCGACCGAGCAGGCCGCCGAGATCGCCCTGCGCACCCAGCAGGTGATCATGGACGAGACCGGCGTGGTCAACGTCGCCGACCCGCTCGGCGGCAGCTGGTACGTCGAGGCGCTGACCGACCGGATCGAGGCCGAGGCCGAGGCGATCTTCGACCGCATCCTCAGCCTCGGCGGCAGCGACCTGACCTCCAGGGACACCGAGCAGCTCGCCGCCGTCATGCGCGAGAACACCGGCCAGGCCGACGGCGCCCGGTGGCCGATGACGCGCGGGATCCTGCGCGGCATCGAGGAGGGCTGGTTCATGTCCGAGATCGCCGAGGCGGCGTTCCAGTACCAGGTCGCGCTCGAGAAGGGCGACAAGAAGGTCGTCGGTGTCAACACCCACACCGGGAGCGTCAGCCACCAGCTGGAGATCCTGCGCGTCAGCCACGAGGTCGAGCGCGAGCAGGTCGCGGTGCTCGCCGAACGCAAGGCGGGCCGCGACGAGGCAGCCGTGACTGCTGCGGTCGCCCACATGGTCGAGGTCAGCCGCACCACCGAGAACATGCTCCCCGCGATGCTCGACGCCGTGCGCGCCGAGGCCACCCTGGGCGAGATCTGCGACGCGCTGCGCGAGGAGTGGGGCGTCTACCGGGAGCCGGCCCGCTTCTGAGCCACGAGGCCGCCGAGGCGGCGGTATGCCGGGTGCCTCAGTCGGCCGCGGCAGCCGCCGCCTGCTTCTGGGCGCGGTGCAGCCGGGCCCACGCGACGTCGGCGAGCAGCTCGATGAGCGCGTCGACGAAGGCGGCATCGGGCACACCGGTCACGAGCGCGCGGTGCATGACCGAGCCGACGACGACGTCGGCGAGCAGGTCGACGTCGACCATCTCCGGACGGATCTCCCCGCGCCGGATGGCCCGCTCGACGGAGGTCGCCACCACGGCGTGCAGCCGCGTGGAGAGCGACTCGCGCACCTGCACGCCGACCCCCTCCGGGTCGCGGGCCGACTCGGCCAGCAGCGCGGCATACGCCCCACCGGTGGAGGGGTCGCGCAGCAGCTGGGCCGCCTCCTCGATGCCGGCGCGCATGTCGGCGGCGAGCGAGCCGTGGTCGCCGACCTCGATCTCGTCGAAGCGGACGGCGACGGCGTGGACGGCGAGCTCGACCTTCGACGGCCAGCGGCGGTAGAGCGTGCTCTTGGCCACGCCCGCCTTGGCCGCGACGAGCTCCATCGACATCCGGGACACGCCCTTGGCGGCGAGGACCTCGCGCGCGGCAGCGGTGATGGCCTGCTCGGTCGCCTCCTCGCGGGGCCGGCCGGGGCGCCTGGCCCGTCCGTGTCGGGTTGGTCCGGTCACCTCGGCGATCATGCCACTGATGCCGGTGGTGACGGTCCGGGGAACGGCCCGAGGATTTGTCCTCGCCGGGGGCGGTGGGTCATGGTGGACGGAACTGCCGGCTGCGGTCCCCCTTCCCGCGCCGGCCCGCCCACGTAAGGAATCCGTACTGTGTCGATCCTGGCCAAACGCGCCGTCCTGGCCGTGCTGACCGGAATCGGGCTCGTGCTGCTCGTGCTCGGGGCGTGGTTCACCTCACACCTCGGCACGTCCGGCAGCGCGACCTTCCGCGCGGCCCCCGGTACCGGTGTCGTCGTGCTCGAGCCCGGTGTCCTCAACCGCGTCGACGACCCCGTGGACGTCACCGCCACCACCAAGGACGGCGGGCAGGTCTGGATCGGGCGGACCACACCCTCCGATGCGCGGGCCGTCATCGGCGGCGCGCGGCACACCACGATCACCGGCGCCACGGTGCGGACGTGGTCCCTCGACCGCACCACGACCGGCAGCGGCGCGCCCGCCGGGGACCTCGCGGGGGCCGACGTGTGGCGCCAGGTCGTGACCGGCACGGGGAGTGCGCACGTCCAGGTCGACCAGGGTGACGCCCCCGAGGCGCTGGTCGTCACCAGCCCGGCCGGCGGCACCATCACGTCGGTCACGGTGACGGTCAGCCGCGGCACCTGGTTCGCCCAGAGCCTGCTGGTCACGCTCGTCGGCCTCATCCTCGCTGCCGTCGGCGTCGCGGGCCTGCTCGGCAGCCGCCGCCGCGACCACGCGGCTCCGGCGGCCGACACCCCTGCACCCGACCCCGCCACGGAGGTGACGGCATGACCACCACCCCAAAGATCCTGGCCGCGGCCACCCTCGCGCTGGCCCTTGCCGGCTGCGGCACCGCCGAGGCCGTCGTGGGCCTGCACGACGCGCCGGCGCAGGTCACCACGACCGCCCCCATGGCCCCCGACACGGCCGAGCAGATCGCCACCCGGGTCCTCGACCGCGCCGACGAGGCCTCGAGGGCCAGCGGCGCCGAGGCCAAGGCGCTGCGCAAGGAGGCCCTCACCGGCAGCGCGCTCGCCGTCGCCGAGGCCGCGGCGACGAGCGACGACGGCTCCTCGGCGGCCGGCGCCCCACTCACCCGCACCACGCCGCCCAAGGTGCTCGCGGTCTCCCGCGGCACCGCCTGGCCGCGGGTGATGGTCGTGCAGACCGCCGCGAAGGACGGGGGCGCCGAGCTCAACCTGCTCACCTCGCCCGACGCGACGACGCCGTTCAAGCTCGAGTCGTCGGCCAGGATGCACCCCGGCGCCACGGTCGCCGCCCTGGACTCGCTGCGCAGCGGCTCGCCGCTCGTGACCGACGGAGCGGGCCTGCCCGTCGCGCCGGACAAGCTGCTGCAGGAGTATGCCGGGGCGCTCGCCTACCCCAACGCGTCACCCGCCGCCGACGTCGCCACGGACGACCCCTTCGCCCTGGCCGTGCGGGCCAACGCGGCGGCGCAGGCGAAGTCGTTCGGCAAGCTCGCCACGCTGACCCAGAAGCACGCGCCGCAGCCGGGCCCGGTCGCGATCCGGCTCCGGGACGGCGGAGCGCTGGTGTTCGGCCTGATGCAGCGCACCGACACGATCACCCTGGCCAAGGGGGGCAAGTCGCTGACGCCGAGCGCCGACGTCCAGAAGCTGGTGGGCAAGAAGACGCTGACGAAGAGCGCCCAGCTGCAGACGTACGAGATGGTGGTCTTCACCGTGCCGCCCGAGGGCAAGGCCACCATGGTCGCCGTCGACGAGGTGCTCTCCTCGGCCAAGGGGTCCTGACCCCCGGCCCGTCACCCCCGGCCCCGTCGCCGCCATGGTGACGGGGTGGCTGGGCGGTCCCCGGGCGGGTGCGGAAGAATCCTCACCATGACTGAGCAGCCGAACCCCGGGGGCGTGCGAGGAGCGGTGGACCTGTCGGGTCTGCAGAGCGCAGCGGCCCCTGCCGCGCCGACCTCCCCGTCGTCCCCGACCGCGCCGGGCACCTCCTCGGCGGCCTCGACCCCCGGTGTGCCGGGCCGCAGCGGAGTCGTCGTCGAGGGCACCGACGCGAACTTCCAGGAGATCGCGAACGCCTCCGTCAGCGTGCCCCTGCTGCTCGTGCTCTGGGCGGCCCGGCTGCCGGAGTCGCGTGCCTACCTCGACACCGTCGTCTCCGTGGCCGGCTCGTACGAGGGCCGGTTCCAGGTCGTGTCGGTCGACGTCGAGGCGAACCCGACGCTGCTGCGGGCGTTCCAGGTGCAGAGCGTGCCCGTGACCATGGGGATGGTCCAGGGCCAGCCGGTGCCGATGTTCGCCGGCGTGCAGGCCGAAGCCACGCTGCGCCAGGTGCTCGACGAGTTCCTCGGCCTTGCGGTCCAGCACGGGGTCGCCGGGCGGGTGGACGTCGCCACGGTCTCGGCCGGCGATGAGGACGGTGAGGAGGCGCCGCTGCCCCCGCTGCACCAGGAGGCCTACGACGCCATCGAGCGGGGCGACCTGGAGGCTGCCGCGGCGGCCTACGCCTCGGCCCTCAAGCAGGACCCGGCCGACGCGGACGCCGAGCTCGGGCTCGCCCAGGTCGGCCTCATGCAGCGGACCCAGGGGGCCGACCTGCAGACCGCCCGCGCAGCAGCGGCCGAGCACCCGCAGGACGTGGCCGCCCAGACGCTCGTGGCCGACCTCGACGTCCTCGGCGGCCACGTCGAGGACGCCTTCCTGCGGCTCATCGACCTGGTCCGCGCCACGAGCGGGGACGAGCGCGAGGCGGCGCGGGCCCACCTGCTCGAGCTGTTCGCGGTCGTCGGCTCGCACGACGAGCGGGTGCGCAAGGCGCGCACTGCCCTCATGTCCGCCCTGTTCTGACGCTCAAGGGCTCCGCGGGGCGGTCACCCGGCGCAGGGAAGGCTCCGGGCTGCACTTTCGGCATCAGCGGTCAGCCGCGATCATGGGGCGCATGCCGACCCCACGTGACCACCTCATCGGACTGCTGCTCGGCGCCGAGGGCGACTGGCCGGCCGCGTTCGAGTCCCTCGTCCAGCGCCTGGGCCCCGTGACCGGACCCGACGGCGCGCAGCACCGGATCGCCACCGAGCGGGTGACCATCGAGCCGTTCAACCTGCGCGACAAGCCGCGGCACGACCTGGTCATCGACCGGCTCGCGCACTGGTACTACCACCCGCGCGAGTGGCTCAAGAAGGTCGCGCTCATGGACGACGTGTACCTGCTCAACAGCCCGTTCACGTTCCAGTCCATGGAGAAGCACTCGGCCTACTGCGCCCTGCTGCGGCTCGGGATGAACGTCCCGGAGACGGTGCTCGTCCCGTACAAGAACCCCATCGACAACGTGCGCTGGGCCTACACGTCGGCGCGGTACAACAAGTCCTTCGACCTCGACGAGATCGCCGAGGAGCTCGGGTACCCGATGTTCATGAAGCCGTTCGACGGCGGGGCGTGGCGCGGTGTCTCGATGATCAGGGACCGAGACGACCTGCACGCCGCCTACAACGACTCCGGCGAGATGCTCATGCACCTGCAGAAGGCGGTCGACGGCTTCGAGGTCTTCGCGCGGGCGCTGACCATCGGGCCGGAGACGATGGTGATGAAGTTCCGCCCCGACGAGCCCATGCACGAGCGGTATGCCGTGGAGCACGGCTTCCTCTCCGAGGCGGTGGGCAGCGAGGCGATCACCATCGCGCAGACGGTGAACTCGTTCTTCCGGTGGGAGTTCAACTCGTGCGAGATGCTCGTCAAGGACGGGGTGGTCTACCCCATCGACTACGCGAACGCCTGCCCCGACGTGGCCGTCACGTCGCTGCACTACTACTTCCCGTGGGCGATGAAGGCGCTGCTCAAGTGGTCGGTGTTCTGCGTGGCCACGGACCGCAGGGCGCGGACCCAGGTCGACACCGACCCGTGGTTCGCGGTGGCGGACGACCCGGACCTGGCCTACCAGGGCAAGCTCGCGGCCTACCAGCGGCTCGCGGACCAGTACTTCGAGACCGAGCGGTACCGGGAGTTCTGCGACGCCTCGCTCGGGCACGTGGACGAGCTGGTGCTGGAGTGGGTCGACTCGGACGAGTTCCGGTCGCTGGTGACGAGCACGATCCAGCAGACCTACCCGCCGCACGAGTGGGAGCGGTTCGAGGGGCACTTCGGCGGCCTCACCCGCCTGTGGGTGGGCGACGAGCGCTCGCGGCTCGGGTCCGGTGCGTCCCGGGCCGACGAGGCGGTGGTGGGCGGCCCCGCGCCGGCCGTGTCACCGGCTGCTGACGGCTGACCGTGGTCGCCGGTGGTCCTCGCCTGGCGGGAACGCGTGACGGCCCGGACACCGTGGTGGTGTCCGGGCCGTCGTCGCGCTGGAACCGCTGGAGCCGGTGGCTCAGCAGGCGCTGCACTCCTGCGGCACCTGGTGGCGCCGCGCCTCCGGCGTCATCAGACGGGGGCGGCGCAGTCCTCGCAGCTGGTCGAGCGTCGCGAGGTTGGGGCCATGGTCACCGGAGGGCGGGAAGGTGGAAGGACGGGTCACGGGTCGGGAGCTCTGGCGCGTCGTCATGTCCCCTACAACGGAGCACCCCTCCGTTTAATTCCGGAGGAGCCCTCCGAATTCGCCGCTGTCGTCGACTCGCGCGGCGGACACCCGTGACACTGGCGTGCCGGACCAAGGACACCACGAAGGTGTGCAGGGGCACAGCAGGCGCGCGCACTATGCGTTGCCCCACCACCCGGGGCAACGCATAGTGCGCGCCGCGCCTGTCTCCGCTCTGCGCTGCCCCACGGACCGGGGCAACGCAGAGCGGGCGTGCGGCGACCTCGCGCCGGAACCGACCAGGCCGGATGCGGCCCCGGCGGGACGGACTCCGCGTCCACAGGCGCCGGTCTCGCGAGCGCCGCGTCCACAACTCCTCGGGCCGTCGCCGCGGACCGCGGGCAGGCGCGGCACCGTGGGCGCATGGACCCGGAGGACCTCGCGGCCGAGATCTCACGACAGGTGCGACTGACGCGGGCACGGCGCGTGCTGTCCCAGCGCGAGCTGGCGCGCGAGGCGGGGGTGTCCAAGTCGCTGGTGGGCAGGATCGAGGCCGCGGACCTCCCTGCAGCGGTCCACGCGTGGCTGGCCGCCCTGCCCGGGCTGGGCGTCACCCTCAGTGTGGGCGCGCGACCCGACGACGCCGAGGGTGAACCCCACGACGGCGAGGGCGCGTCACCCGACGGCACCGAGCGCACGGGAACCGCGGGCGCCGAGTGCACGAGACCGCGCGACGCGGTGGTGACGGACCTCGACGCATACCGCGACCTCGCCGGTCGCCGGTTCCCCGCACACCGACGGGTCGAGCCCTTCCAGCTCACCACCTACTGGTGGAGCCGGCACGCCGACCACCCCCTCAGCGCGCCGAACCCGCCGGCTCGCTGGTCCGGGCGCCGGGCCGCAGTCGACCCGGCACCACACGACGCGCTTCAGCCGCCGAGGGCTGCGCCCACCACCTCGCGGGCCTCGGCCTGCACCTGCGCCAGGTGCTCGGGGCCGCGGAACGACTCCGCGTAGATCTTGTAGACGTCCTCGGTGCCCGACGGGCGAGCCGCAAACCAGGCGCTCTCGGTCACCACCTTGAGGCCGCCGATCGCCGCCCCGTTGCCGGGCGCCTCCGTCAGCTTTGCCGTGATCGGCTCGCCGGCCAGGCTGTCCGCGGCGACGTCGCCGGGGGAGAGGGCCGCGAGCTTGGCCTTCTGCTCACGGTTCGCAGGGGCGTCGATGCGCGCGTAGGCGGGGTCGCCGTGCTTGGCGACCAGCTCGCGGTAGTGCTCGCTCGGCGTCCGTCCGGTCGCCGCGAGCACCTCCGAGGCGAGCAGCGCGAGCAGGATGCCGTCCTTGTCCGTCGTCCACGCGCGACCGTCCCGGCGGAGGAACGACGCGCCGGCCGACTCCTCGCCACCGAAGCCGAAGCTGCCGTCGATGAGGCCCGGCACGAACCACTTGAAGCCGACCGGGACCTCGACGAGCCGGCCACCGACGTCCGCCGCCACGCGGTCGATCATCGAGCTCGAGACCAGCGTCTTGCCGATCGCGGCACCTGCGGGCCAGCCGGGGCGCGCCCCTCCGAAGAGGTACTCGATCGCCACGGCGAGGAAGTGGTTCGGGTTCATCAGGCCGGCGTCGGGGGTCACGATCCCGTGGCGGTCGGAGTCCGCGTCGTTCCCGGTGGCGAGGTCGTACTCGTCCTTGCGCGCGATGAGCGACGCCATCGCCGAGGGGGAGGAGCAGTCCATCCGGATCTTGCCGTCCCAGTCCAGCGTCATGAACCGCCAGGTCGGGTCCACGAGCGGGTTCACCACCGTGAGGTCGAGGCCGTGCCGGTCGGCGATCTCACCCCAGTAGGCGACCGACGCGCCGCCCAGGGGGTCGGCGCCGATGCGCACGCCGGCGTCCCGGATCCGGGCGACGTCGACGACATGGGGAAGGTCGTCGACGTACGTGCCCAGGAAGTCGTAGCCCTGCACCGACGCCCGAGCCCGGCTGAACGGCACGCGCCTGACCTCGGCCAGGCCCCCGGCGATGAGCTCGTTGGCCCGGGCCGCGATGACCTTGGTCGCGTCCGAGTCCGCCGGGCCCCCGTGCGGCGGGTTGTACTTGAACCCGCCGTCGCTGGGTGGGTTGTGCGAGGGCGTCACGACGATGCCGTCGGCCAGGCCGCTGCCGGTGGTCCGGCCGTCGTTGGCGCGGATGATGGCGTGCGAGACGGCGGGGGTGGGCGTGTACCCGTCGCGGTCGTCGACCAGCACCGTGACGTCGTTGGCGACGAGGACCTCGAGGGCCGAGGCCCACGCCGGCTCCGACAGCCCGTGCGTGTCGCGTCCGATGAAGAGCGGCCCGTCGTAGCCCTGGGCGCGGCGATAGTCGCAGATCGCCTGCGTGGTCGCGAGGATGTGCGCCTCGTTGAACGCCGTCCGCAGGCTCGACCCCCGGTGGCCGGACGTCCCGAACGCGACCTGCTGGTCGACGTCCTGCGGGTCGGGCTGCAGCGTGTAGTAGGCGGTGACGAGGTGGGGGACGTCGACGAGGTCGGAGGGCTCGGCCGGCTGGCCGGCACGCGGGTCGCTCACGACCACACCTCCGCGCGGGCCGGGGACGCGGACGTCGCGGCCGGCCGGGACGTCTCGACCGGGGCGAGGTAGACGGCGGAGAGCTTGGCCACGGTCACCTCCACGGAGTACGGCTGGCCGTCGGCCGGCACCTCCTGCGCCTCCAGCTCGACGCCGGCCTGGCTGGCCGTGCCGAACTCGTCGAAGCCGCTCGTGTCCAGCACCACCCTCCACCGTCCGGCCCGGGGCACGCCCAGGCGCAGCGGGTCGCGGGAGACGCCGCCGAAGTTCACGGCCACCGCCAGCACGTCGCCCTGCCGGTCGGGGGTCCCGAACCGCAGGTAGCTGTAGGTGTTCCCGGCGTTGTCGTTGGCGTTGAGCCACTCGAAGCCGGCCGAGTCCGAGTCGAGCGCCCACAGCGCGGGGTTCGCCCGGTACACGGTGTTGAGCTCCTTGACCAGGTTGTGCACCCGGTAGTGCGCCGCGTGGTCCAGCAGCCACCAGTCGAGCTCACGCCCGTCGGCCCACTCGGCCTCCTGGGCGAACTCGCTCCCCATGAAGATCAGCTGCTTGCCCGGGTGGCTCCAGATGTAGGCGAGGTAGGCACGCACCGTCGCGAGCTGGTCGTAGCGGCTGCCCGGGACCTTGCGCAGCAGCGATCCCTTGCCGTGGACGACCTCGTCGTGGCTGATCGGCAGCAGGTAGTTCTCGCTGTAGGCGTACATGAGCGAGAAGGTCAGCAGGTTGTGGTGGTACTGCCGGTGGACCGGGTCCTCCTTGAGGTACCGGAGGGAGTCGTTCATCCACCCCATGTTCCACTTGAGGCCGAAGCCGAGGCCGCCGGCGCTGGTGGGCTTGGTGACCCCCGGCCAGGACGTGGACTCCTCGGCGATCATGACGATCCCGGGCACCCGCTTGTATGCCGTGGCGTTGGCCTCCTGGAGCAGGCCCACCGCCTCGAGGTTCTCCCGGCCGCCGTGGACGTTCGGGAGCCACTCCCCGTCGCGGCGCGCGTAGTCGAGGTAGAGCATCGAGGCGACGCCGTCGACGCGCAGGCCGTCGACGTGGAACTCCTCGAACCAGTACACGGCGTTCGCGACGAGGAAGTTGCGCACCTGCTGCCGCCCGAAGTCGAAGATGTACGAGCCCCACTCGGGGTGCCACCCACGGCGGGGGTCCGGGTGCTCGTACAGCGGCAGCCCGTCGAACTGCCCCAACGCCCACGGGTCCGTGGCGAAGTGGCCCGGCACCCAGTCGAGGATGACGCCGATCCCGGCCTGGTGCAGCCGGTCCACCAGGTAGCGGAAGTCGTCCGGCGACCCGAACCGCGCGCTGGGGGCGTAGTAGCTCGTGACGTGGTAGCCCCACGACGGCGGGTAGGGGTGCTCCATGACGGGCATGAACTCGACGTGGGTGAAGCCGAGGTCCCGCGTGTAGTTGACGAGGTGCTCGGCGAGGTCGCGGTACGACTGTCCCTTGCGCCACGAGCCGAGGTGGACCTCGTAGACGCTCATCGGCCCGCGGTGCACGTCGTTCTCGGACCGGTGGCGCAGCCAGGCCTCGTCCTGCCAGTCGTGCCGGGCCCGCTCGACGCGGGAGGCGCGGCCCGGCGGCAGCTCGGTGGCGCGCGCCATGGGGTCGGCCTTCTCCCGGACGCGGCCGTCCGCCCCGCGCACGAGGAACTTGTACAGCGTGCCCTCCCCGACCCCGGGGACGAACAGCTCCCACACGCCCGAGTCGCCGAGCAGCCGCATCGGGTGGCTCCGGTTGTCCCAGCCGTTGAAGTCACCGACGACGTGCACGGCCTGGGCCCGGGGGGCCCAGACGGCGAACGACGTGCCGACCACGGTGCCCATCGGTCCGCCGTACTCGCGGACGTGCGCACCGAGGACGGTCCACAGCTCCTCGTGCCGGCCCTCGCCGATGAGGTACCGGTCGAGCTCGCCCAGCGTCGGGGCGAACCGGTACGGGTCGTCCTGGACGTGCTCGACGCCGTCGCCGTAGGTGACCAGCAGCCGGTAGTCCTGGGTCTGGGTGGCGCCGGGCCGCAGCCCGCGCCACACCCCGTCGGACTCGTGCTCCATGGCGACCTGCTCGCCGTCGGCGAACCGGACCACGACCGAGGCCGCGAACGGCCGGAAGGCCCGGACGACGAGCCCCTCGGGCTCGAGGTGGTGCCCGAGCAGGTCGTGCGGCTGCTGGTGCCGCCCGTCGATGAACGCGCGGATGGCCTCCTCGGGGGTCGCCGGCACGGGCACCGGCTCGGGCTCACGGCGCAGCGGTGGCTCCGTGACCGTGCCGGACGCGGCCGTCCCCGCCGGTTCGGCCGGTGCCTGTGGGGCCGGTGTCGCTGCCGCCGTGCCGGGGTCGTCGGGGTTCTTCGGGTCCTTCTTGTCCTTGCCGAACATGGGGCTCATGCCAGGTCCCTTCGTGCGTCGTCGAGCAGTCGGGCCACTGCAGCGGTCGGGATGGTCAGCCACGGTGGGCGGTTGCGCGCCTCGTACACCACCTCGTAGAGGGCCTTGTCGAGCTGGAAAGCGATGAGCAGTGCCGGGGTGTCGCGCGGGTCGCTGCCCGCCGCCGCGGCGTACCCGTCGAGGAAGGCACCCTGGGCGGCGGCCGCCCAGTCGCGCGCGCTCTGCCCCGGGTGGGACTGCTCCCACGAGCCGGCGGCGTAGTCGAACGAGCGCAGCATGCCGGCCACGTCCCTGATCGCCAGCTCGGGGCGGCTGCGCTCGGCCAGCGGCCGCAGCGGCTCGCCCTCGAAGTCGAGCAGGACCCAGCCGCGGTCGGCCACCTGGAGCACCTGCCCGAGGTGGTAGTCGCCGTGGATCCGCTGCAGCCGCGGCCACGGGGCGTTGACCGCGCGGTCGAAGACCGTGGCGATGCGGTGCTCGAACGCCGCCAGGGCCGGCACCTCCGACGCTGCGGCGACGTAGCGCCCGCGCATGCCGGCGACGACCTCGGCGATGGCCACCTCCGTGACCGGGACGGTCGGCAGGACCCGCGTGAGCAGGTCGTGCACCTCGGCCGTCGCGGCGCCGAGCTCGCGGCCCGGCCCGCTGAAGTCCTCCCTGGCGCCGACCGCGCGCAGGGCCACGCGCCAGGCGTCCTCGGTGCCCGGGAAGAACTCCTGGGCGAAGGCCAGGTGGCCCTGCGCGGGCGGGGCTCCCTCGACCGGGGACGGCCACCGGGCCGACACGGCGCCGACCATGCCGGGCACCCGCCGCGACCCGCCCTCGGAGAGTGCCCCCTGGACGGTGACGTCGGGGTTCTCGCCGTCGTGGAGCATCCGGAAGACCTTGCAGATCAACGGCTTCGGTGCCCCGTCGGCGTCGACGCACTCGAACACGACGGAGGTGTTGGACTGCTCGCCGGACAGCACCCGTGACGACCGCAGGGTCACCTCCCGGGTCCACGAGCGGTGCCGCTCGCCGACCACGTCGGGCTCGACCGTGTCGGACTGCGATCCCGCCTGCGGCACGGCCCGGCCGAGGGCGAGCTCGAGCAGCTGGGCGGCGTAGACGGGGTCGTGCGGGCCGTCGTAGACCCAGCGCCGGCCCAGCACGCTGTGCTCGGTGGTGCCCACCAGGGCAGCCTGCCCACCCTCGAGCGGCGCCGCGCGGTAGGTCAACGGCACCTGGTAGAGCACGGGCACCGGGCCGGCCTCGTCGACGACGAGCAGGGTCTCGATGCCGACCTGGCCGGTCGGGTCGTCGAGGCGCCACGACCAGAGCTTGCGCAGGCGCGGGGTGGCGCCCTTCGCGGCATACCAGCGCTGCCGGCCCATCCAGCCGGTGAGCAGCTCGAGCTTGGTGGGCGACAGCGAGGCCGAGGTGTGGATCTCAGCCACGGGCTGCCGCCGGGTCCAGACGCAGCCAGAAGAAGTCGCGCGACCCCAGGGTCAGGGTGATGGTCCCGTCGTCGGACACCTTCGGGAAGCCCAGGCCACCGAACAGGTCGGTCGTCTGCGCCCCCTTGAACTCGCCGGGCACCTTGATGGTCGTCGCCTGCGGCCGGCTCGTGAGGTTGTTGACGCAGAGCACCGCCTCGGTGTCCTGGGCGTCGCCCTCGCCGGCCCACTCCACCCGCAGGTAGGACAGGACACCCTCGTTGTCGCTGGGGCAAACCTCGAACTCGCCACGCCCGAAGACCGGGTGGTGGCGGCGGATCTCGAGCATGGCCTTGACCCAGTGCAGCAGCGAGGAGCTGTGCGCCATCTGGGCTTCGACGTTGACGTTGTTGTAGTGGTAGACGAGCGAGGAGATGACCGGCAGGTACAGCTTGCCCGGGTCGGTCGTGGAGAAGCCGGCGTTGCGGTCAGGCGTCCACTGCATCGGGGTGCGGACCGAGTCGCGGTCGTTGAGCCAGATGTTGTCGCCCATGCCGATCTCGTCGCCGTAGTAGAGGCACGGCGAGCCCGGCAGCGACAGCAGCAGCGCGTGGATCAGCTCGATCTCGGCCCGGCTGTTGTCGAGCAGCGGCGCGAGGCGCCGCCGGATGCCGACGTTGGCGCGCATGCGCGGGTCGGGGGCGTACCAGCCGTACATCGCGGCGCGCTGCTCGGGCGTGACCATCTCGAGTGTGAGCTCGTCGTGGTTGCGCAGGAACGTGCCCCACTGACCGCCCGGCGGGATGGGCGGGGTGTCGGCGAGCACGTCGATGATCGGCGCGGCCTTCTCCTCGCGCAGCGAGTAGTAGAGCATCGGCATCACCGGGAAGTGGAAGCACATCTGGCACTCCGGCTCCGCCTCGGTGCCGAAGTAGTCGACCACGTCGGCCGGCGGCTGGTTGGCCTCCGCGAGCAGGATCCGCCCGGGGTACTCCTCGTCGACCATCCTGCGCAGCTTGGCGAGGAACTGGTGCGTCCTGGGGTGGTTCTCGCCGTTGTGGCCCTCCTCCTCGTAGAGGTAGGGGACCGCGTCGAGCCGGAAGCCGTCGATGCCCATGTCCATCCAGAACCGCACGACGTCGAACATCGCCTCGTGGACGGCGGGGTTCTCGAAGTTGAGGTCGGGCTGGTGGGAGAAGAAGCGGTGCCAGAAGAACTGCCGGCGCACCGGGTCGAACGTCCAGTTCGACACCTCGGTGTCGATGAAGATGATGCGCGCGTCGGCGTACTTCTCGTCGGTGTCGGACCACACGTAGAAGTCGCCGAACGGGCCCTCGGGGTCCGAGCGCGAGGCCTGGAACCACGGGTGCTGGTCGCTGGTGTGGTTCATGACGAAGTCGGTGATGATCCGGATGCCGCGGGCGTGGGCCTGCGACACCAGCTCCTGGAAGTCGGGCAGCGTGCCGAACTCGGGCAGGACCGCGGTGTAGTCGGCGATGTCGTAGCCGCCGTCGCGCAACGGGGAGGCGTAGAACGGCGGCAGCCAGAGGCAGTCGACGCCGAGCCACTGGAGGTAGTCCAACCGCCCGAGCAGGCCGGTGAAGTCGCCGGCGCCGGACCCGTTGGAGTCACCGAAACCGCGGACCAGCACCTCGTAGAAGACAGCGGTCTTGAACCATTCCGGGTCGTGCTTGAGCCCGGGCTGGTTGAGGTTGAGACCCTGCATCAGAACCTCCGGATCTCGACGACGTGCACGGGCTCGGTCTCCGGGCCGAGTCTGACGTAGACGTTCTCCCCCCACTGCCAGGACTGGTCGGTGACGAGGTCGTGTGCCGCGACCGTGTCCTGCCAGCCGAGGCCGAGCGCGGGCATGTCGAGGTGGACCATGGACTCCCTGGTGCTGTGGGGGTCGAGGTTGGCGACGACCACGACGACGTCCTCGGTGCCGTCGGGCAGGACGCGCCGCTTGGAGAACGCCATGACGTTCTCGTCGTCGACGTGGTGGAAGGTGATGTTGCGCAGCCAGTGCAGGGCGGGGTGCGCGCGGCGGATCTCGTTGAGCCGGGTCAGGTAGCCCGCGAGCGACTGGCCCTCCCTGTCACCGCCCGGCTCGTAGCGGTGCCACTGCCGGTCCTTGTACTGGTACTTCTCGTTGTCGATCTGCTCCTCGGCGCCGGGCCGGGCGACATGCTCGATGAGCTCGTACCCCGCGTAGATGCCGTAGGTCGGCACGAGGGTGGCCGCCAGCGCCGCCCTCAGCTTCCACGCCGCCGGGCCGCCGAACTGCATGTAGGGCGTGAGGATGTCGTGCGTCGTCGGCCAGAACGACGGACGCATGTACGCCGCGGCGTCGCCGGCGAGCTCACGCACGTACTCCTCGAGCTCCCACTTCTGGTTGCGCCACGCGTAGTAGGTGTACGACTGCTGGAAGCCGACCTTGCCGAGCGTGTGCATCATCGCCGGCTTGGTGAACGCCTCGGCCAGCCAGATGACGTCGGGGTGGTCGCGCGCGACGTCCTGGATCAGCCACTGCCAGAACTCGACCGGCTTGGTGTGCGGGTTGTCGACGCGGAAGATCTTGACCCCGTGGTCGATCCACACCTGGATGACGCGCCGCACCTCGGCGTACGACCCCGCAGGGTCGTTGTCGAAGTTGAGCGGGTAGATGTCCTGGTACTTCTTCGGGGGGTTCTCGGCGTACGCGATCGTGCCGTCGGCGCGGGTGGTGAACCACTCGGGGTGGCTGGTGACGTACGGGTGGTCGGGGGAGCACTGCAGCGCGATGTCCAGCGCCACCTCCAGCCCGAGCTCCTCGGCGCGGGCGACGAACGCGTCGAAGTCCTCGAAGGTGCCCAGGTCGGGGTGGATCGCGTCGTGGCCGCCGTCGGGGGAGCCGATGGCATACGGGCTGCCGGGGTCGTCGGGGCCGGCGCCGAGGGTGTTGTTGGGCCCCTTGCGCGCCGTCGTGCCGATCGGGTGGATGGGCGTGAGGTAGACGACGTCGAAGCCCATGTCGGCGATCGCCGGCAGGCGCTCGGCCGCCGTGCGCAGCGTGCCGGAGGTCCAGGTGCCGGTCTCGGGGTCCTGCACCGCGCCCTCGGAGCGCGGGAAGATCTCGTACCAGGCGCCGTACAGCGCCCGCTCGCGCTCGACGAGCAGGGGCAGGTCGGCCGACGGGCTCACGACGTCGCGCAGCGGCCGGTCGTGCAGCTCGGTGCGCACCGCGGGGGCGGTACCGGCCTGGAGCCGCGCCTGGGGCGGGCGACGGGTGTCGCGCAGGGCCGTGACGGCGTCCTGGAGCAGGGTGAGGGCTGCCGCCGGGCGCTCGACCTCCGCCAGGGCGCGCTCGAGGACCCGCGCGCCCTCCTCGAGCATGAGCTCGGAGTCGATGTCGGCCGCCACCTTGATCGAGGCGTCGTGGTCCCAGGTGGCGTAGGGGTCCGACCAGCCCTCCACGCGGTAGGACCACAGCCCCAGCTCGGCGGGGGCCACCACGGCCTCCCAGCTGTTGAGGCCCGGGTTGGTCAGCGTCATGGGCGCGACCGTCTCGACCCCCGCGGGGGAGGTGAGCACGACGGAGGCGTTGACGGCGTCGTGGCCCTCGCGGAAGACCGTGGCCCGCACGGTGAACGCCTCGCCCACGACACTGACCGCCGGCCGGTCGCCGTGGTCGACGCACGGCCGCACGTCCTGGACGGGGATGCGCCCGACCGGGACCTGCGGAGGGGTGGAGCGGGGCGCGGCGGACCGCGTCGCCGGGCTCGTCGAGCCGGCTCCGGCGCGGGACGTCCGCACGGTCGGGGGTGTGGTTGCTCGGGGGGTCGCAGTCACACGCCCGACGCTACTCGGTTCGCCCCGCGGGCACATGTCAGCGCATGGTCGCCGGACGCCTTTGCGCAGGCCAGGGGCCGTGTGGCTGAAAACCGCTGAAAGTTCTGCAAGAACACGACAACGAGGGTGGGGGGAGGGCTTAGGATGGCCCCTCGTGAAGGCCATCCGACGCTTCAGCGTCCGTACCGTCCTGCCCGAGCCCATTGCAGCGCTCGGCGACCTCGCGAGCAACCTGAGGTGGTCGTGGCACCCCCCGACCCGGGACCTGTTCCAGCGCATCGACGCCGACCGGTGGGCCAAGGTCCGCCACGACCCCGTGCGCCTCCTGTCGGCCCTGTCCCCCCGGGAGCTCGCCGACCTCGCCGGCAACCCCGACTTCGTCGCGGCCGTCGCCGCCGCCAAGGCCGACCTCGACGAGTACCTCACCGAGCCCCGCTGGTACCAGGCGTGGGCCGAGGGCCAGGAGCCGGACGAGCAGGGTCGCCGCGCACCCCAGGCGATCGGCTACTTCAGCCCCGAGTTCGGCATCACCGAGGTGCTGCCGCAGTACTCCGGCGGCCTCGGCATCCTGGCCGGCGACCACCTCAAGACGGCCTCCGACCTCGGCGTCCCGATCGTCGGCGTCGGCCTGTTCTACAAGACGGGCTACTTCAAGCAGAGCCTCAACCGTGACGGCTGGCAGCAGGAGACCTACCCGGTCCTGGACCCCGACGGCCTCCCGCTGAGCCTGCTGCGCGAGGAGGACGGCACGCCCTGCGTCATCACCCTCGCGCTGCCCGGCGGCCGCGAGCTGCACGCGCACGTCTGGAAGGCGCAGGTCGGCCGCGTTCCGCTGCTCCTGCTCGACTCGGACGTGCCGGAGAACGACGAGGCCGCCCGCGACATCACCAACCGCCTCTACGGCGGTGGCGGCGAGCAGCGCCTGCAGCAGGAGATGCTGCTGGGCATCGGCGGCGTGCGTGCGCTGCGCCTGTGGTCCCGGCTCACCGGCGCGCCGGCGCCGGACGTCTACCACACCAACGAGGGCCACGCCGGGTTCCTCGGCGTCGAGCGGATCCACGAGCTCACCCAGCGGGCCGGGCTCAGCTTCGAGGAGGCGCTCGAGGCCGTCCGGGCCGCCACGGTGTTCACCACGCACACCCCGGTCCCGGCGGGGATCGACCGGTTCGGCGCCGACCTCATCGAGCTGCACTTCGGCGGCGACAACGCCGTGGCCGGCGTGCCGATCGACCGGCTGCTCGCGCTCGGCGCCGAGGACTACCCCGGTGGCCAGGCGGGCATCTTCAACATGGCCGTCATGGGCCTGCGCCTGGGCCAGCGGGCCAACGGCGTGTCCCAGCTGCACGGTGTCGTCAGCCGCGAGATGTTCGACGGGCTGTGGCCGGGCTTCGACGACGACGAGGTGCCGATCACCAGCGTCACCAACGGTGTCCACGCCCCGACCTGGGTCGACCGTCGCGTCTACGAGCTCGCCGCCAAGCACCTCGGCACGACCGACATCGAGCGCGACCACGCCTGGGACCGCATCGCCGACGTCCCCCGCCAGGCGATCTGGGAGACCAAGCGCGAGATGCGCGCCCAGCTCGTCCAGGAGGCCCGCCGGCGCACCCGGTCCTCGTGGAAGAAGCGCGGCGCCAGCCCCGCCGAGCTCGGCTGGGTCGACGACGTCCTCGACCCGGACGTGCTGACCATCGGCTTCGCCCGTCGCGTGCCGACCTACAAGCGGCTCACCCTCATGCTGCGCGACCCCGAGCGGCTCAAGCGGCTCCTGCTCGACCCGGAGCGCCCGATCCAGCTCGTCATCGCCGGCAAGTCCCACCCGGCCGACGAGACCGGCAAGCAGCTCATCCAGCAGATGGTGCAGTTCGCCGACGACCCGCAGATCCGGCACCGGATCGTCTTCCTGCCCAACTACGACATCGCCATGGCGCAGTACCTCTACCCGGGCTGCGACGTCTGGCTGAACAACCCGCTGCGCCCGTTCGAGGCGTGCGGCACGTCGGGCATGAAGGCCGCCCTCAACGGCGGGCTCAACCTGTCCATCCTCGACGGCTGGTGGGACGAGTGGTACGACGGCGAGAACGGCTGGGCCATCCCGACCGCCGACGGCGTCGAGGACGTGCACCGGCGCGACGACATCGAGGCCGCCGCCCTCTACGACCTCATCGAGACGACCGTCGCCCCCCGGTTCTACGACCGCGACACGGACGGCCTGCCGCAGAACTGGCTGGGCATGATGGTCCACACCCTGCAGACCCTCAGCCCGAAGGTGCTGGCGAGCCGAATGGTGCGCGACTACACCACCCAGCTCTACGGCCCCGCGGCGCGGGCGGGCTGGGCGCTCAACGGCGAGACCTTCGCCGGTGCCCGGGAGCTCGCGGCCTACAAGGCCAGGGTCGTGGCCGCGTGGCCGAACGTCCGGGTCGACCACGTCGAGTCCTCCGGGGTCGGCGACAGCCCGCAGATCGGGGAGACCCTGCACGTGCGGGCCTACGTCTCGCTCGACGGGCTCGACCCGCAGGACGTCGACGTCCAGGTGGTGCACGGCACCGCCCGCGACAGCGACGAGCTCAAGGACGTCGAGGTCAAGTCGCTGGACTTCGTCGAGTCCTACGAGGGCGGCCGGCACCAGTTCGCCGGCGACTTCGCGCTGGCGCGCACCGGATCGTTCGGCTACACCGTGCGGATCCTGCCCCAGCACGCCGGGCTGGCGAGCACGAGCGAGCTGGGGCTCGTCGTCAACGCCTGACCCTCGTCACCCACCCCGTCGGTATGCCGCGTGCGCGCCCTGCGCACGCGGCACACCGCTGTCCGGGCCGGGCCGGGTGAGCCGGGCCGCGGGTCCAGGGGACGTCCCGCGGCTCCGGCCCGTCACCGGCCGCGCAGCAGCGCCACCACGGGGGCGAGCGCGTCCGCGTGCTCGGCCCCCGCGCAGACGTAGGAGACCCCGGTGGTCTCACGTCGCCGCAGCAGGGTCTGCGCCATCTCCTGCGGCGAGCCGCTCAGGTAGCTCTCCGCGCCCGCGTCGCGCAGGCGGTCCAGGGTCACGCCCATCCGCTGCTCGAGCCAGGGCGGCACCTCCTCGCCCACGGTGACCAGGTTGACGTTGAGGGTGACGTCACCGGCGCGCTCGGCCGCGGCGTCGAGGACGGTCGCCGCCATCGCCGCGAGCTCGGCCGCGGTCGCGAACGGGGACGCGCCCAGGGCCACCACGTCCGCCGTACGTCCGGCGAGGGCGAGCATGCGTGGACCCGCGGCGGCCACCGTCACGCGCAGGCCCGGCGTGCGCTCGCGGACGGCGGCGATGGTGCGCTCGAGGTGGCGCACCCGGTCACCCGGTGAGCCGAAGGGCAGGCCGAGCTGCACCGCCTCGCGCTCGGAGTCGGGCCGGCCGGCGCCGAGGCCCAGCTCGACCCGGCCCTCGGCGAGCGCGTGGAGCGAGGCCCCGTCGGCCGCCACGAGACCGGGCGTGCGCAGCGGGGTGGCGAGCACGTACGGCCCGACGGTGAGCGTCCTGGTCACCGACGCCGCGGCGGCGCAGGCGACCACGGCGCCCGTGGCGTCGAGGTTGTCGGGCACGAGCAGGCTGTCGAAGCCGAGGTCCTCGACCCGGCGCGCGAGCTCGGTCCACGCGGGACCGGAGCGGGGCAGGGCGACGAGGCCGATGCGGAACGCGGCGGTGCTGCTCACCATGGGACGGCTCCTTCCGTGTGGCGGTCCGGGACACCTGCCGTGGCACGGTCCGGGACACCTGCAACGGTGCCGCGTCGCGTCGTGCGGCGCGTCGTCCGCAGGGCGTCACCTCGGCTACTCCCGGTGGAGCAGCCGTCCGCCGTCAGTCGGGTCGTCGCGCCTGCGGCATCGGTGTCTCGCCGCGCGCCAGCATCTCGACGAAGCGCCGGATCCGCCGGGCCCGGGTCCCGGGGCGCCTGGCTGCCGACACGTGGTGGACGACGGCGTGTCGGTTGCTCGAGGGGAGCACGTCCCACGTCGCCCGGGCCCGTGGCGATGCCTCCAGCGCGGTGCGGAGGTCCTCCGGCACCTCGGGTGGCTCGCGGCCGCCGTACGCGCGCTGCCAGCGGCCGTCGGCCCTGGCTCGCTCGACCTCGGCCCGGCCGGCCGGCTGCATCCGCCCTTCGGCGAGGAGCCGCTCGGCCCGCTCCACGTTGCGCCGCGACCAGGGGCTCCGCACCCGGCGTGGAGTGAACCGCACCCGGTAGGTCGCCTCGTCGCGCTGCCGCAGCCCACCGTCGATCCAGCCCTGGCGCAGGGCCTCGTCGAGGGCCTCGTGGTAGTCCAGGCGGGTCGGCCCCGTGACGCGCGGGCGGCACAGCACGAGCCAGACGCCTCCCGGCGTGGCGGCGTGGTGCTCCGCCAGCCAGGCCCGCCACGCCTCGGCGTCCGGGAGGAGGAGCTCCGGGGTCGCGCCCACGCCGTGATCCTCGCGCAGTACCGACAGCCGGTCCAGGGACCGTGGGCCCTGCGGAGCGGGCCTTGCGGAGCGGACCTTGCGGACCGGGGCTTGCGGAGCGGGCCGTGCGGAGCGGGCCGTGGGAGACCGCGGTCCCTCCCGCGGAGCAGACGGCCACCGACTTCTCCGGCCGCCCCCCGTAGGATCCCGGTCGTGTCGTGGTCGGTGTGGTTCGCCCTGGTCGGGGCGGCGGTGCTCATCTCGCTGACACCGGGTGCCGGTGCGATCAACACGATGACCAACTCGATCGGGGTCGGTTGGGCGCGGTCGGTCTGGGGGATCCTCGGCCAGCAGCTGGCGCTGCTCGTGCACATCGCGGTCGTCGCGGCCGGGGTCGGCGTGCTCGTCGCCGAGTCGCATGTGCTGTTCGAGGTGATCCGGTATGCCGGTGCCGCCTACCTCGTCTACCTCGGCGTGCGCCAGCTGCTCGCGCGGCCGGAGGCGGTCGACGCGGAGGCACCGGTGGTGCGGACGACCCCCGGGGCGATGTTCCGCCAGGGCGTCCTGGTCAACCTGACCAACCCCAAGGCCGTCGTGTTCTTCCTGGCCTTCACGCCCCAGTTCATCCGGCCGTCCCGTCCGGTGGCGCCGCAGTACGCCGTGTTGGCCGCGACCGTCGTGGTGGTCGACGTCCTGGTGATGTGGTTCGTCTTCGCCGTGGCCGCGCGCGGCTTGCGGCGGCTGAGCCGGACGGAGTCCGGCCAGCGCCGCCTCAACCGGCTGTTCGGCGGCCTCTTCGTCGGGGTGGGCGTGCTGCTGGCCTCGGTGCACTGACCCGCGGGACAGCTCAGGCCGCCCGCGGTGGCCGGCCCAGGGTGCCGGTCCTGCCAGTGGCTACCGGGGCAGCGTGAGGACCTCGGCGCCGTCGTCGGTGATGGCGATGGTGTGCTCGCTGTGGGCGGTGCGGCACCCGGTCGCGCTGCGCAGCGTCCACCCGTCGTCGTCGGTGACCAGCTGGTCCGTGTCGGCCATCACCCACGGCTCGAGGGCGAGCAGCAGCCCCGGTCGCAGGGTGTACCCGCGCCCGGGACGCCCGGAGTTCGACACGTGCGGGTCCTGGTGCATCGTCGACCCGACGCCGTGACCGCCGAACTGGGTGTTGACGCGATACCCGGCGGCGGTCAGCACCTCACCGATCGCGTGCGACAGGTCGCCCACCCGGGCTCCCGGGCCGGCTGCCCCGATCCCCGCCGCCAGTGCCTGCTGGGTCGCCGCGATGAGGTCGAGGCTCTCCTGGGGGCGCTGCTCGCCCACCACGAAGCTGATCGCCGAGTCGGCGACGACCCCACCGAGGGACACGGCGAGGTCGAGGCTCAGCAGGTCCCCGTCGGCGAGGGTGTGGTCGTGCGGCAGGCCGTGCAGCACCGCGTCGTTGACCGAGGTGCAGATGTGGTGGCCGAAGGGGCCGCGGCCGAACGACGGCTCGTAGTCGACGTAGCACGACACCGCCCCCGCGGAGACGATGTGCTCACGGGCCCACCGGTCGATGTCGAGCAGGTTCGTCCCGACCCGGGTGCGCGCCCGGAGGTCCTGCAGGATCCCGGCCACGAGTGCGCCGGTGTCGCGCGCCCGGGACACCTCGGCGGGGGTCAGGATCTCGATCACGGACGCAGCCTTTCACGACGCCGTGCGGTCCCACGAGTCGGCCACGGACGTTCCCGCTCGCCCGCCCGCGGGCTCGCGCCCTAGGTCTCGTCGAGCGCCCGGTAGACGCGCAGGCTGCCGGCGGTGACCTCGACCGGGCCCGGACCGACCGGCGCGGCCGGTGCGCCGGGCACCTCGTCGGCCGAGTCCCAGAGCAGCTCGTACGCCGTGAGGCCGGGCGGGGCGGGCAGCGTCACCTTGCCGTCGAAGGCCTCGCCGTGCAGGACCAGGAGCAGCGAGTCGTGACCGAGCCACGCGCCGTTGAGGTACATGGCGAGGGTCCGCGTGCCCGGGTCCTCCCACCGGCTGCTGTCCATGGGCAGGCCGTCGGCGTCGAACCAGGCCAGGTCGGTCGACCGGTCCTCGTGGACCTCGCGTCCGGTGAAGAAGGTCCGCTGGCGCAGCACCGGGTGCGCCGCGCGCAGCCGGGTGAGGAAGCCGGTCGTGCGCAGCAGGTCGCGCTGCCACGGCTGGAGGCCCCAGTCGAACCAGGAGACCTCGTTGTCCTGGCAGTAGGGGTTGTTGTTGCCCCGCTGCGTCCGCCCGAACTCGTCGCCGGCGTTGAGCATGGGGACGCCGGTGGCGAGCAGCGTGGTCGCCAGCAGGTTGCGCATCGAGCGGCGCCGCGAGACCTCCACGGCAGCGAGCTCGGCCCGGCTCGCGCCGGACTCGGCCCAGCCCTCGATCCCGTGGTTCCACGACCGGTTGCCGTCGCTGCCGTCCCGGTTGCCCTCACCGTTGGGGCCGTTGTGCTTGGCGTTGTAGCGGGTGAGGTCCGCGACGGTGAACCCGTCGTGGGCGGCGACGAAGTTGACCGAGGCGACCGGCCCGCGGTCACGCGCGCCGAACAGGTCCTGGGAGCCGGCCAGCCGGGTCCCGAGCTCGCGCACCCCGTGACCGGCCTCGTGGCCCGAGGCCTGCGCGCCGAGGTCCTGGAGCCAGAACGTGCGCACGGTGTCGCGGAACCGGTCGTTCCACTCCGAGAAGCCGGGCGGGAACTGGCCGGTGCGCCAGCCGTGGATGCCGACGTCCCACGGCTCGGCGATGAGCTTGACCCGGGAGAGCACGGGGTCGGTGCGCAGGGCCACGAGGAAGGGGTGGTCGGGGTCGTAGTCGTCGGTGCGACCACGGCCGAGCGCGACGGCCAGGTCGAAGCGGAACCCGTCGACGTGGCACTCCTGCACCCAGTACCGCAGCGAGTCCAGCACCATGCGGCACACCATCGCGTGCCGCAGGTCGAGGGTGTTCCCGCACCCGGTGACGTCGATGTCCTGGCCGCGCTCGTCGAGCCGGTAGTACGCCCGGTTGTCGAGCCCGCGCCAGGACAGCGAGCCGCCGTTCCGCGACGACTGCTCCGCGGTGTGGTTGTAGACGACGTCGAGGATGACCTCGATGCCCTGCGCGTGCAGCAGCCGCACCATGCCCTTGAACTCGTCCAGCACACCCTGCGGCTCGGTCGCGGAGGCGTAGGCGGCGTGCGGCGCGAAGAACCCCAGGGTGTTGTACCCCCAGTGGTTGGTGAGGCCTCGCCGGGCCACGTCCGGCTCGGTGGTGAAGGCGTGCACGGGCAGCAGCTCCACCGCGGTGGCCCCCACCTCCTTGAGGTGGGCGACCACGGCCGGGTGGCACAGGCCGGCATACGTGCCCCTCAGGTGCTCGGGCACGTCGGGGTGCAGGCGGGTCAGCGACTTCACGTGCGCCTCGTAGAGGACCGAGTCGGCCAGGGGGTGGTGCGGCGGGCGGTCGTCGCCCCAGTCGAAGCGGTCCTCGACGACGACGCAGCGCGGCACCGAGCCGGCGCTGTCGAGCCGGGAGCGGATCACGTCGTCCCCGCGCAGGCGGTCGTCGACCTGGTGGCCGAAGACCGTCGGGTCCCAGGTCACGTCACCCTCGATGGCGCGCGCGTACGGGTCGAGCAGCAGCTTGTCGGGGTTGTAGCGCAGGCCCTCCGCCGGCCGCCACGCCCCGTCGGCGCGCAGGGCGTAGCGCTGGCCGGGACCCACGCCGGGGAGGAAGCCGAACCAGATGCCGTGCGTGCGCTGGGTCAAGGGGATCCGGCGCTCGGTGCTGCCGTCGGTGTCGCCGGCGTCGAACAGGCAGACCTCGACCGACTCGGCGTGACCGGCGTAGACGGCGAAGTCCGCACCACCGTCGAGGAGGGTCATCCCGAGGCTGGGAGGAAGGTCACGCGTGAGCGTGGCGGGCGCCATGGCCCTCAGCCTAGGCACTGGTTACGGTTGACCCCATGAGCGACCCGACCGCCCTGCCCAACTTCCCCCCGCCGCCCGGTGAGCACCCGCTGCGCGGCCGGGTGCTGGACGCCCTCATCGACCTCGGGGTCGCGCCCAACGTCGACGGCGACGGCGACGTCGCGTTCACCGTGCAGGAGCAGCAGCTGTTCGTGCGCTGCACCGAGGGCGACTTCCAGATCATGCGCGTGTTCGGGCAGTGGGCGATCAGCGACGCGGTCCCCTCGGACCCGCTGACCCGGCTGGCGACCTGCAACGAGATCACGCTGCAGATGAACAGCGTGAAGTGCGGCCTGGCCAACGACACGCTCGTGGTCACCAGCGAGCACATCGTCGACCAGAACAGCGACGTCGCGGCCCTGGTCAACATCGCCATCCAGCTGGTCCTCACCGGCGTGCAGCTGTGGCACGAGCGGATCATGGGCGGCGAGGGCGGGGCGAGCGGTCCCGGCGCCGGGCAGCCCGCCCCGGACGGCGACCCCGCATGAGCGACCTCGTCTCGCTCGAGGTCGACGGCGGCCTCGCGACCATCCGCCTCACCCGGCCGCCGATGAACGCCCTCAACGCAGAGGTGGCGGACGCGCTCATGGGCCTGGCCCGCGAGGTGACCGAGCGCTCGGACGTGTACGGCGTCGTCGTGTGGGGTGGCGAGAAGGTCTTCGCCGCCGGCGCGGACGTCAAGGAGATGGCGCAGAAGTCCTACGCCGAGATGGCCGAGTACTCCCACCGCCTGCAGGACTTCGCCCGCTCGATCGCGCGCATCCCCAAGCCGACGGTCGCCGCCATCACGGGCTACGCGCTCGGCGGCGGGCTCGAGCTGGCGCTCGCGTGCGACTTCCGGGTCGCCGCGCGCAACGCCAAGGTCGGCCAGCCCGAGATCCTGCTCGGCGTCATCCCGGGCGCCGGCGGCACCCAGCGACTGGCCCGGCTCGTCGGCCCGGCGAAGGCCAAGGACCTCGTGTTCTCCGGCCGCTTCGTCAGCGCCGACGAGGCCCTGTCGATCGGGCTCGTCGACGAGGTCGTCGAGGCGCAGGACGTGTATGCCGCGGCGCGCGCCCGCCTCGAGCCGTACGTCGGAGGGGCGAGCGTGGCGATCCGCGCGGCCAAGGAGGCCATCGACCGCGGTCTGGAGGTCGACCTCGAGACCGGTCTGGAGATCGAGCGGATGCTGTTCCACAGCCTGTTCGCCACCCGGGACCGCGAGATCGGCATGACGTCCTTCGTGGAGAACGGTCCGGGCAAGGCGAACTTCGAGGGCCGCTAGTGCCGACCGACCCCGCGCCCGTGGTGGACGCGACCGCGGAGATGGTGGCCGCGGCATACGAGGACAACAAGCTCGCCCAGGTGCTCTACCACGACTGGGAGGCGCAGACCTACGACGACAAGTGGTCGATCTCCTTCGACGAGCGCTGCGTCGAGTACGCCCGGGACCGCTTCGAGGCGATCGTCGGCGACGTCCCCGAACCGCAGCCGTACGCCACGGCGCTCGAGCTCGGCGCCGGCACGGGCTTCTTCTCGCTCAACCTCAAGCAGGCCGGCCTCCTCGACGAGGTGCACGTGACGGACCTGTCACCGGGCATGGTCGAGGCGGCCAAGGCCAACGCGGAGGCCCTGGGCTTCGCGGTGCAGGGCCGCGTGGCCGACGCGGAGCGGATCCCCTACGACGACAACACCTTCGACGTCGTCGTCGGTCACGCGGTCATCCACCACATCCCCGACGTCGAGGCCGCGTTCGGCGAGATGCTCCGGGTGCTCAAGCCGGGTGGCCGGTTCGTCGTTGCGGGGGAGCCCACCACCATCGGTGACTGGTACGCCCGGCAGCTCGGTCGCCTGACGTGGAAGGCCACGACCACCATCACGCACCTGCCGCCCCTGCGCGAGACGTGGGCCAAGGACAGGGCGGCGCTCGACGAGTCCTCCCGCGCCGCGGCCCTCGAGGCCGTCGTCGACCTGCACACCTTCGATCCGGGTGACCTCGCCGCCATGGCGAGGCGAGCCGGGGCCGTCGACGTGCGCACGCGCACCGAGGAGCTGACCGCAGCGTTCCTCGGCTGGCCGGTCCGGACGTTCGAGGCCGCGGTGAAGCCGGGCGTGCTCGGCTGGGGCTGGGCGATGTTCGCGTACGGCTCGTGGAAGCGGCTGTCCGCGGTGGACCGCGTCCTGGCGCGCGCCGTCCCAGCCCGCTTCTTCTACAACGTCGGCATCACCGGCGTGAAGCCTTCCTGACCGACCCCACCATGTCCGAGGCCGCCAACGCCGACATGTCGCCCGCCGAGCACGGTGAGGGTGCGCCCTTCGGCCTGCCGCGGCCCATGGCGTGGTTGCGCTGGGTGGGATGGTCGCTGCGGCACCGCGCCTTCACGCGGCACCACCTGCTGTCCTACCTGCGCATGGCCCGGGCCAGCGCGCGGTACCCGTCGCTGCGCTTCGAGGGACCGTGCTTCATCGGCCCTGACGTGCGGTTCGAGGTGCGCGAGGGGTATGCCCGGCTCGTCGTGGGTGCGTACACGCACGTCGGCGCGCACGCCAGGGTCCGGGCCCACGAGGGGACGCTGCGGATCGGCGAGAAGTCCGTCATCGGCATCCGCAACACGATCAACTGCTGGCTCGACATCTCCATCGGCCGCGCCTGTCTGTTCGGCGACGACGTGTACGTCTGCGACTTCGACCACGTCACCGAGCGACTGGACGTGCCGATCAAGGACCAAGGGATCGTGAAGTCCCCGGTGCGCATCGGCAACGACGTCTGGCTCGGCACGAAGGTCGTCGTCACGAGAGGCACGCTCATCGGCGACCACAGCGTCGTCGCAGCCTCCGCGGTGGCGCGGGGGACCTACCCCGAGCGGTCCGTCGTCGCCGGGGTGCCGGGCCGGGTGGTCAGGACTCGGTCCTGATCCGGTCAGGAGAGGACAGACGCCTGCAGGGCTTGAGACTGCCTTGAGAATCGGCTGGAACGGTCGAGCAGAACGACCGAAACCTTTTGCCGCAAGGAGTCTCCCGTGCCCTCCACGATCTTCGGGCTGCCGACGCACCCCCTCGTCGTGCACGCCGTCGTCGTCCTCGTCCCGCTGGCCTGTCTGCTGGCCCTGGCCTCCGTCGCGTCCCCGCGGTTCCGGCAGTGGGCCCGGTGGGCGACCCCGGTGACTGCGCTCGTCGCCCTCGCGCTGGTGCCGGTCGCGACCGACTCCGGTGAGGGACTCGAGCAGCGGGTGCCGCACAGCGCGCTCGTCGAGCAGCACGCCGAGCTCGCCGACGGCCTGCTGCCGCTCATGGCCGTGCTCGCGCTGTTCGTGGTCGTGCTGAGCGTCCTGCACCGGCGCGGGACCCGCGGCGTGGTGACCATCGCCGTCGCGGCGGCCGTCGGGCTCGCCTCCGTGGCGACCATGGTGCAGGTGGTGCGGATCGGCCACAGCGGCGCCACTGCCGTGTGGCACGGCACCCCGGCCGCGGCCCCCGGCGGCGGCGACGGCGACAACTGACCGGTCGGGCACGACCGGTCCCGCACCAGAGGCGTCGGCGACACGCGGCTCGGCTCGCCCTGCGATAGTGGGCCCGTGCAGGACGACGACACCTCCTCCCGTCCCGGGCTGCTGCTGCTCGAGGACGACGCGGACCTCGCGGGCATGCTCACCGAGCTGCTCACCGTCGAGGGCTACGACGTCACGGCGGTGCGGACCCTCCAGTCCGCCCTGCACTCGGCGCTGACCCGCACCTACGACCTCATGGTCGTCGACCGCCGGGTCCCCGACGGCGACGGGGTCGAGCTCATCGGCCGCCTGCGCAGCCGTGGCCTCACCACCCCGGCCCTCGTGCTGACCGCCCACGGCACGGTCCGCGACCGGGTCGAGGGGCTCGACGGCGGGGCCGACGACTACCTCGTCAAGCCGTTCGAGGTCGACGAGCTGCTCGCCCGCGTGCGGGCGCTCATGCGCCGGCACCTCGACGCCGCACCCACCGTCCCCTTCGGCGACGGCGCCCTCGACATCGAGGGGCAGCGCGCGACCAGGCCCGACGGGACCGTCGTCGAGCTCACCCCCGGTGAGACCGCCCTGCTCTCCCAGCTGGGCCGCCGCCCCTCGCGCGTGTTCAGCCGGGAGGAGCTGCGCGACGTCATCTCGCCGGGGTCCAACAGCGCCTCGCTCATCGACACCTTCGTGTACTCGGTACGCCGGAAGCTGGGGGCCGAGGCCGTCCGCACGGTGCGCAGCGTCGGCTACCGGGCCGGCCAGTTCCGGTGACGGGCGAGGGAGCCGACCGGGCGCGGGCCCGACGGCTCATCTCGCTGCAGGCCCTCGGAGGCGCACTGGCGGGAGTCGCCGTCGCGGGGCTGGTCGTCCTCGGGGTCGTGCTCGTGGGCCAGCGGCGCGACCTGGACTCCCAGCTGCGCGAGCTGGTCGCCACCGCCCCCACGGAGGGACTGCCGGCCGGGACGTGGGTGGTGACCGTGCCGGCGTCGGGTGGGCGCACCGCGACCGCCGGGGCTCCCGAGGAGGTGCTCGAGGACCAGGCGCAGGTCGAGGCGGCCCGGCGGCTCACGAAGCCACGCGTGAGCGAGCTGCAGGCGCGCTCGCGGGAGTACCAGACCATGACGGCGGTCCGCCGGGGTGTCGTCGTCCAGGCAGGCGTCGACCTGGGGCCCTACGAGGGGGAGCGGCACCGGTTGCTCGTCGGCCTCCTGCTTGCCGCCCTGGGGGCGGGTGCGGTGGCCCTGGGCCTAGGCACGCTCCTGGCCAGGCGGGCGCTCGGGATCTGGGAGCAGGCCCTCACCCGCCAGCGCCGCTTCGTCGCCGACGCGAGCCACGAGCTGCGCACCCCGCTCGCGCGGATCTCGTTGCGGTCCGAGCTCGTCCAGCGCAGGCTCGCGACCGACCGCTCACGTCCCGAGGTCGACCAGGACGAGTGGGGCCGGCTGGTGGCGGACGTCGCCCTGCTGCGCCGCGAAGCGACCGGGCTGGCCGACGTCGTCGAGGACCTGCTGGCCGCCGCCGACCTCGAGGAGTCGCCCGAGGCGGGGGAGCTCGTCGACCTCGCCGCCCTCGCGCAGGACGTGGTGTCCCGCAACGAGGTCCTGGCCCAGCAGCGCGGCCGCGCTCTCGAGCTGGACGTGACCGACGTGCCTCCCGTCCGGGGTGCCCAGCCTGCGCTGCGCCGGGCGGTGGACGCGCTCGTCGACAACGCGCTGCGGCACGCCGGCAGCCGGGTCCTGGTCAGGGTCCGCGCCGGCGAGGCCTCGGGGCCGGAGGCCGCCGAGGTCGTGGTCACGGTCGACGACGACGGACCCGGCTTCACCGAGGGGGAGTCCGAGCGGGTCTTCGAGCGGTTCGTCCGGGGATCCAGCAGCGACCACGGGTTCGGCATCGGCCTGTCGCTGGTGCGGGACGTCGTCCACCGCCACCAGGGCACGGTGTCGGCGCAGGAGGCTCCCGGTGGTGGAGGCCGGGTCGAGGTGCGTCTCCCCGCCGCCCAGGCCTGAGCACCGGGCCGCGCCCGTCTCGCGGTGGGCCGCGGCCACGCCGTGGGCGTCAGCCGGTGAGGAGCGTGCGGGCGTCGAGCTCGGGAAACGCCCTGTCCCGAGCCGCCAACCGCGCCGCCTCCTCCCGCGCCTCGTGCCGTCGCCCGTCCTCGACGAGCTGGGCCAGGGTGTGGAACTCCCGGCGGTGCAGCTCGGCGCGTCCTCGGGCGTAGTCCACCGACTGGTCCCTGGTGACGAGGAAGGCCCAGTCGCTCGACAGGGCGTGGAAGAGGGTCGTGAGCAGCTGGTCGAGGTCCGGGCGGCGCGTGCCGAGCCGTCCCGCGTCGCGCTCGCGTCGGGTGAGGTCGAGCCAGCGTCGTTGCAGCCACTCGTTCTCGTGCGCGATGTCGCGCACCTGCCGCCCGGCCCACACCGAGAAGTCCTTGCCCGCGCCCCACGAGCCGGGGCCGAGGTCGAGCCCGCCGGCCACGAGGCCCGACTCGATCGCCCCCGACAGCGTGGTGACCCGGACCCCGGCCGCGCGCAGGGCCCGGATCGCGGCGCCGAGGAACGCCGGGCCCTCGTGCCACCAGTGTCCGAACAGCTCGGTGTCGTAGGCCGCGACGACCAGTCCCGGGGTGCCGGAGGCCTCGGCCACCGACCCGAGGCGCGAGCGCACCGCCGCGACGAAGTGCTCGACGTCGCGGGACAGCTGGGCCTGTGCGGCCCGGGGGTCGTACGGCCGCTTGGCCGCCGCGCCGACGTCGGGGGCCGTGATCGCCCACAGCCGGGTGCCCGTGTACTCCTCGCGCGCGTGGAAGTCGCGGTAGGCCGGTGCCGCCGGGTAGCCGGTGCGGGACGACCACACGAGGTTGGTGACGTCGAGGTCGCGAGGGACCGCGAGCAGGTCGGTGCCGCGGATGCGCCACGCCCCGTGGGGGTGGCCGCCGGAGTCGCGCACGGTCTGCTCGTCGACGACGAAGTGCCGGACCCCGGCAGCCGACAGCCCTTCGGCCAGGTGCGGCGCCCAGGCGCACTCCGGCAGCCACACCCCGGCGGGGCGCTCCCCGAAGCGCCACACGGCGTCGTCGAGCCCCGCACGCAACGGGGTCGTGACGAACTCGGGCTGCAGCAGCGGCAGGACGGGGTGGGCGGCCGGCCCTCCCAGCAGCTCCACGACGCCGTCGTCACGCAGGCTGCGCAGGACCGGTGACCCGCCGGCGCCCCACCGCGACTCCAGGAGCTCCGCGCACCGTGCGGCCGCGGCATACTCGCGCCGGCCTGCCGTGCGACGCGTCTCGTCCCGGTCGAAGCCGAGCTCGCGGGCCCGCTGCTCCCACAGGCCGACCCAGGTGCCGGTCTCGGCCCGCATCCTGGGGTGGTCGAGCTGCGCGGCCAGGACAGGGGTCACCCCGAGGGTCAGGACGTCGCGATGGCCCTGTGCCGCAAGGGAGTCCAGCTCTGCGACGAGCGGCACGTACGACTCGGCCCAGGCCTGGAACAGCCACTCCTCGCCGAGCGGCCAGACCCCGTGGCCCGGCAGCCAGGGGAGGTGCGAGTGCAGCACGAGGCAGAACGCACCGGGGACGGCCGAGGTCATGACCAGCCAGTGTGCCGCACCGGTCTCGGCCTGCCCGGGGCGCCAGGGCGTCGTGCGAGGTCGGGTGGCGCCGCGTGTGGTGGAGTGGAGCCGTGAGCAGCGCGTCAGGGAGCCGACCGCAGCCCGGAGCCGCCCTCTCCGTGCCTGCCGGGCCCGGCCTGCCCCACGGGATGCGGATCGACGCGGGGGAGCTGGTCGAGCGGTTCTCGCGGGCATCAGGCCCTGGGGGCCAGGGGGTCAACACCACCGACAGCCGGGTCGAGCTCGAGTTCGACCCGGCAACCTCTGGTGCGGTCGCCGCCCTGCCCGAGCCGGTCCGCACGCGCCTGCTGACCCACCTGGCGCCGAGGCTCGTGGGCGGTCGCCTCCTCGTCGTCGCGTCCGAGCACCGGGCGCAGCGGCAGAACCGGGTCGCCGCCCGCCAGCGCCTCGTCACCCTGCTCCGCGAGGCGGCCCTCCCGGAGCCCGCACTGCGCCGGGCCACCCGGCCTACGGCGGGGTCGCGCCGCCGGCGGCTCGACGCCAAGAAGCAGCGGGGGCGGGTGAAGGCGGCACGTCGCCGCCCCACCGGGGACTCCTGACCGGAGCGCGGCCCACGCCGCGCAGGGGGACAGCCCCCGAGGGTCCGGCGCCCCGGCGGGCGCTCAGGCCGCCGTGACCACGGCCACCAGGTCGAGGCAGTCGTCGTCCGCCGGGCCCAGCACGAAGTCGTCCACGGCCACCGACGCCACGAGCGCGCGCAGGCGGTCGGGCCACAGGTCGGGGTGGTCGGCGACGGCGTCGGCGACCTGGCCGTGGGCGGACTCCCACGCGCGCAGCCGGGTCCCGTGGTGCAGCCCCAGCAGCTCGACCCCGCTGCCGGGCAGCCAGCGGACCAGCTCGGCCGCGAGCTCCGCGGCGTCGTACTCCCGGCAGTGGTACGCGTTCGGTGGCGGCTCGTGGCGTCCGAGGCCGGGGGAGAAGGTAAGCCGGTTCGGCGTCGACAGCACGAGCGCCCCCTCGGGCCGGGTCACGCGGGCCAGCTCGCGCACGTACTCCCGCGGGGTCCAGATGTGCTCGAGGACCTGCAGCGACGTGGTGACGTCGGCCGCCGCGTCCGCGAGGGGCAGCGAGGTCAGCGCCCCGCGCAGGTACGCCGCGTGCGGGCCGCCGTGGCGACGCGCGGCGTGGGCGCACGCCGCCGGGTCGTAGTCGACGCCGACCACGCGCACCCCGGGCCACGCGCCGCGCAGGACGCTCGCGGCATACCCCTCACCGCTGCCGGCGTCGAGGACGACGGAGGGGGCGGCAGGGACGAGGTCGGGCACGGCGGCGTACACGACCTCGTGCCGCCGGAACCAGTAGTTCTCATGCCAGATTCCCGGGGCGGTTCGCTCGCCTGTGAGTCGCAGGTCAGGCCATCTGACCTGCGAAAACGCCCCTGATTCGGTCACCTGATAGCCTGTCCTCGGTTCTGCACAGCGCAGGATGCAACGATAACTCGGAGCGGTCCCCCGCCCGGCTGGCACCGGGCAGAGGACCTAGGACGGACCTGACTAGGAGGCCCACCCATGACCACCATGATGCCGACCGGATTCGCCCCATGGGTGCAGGACTACGACCTGCATCTCAGCAGCGGCGGTGTTTCACCCAAGACCCGTGAGGTGTACGCACGAGCGGTGCGCCAGTTCTGCGCTTGGCTGGCCGAGAACCATCAGGCGATCAACGACCCCTCGGCAGTCGAGCGACGACATGTCTCGGGCTGGCTGGCCAGTCTCACGGAGCAGGGGCGCGCCGCCTCCACCCGGAGCGTGCGGCTCAAGGCGCTCTCCCTGTTCTGCGACTGGCTGATCGCCGAGGGCGACTCGGGCATGACCACGAACCCCTGTGCCGGGGTGGATCGGCCCAAGGTCGTCGCTCCGGTCATTCCGATCCCCACTGATGCGGTGATCGCCAAGGTGCTCGCCGGGTGCAACGGGCAGGGATTTGTGGACCGACGCGACCACGCGCTCCTGCGCCTCTTGGCCGACGCGGGCCTGCGGCGCTCGGAGGCGGTCGGCCTCGACGTGGAAGAGATCGACGTGGCGGCCCGGCGAGCGGTGGTTGTCGGCAAGGGTGGCAGGCGGCGGGTGGTGGCGTTCTCGTCCAAGACTGCGCTCGCAGTGAGCCGGTACCTACGCACCCGCGCACGCCATCCGGGCGCTCCGACCTCGAGCGCGCTGTTCTTGTCTACCCGGCGCGCCGACCGCCTCGGCTGGCGCATGACCGGGGGTGGGGTGGCCAACATGCTGACGCGGCGCTGCGAGGCGGTCGGAGTCGAGCCGATCCACCCGCACGCCCTGCGGCACGCGGCCACCCATGCCCTGCTTGGCATGGGTGCGACCGAACAGGATGTGGAAGAGCAGATGGGATGGACCGGGGGTCAGATGGTGCGCCGGTACGGCGCGGCACTGCGCCACGGCCGCGCGCTGGACGCATTCGACCGGATCATGCCCGGCGACCGGTTGTGACCTCGCCGGAGCCACGGTGGGGCGCTGGCGAGGGGCTGCCCCTGCCCGACTGCTCCGATCCGCTCACGGCCCCGCTGACGGGCTGTGTGCGCTGCGCTGCGGTCGCCTGCCCGGTGCGGCGGCACGACCGCTCCGACGACCAGTGGCGGCAGTGCTGGCACGACCTCGACCGCGAGGACGCCCACGCCCTCTACCGGCACCACTGGTGCCTGCCGGGTGACGCCCTGCCGCTGCCCGACGACGACCCGCACGGGCTGTACTTCGACCACGACGACGCGCCGGACGCCTGCCGGTGGGTTGCCCGCTGGCGCACGCGGCTGCTGACCCTCGCCCCGACCCTGCCCGACGATCGACCGCTCGGGGTGGTTCTGCTCGACCCGGTAGGCGGGTTGGTGAGGCTCTCCTCGCACACCTCCTACCGAGACGCCGGACCAGCCCGCACACGGGCAGGCCGGAGGCCAGCCGACGACGGCATGGCGGAGGCGAAGGCGCGAGCGATCGTCCTGTGCCTCTTGGGTCACCTCCACTAGGGCGCAGACATAGGCCCACGGCCAGACGCCCGTAGCGGCCATTGACCGCAACATGCTGTCGCGCAACGGTTTTCGCGCGCCTAGATCGCGCCCCACCCCTTGACAGCACTCAGCCCAACCCGACACAATTCGGACATCGCCCCGCACCGAGCGGGGTGATCGTCACCGGGTTGACGAAGCCACCGAGGCATCCCGTCCGTAGTGGATGACGGGTACCGCGACCGCACGGTCAGCAGAGCATCCACGCCGCCGAGGGCGGTAGCCGCAGGGCTTCCCTCGACCGCTGCGGGTCGGTAACAACCACCGAGGTTGACCCGCGCCCCCGGATCGATGCAGCCGCACGGCGCACTCCGGGCCACCGTCCATGCACCAAGGACGGCGCGGTCGCCCTCTGGCTTTGGCGCTTCCCTCCGTCCTTGGGTTCCTCGTAGGAGCCCAGATGTCACAGAGCATCACCACCGACCCCACCGAGCGGGTCACTCTTCGACGGTCCGAGGCTGCACGCCGGTACGGCGTATCGGCATGGTTCATCGACCGACTGATTCGCGAGGGCACTCTCAGCGCTCACAAGGTGGGCCGAGTCGTCCTCATCGACTTCGCCAGTGCCGAAAGCGTTCTGGGAGGCGGGCGATGACCGCGACGCCCACCGAGCGAACCATGCAAGCCCGGCTTGCGGCCCACGAGTCGTGGGCGCAGACGCCGGACCGCGCTGCCCGGACGGCACCTGCCCGCGCGGCCCTCGAGGCGAAGTTCCTAGCGGAGGCGGGTGGCGACCCAGTCCGTGCCGCCAACGGCCGCAAGGCCTACTACGCCCGACTGGCGCTGAAGTCGGCGCAGGCCCGGCGCAAGGGGGCGTGATGGCGGAACAGCGAAGCGGCTCCCACGAAGGGAGCCGCCCGAGTCATCGAGCCTCCACGCCGTCCGACCAACACGAGCGTACCGAGGAACGCCCGTCCACGGAGCACGGCACCTTCACGGACATGCTGGCCCGCCACGCCCGCGACCGGGAGGAGCGACTGGCCCGAGCCATGTTCGAAGCGGACATGGACCGTCGCTGGCGAGAGGCCGCCGAGCGTATGCCGCCGATGGCCAACGGCCGCCGCGACCCGCTCGGGCGGGTGACCGACGGGCGGCAACCATGAGAACCGTCGAGCCCGTGGTGGGGGGAGTCTCGCGCCGGGACTGGCGGATGCTGGTTCAGCGGTCGCGGCTGCCGTCCAGCGTCAAGGTCACCCTGCTGGCCCACGCGAGCATGAGCCGCCACCACTTCCACGACGACCTCGCCAACGAGCACGCCATCACGAGGAAGCGGCTGGCCCACGCCGTAGGCAAGGACGAACGGTCGGTGCAGCGACACCTACGCCGAGCCGAGTCGGACGGGTGGCTGGTGCGCCACCGCAACGGCCACAACGGCATCCAGCAGTCGGTGTTCCACTACGTCACTCCCTCCAGACCGGTGCTGTGCACTGATGTGGGGTGCTGGAGTAGAGAGACAAGTAGGGAGACAGGTAGGGAGACACGCACTGCTCCCTACGTAGGGAGACAGAAATGTCTCCCCTATGTAGTTACCTACCGACACGACCGCGACACGCCCTCCGGTGCGCTGCGCTGCCGCCCACACCATGCGCTGAGCGCCAGACCACAGACCGCCTCGACAGACGAGATGACCGGGTGGCCCCGTCGTTGTCCCGGCCTCCGTCTGTGCCCGCTCACCGAGCTCGCGTCACCTCTGTGTCGTGGCGCCACGCCGCGTCACCTCAGCCGGGTACGGCACCTGCACCGGGCACCCGCATGATCGCGACCCTCGACGTGTACGCCACGAACGGCTCACGGTTCGCGCTGCTCACTACGGACGACATCGACGCGGGCGGGGCGTGGCTCCGGCGCAGGGGACTCCCGGCCTTCTGGTGCAGGAGGCGCAGGGGCTTCCTCGCCCGGCCCAGCGACCTGCCGGACATCACCACCATGGCCCGGCACGAGCGCGTCCGCGTCACCGTGCACCGGGCCGCAGGACCGAGGGAAGCGGCAATTCGCAGGCGCTACGCCACCACGACGCACAGGAGTACGGAATGAGCGAGAACAGGATCGAGCGTCCCGAGCCGGGGAGCGAGTTCACCAGCATGACCGCGACCGGGGAGCCCATGGGCGGCCTGATGCACGTGCGAGGGGTGACCGTGACCGAGGACGGCGGCGACGAGTGGACGGGCTACGTCGTGTTGCCCAACAACAAGGAGGAGACCGGTGACTGACCAGACCGAGGAGGAGCGTGACGATGCCGCGACGGAACACAAGCAGCCAAGCACTACGCCGACGACGGAGGTGGAGGCTGTTCCTGCGGGCGAGGATGGAGGGCACGACGGTTCCGAGGAAGCCGAAGTAGGGGACCGGCAGGCACGCCGCTACGCGCAGACTCGCGCGAGGCTGAAGGAGGTCAGCGCCGAACGGGACACGCTCGCCGAGCGGGTGTCCGCCTACCAGCGGGCGGACGTGGAGCGCATCGCGGGCCGTCACCTGTCCCGGCCGGACCTGATCTGGGACAACGGGCTGACGCTGGAGGCCGTGCTCGACCCGGAGAGCGGGACCGTGGACGCGGACGCGGTGGAGGAGGCGGTGCAGGGCATCGCGGAGCGGCTGCGCGGGGCTCTGCCGCCGCCCGCCCATCACCTCGACCTCGGGCCGAAGCGCACTGTCCGACAACAGGGTTCGTCGTGGGCGGGTGTGTTCAAGGGGCGGTGACCCATGCGATGATGGAGCCGTCCCCTTGACGCGTGAGTTCCGCGTCAAGGGCGACGGTCCCGCGCACGTCGTGACAGCCGACAGCCGAGGTCAGGGCCGAGCCCGCTCGGAGCGCAGTGTTCTCACTGCCTCTGGAGTCCCTCATGGCTGCTGTCACCACGTCCGACCTCTACACGTACCAGTCCTTCCGCGATCTGGTCGTGGCCCCGCTGTTCACCCAGTCCAAGGTCCTGTCCTCCGGACTGACCCGACTCGACACCGACTCCACCCACGTGACCATCCCCGTGGTCAGCGGGGGAGCGGCTACGTGGCGCGATGAACTGGAGGACCTCGGCGACGCCGGGATCACTGCCGACGAACTCGAAGTGACCCCCAAGAAGTTGGCGGTCGCCCAGATCGTCTCCTCTGAAGCCGCCGATGACGCCGACGCCGCCCAGACCCTTGGGCAGGCGATGGCGAGCGCCGCCGCCAACGCCGTGGACCTTGCCTTCTTCCGTGGCGGTGGGACCAAGGGTCCAGCCGGTCTGACCGGGACCACCATCGGCTCGGTGGACGCCGCCCCCACCGGGCTCGACGCGTACACCGACGCCATCACGCAGGTGGAGGCCGCAGGGGCCACGCCGAGCGTCATCTGGATGAGCCCCGCGACGTGGGGCACGCTCGCCAAGGTCAAGACCACCACGGGGTCCAACGCCCCAGTGCTCGTGCCTCAGTCCAACCCCGGCGCGGCCCCCGTGCGCAGCATCGCCGGAGTCCCGGTGGTCGTCACCGCTGGCATCCCCGACGACGAGGCCGTCGTCGCCGACGCCAGCCGGGTCGTGGTGGTGATGCGCCGCGACGGCCGGGTCGAGGTGGACCGCTCCGTGAAGTTCCTCAACGACGGGGTGGCCGTCCGGCTCATCCTGCGGGTCGCGTTCGCCGTCCCGTACGCCGGTGCCGCCGTCCGTATCAAGGACATCCCCTAGCACCCAAGAAGCCTCCGCGTTTCCACGGCATGGACGCGGAGGGGTTCGCTGCCCTTACCTCCTTTCGGGCAGCGACCGAACCGCACGGTCGGCGGTTCGCCCGGCCCGAGGTACCGGAGAGGGTGGCGTCGGGCCGGGCTCCGACACGCCCCAAAGCGGCCAGACCAAACGCCGTTGGGATGTCGCAGGGACCTGTCAACATCAATCCATGACTGACGGCCCGCAAGCGCCCCTACCCACGGTGCTCCTCGAGAATGTTGATGTCTCCTTGTTAGGCATCGACCCCGAAGCGCCGGTGGCTCCCGAACTGCTCACAACCTGTGCGTCGATCTTGGCGGTCGCAGCGGTCGACGCGGAGCGGTGTCGGCTCATTGTCGCGGGGGACTTCGTGGCATCGGTGCAAGAGCGCAGCACATCCGACTACTACCGAGAGAACTACGACCTCCGCAGGAGCACGGGCATGGTCGCCGCGAAAACCATGACGCTGGCTGACGGATCTATCGACGTTTTGGTCCCAGCAGGTTGGTTCTCGTTGGACCTGACGTCGGAACAGGCGGACGAGGTGCGCTCACTCGCTGTGCGAGCGGTGTGGCATGAAGCGCAGCACGTGGCAATTGCTCAGGCTGGCGAGTCGGACCCGGAAGCCTTCGTAGGAGAGCCATGGGCGCGACGGAACTTCTTGACAGTCGCAGATCAGGTGATTGAGGAGTACCGGGCCGAGCGCGCCTTAGCAGGTGACTTCGTAGTAGGCGGGCACGGCTGGGACTTAGGTGAGGTACTCGAAACTTGGAGGAACGATCTCATCCGAATCGCGTGCGTCGAGTATCAAGAGCATCTGGACGTCGGACGCCTCTGGTTCGGAATCGGTCAGGAATGCCAAACCATTTGGAAACTGCTTGCCTACGTGGCCGCCACTCTGCCTGCCGACGCGGACCCAGTCGCCTCGGTCGGCGATGACGTCAGTACGCATCCCCTTTGGAGCCGGATGGTGGGACCGCACTGGCTCCGCTTTGTCGAGATTCTCAGACCAGTACCCCCGGGGTCCGATCGGGTCGAGAGGGCAAGGATCGAACGATTTGCTGGTGATTTGGCAGACGAGCTCAGTACATGGCTCAAAACGTTGGGCTTCGACTTCTCCGACGGCGCGGATGGAAACTCGACGTTCTACATCACGGACTGGTCCTTGCTCACGGAGGGGTCCGAAGAGCGTGACCCGGCGTGAACATCACGGCGTAGAGCGTAAGGGCCCCGTCTGCAATAACCTGCGCCCACGCACGCGCGCTTGACCGGGGGTTCCGCTTCGCTTGACTGCCGAAAGGGAGGCCCCACCCCGAAAGGTCTAGGCCAATAGCGCGGCCCAAACGGTGATGCCGAACGCGAGGTATCCCACGAAGACCAGCCCGATCTTGCCCCAGTAGAAGACGCGAGGAACGAGAGCCACACGGTCGGGGGCCTCAACGCTCTCAGACGGGTCACCGCCCTTCTTCTCGCGGCTTCGAATCCATCGACGCAGGACTTCGCTGCCCACCGAGTACTGCAGCACATCAAAGGCGATCGCAAAGGCGAACAGGATGCCAGCGAAGATGAACCCCTTGGGGGTTCCCTTGACAGCGGAGAGGTCGCCCTTGTCCGTCTTGGTGAAGAGCCAGACAGCGGCGATCCCGGCGAGAGCGAGAACACGCGCCTGATCGCTCGCTTTCGCCGTGCTCGCCTCGTACCGCGCCCACGAGTCCCTGATGGTTGGCACTCGCTACTTGCCCTTCCGCCGGATCATCGGTCCCAAGTCATCCCCGCCGCGACGAAGTGCGTCTGAGAGGGGCGTCGCGTAAGCATCTGACCTCGCGGCTCTGTATTTGGTCCCAGTCTTCGTCGAAGTGGACTTCTTCGTCGAAGTGGACTTCTTCGCCGTCGCGGACTTGGTGGCGGTGGTCTTCTTCGCGGGGGTGGACTTCTTCGCCGTCGCGGACTTGGTGGCGGTGGTCTTCTTCGCGGGGGTGGACTTCTTGGCTGCGCCCGCCTTGGCGGCGGTGCTCTTCTTGGCGGCGGCGGACCTCTTGGCCGCGGGGGCCTTGGTGGCGGTCGTCCTCTTCGCGGGTGTGGACTTAACAACGCTGCGGGTCCCCGCCCCGACAGGCAGTTCTGAACCGCCCAGAGCCCGAAGGATGTCCGTGATCGTCTGGAGGGATGCCTCCGAGTCGACCGACACGACTAGTTCGTTGGAGCCGGACCTCACGTACCTGATGTCCACAACCCTCTCCTCCCCTGAGGTGAACGAGGGCACGCTACCGGTGCTGAAGGACCGATGGGCAGCATTTGGCCATCAGCGCAGCGGCTCTCAGTGCAACGAGAACTCATGGCACAGCGCTAACGGGCCTGCCGCCCGCCCCGCACCGCCGCACAGCGCTGGGCAACAGATAGCCAGTAGTTCTCGTGCCAGAACCCGGGCACGGTGCGCTCGCCGGTGAGGTCGAGCCGTGTGTCCACCGTCACCTCCTCCTCACCCCACCGGGGTGCTCGTGGTGAGCGTCACGCGGCTCCGGCGTGGGGAATCCCGGTGCGGGCTGTAAGGATGGCACCTGACCAGATACCGATCCCACAGGGAAGAGGACGATCAGCGCATGAACATCGTCGTCTGCGTGAAGTACGTGCCGGACGCACAGTCCGACCGCACGTTCAACGAGTCCGACAACACGACCGACCGGGTCGGTGTGGACGGGCTGCTGTCCGAGCTCGACGAGTACGCCGTCGAGGAGGCGCTCAAGATCGTCGAGGCCGGCGAGGGCGAGGTCACCGTCGTGACCGTCGGCCCCGACCAGGCTGCCGACGCGCTCAAGAAGGCGCTGCAGATGGGCGCCGACAAGGCCGTCCACGTCAAGGACGACGCCATCCACGGCTCGGACGCCCCGGCCACCTCGCTCGTCCTCGCCGAGGCGGTGAAGAAGATCACGGGCGGCAGCCCCGAGCTCGTCCTCACCGGCATGGCCTCGACCGACGGCACCATGAGCGTCGTCCCGGCGATGCTGGCCGAGCGGCTCGGCCTGCCGCAGGTCACCTTCGCCTCCGAGCTGACCGTCGACGGCAGCTCGCTGACGATCCGCCGCGACGGGGACGCCGCCTCGGAGACCATCACCGCCTCGCTGCCCGCGCTCGTGTCGGTCACGGACCAGATCAACGAGCCGCGGTACCCCTCGTTCAAGGGGATCATGGCGGCCAAGAAGAAGCCGCTCGAGGAGTGGAGCCTCGCCGACCTCGGCGTCGACGCCTCGCAGGTCGGCCTCGACGCCGCCTGGACCAGGGTCGAGTCGTTCACCAAGCGCCCCCCGCGCGAGCAGGGCCAGATCGTCACCGACGAGGGCGACGGCGGCGCGAAGCTCGCGGAGTTCCTGTCCGCCCAGAAGTTCGTCTGAGCCGACCGGACCAGCAGGAAGGAATCGATTACCCATGGCTGAAGTACTCGTCCTGGTCGACCACGCGAACGGCACCGTTCGCAAGACGACCGCCGAGCTCCTGACCATCGCCCGCCGACTCGGCGAGCCCTCCGCGGTCTTCGTCGGCGACGGCTTCGACGCCGCCAAGGAGGCCCTGGCGAAGTACGGCGCGGAGAAGGTGTACCGCGTCGAGTCGCCCGACGTGACCGGCCACCTCGTGGCCCCGCAGGCCGAGGTGCTCGCGCAGCTCGTCGAGAAGACCTCCCCGGCCGCCGTGCTCATCCCGAGCAACAGCGCCGGCAAGGAGATCGCCGCCCGCCTGTCCATCAAGACCGAGTCGGGCCTGATCACCGACGCGGTCGACGTGCAGGCCGGTGAGGGCGGCGGCGTGTCCACCACCCAGTCGGTCTTCGCCGGGTCGTACACCGTCAAGGCGACCGTCACCAAGGGCACGCCGATCATCACGGTGAAGCCGAACTCGGCCGCCCCCGAGGAGGCCGCAGGCGCGGCCGCCGACGAGGTCCTCGACGTGGCCATCTCGGACGTCGCCAAGGCCGCGACGATCACCGAGTCCAAGCCCAAGGAGGCCACCGGCCGCCCCGAGCTCACCGAGGCCGCGATCGTGGTCTCCGGTGGTCGTGGCACCGGCGGCGACTTCTCCCCGGTCGAGGCGTTCGCCGACAGCCTCGGTGCCGCCGTGGGGGCCTCGCGCGCCGCGGTCGACGCCGGCTGGTACCCGCACACCTCGCAGGTCGGCCAGACCGGCAAGCAGGTGTCGCCGCAGCTGTACGTCGCCTGCGGCATCTCCGGCGCCATCCAGCACCGCGCCGGCATGCAGACCTCCAAGACGATCGTCGCCATCAACAAGGACGAGGAGGCGCCGATCTTCGAGCTCGTCGACTTCGGCGTCGTGGGCGACCTCTTCCAGGTCCTTCCGCAGGCCACCGAGAAGGTGCAGGCCGCCAAGGGCTGACCCGACCGCGGTCGGCGCCCCCGACAGACGACGAACGCCCCGGACCACACGGTCCGGGGCGTTCGTCGTGTCCCGACCGCGGCGTGCCCCGAGGGAGGCACGCCCTGGCCGAGGGCCGTCGTGCTCCAACCTGGGCCCTCATGGGGCTGGCCGGCCGGCGCACGAACGAAGCCCCCGGACTCCCCTCACGGGTCCGGGGGCTCCGCGGCGATGCCGCTGGGCTGTCAGCGGATCGCGGTCGCGGCGGCCACGGCGTCGACCAGGCCGTGGCCCTTGTCGAAGCTCGTCGTGCCGTTGGTGCCCGCCTGGTACGGCGCGCCGTCGGTGTACTTGTAGGCGGTCGACTCGATGGCGGCCTCGACCTGGGCCGGGGTCGCGTTCGGGTTGGCCTGGAACAGCTGGGCGACGATGCCGGAGATCATCGGCGTGGCCATCGAGGTGCCGGAGATGGTGTTGTAGTCGCCGCCATCCTTCGGGTCCAGGCCGGTGCTGCACACGGGCAGGTAGATCCGGCACGAGGACGTGATGTTCTCACCGGGCGCGGAGATGTCCGGGTAGGTGGACTGGTCGCCGTTCCTGCCCCGCGAGGAGAAGTCGGAGACGGTGCCGTCGCGGGTGCCGGTGTCCTGGTCGTTGTAGGACGCGACCGAGAGGATGCCGGGGGTCGGGTCCTGGCCGGGCGGGTTGGACAGGCTGGCCGACCCGTCGCCGCCGTCGTTGCCGTTCGCCCAGACGGTGACGACGCCCTCCTTGACCAGCTGGCGCTGCAGCTTCACGGTGGCCGAGTTCGGGTCGAACGCGCCGCCGCCGCTGGGGCCGTAGGAGTTCGAGGTCACCTTGATCGGCGGGCACGTGCTCGCCGGGACGCCGGCCCCGCACGGGGCGGCGTGGTTCTCGAGCACCCAGTTGAGCGCGGCGTCGGCGCCGATGATGAACAGGACTGCGCCGGTGCTGATCGACACCAGGCTGGAGCCGGGGGCGGCGCCGTGCATCCTGGTGCCGTCGGAGAGGGTCACGTCGCGCCCGGCGACGATGCCGTTGACGTGCATGCCGTGGCCTCCGACCGCCAGCAGGTCGGTGTCGAGCGACCCGGCGTCGACCGGGGCGCAGGTCGACTCGGTGAGCGGCTCGCAGACCATCTTGAGGTTCTTCACGACGGCCGAGCTGCCGTCGGGGTTCTTCAGGAACGGGTGGGAGGGGTCCACCCCGGAGTCGATGACGGCGACCGACACGCCCCTGCCGTCGAGCCTGCTGCCGTCGGCGCCCACGAGGGTGTTCCGAGCCTCCTCGCCGCGGGTGGCCCTGTTCGCGGTCGAGAGGTACAGGGTGATCGGCTGGTTGCCCTCGACGTACGTGACGCCGGGCTGGGCGCGGACGGCCTGCACCTGCGCGGGGAGACCGGTGGCGACGACCACGCCGATCCTGCGGAAGGTCGTGACCCGGCGCAGGCCGGCCGCCCGGACGGCCTCGCTCGCGGCAGCCGTGTCGGTGCCGTGGACCAGGACGGTGGTGGGCGTTGCTGCGGCGAGCGTGCCGAGCTGGGTGCCCAGCCAGGGTTGGACGGGTGCGAGCGCCCGACTCGTCGGCAGGAGACCGGCGGAGGCCGGCGTGGCTGCCACGACGGAGGCGAGGGCACAGGAGGCTGCTGCTGCCACGAGAGCCGTGCGGGACTTCGTCAGCATGGGCAATGGGATCCCTTCCGGAGCTGGACCAGCGCTGTTGATGGTCCTTCTGCCCGGTCCAACGACCCCCTCCGCGCACGGTTACGGAAGGAAGGAGTAAAGAACCGGCAAAGCGGGCAGCGGTCAGCGCAACACGCCGACGCCACTCTGGCGCCTGGTCAGGCGGGCGTCGAAGCCCACCACCTGCTCCGGGGTCCCGGCCACGAGCACGGCGAACGGCGTCCCGGCCAGGCCGCTCTCGGCACCGATCACCGGGGTGCCGACCCCGGCGCCGCCCGTGGTCCGCACGGCGACGGACGCGACACCCTGCGGCAGCACGCCCCACACGAGGGTCCGGCCGCCGGCCAGTGGCACGCTCGCCCAGCCGAAGGCGGACTCGGGGTCGGGACCCTCCACCCGCAACTCGCGCCCGCTCGTGCCCACCGCGGCGGCGCCACCCTGGAGCTCCAGCCGTGCCGTGCCGCCCAGGACCTGCTCGAAGGTGATCGTGAACGAGACGACGGCCTCGCGCGGCCGGGAGGTGGTCCTGGGCGGACCGGTCACCGTGACGTCGTACGGCGCCAGGAGCGAGGGGACCTCGCCGTCCATGTCCAGGGCGATGCCGATCGAGCCCGTGCCGGCCTCACCGATCGTCCACGTGGGCAGGCCGGCGTCGTGCGTCAGCCACCCCACGTCCCTGGCGACCGGGTCCGCCGCGGGCGGCCGGGTGAGCTCGACGACGTATGCCGTGAAGTCGCCGGCGGGTGCCGTGGCCACCCGGTGGGGGGCCATCTCCCCGCCCCCGGCCGGCTGGTACACCACCTGCTCGGCCGCCCGCGGTGCCACGCCGACGAGCACCGGCTGGCCCGCGGTGCCGAGCACCTGCCGCCACACGGCACCGCTCTCCAGCAGGGCCGCGCTGGCGGGAGGTGCTGCCACACCGTGCTGCGTGACGGCGACCGTCATGATCCCGCGGGCGACCGAGACGGCGTACGTGCCCTCGGCCGTCCGGATGGTGGTGCGGCCCGACAGCTCGGGGTGGCGGGGGTGCCAGCCCGGGCCGGGCAGCGTCGAGCCGGTGACCGGTGCGCTGGTGCCGGCGGGAGGAGAGGTGGTGCGGTCGCGCCCGCCGGCGGTGACCACCCCGGTGGCGACCACGGCCACGACGACCGCCGCCGCCGCGACGGCCGCGGCCAGGGTGGCCCGGCGGCGACGCACGCGCCGGAGCCCGCGCGAGGACGAGGACTTCACGGTCCCGACGCTCACCCCGAGCAGGTCGGCCACCGCGCGCTCGGACAGGTCGGCGTAGTGGCGCAGGACGACCACCTCGCGCTCTCGCTCCGGCAGTGCCTGCAGGGCCCGCACCAGGTCCACCCGGTCCCCGGGCCCCTGGCTGCCGTGGTGGGGACCGGGGGCGTCCCGGACCTCCTCCACGAGCACGAGCCTGCGCTAGCGCCGCCACTGGCTCACCACGTGGTTGCGCAGCACCCGGTGGCAGTACGCCTCGGGCTCCTCGAGCCTGATCCGCGGCCACACGACGTACACCCGCACGAGCGCCTCCTGCGCGGCGTCCTCGGCGCGCCCCGGGTCGCCCGTGAGCAGCCACGCCGTACGCAGCAGCCGGGGCAGCGCCCGCTGGGCGAACTGCTCGAACGACCCGTCGTCCCGCCGGCCCAACACCCCACCCCCTGCACCGAAGTCTGCCGCGAGCGCGGCTGCCGTACCCGACGCCCACGCCGACCGGAAGGTTGAGTCCCCGACCCGTAAACTTTGCGGGTGACCGCGTACCTCGACCATGCCGCCACGACGCCCCTGCGCGCGTCGGCGCTCGCGGCGATGACCGAGCAGCTCCGGGTCACCGGCAACGCGTCCTCGCTGCACACCTCCGGCCGGCGGGCCCGCCGGGTCGTCGAGGAGTCCCGCGAGCAGCTGGCCCGCACCCTGGGCGCACGGCCGTCCGAGGTGGTGTTCACCTCGGGTGGCACCGAGTCGGACAACCTCGCCGTGGCCGGGACCTTCGCGGCCCGGCGCGAGGCGGACCCTGCCCGCGTCCGGATCGTGGCCAGCGCGATCGAGCACCATGCCGTCCTGGACTGCATCGACCACCTGGTGGCGCAGGAGGGGGCCAAGGTCACCTGGGTCGAGCCGGACGCGCAGGGCGTGGTGCGCGTCGACGAGGTCCGGGCGGCGATCGCCGACGACCCGGGGTCCGTCGCCCTCGTCACGGTGATGTGGGCGAACAACGAGGTCGGCACCGTCCAGCCCGTGGCCGGGATCGCCGCAGCGGCGCACGAGCACGGCATCCCCGTGCACACCGACGCGGTGCAGGCGGTCGGCCACGTCCCGGTGGACTTCGCGGCCAGCGGGGTGGACCTGCTCACCGTGACCGCGCACAAGCTCGGCGGCCCGATCGGCGTCGGTGCGCTGGTCGCGCGGCGCGACGCCGCGCTGGCTCCCCGGTCGTTCGGCGGGGGGCAGGAGCGCCAGGTGCGCAGCGGCACCCTCGACACCCCGGCGATCCGGGCGTTCGCCGTCGCGGCACAGGAGGCCGTCGGCGAGCTCGAGGCCGAGACGCAGCGGCTCGTGGCCCTGAGGGACCGGCTCGTCGAGGGGGCCCTCGACCTCGGGTACGGCATCACGGTCGGCGGTGCGTGGCAGCCCGGGGACGCCACCCTGCGCCTGCCGGGCAACGCCCACCTGCTCGTGCCGGGGTGCGAGGGCGACTCCCTGCTCTACCTGCTCGACGCGGCCGGCGTGGAGTGCTCGACCGGCTCGGCGTGCCAGGCGGGCGTGCCCCGCCCGTCGCACGTGCTGCTCGCGATGGGGCTGTCGGAGGAGCGCGCCCGGGGGGCGCTGCGGCTGACCCTCGGGCACACCTCGACGGACGCCGACGTCGACGCGGTCCTGGCCGCGCTCCCCACGGCGGTCGAGCGGGCCCGCCGGGCCAGCGGGTGGACCGGCTGATGCGCGTCGTCGCCGCGATGTCCGGCGGGGTCGACTCCGCCGTGGCTGCCGCGCGCATGCTCGACGCCGGCCACGAGGTCGTCGGCGTCCACCTGGCCCTGTCGCAGTCGGCCGCGACCCTGCGCGAGTCCGCACGCGGCTGCTGCACCATCGAGGACGCCGGGGACGCGCGCCGGGTGGCCGACGTGCTCGGCATCCCGTTCTACGTCTGGGACATGGCCGAGCGGTTCCGCCGCGACGTCGTCGAGGACTTCGTCGCCGAGTACTCCGCGGGGCGCACACCCAACCCGTGCCTGCGCTGCAACGAGAAGATCAAGTTCGCCGCCCTGCTGGACAAGGCCCTCGCGCTCGGCTTCGACGCGGTGGCGACCGGCCACTACGCCCAGGTGGTCGAGCGCCCCGACGGTGCCCGCGAGCTGCACCGGGCGGTCGACCCGGCCAAGGACCAGTCCTACGTCCTCGGGGTCCTCGACGCCGACCAGCTGGCGCGCGCCTTCTTCCCCCTCGGCGACACGACGAAGCCGCAGATCCGCGAGGAGGCACGCGAGCGCGGCTTCTACGTCGCGAACAAGCCCGACTCCCACGACATCTGCTTCATCAGCGACGGCGACACCCGCGGCTGGCTGGCCGAGCGGCTGGGGGAGCGGCCGGGTGAGGTCGTCGACGCCACGACGGGAGCCGTCGTCGGGACGCACACCGGCGCCTACGCGTACACCGTCGGGCAGCGCCGGGGGCTGGGGCTGGACCGGTCCTCGCTCGACGGCACCCCGCGCTACGTCGTCGGGGTGGACACCGCCGCCAACCGGGTGACGATCGGCACGGCCGAGCTGCTCGGGGTCGACGCCATCCGCGGCGACCACGCGCGCTGGTGCGGCCAGGCGCCGGACGGCGTCGTCGAGGTGGGCGCCCAGGTGCGCGCCCACGGCGAGGAGGTGCCGGCCACGGCGTGGGCGGACGGCGACGAGGTGCAGGTGCGCCTGGGCTCCCGGGTGCGCGGCGTGGCGCCGGGCCAGTCGGTGGTGCTCTACGAGGGCACCCGGGTCGTGGGATCGGCCACCATCGCCGCGTCCTGGCTGGAGCGCTGAGCCGGTATGCCGGGGGGTCAGGAGGTGCCGGACCGCACGATCCACGACGGGTCGCCGCTGGCGCGGGTGCGGGCCCTCTGCCTGGCGCTCCCCGCCACCGAGGAGCGGACGTCGCACGGTGAGGCGACGTGGTTCGCCGGGGGCCGCAAGGCGTTCGTCATGGCCGCCGACCGGCACCACGACGACCGGGTGGCGGTCTGGGCGGCTGCACCGGAGGGTGTCCAGGAGGCGCTGGTCGCCGAGGACCCGGACCGCTGGTTCCGCCCGCCGTACGTCGGCCACCGGGGGTGGGTCGGTGCCTGGCTCGACGTCGACGTCGACTGGGAGCGGCTCGAGGACGTGGTCGACGACGCCTGGCGCCGTGTCGCGCCCGCGCGGCTGGTCGCCCAGCACGACGCGGCCGGACCGGCGGGCGGCTGACGCCCGACCCGGCGACGACCGGTACGCGACGGCTGCCGGCGTGGCGCCCACGACGCGCCGAGCGCCCACCCGAACTGGTCTCCGGTCTGCGCGGCGCGTCGCGGCCCGCCACGGCCCGCCGCGGCCCGCCACGGCCCGCCACGGTCCGTGGTGTCCGGGGGCTCTGCGTTGCCCCGGCTGCTGGGGCAACGCACAGCACGCGAGCCAGCGCCCGTTGCCGCCCGCCTGCCGTCACGGGCCGGTGCGTCGCCCACCCGGGCCTGGCACCGTCGGTGGGCGTCGGTAGCCTCGGCCCGTGGCACGCGCGACCGGCATCGGCTCCCTCCCCGGCACCGACGTCCGGGAGGCGCTCAAGGGCGTGCGCGAGCTCCTCGCCGACGGGCACCTGCCCTACCTGCCCGAGCTGCCGGCGCGGGGGCCCGGCGCCGACATGGTGGGGCGCGGCGCCGCCCTGCTCGTCGAGCTGCCGGTCGACCTGCAGCCGTCGGGGTGGCGGTTCGTCGACCGCCCCGGACGCGACGCCGAGCGGGCCGCCGCCTACCTGCGCCAGGACCTCGACGAGCTCGCTGAGGCCTTCGAGGGGTACGAGGGCGAGCTCAAGGTGCAGGCCACCGGGCCGTGGACGCTTGCCGCCGCCGTCGAGCTCAACCGGGGTGAGAAGGTCGTCTCCGACGAGGGGGCGGTCCGCGACCTCGTCGGCTCCCTGACCGAGGGGCTGCGCGTCCACCTGGGCCGGGTGCGGCAGCTGGTGCCCGGTGCCCGGCTGGTCCTGCAGGTCGACGAGCCGTCGCTGCCGGCGGTGCTGGCCGGCCGGCTGAGTACGGCGAGCGGGTACGGCCACCTGCGCGCCGTCGACCCGCAGGTCGTGGCCACCGGCCTGCGCGACGTCCTGGCCGCCGCCCCCGAGGGCGTGGCGACGGTCGTGCACTGCTGCGACCCCGGCATACCCCTGCCCCTGCTGCGCCAGACAGGGGTCGGCGCCATCGCGCTCGACACGACCGCCCTCACCCCCCAGCGCTGGGAGTCCCTCGCCGCGACGGTCGAGTCCGGGGTCGCGGTGTGGGCCGGGTGCCTGCCGACCGACGGCTCGGGCACGGCGCGCGAGGCGGCTGCCGCGGTCGAGCGCGGCTGGACCGACGCCGGTATGCCTCGTGCCTCCCTCGGGGACCTCGTCGCCACCCCCGCGTGCGGCCTCGCCGGACTCACACCCGAGGGGGCCTGGCGCGTTTCACGCGCAGCGGTCGACGTGGCCGCGGAATGGTCCGAACGAGCCGAGAGTTGACGCCCGAGTGAGCAGCACCGTCGCGGCCCCACCCCGCACCCCCGACACGACCGGGCCGGCTGCGCCGCGCGTGCCGTGGCAGGCCAAGTACCTCCTGCTCGCCCTCATCTGGGGCTCGAGCTTCCTGCTCATGAAGGTCGGGTTGCGCACCATGGCGCCGCTGCAGATCTCGGGGCTGCGCATCCTCGCCGGCACGCTGACCCTGCTCGGGCTGCTGTCGGTGACGGGTGGTCGGCTGCCCCGGGAGCCGCGGGTGTGGGGTCACCTCGCCGTGTCGGGCGTGTTCCTCACGGCGCTGCCGTTCAGCCTGTTCGCGGCGGGGGAGGAGCGCGTCTCCTCGGCGCTGGCCGGCATCGGCAACGCGACGACCCCGCTGGCCGCCGTGTTCTTCGCCCTGCTCCTGCTGCCCTCCGACCGGCTCTCGCCGCGCAAGCTGGCCGCCGTGCTCATCGGCTTCGTCGGGGTCGTGGTCATCATGCAGCCGTGGGAGTCCGCCGGCCGGCCCGACCTGCTCGGCTTCGGGATGACGCTCGTGGCCGGCGCCTGCTACGGCCTGGGCTGGACCTACAACCGCCGGTTCCTCGGCACGGCCGACCTGGGTGGCCTGTCGATGCCGACGGCCCTGCTGCTCGTGGGGACCGCCCTGATGGTGCCGGTCCTGCTCGTGTGGTGGCTGCTGCACCGCGACGCGTACGCCGCCCCGTGGTCCGGCCACGCCGACCCCGCCGGCGGCGGCTGGGTGCTGCCGCTGCTGGCCGTGCTCGCCCTGGGCGTGGTCGGGACGGGGCTGGCGTACATGCTCCAGTTCGACGTGGTCCGCGGGGCGGGTGCGACCGTCAGCACGACCGTCACCTACCTCATCCCGGTGGTGTCGGTGGTCCTGGGCGTCGTCGTCCTGCACGAGCACCTCGCCTGGCCGCAGCTCGCCGGCGCCGCGGTCGTGCTCGTCTCGGCGGTCGTCATCGGCCTGCCCGCCCGCAAGCGGGCCTAGGCGTCGGCGGGCTTGCTGACCTCGCGGCGCAAGATCTTGCCCGTGGCCGTCTTGGGCAGCTCCTCGACCTGCCAGAGGTGGCGCGGGTACTTGTAGGCGGCGATGTTGTCCTTGACGAACTGCTTGACGTCCTCGAGCGTCGCCGTCGCCCCCGGCCGCAGCGCCACCGCGGCTCCGACCTCCTCGCCGAGCAGGTCGTCCGGCACCGACACCACGGCCGCCTCGACCACGTCGGGGTGCTGGTAGAGCACCTCCTCGACCTCGCGCGGGTACACGTTCATGCCGCCGCGCAGGATCATGTCCTTCTTGCGGTCGACGATCGTGTAGTAGCCCTCCTCGTCGACGGTCGCGAGGTCGCCGGTGCGGAACCAGCCGTCGGGGATCGCCTCGGCCGTGGCCTCGGGCTTGTTCCAGTAGCCCTTCATCACGTTGTCGCCGCGGATCGCGATCTCGCCGACGCCCTCGCCGGGGCCGACGTCCTGGCCGTCCATGCCGACGAGCTTCATCTCGCAGCCGGGGATCGCGACGCCGATGGTGCCGGGCTTGCGCTCGCGGTCGGGCATGTTGAACGACGCGACCGGTGAGGTCTCCGACAGCCCGTACCCCTCGAGGATGATGCAGCCGAACTTGTCCTCGAACGCCTTCTGCACCTCGTGCGGCATGGCCGACCCGCCCGAGCAGCAGACGCGCAGCGACGAGGCGTCCATGCCGTCCGAGCGCGGGTGGTTGAGGATCGCGGCATACATCGTCGGCACCCCGAGCATGATCGTGACCCGCTCCTTCTCGATCACCTCGATCGCCCTCTCCGGGTCGAACCGGGGGATGAGCGCCAGCGACGCGCCGGCGACCACGGCGGCCTGCAGCCCCACGACGAGCCCGAAGACGTGGAACAGCGGCAGGCAGCCCATCAGGACGTCGTCGGGGCTGGTGTGCTGGATGTCGATCGCGCTGCGCCTGGCGTTGAGGTGGATGTTGGAGTGGGTGAGCTGGGCCCCCTTGGGCCGGCCCGTCGTGCCCGAGGTGTAGAGGATGAGCGCGTCGTCGTCGTCCGCGCGCTCGGTCGGCTCGGCGATCGGCGTGCCCTCGGGCAGGACGCCCTCGACCGGGCCGAGGGGCGTGCACTCGACGATGGTCGTGCCCGAGCTCTGCGCCCCCTTGGTCGCCTCGCCGACGAAGTCGGGCCAGACGAACGCCACCTTGGCCCCGGAGTCGGTGAAGAAGTAGTCGATCTCGCCCGACTTCAGCAGCGGGTTCATCGGGACGACGACGCCGCCGGCGAGCAGGATGCCGTAGAACACCACCGGGAACGCCGGCACGTTCGGGAGGATGATCGCCACCCGGTCGCCGGGCTCGACGCCCGCCGCCCGCAGCTGGCCGGCCACCTTCGCCGCCATGGCGTGGAGCTGGCCATAGCTGATGCTGTTGCCCTCGATCCGGATCGCCGACTGCTCGGGCGTCCGCTGGGCGGTGGTGGTCAGGTCGGTGGCGATGTTGGTCATGCTGGGCGCTCCACTCCGTCGGGGACGTTTGGCTGCATCCTCCCTGCTGGCGCGGGGTTTGGCTACGGATCCGCGGTATGCCGGGTGGCTGCCACCCGGACGACGGCCCGGGACGGCCGCCGGTGCCCGCAGTCCGTGCCCGCCGCCGGCGCCGGGCGCCGGTGCCCGGCCGTCCCGGGCGGGACGTCGGGGGTGTGCGGCAGGATGAGGCGCGTGAGTGAGAACGGCACGAGCGCACCCGCCCGCGACGCCCTCGTCTCCGAGGTCGTGCCCGAGGAGGCCCGCCACGAGTGGGCCGACCTGGCCGACCAGGCGAGCGCGGCGCAGTTCGCCTACCACGTCAAGGACGCCCCGACGATCAGCGACGCCGCGTACGACCAGCTGATCCGCCGGCTCAACGAGCTGGAGGGGGAGTACCCCGAGCTGCGGTCCCCGGAGAGCCCGACGCAGCAGGTCGGGGGAGCGGTCTTCTCGACCGACTTCCAGGCGGTCGACCACCTGGAGCGGATGCTGTCCCTGGACAACTGCTTCTCCCCCGAGGAGCTGGCCCAGTGGGCGGCCCGGGTCGAGCGCGACGCCGGCACCACGGACCTGCACTACCTGTGCGAGCTGAAGATCGACGGGCTCGCGGTCAACCTGCTCTACGAGAACGGCCGCCTCACCCGCGCCCTGACCCGTGGTGACGGCCGCACCGGCGAGGACGTCACCAACAACGTCAGGACGATCGAGGGCATCCCGCACCAGCTCTCCGGCAGCGACCACCCCGCCCGGGTGGAGATCCGCGGTGAGGTCTACTTCCCCGTCGAGGCGTTCGCCGACCTCAACGCCTCGCTCGTCGAGGCCGGCAAGGCGCCCTACGCCAACCCCCGCAACACGGCCGCGGGGTCGCTGCGGCAGAAGGACCCCCGCGTGACGGCGACCCGTGGGCTGCGGATGCTGGTGCACGGCATCGGCTTCCGCGAGGGCTTCGACCTCACGCGGCAGTCCGAGGCGTACGAGCTGTTCCGTGCCTGGGGGCTGCCCATCTCGACCCACTTCACGGTCCTCTCCACGATCGCCGAGGTGCAGGAGTACGTCGCCTACTACGGCGAGCACCGGCACAGCGTCGAGCACGAGCTCGACGGCATCGTCGTCAAGGTCGACGAGGTCGGGCTCCAGCGCCGGCTGGGGTCGACATCCCGGGCACCGCGCTGGGCGATCGCGTACAAGTACCCGCCGGAGGAGGTCAACACCAGGCTCCTCGACATCCAGGTCAACGTCGGCCGCACGGGGCGGGTGACGCCGTTCGGCGTGATGGAGCCGGTCGTGGTCGCGGGCTCGACCGTCGAGCGCGCGACGCTGCACAACGCAGACGAGGTGAAGCGCAAGGGCGTGCTCATCGGCGACACCGTGGTGCTCCGCAAGGCCGGCGACGTCATCCCCGAGATCCTCGGCCCGGTCGTCGACCTGCGCGACGGCACCGAGCGCGCGTTCGTCATGCCGACCCACTGTCCCTCGTGCGGCACCGAGCTCAAGCCCGAGAAGGAGGGCGACAAGGACATCCGCTGCCCCAACGCCCGCACCTGCCCCTCGCAGCTGCGCGAGCGGCTCGCCGGGCTGGCCGGCCGCGGCGCCTTCGACATCGAGGCCCTCGGGTGGGAGGGCGCCGGTGCGCTGCTCGACTCCGGCGTGCTCGAGGACGAGGGCGGGCTGTTCGGCCTGCGCGACGAGGACATCGCGCAGGTCCCCCTGTTCACGAGGGCGGCGAAGAAGACCGACGCCGAGGAGTCCGTGGTCGACGGGCGCGTGCTCTCGGCCAACGGCGCGCGGCTGGTGGCCAACCTCGAGCAGGCCAAGGGCCAGCCGCTGTGGCGCGTGCTCGTGGCCCTGTCGATCCGGCACGTGGGGCCCACCGCCGCCCGGGCGCTCGCCCAGCACTTCGGCACGATGCAGGCCATCCGCGACGCCTCCGTCGAGGAGCTCGCCGGGGTCGAGGGCGTGGGTGGTGTCATCGCCGACGCCGTCCGCGACTGGTTCGACGGTGAGGGCAACGACTGGCACGTGCGGATCGTCGAGCAGTGGGCCGCCGACGGGGTGCGGATGGAGGACGAGCGCGACGAGTCGGTCGAGCAGACCCTCACCGGCATGACGGTCGTCGTCACCGGCTCGCTCGAGGGCTTCAGTAGGGACGAGGCGAAGGAGGCGATCCTGGCCCGAGGCGGCAAGGCGTCGGGCTCGGTGTCGAAGAAGACCGACTGGGTCGTCGTCGGCGAGAACGCCGGGTCCAAGGAGGACAAGGCGCGCGAGCTCGGCCGACCCATCCTCGACGAGGCCGGCTTCCGGCAGCTGCTCGAGACCGGCACGGCCACACCGGTGGGCGGGTCGTCGGGCGAGGCGGGCTCGTCGGCCGACGGGGCGGCGCAGGCCGCCGGGGACGACACGGACGACGGTGCGGGGGAGGGCGCGTGATCTCCCCGGAGGTCTACCTGCGGTTCAGCGACGCGGCGCTCGTCGCCATGCGCGACATCGTCATCGAGCTCGGCGACGACCTGGCCAACCGCCGCCCCGACCTGCCCGGCGCCAACAGCCCGGTGCAGATCCTCACCCACTGCCTCGGGGTCTGCGCTGCCTGGGCGTCGACGACCAACCTCGACCGGCCGGTGCCGCGCGACCGCGACGCCGAGTTCACCGCGACCGGACCGGTCGCCGAGCTCGCCGCCGCCACCGACCGGCTGCGCGCCGACTTCGCCGGCTGGGTCCGGGACGCCAGCCCGGCCGACCCTCCCGTGCGCCCGGTGCGCCGTGACGAGTACGCCACCCAGGGCGAGGTGCTGCTGCACGTGTACGAGGAGCTGGCCCAGCACCGCGGCCAGCTCGAGCTCACCCGCGACCTGTTGCGCGCGACGGCCTGACCCCCGGACGTCCGGCGCCGGTAGCCGCCCGCGAGGCAGTCGGGACCGGCCGCCGCGGTGCCCTCGGCCGGCATACCCGCACGTCAGGGGCACATCGGGCAACGGCGCACTGTGTGCCGCCCCCACATTGAGCCCCCTGCGGGCCGCGCGAACGATGGCCCCCATGCGCCCGACAACGACGTCACGCCGGCGGTACGCCGCCCTCGCCACCTCCGCAGCCCTGGCCCTCGGCACCGCGCTGCTCACCGCCGGCCCCGCCGCCGCGGACAAGCCGCAGGGCGCACACTGTGCCCGTGAGTCCAAGATCCGCGTCCCCGGTGCGGAGGTCCAGAAGACCGCCTGCCTCGAGGACCTCACCACGGCCGGGACCACCAGGACCGGTCACACGAACCCCAGTGACTGGGCCGGCCTCAACGCCCCCGGCACGGTGAACCCGACCGGCGTCCCCGGCATCCAGGTCGACGGCTACTTCCCCGACACCTCGACGTCCAACACGAACAACGGCTGGAACCACGACAGCCAGTTCGTCCTGCGCATCCCCGACCACTGGAACGGCGGCCTCGTCGTCAGCGGGTCGCCCGGCAACCGCGCGCAGTACGCCAACGACTTCATCATCAGCGACTGGGTGCTCTCCAAGGGCTACGCGTTCGCCGCCACGGACAAGGGCAACGTCGGGCTGAAGTTCTACGACGACGGGTCGACCCCCGGCGGCTCGGTCCGCGAGTGGAACAGCCGCGTCACCCAGCTCACGATCGCCGGCAAGCGGGTCCTCAAGCAGGTCTACGCCAAGGCGCCGGCGAAGACCTTCATGTTCGGCATCTCCAACGGCGGCTACCTCACCCGGTGGCAGCTGGAGAACCGTCCGGACCTCTACGACGGCGGCCTCGACTGGGAGGGCACCCTCTTCCGCGCCGACGGCCCGAACCTGTTCACCTACCTGCCGACCGCGCTGAAGAGCTACCCCGCGTACGCGGCGACCGGCGACCAGGCGGCGCACGACGCGATGATCGCGGCCGGGTTCGTCCCCGGTTCGGAGTTCCTGTGGCCGTTCCACTACTCGGTGTACTGGGACCTCACCCAGCGCATCTACCGCGAGGAGTTCGACCCCTCGTACGACGGCGACCTCAAGGCGGGCACACCGTTCTGCGCCAGCGGCACGCCGAACTGCGATGCCGACTACGACTACGCCTCGCGTCCCCAGCCGGTGAAGGACGCGATCGCGAGCGTGCAGCTGACTGGCCGCGTGGGCAAGCCGCTCATCACGGTCCAGGGCTCGCTCGACACGCTGCTGCCCCCGCGGACCGACGCCGACGTGTACGACCGGCTCATCGACTCTGCCGGCCGCGGTGACCTGCACCGGTACTACACGATCACCGACGGCACCCACACCGACGGGCTGTATGCCGCGTTCCCCGACAGGTTGCGCCCCCTGCTGCCGTGCGCTCGGTCCGGCTTCGACGCGCTCACGGCCTGGGTCGACCGGGGCGTGCAGCCGCCCGCCGACCGGACGGTCCCGCGCCCCGCGAGCGGCGACCTGGTCAACACCTGCCCGCTCTGACGGGCTCGGCGGCCGGCTCCGAGGAGCTGAGCCGCTGGCGGCACCCTCGGCTCAGGCAGGGCCGGGGGTGCCCGTCTGCTCCTGCCAGATGGCCTTGGTCTCGTCCATGGTGCGCTCCATGATCCGGACCATCGAGGCGCGGGCCGTCTCCAGGTCCCGCCGTTGGATCGCCTGGGCGACGTCCACGTGCATCTGCAGGGCGTCGACGTGCGGGTGGTGCGGCATCAGGCCGTACGCGTGGCGCCCGGTGAGCACCTCGGCGATGGCCTGGTGCAGGTGCTCGAACATCTCGTTGCGGGAGGCGGCGAGGACGCGGTGGTGGAACTCGATGTCCAGGGCGAGGAACAGGTCCATCTCCCCGGCCTGGCCCGCCTCCCACATCCGCGCGGCGAGCGCGACCAGCTCGCTGGCCTCCCGCGGCTCGGCCCGCTCCGCCGCCAGGCCCGCGGCCGCCGGCTCCACCGCGCTGCGCAGCTCGGTGATGGAGCGCAGCTGGCCGATGCGACCGGCCCCCGCCAACCGCCAGCGGATCACGAGCGGGTCGTAGACGTTCCAGCCGCGGGGGTGCTGGATGATCGTCCCGACCCGCCGGCGTGACTCGACCAGCCCCATCGAGGAGAGGACCCGCAGGACCTCCCTGACCACCGGCCGGGAGACGGTGTGCTGCTCGGCCAGGTCGTCGATGAAGAGCACGGTGCCGGGCTCGAGCGCCCCACCGCAGATGGCCGTGCCGAGGCTGTCGAGCACATGGGCGTGCAGCCCCGACTGGGTCGTGCGGTCGTCGTCGACCTCCGCGGGGTGCGCCATGGGATAAAGCATACGCATGAGTTCCCAGGGTTGCTTAAAGCAGGTTTATTTGCCTAACATCGTCCAATCGACAGACGAAGGAGTCTGTCCGGCGACGGTCCCAACGGCGGGGCGGCCAGGAAGAAGGAGACAGGCGTGAGACGTCCCTCAGCAGTGACCGTTACCTCTCTGGCCGTCGTGACGGCCCTCGCGCTGGCCGCCTGCGGGGGTGGCAGCGGCAGCGGCGACGAGGGAGGCGCGGGTTCCAAGACGCTCCGGGTCACCGTGGCCAACCACGTGTGGACCGAGAACCTCAAGAAGTCCCTGCCGGAGTTCGAGAAGCAGACCGGCCTGAAGGTGGAGCTGACCCAGCTCGGCGAGGACCAGCTGTCCGACCAGTACAACGTCAAGCTCAACGCGGGCTCCAGCGACCTCGACGTGATGATGTACCGCCCCCTGCAGGAGGGGAAGCTCTTCGCGAAGAACAAGTACCTCGCGGACCTCACCGACAAGGTCAAGGGCGACAGCAGCTGGAACTGGAGCGACTTCCAGGCCGGGCCGGTCACCTCGACCACGTACAAGGACAAGGTCGTCGGCGTGCCGCTCATCACCGAGCAGGAGGTCCTCTACTACCGCAAGGACCTGCTCAAGAAGGCCGGGATCGCGCAGCCCCCGAAGACCCTCGACGAGCTCAAGGCCGACGCCCAGAAGGTGGCGGCGCAGAACCCCGGCGTGGCCGGGTTCGTCGCCCGGACGGCGAAGTCCGCCGCGGTGACCCAGTACTCGAGCTTCCTCTACAGCTTCGGTGGCGACTTCATCGACGACAGCGGCAAGGCCACCGTGAACAGCGACGCGGCCAAGAAGGCGTACGCCTTCTACGGCGGCCTCATCAAGGACTCCGGGCCGAAGAACGTCAGCACGGACATGAGCTGGCCCGAGGCGATGGCGATCTTCACCCAGGGCAAGGCCGCCTTCTACACCGAGGCCGACTCGCTCTACAAGAACGCCACCGACCCGGCCAAGTCGAAGGTCTCGGACACCGTCGGCTTCGCGCCCTTCCCGGCCGGCCCGGCGGGCTCCAAGCCGTACAACGTCCCGTCGTGGGCCCTCGGCATCAACGACGCCTCCAAGAACAAGGCCAACGCCTGGAAGTTCATCCAGTGGGCGACCAGCAAGGAGCAGGTCCTCGCGAACCAGCAGTCCGGCGTCCCCGGCGCCCGCAAGTCCGTGTGGAGCGACCCGCAGGGCACCTCGACGTACCCCAAGGACCTCGCCGCGGCGATCGCCGTGAGCACGGAGAACGGGGTCGGCCATGACCGCCCCCTCGTGGTGAAGGTGCCCGAGGCGCGCGAGATCGTGGGCCAGCCGATCGTCGACGCCATCACCGGCAAGGACCCGGCCGCCTCGGCTGACCAGGCCAACGAGGCCTTCCAGAAGCTCCTGGACGACGAGAACAAGTGACCGTGGGCCGGGGGCGCACCCCAGCGCCCCCGGCTCCCAGCCGACGACGCACCCCGGAGCACCCCATGTCAGCCAGCGCCCTGAGCCACGACTCGACGCCACCCCTGGCCCGCTGGGCGAACAACCACCGCAAGTGGCTGTTCGCCGGTCCGGCCATGGCCTTCGTCGGCGTCCTCATCGTCTTCCCGATCGCCTGGACGGTCTACCTCAGCCTCACCGACGCCGAGGGCTCGGTCCGGGCGGAGAAGAGCTTCGTCGGCCTCGCCAACTACGCCGACGTCCTCTCGGACACCACGCGGTTCTGGCCGGCACTGCTGCGCACCGTGGAGTTCACCGGCGTGGCGCTGCTGTTCGAGGTCGTGTTCGGCATGGCGATCGCGCTGTTGCTGTGGCGGCCGTTCCGCGGTGAGAAGTGGGTGCGGGTGGCCATCCTGCTGCCGCTGGTCGCCACCCCGGTCGCCGTCGGGATGATGTGGCGGCTCATCTTCGACCCCAACATCGGTTTCGCCAACCAGCTCATCGGCTGGTTCGGCATCCCGCCGCAGCCGTGGCTCGCCAGCGAGAAGGCCGCGCTCATGACCACGGTCTTCATGGACGTGTGGCAGTGGACCCCCATGGTGGTCCTCATCCTGCTCGCCGGCCTCACCTCGTTGCCGCACGAGCCGAACGAGGCCGCCCTGGTCGACGGTGCCACTGCCTGGCAGCGGTTCCGCTTCGTCACCCTGCCGATGCTCATGCCGACGGTGGTCGTCGCGATCCTGCTGCGCGGCATCGACGCGATCAAGACCTTCGACATCCTCTACGCCACCAAGGGCAAGGGCGGCGGGTCCTACCACGAGGTCGAGACCCTCAACGTCTACGCCTACGGGCTGTCATTCGACTACAACGAGTACGGGATCGCCTCGGCAGTCCTCATCATCTTCTTCCTCATCATCGTCGGCTCGATGTGGGCCCTCACCGCCCGCCGGAAGGGAGTGCTCTGATGTCCGCCACCAGCTCCGGTGCCGCCACGGCCGCAGCCGGCCCACTGCCCACGACGGGGGCGGGGGCTCCCGGCAGTGCGCCGGCGCCCCACCGCCGGCCACGCCGCGCGGCCTACCCGGTCTTCCGCGTCGTGGCGCTGGTCGTCGTGGTGCTGAGCCTCCTGGCGCCGCTGGTGTGGATGCTGCTGGCGTCGTTCAAGACGAACGTCGACATCTACGACGCCTCGAAGGCGGTGTTCTTCCGGCCCACGCTGGAGCACTACGACAAGGTCCTCAAGCAGGCGAACTACGGCCAGTTCGTCGTCAACAGCTTCTGGGTCGCCTTCGTCTCGACGGCGGTGTCGATCGTCCTCGGGGTCCCCGCCGCCTACTCCATGAGCCGGTTCTCGATGAACCGGTCGGCGCTCGTGGTGCTGATGGCGCGGGTCATCCCCGGCGTCTCGCTGCTCGTGCCGTGGTACTACGTCTTCTCCAACCTGCACATGGTCGGCGGGTACACGGTGCTGATCCTCAGCCACATGTTCGTGGCGCTCCCGCTGGTCGTCTACATCATGATGGGCTACTTCGACAGCCTGCCCCTTGAGCTGGAGGAGTCGGCGATGGTCGACGGGCTGACGCCGATCGGGGCGTTCCGCAAGATCACGCTCCCGCTGTCGGTTCCGGGCATCGCGACGGCCGGGATCCTGTCGTTCATCTTCTCCTGGAACAACTTCATGTTCGCCCTGGTCCTCTCGGGCGCCGACACCAAGACCCTGCCGGTCGCGATCTTCAACTTCGTCGGCTATGCCAGCATCGACTGGGGTGGGCTGATGGCGGCTGCGACCGTGGTGACCGTGCCCATCATGGTCATCGCGCTGTTCACCCAGAAGTACATCGTCTCCGGCCTGACCGCCGGCGCCACGAAGGGCTGAGCCGTGGACACCACCATCACCAGGGTCGAGACGTTCCTCGTCGCTCCGCGCTGGCTGTTCGTGCGGGTCGAGACGCAGGGTGGGCTCGTCGGCTGGGGCGAGGCCACCTGCGAGGGCCGCTCGGAGACCGTCCGCACCGCCGTGGACCAGCTGTCCGAGGTCCTGCTCGGCCGTGACGCCCTGCGCATCGAGGACCACTGGCAGGTCATGACCAAGGGGTCCTTCTACCGTGGCGGCCCGATCCTGGCCAGCGCGGTGAGCGGCCTCGACCAGGCGCTGTGGGACATCGCCGGGAAGTGCTGGGGCGCCCCGGTGCACCAGCTCCTGGGTGGCCCCGTCCGCGACCGGATCCGCGTCTACGGCTGGGTCGGGGGTGACGAGCCCGCCGAGGTCGCCGACCACATCGCCGAGCAGGTGCAGGCCGGCCTGACCGCCGTGAAGATGAACGCCAGCGGCCGGATGAGCCCGCTCGCCTCGGTGGCCGAGCTGGACGGGGTCGTGGCGCGGGTCGCCGCCGCCCGGCAGGTCCTGGGCGACGGCCGCGACGTCGCGGTCGACTTCCACGGCCGGTTCACCCTGGCGAACGCGCGACGGGTCGCGCCCCTGCTCGAGCCGTTCCGGCCGTTCTTCCTCGAGGAGCCCGTCGTCCCCGAGAACTCGCACCTCATCGGCCAGCTCGTGCAGTCGACGACGACGCCGGTCTCCACGGGGGAGCGGCTCTACTCGCGCCAGGAGTTCCTGCCCGTCCTCCAGGCCGGCATCGCCGTCGCGCAGCCGGACCTCTCGCACGCCGGGGGCATCACCGAGGTGCGCAAGATCGCCGCGCTCGCCGAGACCTTCGACGTGCAGCTCGCCCCGCACTGCCCGTTGGGGCCGCTGGCGCTCGCGGCCTGCCTGCAGGTCGGGTTCGCCACGCCGAACTTCCTGATCCAGGAGCAGAGCATCGGCATCCACTACAACCAGGGCGCGGAGGTGCTGGACTACGTGGTCGACCCCGAGCCGCTGCGATTCGTCGACGGCCACATCGAGCGGCTGACCCGCCCGGGCCTCGGCATCGAGGTGGACGAGGCCGTGGTCCGCGCCGCGGACAAGCGCGGGCACGCCTGGCGTGGTCCGGTGTGGCGCCACGACGACGGCTCGTTCGCCGAATGGTGACGCCTCCCGGGGCGACGGACGCGGGCGCCGCTGCGCGCTTCGTGCGCGGGCTGTCCGAGGCCAGGGTGATGGCGATCATCCGTGGACACGACCCGGACGCGGCGCAGGCCAGCGCCATGGCGCTGTTCGAGGAGGGGATCCGCTTCGTCGAGGTGGCGTTGACGACACCGTCCGCCCTCGACGTCCTGGCCCGCGTCCGCGCTGCCGCCGGCCCGCAGGTGCGGCTCGGAGCCGGGACGGTCCTGACCGCGGAGGACGTGGACGCGGCGCTGGCCGCGGGCGCCGACTTCGTCGTCACGCCGGCCGTGGCCCCCTCCGTGCGTGCTGCTGCCGAGCGCGGCGTCCCCTGCGCGGCTGGTGCCCTGACCCCGACCGAGGCCCTCGCGGCCAGGTCCGCAGGCGCGGCCGTCGTGAAGCTGTTCCCCGCCTCGCTCGGGGGGCCGGCCTACCTCAAGGCCCTCAGGGACCCCTTCCCCGACCTCCCGTTCATGGCCGTGGGCGGCGTGGGGATCGACGCTGCGCCCGGCTACCTCGCGGCCGGTGCGCTCGCCGTGGGTGTCGGGGGACCGCTGGTCGGTGACGCGGCCTCCGGTGGCGACCTGGGTGCGCTGCGCGCCCGAGCCCGCAGGTATGCCGCACTGTCCGGAGGCACGTCATGACGCCCCGCCCGCAGGTGGTCACCCTCGGCGAGTCCATGGTGGCCTTCCGCTGGCCCGGGCCGTTCGCCCTCGGCACCCCGGCGGTGGCTCGCCTGGCGGGGGCCGAGTCCAACGTCGCCATCGGCCTGGGCCGGCTGGGTCACCAGGTGGCGTGGGCCGGCGTGGTCGGCCAGGATCCGTTCGGCGACCTGGTCCTGCGTGAGCTGCGGGCCGAGGGTGTCGACGTCCGCTGCGCCCGGCAGGACCCCGACGCCCCCACGGGCCTGATGTTCGTGGAGACCAGGACCGCCGACCTCGTCCGGGTCGAGTACCGGCGGACGGGCTCGGCCGGGTCGACCCTCCAGCCGGGGGATGCCGAGGCGGCGCTGGACCCGGCTCCCTCGATGCTGCACCTCACCGGGATCACGCCGGCCCTCTCCGACTCGGCAGCGCAGGCCGTGACGCGTGCTGCCGAAGTCGCCTCCGCCGCAGGGACGGTGGTGTCGCTCGACGTGAACCACCGCTCGCGGCTGTGGACCTCCGCCCGGGCTCGAGCGGTGCTCCGCGCACTGCTGCCCCACGTCGACGTGCTCATCGCGTCCGAGGACGAGCTCGGGCTGGTCGCCGACGGCGACGAGGACGCGGCCGTCGGCGCGATCCGCGCCGCCGGGGTGGGCCGTGTCGCCCTCAAGCGCGGTGCCGCCGGCAGCACCCTGTGGGGAGCGGAGGACCGGTGGGACGTCGCCGCCCTGCCGGTCACGGCCGTGGACGTCATCGGTGCGGGCGACGCCTTCTGCGCAGGGCTGCTCTCCGGGTTCCTCGACGGACTCGACGACGCGGCAGCCCTCGAGCGCGCGAACGCCCTCGGAGCAGTCGCCGTCAGCACCCACGGCGACTGGGAGGGCCTGCCGAACCGGCAGGACCTCGACCGCATCGCCGGTGCCGCAGCCGGCTCCGCCCACCGCTGACCACCCGGAAGGTGTGACCCCGTGAAGATCACTGCTGTCGACGTCGTCGTGTGCAGCCCCGACCGCAACTTCGTGACCCTGCGCGTCACGACCGACGACGGCCTGGTCGGCCTCGGCGACGGCACGCTCAACGGCCGCGAGCTGGCCGTGGCGTCCTACCTGAGCGACCACGTCGCCCCGCTGCTGGTCGGGCGCGACGCCCACGCCATCGAGGACACCTGGCAGTTCCTGTACCGCTCCGGCTACTGGCGCAGAGGGCCCGTGACGATGGCTGCGATCGCCGCCGTCGACGTGGCCCTGTGGGACCTCAAGGCGCAGGCAGCGGGCCTGCCCCTCTACCAGCTCCTGGGCGGCGCCTCCAGGACGGGGATCATGGCCTACGGTCACGCGTCGGGACGCGACACGGCCGAGCTCTTCGACTCGATCCGCGAGCACCTCGAGCTCGGGTACCGCTCCATCCGGGTCCAGACCTCGGTCCCCGGCATCAACGCCGTCTACGGGGTCGCGGCCCAGCCGACCAGCGAAGGCAGCCGGTACGATTACGAGCCCGCACAGCGGGCCGCGTTGCCCGCGGAGGAGGACTGGGACACCCGCGCCTACCTGCGGCACCTCCCCTCGGTCTTCGAGGCGGTGCGGGCGGAGTTCGGCCCCGAGCTGCCCCTCCTGCACGACGGGCACCACCGGATGACGCCGATCCAGGCCGCCCGTCTCGGGAAGGACCTCGAGCCGTACGACCTGTTCTGGCTGGAGGACTGCACCCCCGCCGAGAACCAGGAGGCGCTGCGCCTCGTGCGGGCCCACACCACGACGCCGCTGGCCATCGGCGAGGTCTTCAACACGGTGTGGGACTACCAGACGCTGATCCGCGAGCAGCTCATCGACTACGTGCGCTCCGCGGTCACCCACACCGGCGGCATCACGGCGATGCGCAAGCTGCTCGACTTCGCGGCGCAGTACCAGATCAAGTCGGGCATCCACGGCCCGACGGACATCTCGCCGGTCGGGATGGCCGCGGCCCTGCACCTCGACCTCGCCATCCACAACTTCGGGATCCAGGAGTACATGCGCCACGGCGCCCTCACGAACGAGGTCTTCGTCCAGACCTTCACCTTCGAGGACGGCTACCTCCACCCGGGCGACCAGCCCGGGCTCGGCGTCACGCTCGACCAGGCCGCGGCGGAGCGCTTCCCGTACCAGCCGGCCTACCTGCCCTTCAACCGGCTCAAGGACGGCACGGTCCATGACTGGTGAGCAGGACGCCGCCCACGGGAGCACCCGCCGTCACGTCGTCGTGATGGGTGTCTCCGGGTGCGGGAAGACGACGGTGGCCGAGGGGATCGCCCGGGCGACCGGCATGGTCTTCGCGGAGGCGGACCAGTTCCACTCCCGGGCCAGCGTGGCCAAGATGCGTGCCGGCCACCCGCTCGAGGACGTGGACCGCTGGCCCTGGCTCGAGTCCCTGGCCGCGTGGATGTCCAGCCAGGACAGCCAGGGCCACTCGACGGTCATCGCCTGCTCGGCCCTGCGCCGGGCGTACCGCGACGTGCTCCGCACCGCCCCGCCACCGGTCCAGTTCGTCCACCTCGCGGGTCCCCCCGAGGTGGTGCGGGCCCGCCTTGCCGTCCGGGAGGGGCACTACATGCCGGCGAGCCTGCTCGACTCCCAGCTGCGGACCCTCGAGCCCTTGCAGCCCGACGAGTCGGGCGTCGTCCTCGACCTCACGGGCACGCCGGAGGAGCTCGTCTCCCAGGCCGTGACGTGGCTCGGGTCCTGACCCGCACGCGCCGGCGGTGAGGGCCGGCCCGGTCGGGGACGCGACGTGGGTGCCCTAGGCTTGACCTTCGTGGCGACCGACTTTTCCCAGGAGATCAAGGACCTGCGCAACACGATGGCCTCGGTGCGCGAGGTCACCGACCTCGACGCGCTCCGGGCCCAGATCACCGACCTCGAGGCGAAGTCCGGCGCACCCGACCTCTGGGACGACCCCGAGGCCGCGCAGCAGGTGACCTCCGCCCTCTCGCGCGCCAACGCCGAGTACGAGCGGGTCACCGGCATGGACGCCCGCATCGACGACCTCGAGGTCCTCGTCGAGATGGGCACCGAGGACGGCGGTGACGCCGCGACGATGGCCGAGGCCGAGGCCGAGCTGGCCTCGCTCAAGAAGGCCGTGGCCGAGCTCGAGGTGCGCACGCTGCTCTCGGGGGAGTACGACGAGCGGGCGGCGGTCGTGACCATCCGTGCCGGTGCCGGCGGCGTGGACGCCGCGGACTTCGCCGAGATGCTGATGCGGATGTACCTGCGCTGGGCCGAGCGCCACGGCTACCCCACCAAGGTGATGGACACGTCCTACGCCGAGGAGGCGGGCCTGAAGTCCGCCACCTTCGAGGTCGACGTCCCCTACGCGTTCGGCAACCTGTCGGTCGAGGGCGGCACCCACCGGCTCGTGCGGATCAGCCCCTTCGACAACCAGGGCCGGCGCCAGACGAGCTTCGCCGCCGTCGAAGTCATCCCGCTCATCGAGTCGACGGACTCGATCGAGATCCCCGAGAACGAGATCAAGGTCGACGTCTTCCGCAGCTCGGGCCCCGGCGGCCAGTCGGTCAACACCACCGACTCCGCGGTCCGGATGACGCACATCCCGACCGGCATCGTCGTCTCGATGCAGAACGAGAAGAGCCAGATCCAGAACCGCGCCGCCGCCCTGCGGGTGCTGCAGTCCCGGCTGCTGCTCCAGAAGCAGGCCGAGGAGGCCGCGGCCAAGAAGGAGATGGCCGGCGACATCAAGGCGAGCTGGGGCGAGCAGATGCGCTCCTACGTCCTGCAGCCCTACCAGATGGTCAAGGACCTGCGCACGGAGCACGAGGTCGGCAACCCCTCGGCCGTCTTCGACGGCGACATCGACGGCTTCATCGAGGCCGGGGTGCGCTGGCGCAAGGAGCAGGAGAAGGCCAGCCAGGCCTGACCGGGGCGCAACGCCGAGAACCGGCGGCTGCGCGGCATACGAAGGTTGCCGACCTATCCTGCGGGGGTCGCGCGTGGTCCACCCCGTGCGGCGCGGTATGCCGTCCGTCCACCTCCCGTAAGGCACCCCCTCCGCGCATGATCCGTTTCGAGAACGTCAGCAAGGTCTACCCGCGGTCCACCCGCCCGGCGCTGAGCGACATCACCCTCGACGTCGAGCGCGGCGAGTTCGTCTTCGTGGTCGGCGCGTCGGGCTCGGGCAAGTCCACCCTCCTGCGGCTCGTGCTCAAGGAGGAGGGGGTCACCCAGGGCAGTGTCCTCGTGGCAGGGCAGGACGTGGGCCGGCTCCCGTCGCGCAAGGTGCCGCGGCTGCGGCGCGAGATCGGCACGGTCTTCCAGGACTTCCGGCTGCTGCCCAACAAGAACGTCTACCAGAACGTCGCCTTCGCCCTGCAGGTCCTCGGGCGCTCGCGGCACGCGATCCGCCAGGTCGTCCCCGAGACGCTGGAGATGGTCGGTCTCGAGGGCAAGGAGAAGCGGCTGCCGCACGAGCTCTCCGGTGGCGAGCAGCAGCGAGTCGCCATCGCGCGCGCGTTCGTCAACAAGCCGCCGATCCTGCTGTGCGACGAGCCCACCGGCAACCTCGACCCGACCACGAGCCTGGACATCGTGCGGCTCCTGGACCGGATCAACCGCACGGGCACCACGATCGTCATGGCCACGCACGACGACGACATCGTGGACCAGCTGCGCAAGCGGGTCGTCGAGCTGAGCAACGGGCACGTCGTCCGCGACGAGAACAAGGGCGTCTACGGCACCGGGCGCTGACCCGGAGGCCCGACCGACGCGCGAGACCCCCGCACGACCCAGGCACGAGACCCAGGCACGAGACTCGGAGAGAACCGAACCCCATGCGACTGCAGTTCATGCTCAGCGAGATCTGGATCGGCCTGCGCCGGAACGCCTCGATCGCCGTCTCGGTGATGCTCGTGACGATGGTGTCGGTCTACCTCATGGGCATCGGGTTCCTCGCCCAGAGCCAGGTGACCACCCTCAAGGGCTACTGGTACGACCGGATCCAGGTCTCGATCTTCATGTGCGGCAAGGACTCGATCGACGCGAACTGTGCCGGCAAGGCGGTGACGCCCGAGCAGCGCGACGCGCTCAAGGCCCAGCTCGAGCAGATGAAGCCCCTGGTCAAGAACGTCTACTACGAGTCCGAGCAGCAGGCGTTCGACCGGTTCAAGGAGCAGTACCGCAACTCACCCCTCTCGGAGTACCTCCAGGTCGGCGACATCCCGCAGAACTTCCGCGTCCAGCTGACGGACCCCAAGAAGTTCGACGTCGTCGTGAGCGCGTTCGAGGGGGCGCCGGGCGTCGGGCGGGTGCAGGACCAGCAGAAGACCCTGGAGAAGCTGTTCGCGGTGATGAACGTCGTGACCGTCGGCTCCCTCTTCCTCGCCCTGCTCATGGTGCTCTGCTCCGTGCTGCTCATGGCCACCACGATCCGGCAGGCGGCGTTCAGCAGACGCAGGGAGACCGGGATCATGAAGCTCGTCGGCGCCTCGAACTTCACCATCCGGCTGCCCTTCGTCATGGAGACGGTGCTGGCTGCCCTGGGCGGCACCGGTCTGGCCATCGCGGGTCTCTGGGCGACGACGCACTACCTCATCCCGAAGGTGTCGGCGGTGCTCCAGGACGCACCGCTCGTGGGTACGAGCGACATCTGGTACGTCGCCCCCTGGCTCGCGGTCCTCATGCTCGTCGTCGCGATCCTCACCAGCTGGGTGACGCTGCGCCGGTACCTGCGCGTCTGAGCCGGAGCCCGCACCGGCACGACCGAGTGAAGGCCCGCACCGGGACGACCGGTAAGGGCCCGGGCCCGGCTCGTCCGATCGCCCGAGGCTCGCCGCGCTTCCCCCGAAACCGGTGAGGTTTGTGTTACCAATGAGGCCTATGAGCGCGTTCCCCCCGTCTCAGCGTGCCTCGCGGCGGCTCCGGCTGTCCGCCTTCGGCCTCGCGGTCGCCTGCTCCCTGGGCATCGCCGCCCCCTCGGTGGCCGCCATGCCGACCGCCTCGTCGGGCGCGGTCGTGCGCGCCCCCGGGTCGACCGACCCCAACAAGGCCAAGAAGCAGGTCGACAAGGAGATCGAGTCGCTCAAGCAGCAGCTCGACGACACCTCGGTCGCCCTGCAGAACACCTACTTCGCGCTGCGTCGCACCCAGGCCGCCCTGCCCGTCGCCCAGGCCGCCCTCGACAAGGCGACGGCCGACGTCTCGGCCGCCGACGCGTACAACGACGACATGGCGGTCAAGCTCGAGGTGGCTCAGGCCAACGAGGCGCGGGCCGTCGACGAGCTGGCCTCGACCCGCAAGCAGCTCTCCGCCAGCCGCACCCGCGTGGCGCGGTTCGCGTCCCAGCTCTACCAGGACCAGGGGATGGGGCAGCTGTCGGTCGCCCTCAGCGCCACCACCCCGGACGACTTCGCCAACCGCATCGCCATGAACGACACGGTGATGGACGTGCAGCAGCAGTCGCTGCAGCGGCTGGCGACCGCCCGCGCGGCCGCCACCGCCCAGGAGGCGCACATCCGCGCCCTGCGGGAGGAGGTCGCCGCCGCGAAGAAGGCCGCCGAGGCGGCACTGGCCAGGGCCCAGGCCGCGCGGGCGAAGGCCGCCGACGCCAAGGCCAAGCTCGATGCCCTCGCCGTGCAGCAGGCGGCCCAGTCCCAGACCCTCGAGGCCCAGAAGGCCAACGAGCGCAAGAGCCTCGACGCCGCCCAGAAGGAGCAGGCTCGGCTGCAGGCGGTCCTCGTCGCCCGTGCGAAGGCCGCCAAGGCCGCGGCCGCGGCCAGGGCGGCGGCGCTGCGCCGGGCGCACAAGCCCGTCCCGGCCCCGCCCAGCAGCGGCGGCGGCTTCCTGTCCCGGCCGTCCGACGGCTGGATCTCCTCGGAGTTCGGGATGCGGTTCCACCCGATCCTGCACTACTGGCGCCTGCACGCCGGCCGCGACTACGCCGCCAACTGCGGCACCCCGGTGCGCGCCGCCGCGCCCGGGACCGTCATCTCGGCCGGCTGGGCCGGCGGCTACGGCAACCGGATCGAGGTCGACCACGGGATCCTGCGCGGGGTGGACCTGGTGACGGCGTACAACCACCTCGAGCGGATCGTGGTCAGCGGCGGCCACGTGAGCCGCGGCCAGGTCATCGGGTACGTGGGGACGACCGGTGAGTCCACCGGCTGCCACCTGCACTTCGAGACCTACGAGGACGGCATCCCGAAGGACCCCCGTCGCTGGCTGTGACCTCGCCCGACCGCTGACGAGCGCCCGGGAAACCTCCCGGCGACCACGTTCGTCCGACCGGTAGCGTTGGACCGCCGGGCCGCGCGACGTGGCACCGGACCGACACGGACAGGAACAGCAGTGGCCAAGGAACAGGCGCGCAAGGTGGTCGCCAGCAACCGCAAGGCCCGCCACGACTACCTCATCGAGGACACCTACGAGGCGGGCCTGGTCCTCATGGGCACCGAGGTGAAGTCGCTGCGCATGGGACGTGCCTCGCTCGTCGACGGGTATGCCGCGTGGCGCGGAGACGAGCTGTGGCTCGAGGGCGTGCACATCCCCGAGTACGTCGAGGGCACGTGGACCAACCACACGCCCCGCCGGCGCCGCAAGCTGCTGCTGCACCGCGAGGAGCTGGCCAAGCTCCAGCGCAAGTCCAGCGAGACCGGGCACACCATCGTGCCGCTCAGCCTCTACTTCAAGGACGGGCGCGCCAAGGTCGAGCTCGCGGTCGCGAAGGGCAAGCGCCAGTACGACAAGCGCCAGACGCTGCGCGAGCGGCAGGACCGTCGCGACGCCGAGCGGGCGCTGCACTCCCGGGGGCGGTGACCGTGCGCGGGGGGACGTGGACCGGACGCCGGGGCACGCCGACCGGACGGCAGGGCGCGCCGACCGGACGGCAGGACGCGCGCAGGCGAGGCACTACCGTCGGTGCGGTCCTCGCCCTGCTCGTCGCGCTGGCCGTCTCGGTGCTCGCACCGGCGACCGCCCACGCGGCCGGGCAGGAGAAGGCGACGAGGTACCACGTGGACTTCGTCCTGCGGGGGGACGGCTCCGTCGACGTCACCGAGAACATCACGTGGCAGTTCCCCAGCGGGGAGTCCAGGCACGGGATCGAGCGGTACGTGAAGATCCGGGCCGGCTACCAGGACAGCCCGACCACGTACCGCGAGTACCCCATCAGCGACGTCTCGGCGAGCTCGCCGTCCGGCGCCCCCGCCGACACCCGCGTCATCGACGACAACGGCGCCTACGCCAAGATCCGGGTCGGGCGGCCGGACCAGACGGTCGAGGGCACGCAGACCTACGTCGTGCACTACCGCCTCGGCGCGGTGATGAACCCGTTCAGCGACCACGCCGAGTTCTACTACAACCTGCTCGACACCTCGAACAACCAGCTGTACGAGAATGTCACGGCCTCGGTGACGGGACCGAGCCCCGTGGACAAGGTCGACTGCTTCATCGGTGAGCCGGGGTCACGCCAGCGCTGCGACAGTGCCCCGGGCCCGACGGCGACGTTCTCCGTGGGCACGGTCGAACCCCGCTGGGGGGTGTCGATCCTCGCCTCGCTCCCGCTGGAGGGGTTCGGCACCCTGGCGCCCCAGCTGCACGAGGGAGCGGTCTCGGGCGACCAGGTGACGACGGCCGAGGGGTCCAGGGTCCTGGGCGCCCTGGCGCTCGGCACCGGGATCACCCTGCCGCTGCTCGCGGCCGGCCTCATGGGCCTCCTGGTCTGGACCCGGGGCCGCGACGAGCAGTACGCCGGGCTCACCCCGGGCCTCGTGCCGGGGGTGGGGCAGCAGGCGACGGTCGTCCGCGGCGCCAGCCCCACGGTCGCCGTCCAGTTCACGCCTCCCCAGGGAGTCCAGCCCGGGCTGGTCGGCACCGTCATCGACGAGACGGCGAACACCATCGACGTCGCCGCCACCCTCGTGGACCTCGCCGTGCGGGGCTACCTGCGCATCGAGCAGGTCGGGGAGGGCGGTTTCGGCCACCGCCAGGACTGGCGGCTCACCCGGACCGAGCCGACGCCCGAGCAGGCCCGCACGCCCCTGCGCGCCTACGAGGCCGAGCTGCTCGCCGGCGTGTTCTCCGGCGGCGGGCAGGTGGTCGACCTGTCCGACCTGAAGAACCGGTTCAAGCCGACCCTGAGCAGGGTGCAGGCGCAGATGTACGACGAGGTGGTCCAGCGGGGCTGGTTCCGGCGGTCGCCGCAGAGGCAGCGGGGCACGTGGCAGGGGCTGGGGTTCCTCATCGCCGCCGCTGGCTTCGTCAGCCTCTTCTGGCTGCACGAGCCGCTCTCGCGGATCGCGTCCGGTGCGGGTCTGCCCTTCTCACCGTCGTTCGCGCTGTCGATCGGGGCCGTGCTGGCCGGGGTCATCACCATGGTCCTCGGCAGCAGGATGGCGGCCCGGACGGCCGACGGCAGCGCGGTGCTCGCGCAGTCCAAGGGCTTCAAGCAGTACCTCGTGACGGCCGAGGCGGACCAGATCAGGTGGGAGGAGGCCCAGGACGTCTTCAGCCGCTACCTGCCCTACGCGATCGTCTTCGGGGTGGCCTCGCAGTGGGCCTCGACCTTCCAGCGGGTCGCCGAGGCGGCGGCCGCCGCCGGGCACCCCCTGGCCATGCCGGTCTGGTACCTCGGGGGCGACTACGGCTCGTTCGGCGGCATCGCCGACGGGATGGACTCGTTCACGAGCACCGCGGGCAGCACCTTCACCAGCACCCCCGGCAGCTCCGGCGGCTCCGGGTTCTCCGGAGGGGGAGGCTTCTCCGGAGGAGGCGGGGGCGGCGGGGGCGGCGGCTCCTGGTAGCGGCCGGACACGACATAGCCCCGACACGACACCGCCCGGACACGACACCGCCCGGACACGACACCGCCCGCTCGCAGTGGCGAGCGGGCGGCCTGGGACGTCGGGTCAGTCGCGGAACGCGTCCTTGACCTTCTCGCCCGCCTGCTTCACGTCGGCCTTGGACTGGTCGGCCTGGCCCTCGGCCTCGAGGCGCTCGTTGTCGGTGGCCTTGCCGGCGGCCTCCTTGGCCTTGCCCTCGGCCTGCTCAGCGGCGTTGCCCATCTTGTCGCCCATGCCCATGTCGCTCTCCTCGTGTCGTATCGGTCTCCTGGGGCGCACCGGCCGCTTCTTGACCGTGCTCCTTCGACCGTAACGCGACCGCGGCGACCCTGCAGGTCTGGCGACGCCGCAGGTCAGGGCCCTGCCGTCCACCCGGAGGCGCCGGGTGGACGCTCAGGTGGCCAGGACGAGGAGCAGGTCGCCGCCCTCGACCTGCTGCTGGCTGCCGATGGCGAGCCGTCGCACGGTGCCCGCCACCGGTGCGGTGATGCTGGCCTCCATCTTCATCGCCTCGATGGTGGCGACGACCTGGCCGGACTCGACCGGCGTGCCCTCCTCGACGGCCAGGCTGACCACCCCGGCGAACGGCGCGGCCACCTGGCAGCGGTCCGCCGGGTCGGCCTTCTCCGCGGTCCGCACGTCGACGGCGACGGCCTCGTCGCGCACCTGGACGGGGCGCAGCTGGCCGCCCATCGTGAACATCACCGTCCGCAGGCCGCGCTCGTCGGCGTCGGAGATCGACTGCAGCCCGATGATGAGCCGCTTGCCGGGCTCGAGGTCGATCTCGTGCTCGGACCCGACCTCGATGCCGTGGAGGAACTCACGGGTGCCGAGGACGGCGAGGTCGGAGTAGGCCTCGCGCGACTTCTCGAAGTCGGCCGTCGGCCCCGGGAACAGCAGGCGGTTCAGCGTGTTCCTCGGGTCGGCCTTGAGCGCCTCCTGGTCGTCCGGGGACAGCTCGGACAGGCGCGGCCTGGGCGTGCGGCCCTGCAACGCCTTGGTGCGGAACGGCTCCGGCCAGCCACCGGGCGGGTCGCCCAGCTCGCCCGACAGGAAGCCGATGACGGAGTCCGGGATGTCGTAGGCCGTGGGGTGGGCCTCGAAGTCGTCCGGGTCCGCCTTGGCGCCGACCAGGGCCAGCGCGAGGTCGCCGACGACCTTGCTGCTCGGCGTGACCTTGACGATGTTTCCGAGGATGCGGTTCGCCGCGGCGTACATGTCCTCGACCGCCTCGAAGTGCTCGCCGAGGCCGAGCGCGATCGCCTGCTGGCGCAGGTTCGACAGCTGGCCGCCCGGGATCTCGTGGGTGTAGACGCGGCCGGTGGGGGCGGGCAGGCCGGACTCGAAGGGGAAGTAGAGCTGGCGCACGGCCTCCCAGTAGGGCTCCAGGTCGTTGACCGCGCGCAGGTCGAGGCCGGTGGCGCGCGGGGTGCCGTCGGTGGCCGCGACGAGCGAGGACATCGAGGGCTGGCTGGTGGTCCCGGACAGGGCGGCGTTGGCGACGTCGACGGCGTCGACCCCGCCGTCGATCGCGGCGAGGAGGGTCGCCAGCTGTCCGCCCGCGGTGTCGTGGGTGTGCAGGTGGACGGGCTGGTCGAACCGCTCGCGCAGGGCCGTCACCAGGGTCCGGGCCGCCGGGGCGCGCAGCAGGCCGGCCATGTCCTTGATGGCGATGACGTGCGCGCCGGCCTCGGCGATCTGCTCGGCGAGGCGCAGGTAGTAGTCGAGCGTGTAGAGCTTCTCGCCGGGGCTGGTCAGGTCGCCGGTGTAGCAGAGGGCGACCTCGGCGACGGCGGTGCCGGTCGCGCGGACCGCGTCGATGGCGGGCCGCATCTGGTCGACGTCGTTGAGGGCGTCGAAGATCCGGAAGATGTCGATGCCGGTGCTCGCGGCCTCGGCGACGAACGCGTCGGTCACCTCGGTCGGGTAGGGCGTGTAGCCGACCGTGTTGCGTCCACGCAGCAGCATCTGCAGCGGCAGGTTCGGCATCGCCTCGCGCAGGGCGGCCAGCCGGTGCCACGGGTCCTCGGAGAGGAAGCGCAGCGCCACGTCGTACGTCGCCCCGCCCCAGGCCTCGACCGAGAGCAGCTGGGGCGTCAGCCGCGCGACGTGCGGGGCGACGTGCATGAGGTCGCGGGTCCGCAGCCGGGTGGCGAGCAGCGACTGGTGCGCGTCCCGGAAGGTGGTCTCGGTGACCCCGACCGGGACCTGCTCACGCAGGTCGCGTGCCCACTGCTCGGGGCCGACCCGCAGGAGCCGGTCGCGGGCGCCGGGCGCCGGGGGAGTGCTGCGGTCGATCTCCGGGAGCTTGGAGCGTGGCGAGACGCGGGTGCGCCCGGGACCGTGCGGCTGGTTGACGGTGACCTCGGCGAGGTAGGTCAGCAGCTTGGTGCCCCGGTCGGCGGGGACGCGGGCGGTGCGCAGGGCCGGGCGCTCGTCGATGAACGCGGTGGAGAGGCGGCCGGCCTGGAAGTCCGGCTCCTCGAGCAGCGCCTGGAGGAAGGGGATGTTCGTCGACACCCCGCGGATCCGGAACTCGGCCAGGGCCCGGCGGGCGCGGCGTACGGCCGTGGGGAAGTCGCGGCCACGGCAGGTGAGCTTGACGAGCATCGAGTCGAAGTGGGCACCGATCTCGGCGCCCACGAAGACGGTGCCGCCGTCGAGCCGGACGCCGGCGCCCCCCGCGGAGCGGTAGGTCGTGACGCGTCCGGTGTCGGGGCGGAACCCGTTGGCGGGGTCCTCGGTGGTGATGCGGCACTGGAGGGCGGCGCCGCGGATCCGGAGCATGTCCTGCGACAGCCCGAGGTCGGCGAGGGTCTCGCCGCTGGCGATCCGCATCTGGCTGCTCACCAGGTCGACGTCGGTGATCTCCTCGGTGACGGTGTGCTCGACCTGGATCCGCGGGTTCATCTCGATGAAGACGTAGCGCCCGTCGGGGGCGAGGAGGAACTCGACGGTGCCCGCGTTGACGTAGCCGATCTCCCGGGCGAAGGCGACCGCGTGGGCGCACATCCGCGCCCGGAGCTCGGGGTCGAGGTTCGGCGCCGGCGCGATCTCGACGACCTTCTGGTGGCGTCGCTGGACCGAGCAGTCACGCTCGAACAGGTGCAGGACACCGCCGTCGGGGCCGGCGCCCGTGCCGTCGCTGAGCACCTGGACCTCGATGTGGCGAGGGCTGAGGACCGCCTCCTCGAGGAAGACCGTCGCGTCCCCGAACGCCGACTCGGCCTCGCGCATGCACGCCTCGAGCGCCTCGCGCAGGTCCTCGCGGCGCTCGACCCGGCGCATGCCCCGGCCACCGCCACCGGCCACGGCCTTGGCGAACACCGGGAAGCCGATCTCCTCCGCGCCGCGGACCAGCTCCTCGACGTCGGTGCTCGGCGGGGCGCTGCGCAGCGTGGGGAGGCCCGCCTTCTTCGCGGCCGCGATGGCGCGCGCCTTGTTGCCGGTGAGGTGCAGGACCGGTGCCGGCGGCCCGACGAAGGTGATGCCGGCATCGGCGCAGGCCTGGGCGAGGTCGGGGTTCTCGGAGAGGAAGCCGTACCCCGGGTACACCGCGTCGGCGCCCGCCTCGAGGGCCACGCGCACGATCTCGGCGGGGTCGAGGTAGGCCCGGACGGGGTGCCCCTCCTCGCCGATCCGGTACGCCTCGTCGGCCTTGAGCACGTGCTCGGACTTGCGGTCCTCGTACGGGAACACGGCCACCGTCTTGGCCCCGAGCTCGGTGGCGGCGCGGAAGGCGCGGACGGCGATCTCGCCACGGTTGGCGACCAGGACCTTGCTGAACACGGGACCTCCTCGGGGCGGACGAGCGGTCCGCGGGAACGGGCGGTGCGCGCTCGATCCTAGTGAGGGTCCCGATGGCTGAGACGGTACGACCGGTATGCGGACGGTTAGGGTGGGACCGGCCGCAGGGGCCACGGCGTGACCCGAGCAGGCGTCACGTGCTCACCCTCAGGAACGAGCCGGGAGGCCCTGTGGCAGGACGTCATGCGGCGCATCGCCGGGTCCTCACGCCGGCACGCGCCCTCGTGCTCCTCACGGCGCTCGCCGTGGTCGCCCTCGTCCTGCTCGTCCGGCCGTCCGACCGGCCGGGGCCGCCCCCCTCCTCGGTGCCTGCCGTCCCCACGGTGAGCAGCACGTCGCCGCTGTCGTCGGCCACGGGCTCGCCCACCCCGTCCGGCAGCCGGTCGGGCACGGGGACGACCACGATGACCCGCAGCGGCACCACTGCGCCCCCGACGTCCCGGTCGTCCGCACCCGCGGTGCCGCTGCCGACCTCGCCGCGGGCGGCCACGTCGCCGCCGACCACCGTCCCGTCGCCCACCACCAAGAGGACCGGCAAGCCCACGGCTCCCCCCGGGCGTCCGACGACTCCACCACCGCGGAAGTGAGTCGGGAGCCTGCCCGCCCGGCGCGCCGGCGGGCTGGTGGCGCTGGACACCAACGGCGCTGGACACCAACGGCGCTGGACACCAACGGCGCTGGACACCAACGGCGCTGGACACCAATGGCCCTGGACACCACAGCGTCGTGGCCGCCGCCCCCGGAAGGGCGGCGGCCACGGCCTCCACTGGTGGAGTCAGGCGGTGACCGGGTCGGTCACAGGTCCACGGGGCGCAGGACGCGCGAGATGCCGTGGGCGATCTGGACGTTGCCCTTGTTGATGTTCGGCCGCACGACCCAGGCGTTGGCGTCGTTCGGGTCGGCGTCGACCAGGGTCACCCAGCGGTGGTGGCGCACCTCCACCGTGAGGGTTCCGCCGGACGCGGTGGTGAGCACCGCGCCGTCGGACGCCCGGGCCGCGCGGTAGTCGACCGTCGCACCCGGAACCACGTGGTAGAGCAGGACCGCCTCGACCGTGTCGATGCCGAGCGAGGCGACCGCCGCGAAGACCGCGCTCTCGCTGGTGTAGTGCTGGCCGGTGAGGTCGGTCGCCAGCGCCCTGAAGGCGGCGTCCGTCGGCAGGAACGCCGTCAGCGGCACCGACCCGTCGGCGAGCACGCCGACCGGGGAGCCCGGCTTGGCGGCGAGCACGGCGTGCACGGCGTTGTCGACGATGTCGAAGTCGTTCCAGTTGCGGTCGAAGCCCGATCCGTCCTTGGCGAGCACCGCAGCGAGGCTGCGGGTGCCCGTGGGCGCCGGCTCTCCCGTCCCGTGGGCGGAGGCGGAGCCGGCCCCGACCAGGGACAGTGCGCCGGCGAGCGTGGCGGTGGCCAGGGCGGCCACGATGCGTCGTACGTGCATGAGGGTCTCCAGTGTGTGTGCGGACAGCGGCTGCGTCCGGGGTCCTGCCGTGGCCGCCGCCAGCACCACTCCCCGGTCATCCCTCGCCCCCTGTTCGGAACCACCGACGGACCGGATGGGTGGCGCCGAGCCGGTCCGCGGCGGACGGCCCGAGCGGCGCTCGCGGCGGACGGCCCGAGCGGCGCTCGCGGCGGACGGCCCGAGCGGCAGTCGCGGCGGAGGGGGTGAGCGGGCCGGCGGAATGGATGCGGGGTCCGCGGCTGTTGGAGGGTAGGCTGGTCCCACAACTCAACAGCGGATGTGTGAGCACCCCTGCACTCGCAGGAGCACGGGGGTGATCGGTTTCGACATTGGTCGGTTGTCCAGGGGAAGCGGGTCGAGGATGCAAGGTCATCTCGTCAACGCTCCTTGCAAACCAATAGGTGCCAATTCCAAGCGCACCGACTTCGCCCTCGCCGCCTGAGCGAGCCACGAAGTCCGTCAGCCTGAGCTAGTTCCCGTCTCAGTGTCTGGCGTCAGCTAGGGAACTCGCTGCGCAGTCATGCCGAGGGGCTGCGCGGGACTCTCACTCGGCTGGGCCTGTCAGGGGACGCGTGCGTGCGAGCCCTGGGGCCGAGAAAATCCGCAGCGCACTGCACCCGGAGAAGCCCTGGTAAGTCGTCAGTGGACGCGGGTTCGATTCCCGCCACCTCCACCACCGTGGTGCTCGCACATCGCCGTTGAGCCGCAAGGGCCCGGTCACGTCGTGACCGGGCCCTTGCGCGTCCCCCGGCTTAGGGTGGGGCATGGCCCAGACCCCGGTGCGCGAGCGGGCGCTGCACACCGCCGGGCGGTATGCCGAGCGGCTGGGCTGGTGGACCGTCGCGAACTGGGTGCTGCTCGTCACGGCCGTGCTGGGGCTGGCGCTGACGGCGTCCCTCACGACGCTCGCGGAGGACGTCTACGAGTCCGTCGTCGACGCGAACGGCGTGGCCGTGCTCGACCAGCCCGCGCTCGACCAGGCCGTCGCGTGGCGGTCGCCCGGGCTGGACCGGGTGGTCACGGCCTACACCGACGTCGGAGGGCCGGTGGGCATGCCGGTCCTGACCCTGGTCGTCGTGGCCCTCATGGTCTGGGCCTGGCGGTCGTGGACCCCGGTGGTGCTGCTGGTCCTGGCGGCTGCCGGGTCGTTGGCCCTCACGGTCGCCGGCAAGGACCTCGTCGGCCGGGCCCGGCCGCCCCAGATGTTCGCGGTCCCGCCCTACGAGTCGTCCCCGTCGTTCCCCAGCGGCCACACGCTCAACGCCACCGCCATCGGCGCCGTGGTCGTCTACCTGCTGCTGCGCAAGGTGCACCACGCCTGGGCGCGCACCACCGCGGTCGTGCTCGGAGCGGCGTTCATGCTCACGATGGGGCTCAGCCGGGTGTTCCTCGGGCACCACTGGCTGTCCGACGTGGTCATGGGCTGGGTCCTCGGGCTCGCCTGGGCCACGGTCGTCGTGACCGCCCACCGGATGTTCCTCGCAGTGCGTCGCGAGGCAGCGCGCAGGGGTGCACCCGCCACGACCTGACAGGCCGTGCAGGGCTGCTCAGCCCGGCTGGCTCCCCGCGCGCTGCTGCTCGACCTGGGCCCGGACCTCGTCCATGTCGAGCGCCTGCACCTTGCCGATGACGTCCGCGAGCATGGGCGCGGGGAGCGCACCCGCCTGCGCGAAGACCAGGATCCCGTCGCGGAAGCCCATCAGGGTGGGGATCGAGGTGATGTTGGCGGCGGCGGCGAGCGCCTGCTCGGCCTCGGTGTCGACCTTGGCGAAGACGATGTCGTCGTGCTGCTCGGACGCCGCCTCGTAGACGGGTGCGAAGCGCTTGCACGGCCCGCACCACTCGGCCCAGAAGTCCACGAAGACGGTGCCGCCCTCGAGGACGGTCTTCTCGAACGTGTCGGCGGTCAGCTCGACGCTTGCCATGTCAGCTCAGCTCCCATCGGACCGCGACGGTCGCGGTCACTGTGTTCTCGCCCAGCTCGAGCGAGGGACCCCCCGCGCCGGCCGCCATCCGGGCGAACCGGGGCTGGGCACCACCCTCGACAACGTCGCTCACGCGCACAACCTTCCCCAGGCCCCTGCCGGCCAGCGCGGCATACTGCTCGGCCTTCGCCTGCGCGTCCGCGAAGGCGGCCTCGCGGGCCGCCGCCAGCAGCGGCGAGGGGTCGGCGAGGTCGAGGCCGACGTGGTCGATGGTGAGGGCGTTCCCGGCCGCCCCGGCGAAGGCGTCGACGAGGGCTCCGACGAGGGCGGGGTCCCGCACGGTCAAGGCCAGTCCCTGCTGCGCGGTGTAGCCCACGACGGCGGTGCCGTCGCGGTCGTACCGCGGCTGCACGCCGCTGCTGGTGGTGCGCACGTCCCCCGGCGCCACCCCGTGGTCACGGGCCGCCTGGGCGAGGGCGGCCGCGCGGGCCGCGGCGTCCGCCAGGGCCGCGGAGACCTCGGTCGCCTCGCACCGGACGCCGGCGCTGACCCGCACGACGTCGGGCGGCGAGGAGGTCCGTCCCGAGCCGGTCACGTCGATGTGGTCCGTCATGGAGCAAGCCTAGGCTGGAGGACATGGACACCGAGCAGATCCGGCAGTACTGGGACGAGGCCGCGCAGGAGTACGACAGCTTCGCCGACCACGGGCTGCTCGACTCCGACGTGCGGTCCGCGTGGAAGGACCTGCTGCGGACCTGGCTGCCCACGACGCCCTCGGACGTGGGTGACCTCGCCTGCGGCACCGGCACCATGAGCGCCCTGCTCGCCGAGCTCGGCCACCAGGTCCGTGGGATCGACCTCTCGGGGGAGATGGTGGCCCGGGCCCGCGCCAAGACCGCCCCCTTCGGCGGTGCGGTCCGGGTCGAGCAGGGCGACGCCGGGGAGCCGCCGTGGTCCGAGGGCAGCCTCGACGTCGTCTTCGCCCGGCACATCCTGTGGACCCTGCCCGACCCGCAGGCCACGTTGCGCCGGTGGGCACGCCTCCTGCGGCCCGGCGGCCGGATGGTCCTGATCGAGGGCCGCTGGGGCGTCGAGGCCGCGGAGAGGGAGCCGGGTATGCCGTGGGCCGCCGGCGTCCCGTCGCAGGAGCTCGCCGCCGTCGTCCGCGAGCTCGTCGGCGAGCCGAGGGTGCTGCCCCTGTGGGACACCGTCTACTGGGGCAAGGAGCTGGAGCACGAGCGCTACCTGCTCACCGCCACGGCCCCGGGGTCGACTCCGGCAGGGGAGTCCTCCTCGACGACGCGGGCCGCTGCCGGGTCGGGCCGGTCATGAGCGAGGACGCGGCCACGGGGCCGGCCGAGGCCACACCCGTCCGGCGGGTCGGGTGGGTCTTCGGTGTGCTGGCGCTGCTCACCATCCCCTGGACCGTGTGGCTCGCCGTCCAGCTGCCCAGCTCGCGCCCGGCAGCCCACTACGACCTCGCCTGGGGCGGTTTCGACGCCGCCCTCGTCGTGGTGCTGCTCGCCACCGGCTGGGCCGCGGTCCACCTCACCCCCTGGCTGCCCGCCCTCGCCGCGGTGAACGGGACGATGCTCGTCGTCGACGCGTGGTTCGACGTGGTCACCGCCCCGACGACGACGGAGCGGTGGCTCGCGCTCGGCATGGCCGTCGTCGTCGAGCTGCCCCTGGCTGCCGTCTGCCTCTGGCTCGCCGTCACGGGACAGCACCTGCTGCGCCGGCGGCTGCTGCGCCGGGTGTGGCGGCTGCAGCGCAGGGCGATGCGCACCGGGGTGCTGACCCCGGCCGCCGTGGACGCGGGGGAGGTCCGGGAGCCCGGGGTCGTCGGGCAACCCGGCGCCGTCGATCCTCCTGACCTGCAGCGTTTGTAGCCCATTTGCGGCATTGGTCCGGAGGGTCCACGCTCACCGGGTGAGCGCGACGACGAAGTCCGAGGCCGAGGTCCCCGCCGACGAGCCGGGAGGTGGCCGGCTCCAGGCCGGCCTCAAACCGCGGCACATCACGATGATCTCGATCGCCGGGGTGATCGGTGCCGGCCTCTTCGTCGGGTCCGCGAACGCCATCGCGACTGCCGGCCCCGCCGTGCTCCTCGCCTACGCGCTCGCCGGCACGCTGGTGGTGCTCGTCATGCGGATGCTCGGGGAGATGGCCACCGCCCAGCCCGACACCGGCTCGTTCTCCACCTACGCCGACCGGGCCCTGGGGCGGTGGGCAGGCTTCTCGATCGGCTGGCTCTACTGGTGGTTCTGGGTCATCGTCATCCCCGTCGAGGCCACTGCCGGCGCCCTGATCCTCGGGGACTGGTTCCCGGCCGTGCCGCAGTGGGTGTTCGCGCTGGTCATCACCGGGCTGCTGGTCGGGACGAACCTGTTCAGCGTCGGCAACTACGGCGAGTTCGAGTTCTGGTTCGCGCTCATCAAGGTCGTGGCGATCGTGCTGTTCATCGGCGTCGGCATCCTCGCCATGCTGGGCGTCCTGCCGGGGTCGCACACCTCCGGGGTGGGCCACCTCTGGCAGGACGGTGGGTTCATGCCCAAGGGCCTCGGCGCCGTGTTCTCCGCGATGCTCATCACGATGTTCACGTTCATGGGCACGGAGATCGTCACCATCGCCGCCGCCGAGTCCCCGAACCCCGAGACCGGCATCCGCAAGGCGGTCAACTCGGTGATCTGGCGGATCAGCCTGTTCTACCTCGGCTCCATCCTCGTGGTCGTCGCGCTGGTCCCCTGGAACGACAAGGGACTCTCGGCCGGGGGGTCGGGCTCGTACCAGTTCGCCCTCGAGCGGATGGGGCTCGGCGGCCTCAAGACGGTCCTGGAGTTCGTCATCCTCACCGCGGTCGCGTCGTGCCTGAACTCCTCGCTCTACACGGCGTCCCGGATGGCGTTCTCCTTGTCGAGCCGTGGCGACGCGCCGTCGGCCTGGTCGCGCACGACCGAGCGCGGCGTGCCGGCCTGGGCGATCATCGCCAGCTCGGTGGTCGGCTTCCTCGGCGTCATCGGCAACTACCTGCTCCCGGAGGCGATCTTCGGCTACCTCCTCGCGAGCTCGGGGGCGATCGCCCTGTTTGTCTACCTCGTGATCGCCCTGTCCCAGCTGCGGATGCGGCGCCAGCTCGACGAGGCCGGCCACGACCCGGCGGTACGGATGTGGCTCTACCCGGGCCTGACCTACGCCACGATCGCCTTCATCGTCTTCGTCCTCGTCCTCATGCTCGTCCAGGAGGGCCACCGGCTCGAGCTGGCGCTGAGCCTGGCGCTCGCGGCCGTCATCGTGGCCGTGGGGGTGCTGCGGACCCGCGGGGAGCGACACGCGGAGGCCTCGCCTGCCCAGCAGCCGGTCGCGGTTCGGCGTACCACGGAGTAATCAGGAGAATGCCGGCATGACCGCCGTGCCCTCCGTGTCCAACTCCATCACCGTCCGGCTCACGCTGCCAGCCCGCGCGACAGCGGTCTCCGAGCTGACCGGGGTCATCGAGGCAGGTGGCGGCCTGGTCACGGGTCTCGACGTCACGGCCTCCGGGGCCGACCGGCTCCGGGTCGACGTGACGGCCGCGGCCCGCGACACGGCCCACGCCGACGAGCTCGTCGAGGCGATGCGCGGCGTGCACGGCGTGGACATCGGCAAGGTGTCGGACCGCACCTTCCTCGTCCACCTCGGGGGCAAGCTCAAGATCGAGTCCAAGGTGCCGATCCGCAACCGCGACGACCTGTCGCTGATCTACACCCCGGGCGTCGCCCGCGTCTGCATGGCGATCGCTGAGAACCCCGAGGACGCCCGGCGCCTGACGATCAAGCGCAACACCGTCGCCGTCGTCACGGACGGGTCCGCGGTGCTGGGGCTGGGCAACATCGGACCGCTCGGGGCGCTGCCGGTCATGGAGGGCAAGGCGGCCCTGTTCAAGCGGTTCGCCGACATCGACGCGTTCCCGATCTGCCTGGACACCCAGGACACCGAGGAGATCATCCGCACGGTCAAGGCGATCAGCCCCGTGTTCGCCGGCATCAACCTCGAGGACATCTCTGCCCCCCGCTGCTTCGAGATCGAGCAGCGGCTGCGCGACGAGCTCGACATCCCCGTCTTCCACGACGACCAGCACGGCACCGCGATCGTCACGCTCGCGGCACTGCGCAACGCGCTGCGGGTCGTCGGCAAGGAGCTCGCCGAGTGCCGGGTGGTCATGTCCGGGGCGGGTGCCGCCGGGACCGCGATCCTCAAGCTGCTGCTCAAGGCGGGAGCCCGTGACGTCGTCGTGGCCGACCAGTTCGGCGTGCTGCACCCCGACCGCGAGGACATCGCCTCCGGTGACCACCCGCAGCTGGCCTGGTCGGCGGAGCACACCAACCCCCGGGGCGTCAGCGGCACGCTGAGGGCCGCGGTCGCGGGCGCCGACGTGTTCATCGGCGTCTCGGCCCCGCACATCCTCACGGGAGACGACATCGCCGCGATGGCCGACGGTGCGATCGTGTTCGCCATGGCCAACCCCGAGCCCGAGGTGGACCCGACCGCCGCCGCCCAGCACGCCGCGGTCGTCGCGACGGGCCGCTCGGACTTCGCCAACCAGATCAACAACGTGCTGGTGTTCCCCGGCGTCTTCCGGGGGCTGCTCGACGCAGCCTCGCGGACCATCGACGAGGACGTCCTGCTCGCGGCCGCCACGGCCCTGGCGGACGTGGTGCACCCGGACGAGCTCAACGCGGCCTACATCATCCCCAGCGTGTTCCACCCGGACGTGTCGACCGTCGTCGCGGCTGCCGTCAAGGCCGCCGTCCTCGGCACGTCCCCCGAGGCCGTCGAGCGCGCGGCGCTCGCGACCGACGACGGCGAGCTCATCGGCTGAGCCCGGCCTCGCGACAGCCCGCCGCGGCGGGGTCCCCCTCGGAGCCCGGGCTCGGCCGGGGTCTGTGCCCCGGGCAGGGACTCGCGCGGTCAGCCGCGAGGGGTCAGGCCGAGCTCAGCAGCCAGCAGCTCGAGGCTGCGCAGCTTGGCGTCGAGGTCGGGCGTCGGGGCCACGAGGGTGACCTCGTCGGCCCCCGCCTCGTCGGCGAGCGCGATCAGGCCGGCGGCCACCTCGGCCGGCGGCCCGGCATACACGCGCCCCTCCAGGCTCGGCGCGACGGCTGCGAACTCCGGGCTGAGGCGGTAGGCGCGGATCTCCTCCGCGCTGGGGCGCGTCGTGGCGCCGCCCCGCAGGCGCTGCATCTGCAGCGCCCAGCCTGCGCGGAAGTCCGCGGCCACGTCGGGGTCCTCCGTGGCCAGGGCGAGGACCGAGATGATGACGCGCGGGGTGTCGCCGAGCGGTCCCGGCCGGAAGTCGCGGCGGTACGCCCGCAGCGCCTCGACCGCGAGCCCGGGGCTCATGTGGTGGGCGAAGACCGTGGTCATCCCGTTGACGGCGGCGAACGAGGAGCCCCAGCCGCTCGAGCCGAGCATGAGCAGCTCCGGACTGGTGTCGACGACGGGCGTGGCCCGGACGGCCTCGAAGGGGTGGTCGTCGGGCCAGCTGTCCGACAGGAACGCGATCAGCTCGGCGGCCTGCTGGGGGAAGTCGTCGGCGGTCAGGGCCTCCCGCGACCGCCGCAGGGCGAAGGCCGTGAGCTGGTCGGTGCCCGGCGCCCGCCCGAGGCCCAGGTCGATCCGTCCCGGGTGCAGCATCTCGAGGGTCTTGAACCACTCGGCGACCTTGAGGGGGGAGTGGTTGGGGAGCATGATCCCGGCCGCGCCGACCCGGATGCCCGAGGTGAGCGAGGCGAGGTGGGCGATGAGGATCTCCGGCGAGCTGCTCGCCAGCCCGGCGAAGCTGTGGTGCTCGCTGATCCAGTAGCGCGCGTAGCCCAGCCGGTCGGCCGCCCTGATCGTGCGCTCACTCCGGGCGATCGCCTGCTGCGCGGTCAGGCCCGACGGCACATCCACGAAGTCGAGGAGGGACAGCGGGCGCGGGCTTCCGGGGGTCGGCGAGGTCACGTCCGGTGCCAACACCGGTCACGCGCCGGCGATTCCGCCCGTCTACGCTGCACCGCGTGAGCGAGACGACGACCCGGACCTCCTCGACGCGGTCGACCTCGGTGGCGCGCGTCGGGTTCGCGCTGCTCCTGGTGGTCCACCTGTGCTGCCTGTACTGGCCGCGCGTCGACGTGCAGGGGCCGGTGACGTGGACCGACAAGGTCGTCCACGTCCTGCTGTTCGGTGTCCCGACCGTGGTCGGCCTGCTCGCGGGGCTGCGGCCCGCGTGGCTCGTGGGCCTGCTCGCCCTGCACGCCCCGGTCAGCGAGCTCGTCCAGCACTACCTGCTGCCGCACCGCGACGGCGACGTCTGGGACGCCGTGGCGGACCTGTCCGGCGTGGTGCTCGGCGTCACCCTCGTGCTGGTCTGGAGGGCTCGGCGCCGCTGGTAGACTGGTCGGGCTCAGTTCGGCGGCGCCTGGCAGCGCCACCCGTGGCAGTGGAGCCACACCGATGTCCCCGAGGCCGACTGACGCCCACCGGATGACGACCGTCGATCCGGTCCACCGGGCCCGTGTGGCCTGAGGCTCGTCTTCCCCGGTTGCCCTCGCCAGGTGGCTCGAGACGTGTCTACCTCGAGTACCTGAAGTGAGCTGAACACCTGTGCCCAAGAACCTGCGATCCGCCGCGCCCAAGAAGGCCCGCTGGACTGCCGACCAGAAGGCTGCCGCGAAGAAGGGTCCCAAGAAGGCCCACCGCGGACAGTCCACCACCCGTCCGGCGCGCGACGCCGACCGGCTCGTGCGTCGTGAGTACGACCGTGACGACCGCCCGGCGAAGCGGTTCGACCGTGACGAGAACCGTGGCCCGCGCCAGTACGACCGTGACGACCGCCCGGCAAAGCGGTTCGACCGTGACGACCGCCCGGCGAAGCGGTTCGACCGTGACGACCGCCCGGCGAAGCGGTTCGACCGTGACGACCGTCCCGCGAAGCGGTTCGACCGTGACGACCGTCCCGCGAAGCGGTTCGACCGTGACGACCGCCCGGCCAAGCGGTTCGACCGCGACGAGAACCGTGGCCCGCGCCAGTACGCCCGCGACGACCGCCCCGCGAAGCGGTTCGACCGCGACGACCGCCCGGCCAAGCGGTTCGACCGCGACGAGAACCGTGGCCCGCGCCAGTACGCCCGCGACGACCGCCCCGCGAAGCGCTTCGACCGCGACGAGAACCGTGGCCCGCGCCAGTACGACCGCGACGACCGTCCCGCGAAGCGCTTCGACCGTGACGACCGCCCGGCCCGTCGCTTCGACCGCGACGACCGTCCCGCCCGGTTCGAGGACCAGGTGGACCCGGAGGCCCAGCGCATGGAGGCCGACACCTGGGTCAAGGCGACCCGCAAGTCCGTCGAGGGCCCGGTGACGGTCGACGCCGACAACGGCTTCGCCGCCCTGGGTCTCGGCGAGCGTCTCGTCGAGCGGCTGGCCCGTGACGGCATCACCACGCCGTTCCCGATCCAGGCGGCGACGATCCCGGACGCCCTCGCCGGCCGTGACGTCCTCGGCCGTGGCCAGACCGGCTCCGGCAAGACGCTTGCCTTCGGCCTGCCGATGCTGGCCCGCCTGGCCGAGCGCCCCAAGGCCGCCCCGCGGCGCCCCCGCGCCCTGGTCCTCGTGCCGACCCGCGAGCTGGCGATGCAGGTGTCGGACGCGATCGAGCCGCTCGTGCACGTCGTCGGCCTGCGCCACAAGCTGGTGGCCGGTGGCCTGTCCTACACGACCCAGATCAACGCGCTGAACCGTGGCGTCGAGGTGCTCATCGCCACGCCCGGCCGGCTCAAGGACCTCATCGAGCGCGAGGCCGTCGAGCTCGGCGACATCGAGGTCGCGGTCCTCGACGAGGCCGACCACATGGCTGACATGGGCTTCATGCCCGAGGTCACGGCGATCCTCGACCGGATGCCGGAGGGCGGCCAGCGGCTGCTCTTCTCGGCGACGCTCGACAAGGGCATCGACTCCCTCGTGGAGCGCTACCTCACCGACCCGGTGACCCACTCCACCGATGACGCCAAGGCCTCGGTCAGCACGATGGAGCACCACGTGCTGCTCATCGAGCCGGTGCACAAGAAGGTCATCACCGCGGAGGTCGCCAACCGCGAGGGCCGCACCGTCGTCTTCGTCCGCACCAAGCTGGGCGCCGACCGCGTCGCGATGCAGCTGCGTGAGCAGGGCGTGTTCGCCGCGGCGCTGCACGGCGGTCTCGGACAGGGCGCCCGCAACCGCGTCCTCGGTGCGTTCCGCGACGGCAGCCTGCCGGTGCTCGTCGCCACGGACGTCGCGGCCCGAGGCATCCACGTCGACGACGTGTCGGTCGTCCTGCAGGTCGACCCGCCGGCCGACCACAAGGACTACCTGCACCGCTCGGGCCGCACCGCCCGCGCGGGCGACAAGGGCACCGTCGTGACCCTCGCCCTGCCGCACCAGCGCAAGACGATGGAGCGGATGGCGCGCGAGGCCGGCATCGACGCCATGCCCACCCGGGCCGTCCCGGGTGACGAGCGGCTCGCCGCGACCGGCGCCACAGCCCCGAGCGGGGTCCCGGTGTCCGAGGAGCGGTTCAAGCGGCTCCTCGAGGGCGAGAAGCGCCAGCACCGTGGCGGCCCGCGTGGGCCCCGCAGTGGCGGCCCGCGGGGTCGCCAGGGCGGGCGCACCTTCGGCGGCGCGCGTCGGGCGCCGCGCGACTGACCTCGGCGTCACCTGTTCAGCCACGGCCCCGGTCCTCGTGACCGGGGCCGTGGCTTTGTGGGCAGAATGGGGGAGTGGAGACCAGCGAGCTGTCCGGCAGCCTCGTGCTGGCGACACCCCAGATCGAGGAGGGGGTGTTCGCCCGGAGCGTCGTGCTGCTGCTCCACCACGACGCGGAGGGTGCGCAGGGCGTCGTCCTGAACCGGCCGCTCGACGCGCGCGTCGACGCCGTCCTGCCCGAGTGGCAGGACCACGTCACCTCGCCGCAGGTGCTCTTCGAGGGCGGCCCGGTCGGGCTCGACAGCGCGCTGGGTCTGGTGACGGTCCCGGGGGACGTCGAGCCCATGGGGGTCAAGCGGCTGTTCGGCGGGGTCGGCCTGCTCGACCTCGACACCCCGCCCGAGCTCGTCATGCCCGAGGTGGCCGGCATGCGGATCTTCGCCGGGTATGCCGGGTGGGCCCCGGGGCAGCTGGAGGACGAGATCGAGGCCGGGTCCTGGTACGTGGTCGAGGCGGAGGGCCGCGACGCCTTCGACGACGACCCGCGGAGCCTGTGGGTGCGGGTGCTGCGACGTCAGCGCGACCACCTCGCCTTCGTGGCCACCTTCCCGGTGGACCCGGAGATGAACTGAGCCACCCGGCATACACTCGGGGGATGAGCGAGCCCCAGATCCCCCTGGACGACCCGCACGCCCCACAGGCACAGCCGGAGCCGCAGCGGCAGACGAGCACCGCCGTGCTCGAGCGCGAAGAAGTGCAGGAGCAGCTGCAGGAGCCCGGCGACCACGAGCGGTTCTCGCACTACGTGCGCAAGGAGAAGATCCTCGAGAGCGCGTTGTCCGGCGAGCCGGTGACGGCCCTGTGCGGCAAGGTCTGGGTGCCGGGGCGCAACCCCGACAGGTTCCCGGTGTGCCCGACGTGCAAGGAGATCTACGAGGGCCTGCGGGCGCCGCAGGACGGCGAGGACTGAGCCACCGGCGCGGTGCGCCGAGGCCCTCCGGGGTCGCCGGCGCCCTCCGGGCAGCCACCCAAAGCATGGGCGACTCTTGACCTCCCGCTGTGGTTTGCCGCAGTGCCGCAGAGGTTCCGGCTCCTAGCGTGCGACGCAGAGCCGCCCGCCGCACCGGGCGTGGTGGTCATCCCGCGAAAGGACGCCCATGAAGCTTCGTTCCCGACTCGCGCTCTCCTCACTGGTGCTGGGCGCTGCTGCCCTCGCGCTCGGCCAGGGCAGCGCACTGGCCCAGCCCATGGCGGGGGAGTCCACCGTCGCTGCCGAGTGCGCGACGCACTCCGACCCCGTCAACGCCGCCCGCTCGGCCCAGGGCGGCAACCGCAAGGACGGCAACGAGCTGTCCGCGGCGCAGGTCCGGGCCTACGAGGACGCGTTCGCCAGGGCCATGGCGGCCAAGGGCTACACCAAGAACGCCAACGGGTCGGCCCGCAAGCCCGGCGGTGGCGGCGCCTTCAGTGCGACGACCGTCAACGTCTACGTGCACGTCATCACCAGCGGCACGACCGGCGACGTGTCGGGTCTGGTGGACCGCCAGCTGAGCGTCCTCAACAGCGCCTACAGCGGCACCGGCTTCTCGTTCGTCAAGGCCGGCGTGGACAGGACCAGCAACGCGTCCTGGTACAACCTCTCCCAGGGCAGCAGTGCCGAGCGGGCGATGAAGACCGCGCTGCGCAAGGGCACGATGGACGACCTGAACATCTACACCGCGAACCTCTCCGGTGGCCTGCTCGGCTGGGCGACGTTCCCCAAGTCGTCGTACGACGTCATGGACGGCGTCGTCGTCCTCGACCAGAGCCTGCCCGGCGGCACGGCCTCGCCGTACAACCAGGGCGACACCGCCACCCACGAGGCCGGTCACTGGTTCGGGCTCTACCACACGTTCCAGGGCGGCTGCACCGGTCAGGGGGACTCGGTGTCCGACACCCCCGCCGAGGCCTCGCCGGCGTACGGCTGCCCGACCGGGCGCGACAGCTGCCCGAGCTCGGCCGGCCTCGACCCCATCAAGAACTTCATGGACTACACCGACGACGGCTGCATGAACACCTTCACGGCCGGGCAGACGACCCGGGCGCAGAACGCGTGGGTGACGTACCGGCAGGGGAGGTGACCGCGGGCACGCTCGGCGCGATCCTCGGCGCGATCCTCGGCACGTCGCGCCGGGGCGACCCGCCCTAGCACACCCCCGAGGCCCCGGCGGACAGGCCGGGGCCTCGGCATGTCGTTGCCGGGCAACGGTTATCGTGGCTGGCCTATGAGTACCGCCGCTGCCTCCCACCTGTCACCAGCATTCCCGGAGCGGGCGGCCTGGGGGACGGCGTCCAAGCTCCGCGCCTGGCAGCACGAGGCGCTCACGACGTACCTCCGGGCGACCCCGCGCGACTTCCTCGCCGTGGCGACCCCGGGCGCCGGGAAGACGACCTACGCGCTGCGGCTGGCCACCGAGCTGCTCGGGCGCGGCGTGATCACCGCGGTGACGATCGTCGCCCCCACCGAGCACCTCAAGATCCAGTGGGCGGAGGCGGCAGCCCGGGTCGGCATCCACATCGACCCGAAGTTCTCGAACTCCTCGGCCCGGCACTCCAGCGAGTACGACGGCGTCGCCCTGACCTACGCCCAGGTCGCGAGCCGGCCGTCCCTGCACCGCACCCGCACCGAGGCCGCGACCACCCTGGTGATCCTCGACGAGGTGCACCACGGCGGCGACAACCTCTCCTGGGGGGACGCCATCCGCGAGGCCTTCGAGCCCGCGACCCGGCGGCTGGCCCTCACGGGGACGCCCTTCCGCTCCGACACCTCGCCGATCCCGTTCGTGCGCTACGAGATGGACGGGGCCGGCATCCGCCGCTCGGCCGCCGACTACACCTACGGGTATGCCGAGGCGCTGCGCGACGGGGTCGTGCGCCCCGTGCTCTTCATGGCCTACGGCGGCGCGATGCGCTGGCGCACCAAGGCCGGCGACGAGATCGCCGCACGGCTCGGCGAGCCACTGACCAAGGACGCCATGGCGCAGGCCTGGCGCACCGCCCTCGACCCCAAGGGCGAGTGGATCCCGGCTGTCCTCGCGGCCGCGGACAAGCGGCTCACGGAGGTGCGGCGCGGTGTGCCCGACGCCGGGGCACTGGTCATCGCCTCGAACCAGACGAGTGCCCGCGCCTACGCCCGGATCCTCGAGTCGATCACCGGCGAGAAGCCGACGGTCGTCCTGTCCGACGACGCCGGCGCCTCCGCACGCATCGAGGACTTCGCCTCGAGCGAGTCACGGTGGATGGTCGCGGTGCGGATGGTGTCCGAGGGCGTGGACGTGCCGCGGCTCTGTGTCGGGGTGTACGCCACGTCCACCTCCACGCCGCTCTTCTTCGCCCAGGCGGTGGGCCGGTTCGTCCGGGCGCGTCGCCGCGGCGAGACCGCCTCGGTGTTCCTGCCGTCGGTGCCCGTCATCCTCGAGCACGCGGCGCGGCTGGAGGACGAGCGCGACCACGCCCTCGACCGTGTCACCAAGGACGGCGACGATGCCTCGATGTGGGCGGAGGAGGACGCCCTCGTCGCCGCGGCGAACCGCACCGCCAGAACGGCAGGCCTCGACGAGAGCACGTTCGAGGCGCTGCAGTCCGATGCCGAGTTCGACCACGTCCTCTTCGACGCCAAGCAGTTCGGACTCGGCGCCGCGGTGGGGTCGCAGGACGAGCAGGACTACCTCGGGCTGCCCGGGCTGCTCGAGCCGGACCAGGTCGCCCTGCTGCTGCACGAGCGGCAGACGGCGCAGAGCAGCCGCCGGCCCAAGGCCGCGCCCCAGCCGGTGTCGGCGCACCGTGCCCTTGCGGCCCAGCGCAAGGAGCTCAACGGGCTCGTCGCGGCATACGCCCGCAAGACCAACGCACCCCACGGCGTGGTGCACAACGACCTGCGCCGCGCCTGCGGCGGGCCCTCCCTCGACGCGGCGACCTCCGACGAGGTGGCCGCGCGGATCGAGAAGGTGCGCGCCTGGCTCGTCGGGCGCCGGTAACCGCTCGCGAGGGGTGGAACCGTGGCCAACGCCTACGTCGAGAGCAGGATCACCGTCACCCGGACGGTCCTCGTGGTGCTGGGCGTCCTCGTCGCGGCCCTGTTCACCTGGGGCGCCGTCGCGGTGCCCGAGCCGAGGTGGTTCGCGGCCCTGCCGATGGACGTGCTCGGCATCGGCCTCGTCCTCGTGGGGAGCCGTCGGCGCGTCGTGACCCGGGGCGGCGCAGGGGGCGTGCTGCTGTCCCTCGGTGGGCTGGTCATCGCCGCCTCGGTCGTCGTCTCCTTCGCCCTCGGCAACGCCACCTGACCGCGAGCCGCGCGGTCGGGGACCGGCGGCGTGCGCCGACCTGCTGACGCGCCGGGCGCGCAGGGCTAGCGTGGGCCGGGACGGCGACTCCGTCGCCGAGGACGGAGCAGCGCCATGGCCAACCACGTGTACTCCATCTCCGAGGTCGTCGGCACCTCACCCGACGGCATCGAGGCAGCCGTCGACAACGCCGTGACGCAGGCCGCGCGGACGGTGCGCAACCTCGACTGGTTCGAGGTGCAGAGCGTCCGGGGCCAGATCGCCGACGGTGCCGTGGCGCACTGGCAGGTGACCGTCAAGCTCGGGTTCCGCCTGGAAGCCTGACGCCGGGCTGGGCCGGGCCGGGCCGGACTCGGCCGGGCCGGACCGGGCGCGCACCGGCGCGGGCGCGAGGTCGCCCCCCGTACTCGCGGGGCCCAGTTGCGGCCATTTCCGCACGCGGCGAGCCGCACGGGTGGAACGATCGGGGACGACGACGCCCAGTGCTCAGGAGGTCGGATGCGGCTCGGTGCGCTGGTGCTCCAGGAGCAGCCGTGGCGGGAGGCGCGGCACACGTGGACGTGCCTGGAGGAGGTCGGCTTCGACGCGGCCTACCTCTCCGACCACCTGACCCACGCCACGACGGCGGAGCCGTGGTGCGCCGACTGCTGGACCACCCTCGCTGCCGCGGCCGGCGTCACGACGACCCTGCGCCTCGGCACGCTGGTCGCCTGCCTCGCGGTCCGCAGCCCCACCGCCCTGGCCCGCTCGGCGGCGCGGCTGCAGGACCTCAGTGACGGCCGCCTCGTCCTCGGCCTGGGCCCCGGTACCCCCGCCGACGTGCGGGCCGACAGGGGCGAGGCCGTCACGGTGAACGACCTCTGGCGGCGTTACGAGGAGTCGGTGTCGGCGCTTCGGGCACTGTGGCTCGGCGGGTCGACCTGGGAGGGCTCGGTCGTCCGGGTCGACGGGGTGCACCCGCCCCCGCAGGCGACAGGGCTGGGGCCGCCGCCGGTCCTCATCTCGGGGGTCGGCCCCCGGGCCTACGACCTCGCCGCCCGGCAGGGCGACGGCTGGGTGGCCGTCGGGAGACCGGCCCTCGCCGCCCCCGACGGCGCCGGCTGGTGGGGGGCGCTGGCCCGCCAGTCGCACCGGGTCGGGGCGGCGTGCGAGCGCATCGGGCGTGACCCGGCGACCATCCACCGGGTCGTCGTCGTCGGATCGGGCCTGGTGCGTCCGCTGGCCACGGCCCAGTCGCTGGCCGACGTGGTGGGGGAGGCCGAGCAGGCGGGCTTCGACGAGGTGGTCGTCCACGCCCCGGCGAGCCTGCGGGAGGACCCCGCCTGGGCCGACCCCGACGTCGTCGCCGAGGCGGTCAGCTCGCTGCGTCGTTGACCGGGCCGCTCCCGGGCGGCGACGCCTGCACGAGCGGCAGGGTCCGCAGCGGTATGCGCGTGGCCAGCGAGATCGCGGTGCTGGCCCGGACGACGTGGCGGTCGTCGACCACGGCGTCGATCACCCGTTGGAGGTCGGCGTTGTCGCGCGCGACCACCGAGATGAACAGGTCGCCGGAGCCGGTGATGGTGTGGGCCTCGAGCACCTCGGGGATGCGGGCGAGGTGCTCGACGACGGGGGAGTGGCCCCGGCCCTGCCGGATCTCCAGGGTGCAGAACGCCGAGACCGGGTAGCCCATCGCCGCGGGGTCGAGCTGGGGGGCCCAGGACCGGATGACCCCCCGCGTGGCCAGCCGGTCGAGCCGGGCCTGCACCGTGCCCCGGGCGACACCGAGCTCACGGGACGCCCCGAGCACGCCGACCTGCGGACGCTCGGTGAACAGGGTGAGCAGGCGTCGGTCCAGGTCGTCCAGGGGCATGTGCACATTGTCCACTGGGATCCGCATCCCGGCGACCAGTCTGCGCACTCTGCGCAGCCGACCGGCACACGGTTGCACACCCTGCCCACGGGGCGGCACCCTGCCGCCATGACGACCACCAGCGACACCAACCTCGACCTCACGCCGCAGGAGCGCGAGGCCAACCTCGACCTCGAGCAGCTCAAGCAGCTCGTCGGCCTCGTCGAGTACGACGAGACGAAGGACCCGTTCCCGGTCACCGGCTGGGACGCCATCGTCTTCGTCGTGGGCAACGCCACCCAGGCTGCGCACTACTACCAGTCCGCCTGGGGCATGGAGCTGGTCGCCTACGCCGGCCCGGAGAACGGCCAGCGCGACCACAAGTCGTTCGTCCTGAAGTCCGGGTCCATCCGGTTCGTCCTCAACGGCGCCGTCAGCCCCGACAGCCCGCTGATCGAGCACCACGCGAAGCACGGCGACGGGGTCGTCGACATCGCCCTCGAGGTCCCGGACGTCGACAAGTGCATCGCCCAGGCCCGCTCCGCCGGCGCCCGCGTCGTGCGCGAGCCCGAGGACCTCACCGACGAGCACGGCACGGTCCGGATCGCCTCGATCGCGACCTACGGCGAGACGGTGCACACCCTCGTCGACCGCTCCCGCTACGACGGGCCGTACCTGCCCGGCTACGTCGCCACGGAGTCGACCTGGGTCAAGCGGGACGGCGCCCCCAAGCGGCTCTTCCAGGCCCTGGACCACATCGTGGGCAACGTCGAGCTCGGCAAGATGGACGAGTGGGTGACCTTCTACAACAAGGTCATGGGCTTCGTGAACATGGCCGAGTTCATCGGCGACGACATCGCGACCGACTACTCGGCCCTGATGTCCAAGGTCGTGGCCAACGGCAACCACCGGGTGAAGTTCCCGCTCAACGAGCCGGCGATCGCCAAGAAGAAGAGCCAGATCGACGAGTACCTCGAGTTCTACGCCGGCCCCGGTGCGCAGCACCTCGCGCTGGCCACCGGTGACATCCTGCGCACCGTGGACGAGCTGCGCGCCAACGGGATCGAGTTCCTCGACACCCCCGACTCGTACTACGAGGACGAGGAGCTGCGCGCTCGCATCGGTGAGGTGCGCGTGCCGATCGAGGAGCTGAAGGAGCGCAAGATCCTGGTCGACCGCGACGAGGACGGCTACCTGCTGCAGATCTTCACCAAGCCTCTGGGCGACCGCCCGACGGTGTTCTTCGAGATCATCGAGCGGCACGGCTCGCTCGGCTTCGGCAAGGGCAACTTCAAGGCGCTCTTCGAGGCCATCGAGCGCGAGCAGGACGCCCGCGGGAACCTCTGAGCCCCAGCGCCCTTCGGGGCCCGGAGCCGGTGCGCTGCGTGGTCACCACGCGGCACACCGGCTCTCCGCGTGCGGCCGGCGAGGGCGGCCCGGTCAGCCGACGGTTGCCGCCTCACGCCGGCCCGTCCTCGACGGGCTTGGCCTGCAGCACGGAGTCGTTGCCGCTCATGGCGTTTCACCCCACGCGCGCCACCATGCCGTCACGCGTCGAGTCGCGGTGCAGCGGGAGATCGAGCGCGTGAGAGGCTTGTCGTCATGAGCACGCCATCGAGCCCGGGCTGGTACGACGACCCGGAGGACGCCGCCCGGCTGCGGTACTTCGACGGCGTGGTCTGGACCCAGCACACGACGCCCAAGAGCACCCGCCCGGCAACCACGGCCGAGCAGGCGGCGGCGGCCGGAGCAGAGGCCGCCCGTCAGTGGGTGTCCCCCGGCGGGCACGGGTCGCACCCCGGGGCGCCGGGCGGTGGCCCGCGATCGGCCGCGGGCCCCCAGGCCGGTGTGCCGGGAGGTCAGGGGCGCGGGCCGGGCACACAGCCGGGCCGCCCCAACCCGCAGTTCCCGGGGGCGCCGCAGCAGCACCAGTGGAACGCGCCGCCGGTCGGCCAGGGCTGGGCGACGGGGCCGACCACGCCGGACGGACAGCCGCTCGCGAGCTACTGGCAGCGGGTGGGGGCCTACCTCATCGACGCCATCCTCACTGGGCTGGTCAGCGCCCTGCTCGGGGGCTGGATGCTCTACCGGGCGATGCAGCCGTTCTTCGACGGGTTCGGCGACGCCGTGCGCTCCGGTGACGCGGCGACGATGGAGCGGATCACCTCCGACATCGACTACGGCTACCTCGCCGGCTTCAGCCTGGTCGCGGCAGTCGTCGCGTTCGCCTACCAGGTCTTCTTCCTGACCCGCAGCGGTGCGACGCCGGGCAAGTCGGTGGCCGGGATCTCCGTCCGGCTGCGTGAGCGACCCGGTCCGCTGACGCTGGCGTCGGCGGCCCGGCGCGCCTCGGTGCAGACGCTGCTGGGCCTGCTGGGCAACGTGCCGCTCCTGGGCACGTTCGCCTCGATCGCCGCCCTGCTCGACCTGCTCTGGCCGGCATGGGACTCCCACCGGCAGGCGTGGCACGACAAGGTCGCCGCCACCAACGTCGTGGTCGGCAGGCAGCCGCGCGGCTGACCGGGCGCGACGGCCCTCGGGCCCTCAGGAACTCAGGCTCTCGGGCCCTCAGCCCCCGGCGACGACCGTCCCGCTCACCTCACCGAGGCCGATCCGCGAGCCTGCGGGGCCGGGCGCCCAGGCGCGCAGCACCAGGGTGTCGCCGTCCTCGATGAAGGACCGGGCGCTGCCGTCGTCGAGGGTCACGGGCTCCGTGCCATTCCAGGTGAGCTCGAGGAAGCTGCCGCGGGTGCGTGGTCCGGTGCCCGAGATGGTGCCGGAGCCGAAGAGGTCGCCGCTGCGCAGCGAAGCGCCGTTGACGGTCAGGTGGGCGAGCATCTGGGCGGGTGACCAGTAGATGTCGCGGTACTCGGGTCGGGACACCACCGTGCCGTTCCAGACCACCTCGTAGTGGATGTCCAGCCCCCGGGCCGCGTCGCCGGTTCCGCGCAGGTACGGCAGCGGCTCGGGGTCCTGGCCGGGCAGGTCGACACGGGCGGACCCCAGGGCGTCCAGCGTGACGACCCACGGCGAGATCGAGGTGGCGAACGACTTGCCGAGGAACGGGCCGAGCGGGACGTACTCCCACGCCTGGATGTCGCGGGCACTCCAGTCGTTGAGCAGCACGACCCCGAAGAGGTGGTCGCCGGCCTGGTCGATCGGCACCGGGTGGCCGACCCGGGACGAGCCGCCGACAACGAACCCGAGCTCGGCCTCGATGTCGAGCTTGCGGCTGGGCCCGAAGGTCGGGGCCGGGTCGCTCGGCGCCTTGCGCTGCCCGCTGGGCCGGACGACGTCGGTACCCGAGACGACGACGGTCCCCGCCCGGCCGTGGTAGCCGATGGGCAGGTGCTTCCAGTTGGGGGTGAGCGGCTCGGAGTCCGGTCGGAAGATCCGGCCGACGTTGGTCGCGTGGTGCTCGCCGGCGTAGAAGTCGACGTAGTCGGCGACCTCGATCGGCAGGTGCATCGTGACCTCGGCGAGCGGGACGAGGTGGGGCCGGGTGCGCGCCTCGTGCACCGGGTCGGTGAGCACCTCCCGCAGCCACGACCGGGCGACGGTCCAGGCCGGCCGGCCGAGCTCGAGGAACGCGTTGAGGCTCGGCTGCTCCCAGGCGGCCGTGAGGTCCGGGCCGTCGCCCACACCGACGCTGTCCCGTCCGACCCGCGCCACCTCGCTGACGTCCAGCACCCACTCGCCGACGCGCACGCCGACGCGGGGAGCGGTGCCTTCCGTCGAGAAGACGCCGTACGGTAGGTTGTCGAGGCCGAAGGCGTCGTCGTCGGCGAGGTCGATCCAGGACGTGGTCATGCGTGCTCCTCCAGGAGGCCCAGGGCGGCCAGCTCGGTGATCGGGTCGGTGACACCGCAGCAGCCGTAGGCCGGGAAGAAGGCGCGCACGATGGCGGCGTCGGCGGCACTCATGCGGGTGACGTGGGGGACCAGGACGGCCGGGTCGCGTTCTGCCAGCAGGGGCACCAGCTCGTCGACGTCGTCGCCGTTGAGGGCCCAGCGCACCGCGACCAGGACGTTGAGCAGCCCGTGCTGCTCCTGCCCGTCAGGGGTGCCACGCACGGCATGGTGCAGGCCACCGGTGAGCTTGAAGCCGAGGTCGTGGTCGACGGCGGTGCGCACGAAGGTCGCGAGCTCGCGTTCGTCGGGCCACGCCCACGTGTCGGTGGCCCCGGTGCGGAACTTCGCCTGCAGCGGTCGGTCGTCGGAGGCGTCGGCTGCGATGTCGGCGACCGCCTGGGCCTGCGCGTCACCGCGCGGCACCTCCAGCGTCAGCGGTATGCCGGGGGTGGGCGCCTCGCGCCACGACGGCTCCCAGCCGCGCTCGACCCCGACGACCTGGACCCCCGCGGTCGCCTGCAGCAGGGCCACGGCCTCGACCACCTGGTCGACGGGGACCCCCGGGCGGCCGATGACCGCCACCTCCACCGGGCGGGAGTCGGCGGCGGCGGCGCCCGCGCCCGCGCCGGCGACCAGGGGCGGCAGGTCTCCCGCCGCGGAGGCGGGGACGAGGAGCGGACCGACGAGCCCGGCATACCAGCTGGTGCGGTGCACCCGGTGCATCCGCACGGCCTCCTCGAGGGGGGCGTTGCCCGGCGGGAAGACCGCCGCGTCGTCGACGAGGCCGGCGAAGAGGCCGGGCTCGGCAGGGCGGGGTGCGGCGGCGTCCGACAACCTCGTCATGACGCGCACCCTACTGGCGCGCGTCGGCGCCGCGCGGACCGGCCGCGCGGCGCCGCCCCGGCCTCGGTGGGCCGGTGGCAGGACTCTCAGGCGCCCATGGTGTCGTCCATGTCGCCGAGCGCACGCGCCGCCTCGCGCAGCGACCCGACCGCGTCCACGAACGGCACCGGCTCGCCGGCCGGCAGCGGCCCCACGGCGGTCAGCGGGACGAGCTGGTCGCCCTCGCCGCCCTCGTAGCTGAGCCACAGCGCCTCGAAGTTGAGCGCGGGCACGCGGTAGAGCCGCAGCTGGCACTCCCGCTCGTCCTCCCCGGCCCGGGCGACCGCGACCTCGAGGGCGGCGCGGAACGGCTCGAGGTGGTGCGGGGACGCGGACATCCCGCGGACCTCGCCCTCCCGGCTGTCGTCGACGTCGAACCACGCCTGCGGTACGCCCTCCAGCGTCTCGTAGACCCGCAGGCCGACCTGCGTACCGGTGGGCGCCTCCTTGCGCCGGCCGGTGAGGGCGTCGAGCCCCACGACGTGGAGCGGCTGGGCCAGGCCGAGCGAGGCGCTGGTGTCGCCGGCGGACTCGCGGGCGGCCTCGGCGTGCGGTGCCTGCTTGAGCTTGAGCAGCGGCCGCACGTCCCAGATCTTCCGCAGGATCGGCTCGGCCACGAGGATCGGGATGATGGGCAACCTGAAGTACCTCTTCGTGTAGTACGTGTGGGTCCAGGTGCCGCTGCCCTGGTAGTTCGTGGAGAAGTCGGCGACGCTCAGGTGGGACGTGCCGTAGATCGGGTCGTCGATGTCAAAGTACTCGTGGCCGAGGAACCGGCTGTAGCCGTAGATGCACATGAAGTGGCCGCCGCCCCCGCTCCAGCCGATGCGGGCGCCCACGGGCCGGCCGGCGTCGATCTCCGCCTTCACCTGGGCGAAGGTCGCCGCGCCGGTGATGCTGACGAAGTTGTCCGTGCGGGTCAGGGCGCGGTCGAGGTACCACGGCACGTTGGCCGCGGCGGGGACCGGGGTGTTGCAGGCGTCGGTGCGCCCGAGCTCGGCGTTCGCGACCCGGCACTGGGTCCACGAGCTCCAGAACCAGTAGTAGTGCGACACGCTCGTCGCGGTCGCGGCCCAGCACCAGTTGGACTGGGTCTGCGGCTGCATGTGGAACCCGAGCTGGCGGGACTGGAACAACGTCCCCCACCAGTCGAGGTCCCACAGCAGCGATCGGTACGGTCGCGACGTCGCCGCGACCAGGTCGTCGATGGACATGGGTCGAACCCCTTTTCTCGAGGGTGCCGCCACCGCGTCGGTGGTCTTTGGAGGGGGTTGCCCCGAGTGTGGCCCGATCCCTTGCGGTTGGGCTCATGCAGGTGCAGTAGCCACGAGCCGGGACGTCACCCGCAGCCGCCGGCGGACTGGCGCCGGGAGGCAGCCCGGTCGGGCCACGAGGCCCGGCGCCGTCGTGACATGCTCGGACCCAGCACCCTTTCGACGACGAGAGAGCGAGCGATGGCGCACTACCAGGCGATGGGCAGCATCCCGCCGAAGCGGCACACCCAGCACCGGCGTCCGGGCGGTCGGGGCAGGCCCGGTGAGCTGTACTACGAGGAGCTGATGGGGGAGGAGGGGTTCTCCTCGGACTCCTCGCTGCTGTACCACCGCAACATCCCCTCGACGGTGTCCGGGGCGCGGGAGTGGGTGCTGCCGGACCTGGCGACGACGCCGAACCACCCGTTGCAGCCGCGGCACCTGAGGCTGCACGACCTGTTCACGCCCAGGCAGGTGAAGGACACCGACGTGGTGACGGGGCGCCGGCTGGTGCTGGGCAACGGGGACGTGCGGATCTCGTATGCCGTGGCCGGTGCGCCGAGCCCGTGGTACCGCAACGGGATCGGGGACGAGTGCGTGTACGTCGAGCGCGGCCGGGCCCGGGTCGAGACGGTGTTCGGGGCGTTCGACGTGGCCGAGGGCGACTACCTGGTCATCCCGCGGTCGACGACCCACCGTTGGATCCCCAAGCGGTCGACCAAGGACCCGCTGCGGGCGTACTGCATCGAGGCCAACAGCCACATCACCCCACCCAAGCGCTACCTGTCCAGGTTCGGCCAGCTGCTGGAGCACGCGCCGTACTGCGAGCGGGACCTGCGGGCGCCGCAGGGGCCGCTGCTTGCCGAGGACGTGGGGGAGAAGGCGACGGAGGAGTCCGAGGTGTTCATCAAGCACCGGGGGAACGGCCCGTCGGGGATCGTCGGCACGGTGCACGAGCTGCCGTTCCACCCGCTGGACGTCGTGGGGTGGGACGGGTGCCTGTACCCGTACGCGTTCAACGTGCGTGACTTCGAGCCGATCACCGGGCGGGTGCACCAGCCGCCGCCGGTGCACCAGGTGTTCGAGGGCTGGAACTTCGTGATCTGCAACTTCGTGCCGCGCAAGGTCGACTACCACCCGCTGTCGATCCCGGTGCCGTACTACCACTCCAACGTCGACAGCGACGAGATCATGTTCTACGTCGACGGCGACTACGAGGCACGCAAGGGCTCGGGCATCGGCAAGGGGTCGATCTCGGTGCACCCCGGCGGCCACGCCCACGGCCCGCAGCCCGGGGCGTCCGAGGCGTCGATCGGGGTGGAGTACTTCGACGAGCTCGCCGTCATGGTCGACACGTTCCGGCCGCTGGAGCTGGGGGAGGCGGGGCTGGCCGTCGACGACGGCAAGTACGCCCTGTCCTGGAGCGCCGGCACCTCCCGTGCCGGCGCCTCCCGCGACGGCTCGGACTACTCGATCGGCTGACCGTGGAGCAGCAGGGCGGCCCGGGCGCCGGAAGGACCTCGGTGGCGCTGGTCCGCCTCGTCGACTCCACCTGTGGCGTCGTCGTGCACGTGCTCGGTGCGCACCCGTCGCGGCCGGCGGACCTGGACGTCGTGGTCGAGGTCGTCGGCGCGGTGCGGGGGAGCTGGCCGGACGTCGTCTCCCGCGACGACCTCGCCGAGTGGTCGGCCGGCCTCGACGAGCTCGAGCAGGGGCGCCCCGTCTCGTGGCGTGACGGCGGCCGCGGCGTGGCCCTGCGGCTGACGCCGTGGCCTGACGGACGCGGCGTGGACGCGCACGTGTGGGACGAGGCGCGCACCGGCATCGAGGTCTCGCTGCCGGTGCGGCCCGGGGCCGGCTGGGTCGCCGAGCACCGGGCGCTGCTCGGCGCGGTGCGTGCGGCCCACCCCTGAGCCGCTCGGCCGGGGGCGAGCCGAGCGTGCTCGCCCGCGGCGGTGGGCCACGCCGGCGCGGCCGACCGGTTGCCGGCCCAGGGGGCTCCCGCGACGGTCGGCGCGCGGCTAGGGTGGACACTTCGTCCCGTCCCCGGCGAGGCAGCCGTACGCCGTCGCGGGCGCCGCCGGCCCACGAGGCCACCGAGGTTCCCAGGAGGTCCTGATGCCCAGTCCCGACTCCGCTGTCGCTCGTCTGGTCGCCGTCGAGCGCACCCGGAGGGAGATGCTGGCCCTCGCCGCCGTCGGAGGTGCCGGCGCGGGCGCCGCTTTCCTCGGCAGTGGCACAGCCCACGCCGCCCAGGAGAAGGGCCCGAACAAGGGCGGCGTCTCCTACCGGATCACGGTGATGGGGACCACGGACACGCACGGCAACGTCCTCAACTGGGACTACTTCAAGGACGCCGAGTACGACGACTCCAAGCACAACGACGTCGGCCTGGCCAAGATCGCCACCCTGGTCGCGGGCGTGCGCGCCGAGCGCGGCGCCGACCGGACCCTCATGCTGGACGCGGGCGACACCATCCAGGGCACGCCGCTGTCGTACTACTACGCGCGGGTCGACCCCATCACCGGGGGCTCCAAGCACCCGATGGCGGTCGCCATGAACCAGATCGGCTACGACGCCGCTGCGCTGGGCAACCACGAGTTCAACTACGGCATCGACACCCTGCGCACGTTCGAGTCCCAGTGCGACTTCCCGCTCCTGTCGGCCAACACCGTCGACTGGACCACCGGCGCCCCGGCGTTCAAGCCCTACGTGATCAGGAGCTTCAAGGTGCGGGGGCTGGGCAACCCCCTCAAGGTCGGGATCCTCGGACTCGTCACCCCGGGCGTGGCCATCTGGGACAAGGCGAACGTCGACGGGCAGCTGCGCTTCCCCGGGATCGTCGAGCAGGCGAAGGTGTTCGTGCCCAAGCTGAAGCAGGCCGGCTGCGACCTCGTCGTCGTGGCGTGCCACTCCGGCTCCGAGGGCACGTCGTCGTACGGCGACGCCCTGCCCTACCCGGAGAACGCCTCGACCCAGCTGGCCGAGCAGGTCGCCGGGATCGACGCCATCCTCGTCGGGCACTCGCACGTCGAGATCGTCGAGCGGTTCGTCGACAGCAAGGTTACGGCGGGCAAGAAGGTCCTGCTCACCGAGCCGCTCAAGTGGGGCATGCGGCTGTCGGTCATCGACTTCGACGTCACCCACGACGGCAAGCGCTACGTGCTGCAGGACGTGCACTCCCACCTCCTGGACTCCAGGAACGTGCCGGAGGACGACACCGTGGCGGCCCTCCTCGCGGACGACCACGCGGTGGTGCGCACCTACGTCAACTCGGTCATCGGCACGTGCACGCACGCCATGTCGGCGGCGACCGCCCGGTTCGAGGACACCGCCGCCCTCGACTTCATCAACCACGTCCAGGGCCAGGCCGTGAAGGCCGCGCTCGTCGGGACCCCGCAGGAGTCCCTCCCGGTGCTGTCGATCGCGGCCCCCTTCAATGCCGACGCCGCGATCCCCGCCGGTGAGGTGACCGTCCGCGACGTCGCCGGTCTCTACATCTACGACAACACGCTGCTGGGGATCGTCCTCACGGGCGCGCAGGTCAAGGACTACCTCGAGTTCTCCGCGCGCTACTTCCAGCAGGTCACCAGCACGGGTCCGTACGACCCCGACCAGGTGACCCGGGCCGTGACGTCCACGGCCCCCAACGGCACGCCGGACTACAACTACGACGTCATGGGCGGCCTGGACGCATCCCTCGCCTACGACATCGACATCGCCAAGCCCGTCGGCCAGCGGATCACCAACCTCACCTACGCAGGCAAGGTGGTCGACCCGACGGCGCAGTTCGTCATCGCGATCAACAACTACCGACAGTCCGGTGGTGGTGGCTTCCCGGGGGTCACGACGGCGCCGGTCGTCTACAACGCCCAGGTCGAGATCCGCCAGCTCATCATCGACTGGGTCACCCAGCAGGGGACGATCGACCCGACGACCTTCACGACCTACGACTGGAAGCTCGTCGCCGACGGGCAGCCGGTGCAGGTGAATGGCGCCGTCGAGGGCGGTCGCAGCTGACCCGTCTGCTCGTCACCGGCGCCAGCGGCGCGCTGGGGTGGGTCGTCGCGTCGAGGGCCCGGGCTGCTGGCCACGAGGTCGTCGGCACGTGTCTCACCACACGGCCGCCGGACCCCGTCGGCGAGTGGTCGTGGCGGGTGGACCTGCGCGACCTCGGGGCCACGGTGGCGTTGCTGCGGGAGGTCCGGCCCGAGGTCGTCGTGCACACGGCATACCGGCAGGACGACTGGGCGACCACGGCGGGCGGTGCCGCGCACGTGGCACTCGCCTGCGCCGACTCCGGCGCGCGGCTGGTGCACGTCTCCAGCGACGTGGTGTTCCGGGGCGACCGGGACCGCTACACCGAGGACGACGAGCCGGATGCCGTCGCACCGTACGGCCGGGCGAAGGCGGCGGCGGAGCAGGCCGTGCTCGAGTGTGCCCCGGGTGCGGCCGTCGTGCGCACGTCACTGGTCCTCGGGCTGTCGGGCGGGCGCCGGTCGCCCACCGAGCAGCTCGTCCACGCGCTCGCGACCGGAGCCCGTGAGGGCGCCCTCTTCACCGACGACGTGAAGTGTCCCGTGCACGTCGACGACCTCGCGGACGCGCTGCTCGAGGTGGTGGCCCGCGGCCTGGCGGGCGTCCTGCACGCGGTCGGCCCGGACGCCGTGAGCCGACACGAGCTGGGGCTGCTCGTCGCCGCGCGCGACGGGCTGGACCCCGCCCGGCTGCCGACGACGACGAGGGCCGCGGCTGGGGTGGACGGGGCGGCCCGGCTCGTCCTCGACGCGACCCGGACGCAGGCCGTGCTGCAGACCCGCCTGCGCGGAGCCCGCGAGTTCCTCGCGCAGCGCTGAGCGACCGCGTCCCTCACGCCAGTGCCAGCCGGTACCCGCGCTTGACGACGGTCTGCACCAGGGACCGGCCGCAGACCTCCCGGAGCCGGGCGACGGCGACCTCGGCGGCGTGCGGGTCACGCGAGTCCCCGGGGAGCACGGCGAGGACCTCCTGCCGGCTGACGACATCACCCTCGGCTGCCGCGAGGAGACGCAGGACCTCCAGCCCGCTGGGGCTCACCGGGAGCACGTGCCCGTCGAGCAGTGCCACCGTGCGGCGCACCTGGAGCGCACCGGCCACCGTCGTGACGGCCGCGGAGCGCGTCTGCTCGTAGTGGTTGACGAGGGCCCGGACGAGCGCCCCCAGACGACCGCGTTCCGGCACCAGCGGCTCGATCCCGTTGGCCTGCAACGGTCGCGCCGTCACGGGCCCCACGGCGGCGGCGACCATCCCACCAGCCGTGGTGCGCCGGACGACCGAGGCCAGGACGCCCTCGGCGTCGGCCGCGGCGAGCCACGCCGCCGCGCCGGGGGCAGAGGTGAAGACGACGGCGTCGATCTCCCCGGCCGCGGCGGAGCGGACCGAGCAGACCAGGGCCTCCGGCTCCGGCGGCGGACCCCACCGGTAGACGACGAGGCTCGCGACGTCGGCCCCAGCGGCTGCGAGCTCGGTGTCGAGGCCGTCGGCCCCGGCGCCGTGGTGCTGCACGGCGACCCGCTGCCCGGCCACCCCCTCGGCCAGCAGGAGGTCGAGGATCTCGGCGGAGGTCTCGGACTCGGCCACCCAGTCGGCCTGCAGCCCGGCGGCCTGGATGGCACCCCTGGCCTTGGGGCCCCGGGCCACGATGCGGGCCCTGCCCAGCACGTCGACGAGATCCTCGGCGAGGCCGACCGTGTCGGCGGCCTCGACCCACCCACGGAACCCGATGCCGGTCGTGACCACCACGGTGTCCGGAGGGTCGACGAGGAGTGCCTTGGTGTCGGCGACCAGCTCCTCGTCGTGCTCGTGCGGCACGATGCTCAGGGCCGGTGCGTGGCGCACCTGGGCACCCCGCCTGGTGAGGGCGGACGCGAGCTCGCCGGAGCGCCGATCGGCGGTGACGAGCACCACGCAGCCGGCCATCACCTGGCCCAGGGCCGGCCCGCTCACGGCGGCGGCTCGAGGAGGCCGGGGTCGGCGACGTCTCCGATGACCACGACGGCAGGGGCCTGCACGCCGGCGTCGTGGCAGCGGGTCACGAGCTCCCCCAGGGGGGCGGAGGTGAGCCGCTGGCCCGGGGTGGTCGCGCGCTCGACGACCGCGGCGGGGATCGACGGGTCGGCGCCCGCGGCCAGGAGCCGGTCGACGTGCTCGGGGAGGAGCGTCACGGCCATGAGCAGCACGAGGGTGGCGCTGCGGTCGACCACGCAGTCCACCGCGGCGCGGTCCAGCGGTGCGTGGCCGTGGACGACGTGCACGGCGGCCACGGTGCCGCGGTACGTGAGCGGAATCCCGGCGGCCAGGGGAGCGGCCAGCGCCGAGCTCACGCCCGGGACCACCTCCACCGGGATGCCGTGCTCGCGCAGCGCGAGCACCTCCTCGCCGCCCCGGCCGTAGAGGAACGGGTCCCCGCCCTTGAGGCGGACGACCGTGCGTCCGCGCTGCGCCTGCTCGACGAGGATGCGGTTGATCTCCTCCTGCGGCACCGCGTGCAGACCGGGCGCCTTCCCCACGTCGACCACCTCGACGTCGGGTGGCAGGTCGGCCAGCAGGCTGGTCGGTCCGAGCCGGTCGGTGACGACGACGTCGGCCTCGTCGAGGGCGCGCCGCCCCCGCAGCGTGATCAGGTCGGCGGAGCCGGGACCGCCCCCGACGAGGACGACGCGTCCGGTCGCGGTGCGTCCTCCACCGGCCGGTGGCGAGGGTGTCCCGGGCGCACCTGTGGCGCCACCTCGTCGCGACCGCAGGTCCAGCCCGTCGCAGGCCAGGGACGTGGCCAGCGCGTCCCGCACGGCCGCCGCCCGGGCGGGGTCGGGCGCGTCCCGGGACACGACACCGACGACCAGCCCGGCGTGGGTGGTCGTGGCGGGGGTCCGTGCGGTGCCCGCCCGCGCGCGGCCGGCGTTGACGCTCCACAGCCGTCGGGCGCTCGCCCACCGGCACACCTCGCCGTTGGCCCGCTCGTCGTCGGTCGCCGCGAGCACCAGCCAGGCGTCGTCGAGGTCGGGCTCGAGCACCTCCCGGGGCGACCACCGGACGCGCGCCTGCGCCACGAGGTCGTGCAGGTCCTCGCACAGGGCCGGGGCGACGACGTGCACCAGCGCCCCGTCGTCGGCCAGGGCCGCCGCACGGCGCGCGGCGACCGGACCGCCCCCGGCCACGAGGACCGGACGGTCGCGCAGGTCGAGCCCGAGCAGGGTGGTCATCCGGCGACCTCGATCGGGCTGGTCGCCACGCTCACGACGCCGTCGGCGACGCGCACGGCATACCGCGCGAGCGCCGCGGGCTCACGGCCCAGCGGGTCGAGGCACACGCCCGTGCGCAGGTCGAAGACGTGCTTGTACATGGGCGAGGCGATCGTCGGGGCGTCGCCTCGGGTGCCCACGATGCCGCGGGACATGACGTTGGCGCCGCTGTAGGGGTCGCGCTGCTGCACGGCGTGGACGGTGTCGTCGTGCGTGCGGAACAGGGCCACCTGGGTGCCGGCCACGAGGGCCGCCACCCCGCGCTCGCGGGGCAGGACGTCCAGGGTGCAGACCGCCACCCAGGCGGTCATCGCCGCACCTCCAGCGTGGTCCCGGCGACCAGGACCGCGCCGCTGCTCCGCTCCGCCTCGGTCGCCGGGCGGGCCTGGCCGCGCTCGGTGACGTAGGCGAGTGAGTCGTCCGGCTCCTCGGGGGCGTTGACGAACGAGCCGAAGCGTCGGAGCTTCTCGGGGTCGGCCAGCACGGCCGCCCACTCGTCCTCGTAGGAGTCGACGTGCACCGCCATGGTGGCGTCGAGGTCGGCGCCGATGCCGAGCGAGTCGTCCAGGACCACCGCGCGGATCGCGTCGAGCCCGCCCTCGTGCTCCTCGACCCAGGCCGCCGTCCGCTGCAGCCGGTCGGCGGTGCGGACGTAGTAGACGAGGAACCGGTCGATGGTCCGCACGAGGGTCTCGGTGTCGAGGTCCTCGGCGAGCAGCCGGGCGTGCCGTGGCGTGAACCCGCCGTTGCCCCCGACATAGAGGTTCCAGCCGTGGTCGGTGGCGATGATGCCGACGTCCTTGCCGCGTGCCTCGGCACACTCGCGGGCGCAGCCGGAGACACCGAGCTTCAGCTTGTGCGGGCTGCGCAGCCCGCGGTAGCGCAGCTCGAGCGCGATCGCGAGGCCGACCGAGTCCTGCACGCCGAAGCGGCACCACGTCGACCCGACGCACGACTTCACCGTGCGCAGCGACTTGCCGTACGCGTGGCCGGACTCGAACCCCTCGTCCACCAGGCGTTTCCAGATCGCGGGGAGCTGCTCGATGCGCGCCCCGAACAGGTCGATCCGCTGCCCGCCGGTGATCTTGGTGTAGAGCCCGAAGTCCTTCGCCACCTCGCCGATCGCGATGAGCCCCTCGGGCGTCACCTCGCCGCCGGGGATGCGTGGGACGACCGAGTAGGAGCCGTCCCGCTGGAGGTTCGCCATGACGTGGTCGTTGGTGTCCTGCAGCGTCGCGCGCTCGCCCTCGAGGATGTGTCCGGTGCCGAGCGAGGCGAGGATGGAGCCCACCACCGGCTTGCAGATGTCGCACCCGCGACCGCGGCCGTGCCGGGCGATGATCTCGCTGAACGTCGTCAGCCCCTGGACCCGCACGACGTCGAACAGCTGGGCGCGGGACAGGTCGAAGTGCTCGCAGAGCGCGGTGCTCACGGTGACGCCGGCCTGCTCGAGCTCGGTCGTCACGAGCTTCTTCACGAGTGGCAGGCACGACCCGCAGCTGGTGCCCGCGCGGGTGCAGGCCTTGACGCCGGCGAGGTCGGTGCACCCGCCCTCGGTGACCGCGCAGCGGATCTGCCCGGCGGAGACGTTGTTGCACGAGCACACGCCGGCGTCGTCGGGCAGGTCGCCGGCGGGGGCGGGCGCAGACCCCTCGGGGAGGAGGTGCGCGGCGGGGTCGCCGCCGAGGGCACGACCGACCATGGGGCGCAGGGCCGCGTAGGCGCTGGCGTCACCGACGAGGATTCCGCCGCGCAGGGTGCGGGCGTCGTCGGACATCACGAGCTTCTTGTAGACCCCGGCCACCGGGTCGGAGATGACGACCTCGAGGCTGCCGGGCTCGGTGGCGAAGGCGTCGCCGAAGCTGGCGACGTCGACCCCCAGAAGCTTGAGCTTGGTCGACAGGTCGGCGCCGGGGAAGGTGCCGGAGCCGCCGAGCAGCCGGTCGGCCACCACCTCGGCCATCGCGTACCCCGGGGCCACCAGGCCCAGGCACCGGCCGCCGATGCAGGCGACCTCGCCGACGGACCAGACGTGCGGGTCGGCGGTGCGGCAGGTGTCGTCGACGAGCACCCCGCCGCGCTCGCCGACCTCGAGCCCGGAGTCGCGCGCCAGCTCGTCCCGGGGGCGCACGCCGACCGCGAAGACCACGACGTCGACCTCGAGGGCGGGGGCGTCGGCGAACTCCATCCGGGCCACGCGACCGCGGTCACCGGCGATCCCGGACGTCGCGGTGCCGGTGAGCACCCGGACGCCGAGCGCCTCGATCAGCCGGCGCAGTGCCTCACCGCCGCCCTCGTCGACCTGCAGGGGCATGAGCCGCGGAGCGAACTCGACGACCGTGGTGTCGCACTCCAGCGCGCGCAGGGCGCCGGCGGCCTCGAGGCCCAGCAGGCCGCCGCCCACCACCGCGCCGCGGACGGGTCGGTCGAGCTCGCCGCGCAGCCGCTCGACGTGGGCGCGCAGGCCGGCCACGTCGTCGATCGTGCGGTAGACGAACGCGCCGCGCAGGTCGCGCCCGGGCACCGGCGGCACCGCGGCATACGAGCCGGTCGCCAGGACGAGCGCGTCGTAGGGCAGCGTCCGTCCGTCACTGGTGGCGACCGTCCGGGCCGTGCGGTCGACGGCCGTGGCCGTGACGCCGCGGCGCAGCGTGACCAGGGGGTCGTCCCACAGCGACTGGTCGCCGAGGGCGAGGTCCTCGGGGTCGCGACCCGTGAAGTAGGACGTCAGCGCGACGCGGTCGTAGGGGGCGCGCGGCTCCTCGGCGAGGACGGTGACCGCCCAGGTGCCGGCGGCGTCGCGGGACCGCATCGCGTCGACGAGGCGTCGGGCGACCATGCCGCCGCCGACGACGACGAGCTGGCGCGGGGTGCTCTGCTCGACCATGGCAGCCACGCTAGGGACCAGCCGTTTCGCTCTTGTGGTGCATGTGTTTCCCCTTCGTTAAACGGTTCTCACCGTGCGGTTGGCAGGTTGTGAGGCGTCGCGCCGGCCCAGCAGGGCGCACACGTCGTCGCGGCAGCCACCGCACCCGGTAGTGGCGCGGGTCGCGGCGGCGACCTCCTCGACCGTGTGGGCGCCGTCCTCGACCGCCGCCTCGATGTCGGCGCCGGTGACGCCGTTGCAGCGGCACACCGTCGCGCCCGACGCACCCACCGCCGCCGACTCGGTGGCGGGAGCCAGGGAGGTGAGCAGCAGGTGGGCCGGGTCGGCCGGCACGGGCGTCCGGCGTGTGTAGGTGGCCACGAGGTCGGCGGCGACTTGGCCGGCGCCGACGCACGTCGCGCCGACCAGTAGGCCGCCGGAGACGACCACCTCGACGTGCCGACCCTGGTCCGGGTCGCTGAGCCGCAGCCGGCGCAGCGCCGGCTCGTCCTCGCCGCGGGAGCCGCTGACACCCATGGTGACCACGTCGAGCCCGTGGCCCTTGAGCCGTACGACGTCGGTCGCCCCGGCCGCCGCGGACCGGGGCTGGCGCCCGGTGAGGTGGTCGACGAGGTGGCGGCCCTGCTCCCAGCCCTGGGCCACGAGGCCGGTGGCGCCCTCCGCTGGCTGGGCACAGTCGCCGATGGCATGGACGCGGCGGTCGGCAGGGCTGGCGAGGTCGGGCCCGACGAGGACGCCGCGGTCGGTGGGCAGACCCGAGGCGGCAGCGAGCCCCGTGGAGGGGACCGCGCCGGTCGCGAGGACGAGGAGGTCGGCGTCGAGGACGCTCCCGTCCTCGAGGCGCACCGCGGTGAGCCGGCCCCCGGCGGTCAGGCACTCCTCGGCGCCGACGCCCACCCGGTGGGCGATGCCGAGGCGGTCCATCGCGTCCTGGACCACGCGGCTGGCGGAGGCGTCGAGCTGGCGGTCCATCACTGTGTCCTGCGGGTGCACCACGGTGACGGCGAGCCCGCGACGGGTGAGCCCGCAGGCCACCTCGAGCCCGAGGACACCGGCCCCGAGGACGACCGCGGACCTGGCGTTCAGGGTCGCGGCCACCACCTCACGGGCGTCGTCGATGGTGCGCAGCGGGTGGACGCCCCGGGCGAGCGTGGCGCCGTGCTCCAGGCCCCTCAGGCGCGGCACCCGGGCCCTTGACCCGGTGGCCAGCACCAGGGCGTCGTAGCGGTGCCGTCGGCCGTGGCTGTCGAGCACGAGGCGGTCCTCGCGGTCGAGGACGACGGCCTCGGTGTCGCGGTGGACGGTGACGCGAGGCCCGGCGGGCGAGGGCAGGGTGATGCCCGAGAGGTCGTGCGTGCCCGCCACGACCTCGCTGAGCAGCACCCGGTTGTAGGGCTCGCAGACCTCGGCGCCCAGCACCGTCACGTCGAACCGGTCCGCCGTGTCGGCGGCGACCAGGTCCTCGACGAACCGGGACCCGACCATGCCGTGACCGACCACCACCACCCTGGTCATGCGACCACCGCCCTCGTGGAGTGGCCGTGCCGTGGCACGCCGTCGCCGTCGTGGTCCGTGTCGCCGTCGTGGTCCGTCTCGACGGCGCGGGTGACCTGGACGGCGCAGACCTTGAACTCCGGCATGCCGGAGACGGGGTCGGTGGCGTCCGAGGTGAGCGTGTTCGCGCTGCCCTCGCCGCTCCAGTGGAAGGGCAGGAAGACGGTGTCCGGTCGGGCGGTGTCCGTGACCCGGGCGGGGGCCGTGGTGGTCCCTCGGGCGGTGCGCAGCCGGACCCGGTCACCCTCGGTGACCCCGAGCCGGTCGGCGAGCAGCGGGTGCACCTCGACGTATGCCGTGGGCTGGGCCTGTGCGAGCGCCGGCACCCGGCGCGTCTGGGCGCCGGACTGGTAGTGCTGCAGGAGGCGTCCGGTCACGAGGTACAGGGGTGCCTCCGGCCGGACGTCGTCGGCGGGACCGAGGTGGTCGACCGGCAGCAGGCGGGCCCGCCCGTCGGCGGTGGGGAAGGAGTCCTCGAAGAGCCGCGGCGTCCCGGGGTGGTCCGGCTCGTCGTCGGGTGTCGCCGGGCACGGCCAGTGGATCGCCTCGCCCGAGTCGAGCCGGGCGTGGCTGAGACCGCTGTAGTCCGCGCGGCCGCCTGCACTGGCGCGGGCGAGCTCGTCGAAGACGGCCGAGGCGTCGGTGTGCCAGCGCCCGGGGGACCCGAGCCGGCGGGCGAGGTCGGCCCACACCTCCAGCTCGCTGCGCACGCCGGCCGGTGGCTCGACGACCTTGCGGCGGCGGATGACCCGACCCTCCAGCGAGGTCATGGTGCCCTCCTCCTCAGCCCACTGGGTGACCGGCAGGACGACGTCGGCGAGCTGCGCGGTCTCCGCGGGCACGAGGTCGCTGACGACCAGCAGGTCGAGGGAGCGCAGCCGCTCCTCGACGTGGCGGGCGTGAGGTGCGCTGACCACGAGGTTCGAGCCGTGGACGAGCAGCGCCCTCGGGCCGCCGGGCCGCCCGAGGGCGTCGAGCAGCTCGACCGCCGGCCGGCCCGGGCCCGGGAGGCCGTCGGGGTCGACGCCCCACACCGAGGCGACGTGGGCGCGGGCGGCGGGGTCGGTGACCATCCGGTACCCGGGCAGCTGGTCGGCCTTCTGCCCGTGCTCGCGGCCGCCCTGCCCGTTCCCCTGCCCGGTCACGGCCCCGTAGCCGCTCGCGGGACGGCCCGGCAGCCCGAGCGCCAGAGCGAGGTTGATCGCCGCGGTGACGGTCGCCGTCCCCTGTCGCGACTGCTCGACCCCCCGCCCGGTGAGGATGACCGCCCCCCGGCCGCCCCGCGAAGGGCTGGCGGCGGCGACGAGCCGGGCCGTGCGGCGGAGCAGCTCGGCGGGGACGCCGCAGACCTGCTCGGCCCGCTCCGGCCACCACAGGGCAGCCCCCCGTCGCACCACGTCGAGGCCGGTGGTGCGCTGGTGCAGGTATGCCGTGTCGGCCAGGCCCTCGGCGAGGACGACGTGCAGGAGGGCGAGGAGGACGACGAGGTCGGTGCCCGGCACCGGCTGGAGGTGCAGGCCGGCCCCCTCGGTGGTGAGACCCGCGGTGGCGCTGCGGCGAGGGTCGACCACGACGAGTCCGCCGCGGCCCCGGGCGCCGGCGAGGTGGGCGACCGCCGGGGGCATCGTCTCGGCGAGGTTGCTGCCGAGGAGCACGACGGCCTCGGCCCGGCCGAGGTCCGCCAGCGGGAAGGGCAGCCCGCGGTCGATCCCGAGCGACCGGTTCGCGGCGGCGGCGGCGCTGCTCATGCAGAACCGGCCGTTGTAGTCGATGTTGGCGGTGCCGAGGGCCACCCGCGCGAACTTCCCCAGCTGGTAGGCCTTCTCGTTGGTCAGGCCACCGCCACCGAAGACGGCCACGGCGTCGGGGCCGTCCTCGTCGCGGATGGCGGCCAGCCGCCCGGCGACGAGGTCCAGTGCCTCGTCCCACGCGGCCGGCACGAGCTTCCCGGCCGGCGAGCGCACCAGCGGGGTCGTCAGGCGGTCGGGCACGCGGAGCAGCTCGGCGCTGGTCCAGCCCTTCTGGCACAGGCCTCCCCGGTTGGTCGGGAAGTCCCTGCCCGCCACCTCGACCCCGGTGGGCGAGGCGGTGAGCGCCTGCGCGCACTGGAGCGCGCAGTAGGGGCAGTGGCTGGGGACGGCACCCATGGCGGCCTCAGACCCCCGCGGCGCCCAGGCGGGAGCCGCGGCGGGCGTACACGGCATACGTGGTGGCGGCCATGAGGACGTAGGCGGCGACGAACACCCACAGGGCCGGGACGAGGGAGCCGTACGACTCCTTGGCGACGGCGAAGCCGCGCGGGATGAGGAAGCCGCCGTAGGCCCCCACGGCGCCGGCGATCCCGATGCAGCCGGCTGCCGTCTTGCTGGCCGTCGGGAGGGCGTCGGCGGCGACGCCGGCACGGAAGACGGCAGGGATCATGCGGTACGTCGCGCCGTTGCCGATGCCGGCCCCGACGAAGAGCGCCATGAACGAGGCGAAGAACAGCCCGAAGTCGTGCGTCCGCAGCCCCGCGACCGCACCGACCGTGCCGGTCGTGAGGACGGCGAAGGCGGCGATGGTCACGCGGGCCCCGCCGAGCCGGTCGGCCACCATGCCGCCGAGGGGCCGGGTGAGGGCCCCGACCAGCGCTCCGAGGAACGCCAGGGACGTCGGGGTGTCGGGGAACTGGGTCCTCAGCAGGGTCGGGAAGGCGCCCGAGTAGCCGATGAAGGAGCCGAACGTTCCGATGTAGAGGAAGGAGACCAGCCAGGTGTGACGGTTGCGCAGGGCCGCGGCGAACGAGGAGTAGTCGGACCGGACGCCCGTGAGGTTGTCCATGCCGCGCCAGGCGAGGAGGGCCGCGAGCAGCGCCAGGGGTACGAACACCAGGCCGGCCCGCTCCAGGTGGACGCCGGCCCCGACGGTGATCACCGCCGGCACCGCGAGCTGGACGATCCCGGTGCCCAGGTTGCCGCCAGCGGCATTGAGTCCCAACGCCTTTCCCTTCTCCGCCTCGGGGAAGAAGAACGAGATGTTGGTCATCGAGGAGGCGAAGTTGCCGCCGCCGAAGCCGGCGAGGGCGGCACAGGCCAGCAGCAGCCCGAACGAGGAGTCCGGGCGGCTGACGACCCACGCGAGGGCGCTGGCCGGCACCACGAGCAGCAGGGCGGAGACGATGGTCCAGTTGCGGCCGCCGAACCTCGGGACCGCGAACGTGTAGGGGATCCGGACGGTCGCGCCGACGAGGCTCGGGACGGCGATGAGCCAGAACTGCTGGTCGAGGGTCAGCCGGAAGCCCGCCTCCGGCAGCAGCGGCACGACGACGCTCCACAGGGCCCACACGCAGAACCCGAGGAACTCGGCGACGACCGAGATCGCGAGGTTGCGGCGGGCGGTCCGACGGCCGCCGTCGTGCCAGAAGGTGGGGTCCTCGGGGTCCCAGTGGTCGATCCAGCGGCCCGGGCGGCGCAGTGCCGGGGCTGCCGTGCTGGTGGGGGTCGGGGTGAGTTGTGTGGTCACGCGAGGAGCGTCACTGAGCGGTGTTTCGGGTCCCTGCGATCGTCGTTAAGCGTCCGTAACGGTCACCGCACACCGGTGGAGGGGAGGGTGTGAGAAGCGCAGGGGCGGCTGCGCGACGCTGGGAGGCTGCGGGAACACGCCTCAGTCGGTGTCGGTGACCGCGCCGGCGGTGACCGGGCTGCCCGTCAGGATGACGCCCGCGGCCGTGAGCTGGTCGAGGGCGGCGGCCGTGGTCACCGGCGCCACTCCCGCGGTGAGGTCGAGCAGCACCGACGTCCCGAACCCCGCGTCCGCCGCGTGGAGGGCGGTCGCGCGGACGCAGTGGTCGGTCGCGATCCCCACGACGTCGACCTGCTCGATGGCGCGGTCCCGCAGCCAGTCCGCGAGCCCGATGTGCCGGTCGGCCTCGACCGTGTAGCCCTCGAACCCGCTGTACGCCGCGCGGTCCCGACCCTTGCGGAAGACGGCCACGACGTGCTCGAACGCCTCCTCGGCGCCGGGGTGGAACAGGGCGCCGTCGGTGCCGACCCGGCAGTGGAGGGGCCACGAGTCGACGTGGTCCGGGGCCTCGCTGAAGTGCGCACCCGGATCGTCGTGCCAGTCCGCGGTGGCCACCACGGCGGCATACGCCCCGCGGTGGTCGCGGACGTGCAGGCTGATCCGGCGTGCCACCTCCGCGCCCCCGGCCACGGCGAGCGAGCCGCCCTCGCAGAAGTCGTTCTGGACGTCGACGATGACGAGGGCGCGCGGGGCGGGGGCCATGGGCTCGACGCTACTGGAGGTGCTCATGGAAGGCGTTCCTGGAAGGCGCTACTGGAAGGCGTCGATCCGCTCGACGGTGTCGCTCAGGGCGGCCATGCCCTCGACGACCTCGGCGAAGCTGGTGCTGAGCGGCGACAGGCCGATCCGGATGCCGTCGGGGTCGCGGTAGTCGGGGATGACTCCTTCCTCCCAGAGGGTCGCCGTCACCGCCCGGAAGCCCCGGCGGCGCAGCGTGACGTGGCCGCCGCGCAGGGCCGGGTCGCGCGGGCTGGCCACCTCGACCCCGAGCGGGGCGAGCTGGGCGTCGGTGATGCGCAGGACCAGCTCGGTGAGCTCGACCGACTTGGCCCGGATGGCGTCCATCCCGGCCTCCTCGATGAGGTCGAGCGTCGTGTCGAGCGGGACCATGGCCAGGATCGGGGGAGTGCCGGACACGAACGAGCGCAGGCCGGGGGCGGGCTCGTACCCGGCGGCCATGTCGAAGGCGTCCCGCCGCCCGAGCCAGCCCCAGACGGGCTGCTGCAGCGCGTCCTGGTGACGGGTGGCGACGTAGGCCCAGGCGGGGGCCCCGGGGCCCCCGTTGAGGTACTTGTACGAGCAGCCGACCGCGAGGTCCGCCCCCCAGCCGTCGAGGTCGGCGGGCACCGAGCCGACGGTGTGGCTGAGGTCCCAGAGCACGAGGCCGCCCGCGTCGTGGACGGCTGCGCTGATGCCGGCGGCGTCGGCGATGTGACCCGACCGGTAGGCGACGTGGCTGAAGACGGCGAGCGCCGTCCTGGACCCCACCACCTCGCGGACCTGCTCGAGGGTCACGCCGGCGGTGGGGTCGGTCTCGATCCAGCGGAGGGTCAGGCCGCGCTCGGCGGCGATGCCCTCGAGGACGTAGCGGTCGGTCGGGAAGTTGTCGGTGTCGAGCACGACCTCGGTGCGGCCCTGCTCCGCCATGGCGTCCACCGCGGCCCGGCACAGCTTGTAGAGCAGCACGGTCGTGGAGTCCCCGACGAAGACCTGGCCGGCCGCGGCCCCCAGGCACAGCCGCCCGAGCCGGTCGCCGACCTGCATCGGCCAGTCGAGCCACCGCTCGTCCCAGGACCGGATCAGCCGGTCGCCCCAGGGCCCGGCGACGAACTCGGCCAGCCGCCGCTGGACGTCGGCCACCGGCCGGCCGAGGGAGTTGCCGTCGAAGTAGGCCACCAGGTCGGTGCCCTCCGGCGTGAGGAACCGGTCGCGGAAGGCGGCGAGCGGGTCGCGGGCGTCGAGCGCTGCGGCCTCGGCGCGGAAGTCGGCGGTGACGTCCGGTGCGGTCATGAGCGCATCCTACGGACGCGCGTGTAACGGTGGGCAGCCGTCCGGACATGGGGGTGGTGTCAGACTTCGTCGTCGTGGAGGGGGACCGATGAGCTCGCCCGAGGAGCGGTTCTCGGCGCTGTTCGAACGCACGCACCCGGCACTGCTCGGGTATGCCGTGCGGCGCGTCGCCGACCCGGCGGACGCCGCGGACGTGGTCGCCGAGACCTACCTCGTGGCGTGGCGCCGCCTCGACGACGTCCCGGGAGGGGACGAGGCGCGCCCGTGGCTGTTCGGGGTGGCGCGCCGGGTCCTCGCGAACCACTACCGCGGAGAGCGGAGGCGGCACGCGCTCGCCGACCGGCTGCGGGACTCGCTGCACGAGGTGGTGCCCGCGCCGGACCAGCACGCATCAGCCCGTCGCGGCACCGAGGAGACCTCATGAACGACCTTCGTGGAGACGAGCTGGCGGCCCTGCGGGCGATGCGCCGGGTCGACGACGCAGAGCTCGCCGCGGTGACCGACCGGCACGCGCTGAGCGCGTTGCGAGAGGGGATCACCATGACCGACAGGAACGCCGCACCCACCGTCGAGGCGCCTCGGAGGGGGCGGCGCCTCGGCCGGCGGGGGATGGCCGCGGGGGCGCTCGGGCTGGTGCTCGTCGGAAGCGGCGCGGCCTACGCCACCTACCAGCACTGGTATGCGGGCGGCGCCCTGGACGGGCTCACCTGCATGACCCGGTGGCAGGACCCCGGCAGGCCCGGGCTGGACGCGACCGGCGGTCCGACTCTCAGCGGTGACCCGGTGGCGGACTGCCAGCGGTACCAGCAGCTGTCGGGACGGCCGGAGATCCCCGACCCCGTCGCCTTCACCCGGGGTGGTTCGACGTCGGTGTTCGTGGCTCCGCACGGCCAGGTGCCCGCCGACGGCACCCCGGTGGCGACGTCGGCGGCCGGGCAGGCCGACGCGGCCGGGGCCCTGCGCCTGGACGCTGGGCTGGGGGACTGGGTCGACGGCGGGGCCAGCAGGTGCTTCACGCGGGAGAACGCACCCGCGTACCTGAAGGGGGAGATCGCCCGTCTCGGGCTGCGTGGCTGGACGGTCACGGTGATGCCCGACAACCGTCCCTACGAGGACGGGCCCTGCGGGTTCTTCGACACCGACCCCGCGACCCGTACCGCGCGCTTCTACCCGGACCGGCGCCCCGACCCCAGCACTCGCAGGCCGGAGCAGGACGTCGCCGGCTCGGTCTACGACGTCCGGGACGCCCTGCGCACCGGAATCGCCGACACGTGCGTCTCGACCACCCGAGCCGAGCAGGTCGCCGCCAAGGCGTTGGGCGCCGAGCACCACTGGCCCACGCCGGTCGTGCCGACGGACGCCCGCTGCGCCAGCGTGGACCTCGTGGTGGGCGGCAGCATCCAGATCTGGATCTACGGCCCGGCCGTGGCGAAGCCGTGACAGGCGGGTGACCGTCGTGCGTGGTGTCCGGCCCCCGCGGCGCGGGCGGCCGGACACCACGGACCGCCTGCGCGGTCAGTCCTCGTAGACGGTCGGGATCGCCGGCTCCCCGCGCTGCAGGCGCAACGCGGCCGGGGGGAGCTCCGCGCGGGACCGCTCGTGCCGGTCCCTCGCGGCGGCCAGCCCGAGGTGGGGGCCGTCCACCACGTCACCGCCCCGCATGAGGGGGACGAGCAGCGGACGGTCGTCACCGTCGTCGGCGGGCGGCTCCCCGATCCCGATCAGCTCGGCTTCGGCCATGCCGCCCGGGGTCCGGCGCCGCAGCGCGTACTTGCGCCCTGCCACCGAGGCCTTGTCCTTGCTCCGCTTGGCCACGCCGACCAGCTCGCCCGTGGCGTCCTCGCGGGCGACCAGCTTGTAGACCATCCCGGCAGTGGGGGCCCCGGACCCGGTGACGAGCGACGTGCCGACGCCGTACCGGTCGACCGGTGCGGCGCCGAGCGCGGCGATGGCGTGCTCGTCGAGGTCCGAGGTGACGACGATCTGGGTGTCCGTGGCGCCGAGTCGGTCGAGCTGGGCCCGCACCTCGCGGGCCTGGGCGAGCAGGTCGCCGGAGTCGAGCCGCACGGCCCCGAGCCCCGGCCCGGCCAGCTCCACCGCCGTCTCGACCGCCCGGGGGACGTCGTAGGTGTCCACGAGCAGCGTCGTGGACTTCCCCAGCGAGGCGATCTGCGCCGCGAACGCCTCCCGCTCGTCGTCGTGCAGGAGGGTGAAGGCGTGGGCGGCCGTGCCGCCCGTGGGCACGCCGTACCGGCGGCCGGCCTCGAGGTTGGACGTCGACGCGAAGCCCGCCACGTACGCCGCCCGGGCGGCTGCCACCGCCGCCTCCTCGTGCGTGCGCCGCGAGCCCATCTCGATGCACGGCCGGTCACCTGCCGCCGCGGTCATGCGGGACGCCGCGGAGGCGACCGCGCTGTCGTGGTTGAGGATGCTGAGCACGACGGTCTCGAGCACGACCGCGTGCGCGAAGTCGGCCTCGACCACCAGCACCGGCGAGCCGGGGAAGTAGCACTCGCCCTCGGCATACCCCCACACGTCGCCGTCGAAGCGGAAGTGTGCGAGGAAGTCCAGCGTCGGCGCGTCGACGACGTCGCGCAGCCACTCGAGCTCGGCCTCGCCGAACCGGAACGCCTCGATCGCCTCGAGCAGCCGCCCGGTGCCCGCCACCACGCCGTACCGTCGTCCGTCGGGCAGGCGCCGCGCGAAGACCTCGAACACGCACCGGCGGCCGGCGGCCCCCGAGCGCAGGGCGGCCTCGAGCATGGTGAGCTCGTAGTGGTCCGTGAGCAGGGCGCTGCTGGGGCTGGGGAACGGTGCGCTGCCGGGTGTTCGGGAGGTCACTCCGGCAGCCTATGGTGGTGCCGTGTCCATCGCCCCCGTCGAGCAGGAGAGCGTCTCCACCGACGAGGTGGCCGAGGTCGACGTCCCCTGGATCACGCTGGTGTGGAACGACCCGGTGAACCTCATGTCGTACGTGACGTTCGTGTTCCAGTCCTACTTCGGCTACCCCAAGGCGAAGGCCGAGCGGCTCATGATGGACGTCCACGTCAAGGGCCGGGCCGTCGTGTCCACCGGGTCGCGGGAGAAGATGGAGACCGACACCGAGGCACTCCAGGGCTACGGGCTGTGGGCCACCTTCCAGAAGGACTCCTGAGTGGCCAGGGGCTTCAAGCGCCGTGACGGCCGGTATGCCGCGAAGCTCGACGCCGTCGAGCGTGGCCTCGTCGTCGGGCTGATGGAGCAGGTGCTCGAGCTCGTCGCGCCGGTGCAGGACGACCCACAGCCGGGCTCGGACGACGCAGACGGCGCCGGCGGCCCGGACGAGTTCGACCAGATCGTGGCCGGGCTCGGTGGCATCGGCATGGGGGTCTCGCTGTCGGCCGAGGACCAGGTGCCCGAGCTCGGCGGCTCCGTCCCGCAGCCGCGCGACCCCGCGCTGGACCGGATCTTCCCCACGGCGAATCGGCAGGACGAGCAGGTGGCGGCCGAGTTCCGGCGGCTCACCGAGGACGGACTGCGCTCGCGCAAGGCCGCCAACCTCTCCACGGCCATCGCCGCGCTCTCGACCGTCGAGGACCAGCGGATCAGCCTCGACCAGGAGCAGGCGCTGGCCCTGCTGGTGGCGCTCACCGACGTCCGGCTGGTGCTGGGGGAGCGGCTCGGGCTGCGCACGGACGAGGACTTCGACCTGCTCGAGGAGAAGGCCCGGAGCCTGCCGGGCGACGACCCGGCCGTGTACGCCCTCGCCGTCTACGACTTCCTCACCTGGCTGCAGGAGACCCTGGCCCACGCCCTGACCCCCTGACCTCCTGGCCCCCCGACCCCCTGACCCCTGACCTCCCGGCAATCTTCGCCCAAGATTCCCTGCGCTGGTGAACCTTCGCCCGCTCAGCGAATCTTGGCCCAAGATTCGCAACCGGGGACGGGCTGGGGCACGTGTGTGAGCAAGCAGACGGGGCGTCGATGCCGGGCCTCGGCTGACGCAGCCCTAGCCTTGACCCCGTGGCTGATGCACCCATCGGGATCTTCGACTCGGGCTACGGCGGGCTGACCGTCGCCCGGGCCGTGCTCGACCAGCTGCCGCACGAGTCCATCGCCTACTTCGGCGACACCGCCCGCGCGCCGTACGGACCACGACCGATCGCCCAGACCCGCGAGTACGCCCTCGAGTGCCTGGACCGGCTTGTGGACCACGGGGTCAAGGCGCTCGTCATCGCCTGCAACACGGCCAGCGCCGCCGTGCTCCACGACGCGCGCGAACGCTACGACGTGCCGGTGGTCGAGGTGATCCGCCCGGCCGTCCGCCGGGCCGCGCGGGCCACGCGCAACCACAGGGTCGGCGTGATCTCGACGAAGGGCACGCACCAGTCCGGGGCCTACCTGGACGCCTTCGCCGCGGCTCCGCACCTCGACGTGACCAGCGTGGCGTGCCCGCGCTTCGTCGAGTTCGTCGAGGCCGGCGTGACCAGCGGGCCCGAGGTGATCGCCACCGCCCGCGAGTACCTCACCCCGCTGCTGGAGCGAGACGTCGACACCCTGGTCCTGGGCTGCACGCACTACCCGCTGCTCACCGGGGCGATCTCGTACGTGATGGGTGACGGCGTCACCCTCGTGTCGTCCGCCGACGAGACCGCCAAGGACGTCTACCGGGTGCTCGCCGACCGCGACGCGCTGCGACCCGTGGACCTGCCGCCGCCGAGCCACGGCTTCACCACGACCGGCGACGCCGAGGAGTTCCGGTCGCTCGCGCGCCGGTTCCTCGGGCCGGAGGTCGGCGACGTGTACGGCGGCTCGGTCGTCCGCCACTCCGCGGTGGTGGGCTGGTGAGGCTCACCGTCGTCGGCTGCTCCGGCTCCTTCGCCGGCCCTGACTCACCCGCGTCCTCCTACCTCGTGCAGGCCGAGCACGAGGGCCGCACCTGGTCGGTCCTGCTCGACCTCGGCAACGGTGCGCTCGGTCACCTTCAGCGGCACGTCGACCCGGCCGACCTCGACGCGGTCTTCATCAGCCACCTGCACCCCGACCACTGCGTCGACGTCACCGGCCTCTACGTCACCCGCAAGTACCGCCCTTCCGGCCCGGTGCCGGGGCAGCTGCCCATCCACGCGCCGACGGGGGCGGGGGAGCGGTTCGCGCTGATGTACCACGGGCTCGAGCACGGTGGCATGACGGCCGAGTTCGCGGTCCACGAGCTGGCGGACACCCTGGTGACCCGGATCGGGCCGTTCACCGTCACCTCGCACCGGGTCAACCACCCGGTCGAGGCGTACGGCTTCCGCGTCGAGGCCGACGGTGCCGTGCTCGCGTACACGGGCGACACCGACTCGTGCGAGGCGCTCGCCCCTCTGCTGACGGGCGCGCACCTCGCCCTGGCCGACAGCGCCTTCGTCGACGACCGCGACACCGCGACGGGGATCCACCTCTCCGGCAGCCGTGCGGCCGCTGCGGCGGTCGAGGCCGGTGGGGTGCAGCGGCTGGTGCTGACGCACATCCCCGCCTGGAACGACCCGGAGGTGTGCCGGGCCCAGGCCGCGGCGGTGTGGGACGGCCCACTCGACGTCGCCGTCGCCGGGGCCGTCTACGAGGTCTGAGGGTTGCCCTCGCCCGTCCTCCGGGGCTCGATGAGGCCGGCCAGGCCGTCGAGGGTGCAGGCCAGTCCGAACCGCCAGGCGTGCTCGGCCGACCAGGCGCCCGCCTGCGCCGCTCCCGCAGCGGCGCCCACCCTCACGGCGCGGGGGTAGGCGTCCGGGTCGAGCACGGTGGCGAGCAGGGGCTGGTTGGCGGCCCACCACTGCTCGTCCGTCTGCGTGGAGTCGCGCACCGCCCGCTCGGCGTCGTGGGCGGCGCGGCCGTGCGCGACGACGAAGCCGAGCAGGTACGTCAGGGCGGCATCGACCGTCACGTCGTCGAGCCCGCTGTCGTCGAACGCCGCGAGCTCGTGCTCGTACTTCGCCAGCTGGCCGGGCCCGAGCGGCGGCCGGCTGAGCGAGGCGATCTCGGCCAGCCACGGATGAGCGGCGAGCAGGGACCGGTTGTCCTCGGCCACGCGGGTGAGCCGGTCGCGCCAGCTCGAGCCGCGACGCCAGGGCTCCCTCGGCATCGCCAGGTAGAGCGAGTCGGCCATGAGGTCGAGCAGCTCGGGCCGGCCCGGCACGTAGGTGTAGAGGGTCATGGGGGAGGTGCCGAGCCGGGTCGCCAGTGCCCGCATCGTCACCGCTGCGAGCCCCTCCGCGTCGGCGAGGGACAGCGCCGCGTCGACGACGTCGTCGACGGTGCGGGCCCGTCGGGGACCGCGCCGGCGCCCGCTCGGTCCGGAGTCGGCGGGGCTCCGGTCCCGCCACAGCAGCGTGAGGGTCCGATCCGGTCGTCCGGCGCCGGTCTGCTCCATGGGAACAAGTCTCCCGTGCTCGACGTTCGGATCTTATACCGTACAGCGTACGATATAAGGTCCCGGAGGAGCCCCGTGCAGATCCTGCAGTCCACCATCAGCCTCAACGTCGACGACGTGGAGGCTTCCTCGACCTGGGCCCAGCGACACCTCGGCTACGAGGTCGCCATGGCCGCCGAGGGGTTCGTCTCCCTCACCCATCCCACGGCGGGCCTGGCGCTCGTCTACCTCGCGACCGGCCTGCCCACCTTCCGGCCGTCCGCGGCCGCCGGCCACGCGGACGGGCTGCTGGTCGTCTTCACCGTCGAGGACGTCGATGCCGAGCACGAGCGGATGCGCGCGCAGGGGGCCACCGTGGTCACGCCACCGGAGACCGAGCCGTGGGGTGAGCGGTACGCCCAGTACGCCGACCCCAACGGCGTCGTCTACCAGCTCGTCACCTGGGTGACGTCACCGGACGCGCCGGACGCGCTGGACGCGCCGGACGCGCAGGTGTCCGCGGGCGCGTCCCACCCCGGCTGAGACGTGTGGCTGGTGCTGCGTCTCTGATCCGGATGCGGATCAGGGACGCAGCACCGGCGCCTAGGGTGGCGGCCATGAGCGAGCCCGTCCCCATCGACCAGGCCGCCGGCGCGGCGATGTTCGCGGCATACCGCGACGCGACCCCCGGCCTGCCGCCGGAGGACGACCTCGTCGTGGCGTGCTTCGGGGACAGCCCCGAGTTGGCGGACGAGCTCATCGCCTTCGTCGTCGACGGCCCCAAGCGGGCGACGGCCGGGCTCGTGGCCGGGTATGCCGCGGACGCGGAGCCGTTGCCGCGCATCGGCGCGCACTGGGTCGCCTGCGACGGGAGCGGTCGGCCGTGCGCCGTGCTGCGGGCCACCGAGCTCCGGGTGGGTCCGCTGAGCAGCGTCGACGCGCAGTTCGCCTGGGACGAGGGCGAGTACGACCGGTCCCTGGAGACCTGGCTGGACGGGCACCGCGGCTACTTCCGGCGGGAGTGCGAGCGGATCGGCATCGAGTTCTCCGACGACCTCGAGGTCTGTTTCGAGCGGTTCCGGGTGGTCTGGCCGCCCGAGCTGGCCGACTGACCCGCCTCCTCCCACCTCGGGTGCCGCAGCGCTCGCGTTTCCGCGCGCCGCAGCACCCGAACCCGGCCGTCGGACGCCTACGCTTCGGTCATGGCGAAGTCGGCGACCGTCCAGCTCGCGCCCGGCGTGTGGCGCATCCCCCTCGGGGGGGACTACGTGAACGGCTTCATCCTGCGCGACGACGACGGCCAGGTGACGCTCGTCGACATGGGGGTCAAGCAGTCCGGCCCGAAGGTGCTCGCCGCCCTCGCCTCGATCGGCTCCGGCCCCTCGGACGTGACGCGGCTGCTGCTGACACACGCCCACCCCGACCACGCCGGTGGCGCGGCCCACGTGTCGGAGGCGACCGGGCTGGACTTCGGGATCCACGAGGACGACGCGATGTATGCCCGGGCCGGCACCTCGCCGCCGCGTGACCCGCGGATCGCGCTCGGTCGGCTGATGAACCGCCTCGGGGGAGGGAAGTTCGACGCGGTCCGGGTCGGCGAGACGTTCACCGACGGCGACGTCGTGCCCGTGGCGGGCGGCCTCGAGGTGGTGCACACGCCGGGGCACTCACCCGGCCACGCGGCATACCTGCACCGCTCGTCGGGGGTGCTGATCACCGGTGACTCGATCTTCAACGTGCGCGGCCTGCGGTGGCCGATCAAGTCGTTCTGCTCGAGCTTCCGCCTGACCCAGCAGACCGCGCACCGCCTGGCCGAGCTCGAGTACACGACCGCCGCGTTCACCCACGGGCCGGAGATCCGGCTCACGGCGCGTGAGGAGATCCGCGGCTTCCTGGCGAGGCAGCCGGTGCCGCAGGACTGAGCGACCGCGAGGGGCGCGGCCTGCGGTGCTAGAGCCGCTCGCGCAGCCAGTCGAGGTCCGCGATCTGTCCCTCGAGGCCGCCGCGGGTCTCGATGACCACGGGTGACCCGGCCGAGCGGACCGCGGCCACGAGATCGTCGGGGTCGATGAGGCCCTCGCCGAGGTTGGTGTGGCGGTCGGCGCCGGAGTCGAACTCGTCGCGACTGTCGTTGCAGTGCACGAGATCGATGCGGCCGGTGATGGCGCGAACCTGGTCGGCCGCGGTTGCCAGCGGGATGCCGCCGGCGTGGGCGTGGCAGGTGTCGAGGCAGAACCCGACGTTCTCCGAGCCCTCGGCGGCCGAGATCGCCTCCCAGGTGCGGGCGATGCGGTCCAGGGTGCGTGCCATGGCGTTGTCGCCGCCGGCGGTGTTCTCCAGGAGGAGCGGCACCTTGAGGTCGGTGGCGTCGACCGCCTTGCGCCAGTTGTCGAAGCCCTTCTCGACGTCGGCCTCGGACTCGACGTGGCCGCCGTGGACGATGAGGCCCTTGGCGCCCACCTCGGCCGCCGCGTCGATGAACTGCTGGAGCAGCTTGCGGCTCGGGATGCGGATCCGGTTGTTGGTCGAGGCGACGTTGATGAGGTAGGGGGCGTGGACGTAGAGGTCGACGCCTGCGGCCTCGGCGGCGTCGCGCAGGGCAGCCGCGCCGCCGGCATACTCCACGACCGGCCCCTTGTAGCTCTGCGGGTTGCCGAGGAAGAACTGGCTCAGCCCGGCGCCACGCTCCTGGGCGGCGGCGACCGGGTCGGCCGAGTCGACGTGGGCTCCCATGCGGACGGTCGTGGCTGCCATGGGGCCAGCCTAGGGCGGCCCACCGACGCGGCTAGCCTTGGCCGTGTGACTGACACGACCACGCAGCAGGCCCGCCACGACGGGCGCACCCCCGACCAGACGCGGGAGGTGCGGATCACCCGCAACTGGCTCGACCACGCCGAGGGGAGCGTGCTCGTGGAGTTCGGGCGCACCCGCGTGCTGTGCGCGGCGTCCTTCACCGAGGGCGTGCCGCGCTGGCTCAAGGGCAAGGGGACCGGCTGGGTGACGGCGGAGTACGAGATGCTGCCGCGCTCGACGAACACCCGCTCGGACCGCGAGTCCCGCAAGGGCAAGGTCGGCGGACGGACCCACGAGATCAGCCGCCTGGTCGGCCGGTCGCTGCGCGCGATCATCGACACCAAGGCGCTGGGGGAGAACACGATCGTGCTCGACTGCGACGTCCTGCAGGCCGACGGCGGCACGCGCACGGCGTCGATCACCGGCGCCTACGTCGCCCTCGTCGACGCGATCGAGGACGCCCGGGCCAAGGGGCTCATCGCCAAGGACGCGAAGCCGCTGACGGGGTCGGTCGCGGCCGTGTCGGTGGGCATCGTCAACGGGCAGCCGGTGATCGACCTGGACTACCCCGAGGACTCGACCGCCGAGACCGACATGAACGTGGTCATGACGGGCGACGGCCGGTTCGTGGAGGTGCAGGGCACTGCCGAGAACGGCGCCTTCGACCGCGCCATGCTCGACGCGCTGCTCGACAAGGCGACGGCCGGGTGTGCGGCCCTGACCGCCGCCCAGCAGGCCGCGCTCGCCGCGACCCCGCGCACGCGCGAGCTGTGAGCGCTGTAGTGGCCAAGGTCGTCCTCGCCACCCGCAACCAGCACAAGGTCGTCGAGCTGCGCCACATCCTGGCCGACGTCGTCGAGGAGCTCGGGCTCGAGATCGTCGGTGCCTCGGAGTTCGAGGGTGCGCCGGACGTCGTCGAGGACGAGGTGACGTTCGAGGGGAACGCCCGGCTCAAGGCCGTGGCGCTCGCCCGGCACACGGGGCTGCCCGCGCTCGCCGACGACTCGGGCCTGGCGGTCGACGTGCTCGGCGGGGCACCGGGCATCTTCTCGGCGCGCTGGGCGGGGCGGCACGGCGACGACCTCGCGAACCTGCGGCTGCTGCTCGACCAGCTCGCCGACGTCAAGGACCAGCACCGCCAGGCCGGGTTCGTCTGCGCGGCGGTGCTGGCCCTGCCCGACGGGACGATCCGAGCGGCAGAGGGCCACTTCCGCGGGACGCTGGCGCGGGAACCCCGTGGTGCCAACGGGTTCGGCTACGACCCGCTGCTCGTCGTCGAGGGCGACACGCGTACCGCCGCCGAGCTGAGCCCTGAGGAGAAGAACGCGATCTCCCACCGCGGCAAGGCGTTCCGTGCCATGGTGCCCCACCTGCGCGAGCTCCTCGGTTGAGCTGACCTTGCGGATGCTGCGTCACTGATCAGCCAGCCTGATCAGTGACGCAGCACCGCGCGCATACAATCCACACCGCGCGCAAGTGGCGAAACAGGTATACGCGCCAGGTTTAGGTCCTGGTGCCTTCGGGCGTGCGGGTTCGAGTCCCGCCTTGCGCACTCCTCAAACCCGCGGACAGGGCGCACCCCTTCCCTTGTGGGCGTCGCGCGGTCGGAGTCGGGCGGTGCAGTCAGGTGACTGATGACCGCCTCACCGGCCGGCTGCACAGTCGGAGACGGGTCCAGGACTGCACCGGTCGGTGCCTGTCCGCCCGGATCCCGGCGGCGTCAGCCCTGCGTCGCCGTCATCGCTCCCCAGGAGGTTCCCCATGCCCACCGTCACCGTCGGTCACGAGAACGACCACGACATCGACCTCTACTACGAGGACCACGGCAGCGGCCAGCCCGTGGTGGGAAGGTCGTCGTCACCGTCACTCGGTGAGCACGCCCCGTCCACACCGTGACGACCTTTCCCCCGGCAGTCCGCTGCGATTCTCCGGCGACCGCCGCCATAGACTCCGGCGGGTGAGCAACCCTCCGGCATACCCCACGATGGAGGACGTCATCGGCGGTACCCCGCTGGTGCGTCTGCAGCGCCTGCCTGGGCCGGAGAACGAACGCCGCGGCAACGTGCTGCTCGCGAAGCTGGAAGGGAACAACCCGGCCGGCTCGGTGAAGGACCGGCCAGCGATCAGCATGATCCGGGGTGCCGAGGAGCGAGGGGAGATCTTCCCCGGCGACACCCTGCTGGAAGCCACGTCCGGCAACACCGGGATCGGCTTGGCGATGGCGGCAGCGATCAGCGGCTACCCACTGGTCATCGTGATGCCCGAGGACGCCTCCACCGAGCGGATCCGGACGATGAAGGCGTACGGAGCCGACCTGGTCCTCACCTCGGCAAAGGGCGGCATGGAAGAGGCCCGCGACGTCGTGGCGCGGATGGAACGGGAGGGCCGCGGCCGGGTCCTGGACCAGTTCGGCAACCCGGACAACCCGCGTGCCCACGAGGAGGGCACCGGCCCGGAGCTGTGGCACCAGACCGAGGGTCGGATCACGCACTTCGTGTCCGCGATGGGCACCACCGGCACGATCACCGGGGTCTCGCGGTTCCTGAAGTCGCGCAACCCCGGTGTCCGGATCGTCGGGGCGCAGCCCGCGGAGGGCTCGAAGATCCCCGGGATCCGTGCCTGGGCACCGGAGTACGTGCCGAAGATCTTCGACCCGTCGGCGGTGGACCGGACCATGGAGGTCACCCAGACCGACGCGGAGGAGACGGCCCGCCGGCTGGCCCGCGAGGAAGGCATCTTCGGCGGTGTCTCCGCAGCCGGCGCTTGCTGGACCGCCCTACAGGTGGCCAAGGAGGTCGAGGGGGCGACGATCGTCTTCGTGGTCTGCGACCGCGGCGACCGTTACCTCTCCAGCGGCGTGTTCCCCGCCTGAGAGTCTCGGCTCACGCCCGGCGCGAGCCCCAACCGTCGTAGAGACGGCTGAAGTGACGCATGCGCGCATCTCGGCCAAGGCGGTGGTCGACGGGGGGTTTGAGCAGTCGGGCCGTGGGATCTCAGAGCTGGGTGTTGAGGTAGCTCTGCAGTTGCGTCGAGGTCCGAGAGTCCCACGTCCGCGCGCCGTTGGTGGCGATGCCCAGGTAGAGCTGGAGTGTGTGCATGGACGCGGGTCCCCACGCGCCATCGGGCGTCGTGCCGATCCGCGTCTGCAGCACCCGGATGGTCGTCGGGTTGAGCGTGCCGGTGGCAGCGACACCGAGCCAGCGCTGGAGTGCGGAGATGGTGCGGGGGCCGAGGGATCCGTCCAGTGAGAGTCGAGCGCCGAGCAGCCCCTCGGCAGCCTTGGCGGTGAGCACCCTCATGGCCGCGGCCGCGACCTTGCCGCGGAAACCGGGGTCGGTCGCGACGCGCACCGTCACCGCTTTCACCATCGCCGGGATGGTTGCGGCGTTGACGGTCAGGACCTCGTCCCCACCGGCGTTGATGAAGCGGACGGCGCGATCACCGGGCGACCAGGCGGCGACGGCCTTGGCGTTGCCCAGGTCGTCGCTCATCACGACGCCACGGAAGCCGAGGTTGTTGCGCAGCAGGCCGGTAACGACTGTCGGCGAGAACACCGCCGGTCGCGACCCGTCGATCTTGGTGTAGATCGCGGACGACATCATGACGACCGGGACACCGGTGCTCACCGCCGACCTGAAGGGGGCCAGCGACCCGGAGGTCGTTGTCGTGACGTAGTCCTTCACCCCCGGGGTGGTGTCGGTGTTGGCGGTGACGTAGCCCAGCCCCGGGAAGTGCTTGGCCGTCATGGCGAGGTCAGCCGAACGCTCGCCGGAGAGGAAGCCGCAGCCCTTGGTCGTCACGACGCTCGGCGTGTGACCGAATTCCCGGTGCCAGTAGCCGATCGGCGGGTTGGTCGAGGCGGTGGCAGCGGGGACGGTGTCCAGCACCGGGGCGAGGTTCATGTCCACACCCGAGCGGCGGAGCTGCCCACCCCAGGTGCGCGCCGACGAGGTCAGGGTGGTCGTCGACCACGTGCCCATCGTCAGCGCGGTCGGCATGCGTAAGAACCCGCTGCCCTGCAGGACCTGGACGTAGCCGCCCTCCTGGTCTGTGGAGATCCACAGCGGAACACCAGCCGTGGCGGTGCCCGTCGCCAGCCGGTCGAGGTGGGCGGTCAGCGCACGGACCGGTGCGGCGCCGGCCGTGGACCGTCCGGTGAGGATGACGTTGCCGACGTGGTAGGTCCCGATCGCGCTAGCTGCGGCAGAGGACAGGCCGGTGGCCGGTGTGCCGACCATGAACAGCTGGCCGATGCGCTGAGCGTTGCTCATCCGGTTGTATGCCGCGTGGGCCAAGTCGGCTGCAGTGGCCGCCTCCGCTCGGGGAACGGCCGGGGCGCCGACCGCGACCACCGCTGCTGCGGCGACCACGCCGCGAATCAGAAAGGAACGGGTCTGCATCAGGACCACCACCCCGGTTCGGCGGAACTCGTCGACCTTTACGACGTCCCGCAGCCCGCGAAGGTTGGTCTCACGACACCCAACCCCACTGTTGGGAGGGACCGCAGCCACAGCCCGCCCCACCGCTGATGGACCGGCCTCGCCCTCCGGCGTCGGCGACAGGCCGTTGCTGGGGGAGTCCGCGACCTCCCCGCGGGAGATGCCGCCCAGCTTCATGAGCGGCGTGACCAGCACGTCGAAAGTCTTGGGAACACACGGAACCCGGCCACCGTGATTGGGTTTCGTCACGCATGCCCTGCCAGGTCAGTGCCTTCACGGGAGTCCCCTTCGTCGGTGGCCGCGACCCGAACGGGCGGCTCCCCTCCAACCTCTCCCGGCCTGACCAACGGGGCAATCCGAGCAGGCGCCACGACCTGGCAGGGCAGCCGTCACTTCACCTCTGCCCGACGCACGAGCAGCAGGCCCACGAGCAGGGGCAGGACGAGCCACAGGGCCCCCGACGCGGCCAGGTGCTGCCACTGCGTGCCGGTCGCCACGCCGTCGAAGAGTGGCCGCTGGGCGTAGTTGAAGTCCACCCACGGCTGCGCGTCCGCGAACCACGTCTGCGTCGAGGCGAGCAGCCCGAGCAGCGGCGGCAGCACGAGCGTGTAGACGAAGTACGTCACGATGGCGCCCGCGGAGTTGCGGATGAGCAGGCCGAGGGCGAAGCCGAACAGCATGCCGAGGACGCTGCCGAGGACGATGAGCGCGAAGTGGGCGGCCGACACGTTCCACACGGGGTCCACCCCGGCGATGGCGCTGCCGACGACGGTGCCGAGGGCGCCCACGACGAGGGCGACCAGCATGGACACGACGCCCACGGCGACGGCCGCGAGGAACTTGCCTCCCAGCACCCGGCCGCGCCGCGGCACCAGGGTGAAGGTGGTGAGGCCGGTGCGCTGGCTCCACTCACCGGTGACCGCGAGGATCCCGATGATCGGCAGGATGACCGTCATCGGGGCCCCGACCGCGGCCGCGAAGTTGTCGAAGGTGAGCTGGTTGTCCGGCGCGAAGACGATGATGGCGGCGGTCGCGAGCACGCTCGTGATGACGATGCTGGCCATGAGCCAGAAGCCCGAGCGCGTGTCGAACATCTTGCGCAGCTCGACGACCACGACGCGGGCCAGGGGGATGCGTGATGGCGTCGGCAGGGCGGGCCGGCGGCGGGTGCCGTGGGTGGGCCCGGGGGAGGCCGGCCGGTATGCCGTGGTGCCGGGCCTCGAGGTGGCGTCCGGCGTCCTGTCCGGTCCGACCGTGACGGTGGTGCTCATGCTGCGGCTCCTTCGCGCTGGGTGTCTGCGGTGAGCTCGAGGAACATCTCCTCGAGCCCGGCTCCGTCGGCGGCACGGAGCTCGGTCAGGACCAGGTGCGCGGCGAGGGCGACCTCGCCGACCCGGTCGGTGGTGGCGTCGGTGTGGACGCTGCCGTCGGGGCGGGCGGTCGCGGACTCGCCGGCGCCCTGCAGGGCGGCGACCAGTGCTGCCGCGTCCCGGGCGCGCGCCACCGTGCCGGCTGCGGCGAGCAGCTCGGCCTTCGTCCCCTGGGCCACGATGCGGCCCCGGCCGATGACGACCAGGTCGTCGGCGACGACCTCGATCTCGTGCAGCAGGTGGCTCGACAGCAGCACGGTGCCGCCCTGGTCGGCATACCCGCGCAGCAGGTCGCGCATCCATCGGATGCCGGCGGGGTCGAGGCCGTTGGCCGGCTCGTCGAGGAGGAGGACGCCCGGGTCTCCGAGCAGGGCGGTCCCGATGCCGAGCCGTTGGCGCATGCCGAGGGAGTAGTCGCGCACCCGCCGGTCGGCCTCCGCAGACGTCAGGCTGACGAGGTCCACCATCTCCTGCACCCGGCCGCGGGGAAGCCCCATCGTCCGCTGGGCGACCGTGAGGATCTCGCGACCCGTGCGGCCGGCGTGCTGCGCCGAGGCGTCGAGCAGGACCCCCACCTCCCGACCCGGGTTGGGCAGCTCGGTGAAGCGCCGACCGGAGATGGTGGCGGTGCCGGAGGTGGCCGGCGTGAGCCCGACCATGATGCGCATCGTCGTCGACTTCCCGGCGCCGTTGGGGCCGAGGAAGCCGGTGACGCGTCCGGGACGGGCGGTGAACGAGACGTCGTCCACCGCGGTCATCCCACGTCCGTACGTCTTGGTGAGTGAGTCCACTGTGATCATGCCGAGGATCGTCGCGCCGGGGCGCACCCCGGCACATCGGGGAGGAACCGGGGCGCGACCCTGAGTGCACCCTGAGGTTCCTCGGGGTCGTCGGGCGACGCACCCAGGGCTCGGCGCACACCTAGACTTCCCGGCATGCGGACCGGGCGGCTCGAGGCCTTCAGCGACGGGGTCCTGGCGATCCTCATCACGATCATGGTGCTCGAGCTCAAGGTCCCGGAGGAGCCGACGCTCGACGCGCTCCGGCCCTCGCTCGTGGGTCTGCTCACCTACCTGCTCAGCTTCGTGTACATCGGCATCTACTGGAACAACCACCACCACATGTTCCAGCTGGTCCGCCACGTCAGCGGGGCGATCCTGTGGGCCAACCTGGCCCTGCTGTTCATGCTGTCGCTGGTGCCGTTCACGACGGCGTGGATGGACGACACGCGGTTCGCCCCGCTGCCCGTCGGCGTCTACGGCCTCAACCTGCTCCTGGCGGCGATCTCGTACTACGTGCTCCAGCTCGCGGTCTTCCGGCGCGAGGGGCGAGAGAGCCTGCTTCGCCAGGCGGTCGGGCGCGACCTCAAGGGCAAGCTCAGCCCCGTCGTCTACACCGCAGGGATCCTGGGGACATTCATCTCGCCGTGGCTGGGCGTTGCCGCCTACGTCGCGGTCGCCATCACCTGGCTCGTGCCCGACCGTCGGGCCGAGCGCTTCGTCCACGAGCACGCCCTGGAGGACTGACACCACCATGACCGACCTCGACGACGAGCTCACCTACCCGCCGCCGCTCCAGGTCGCCTCGTGGCGACGCGAGGTGCACGCCCTGTATACCGCGGTGCGCGCCGAGCACGACCCTGCGGCTGCGCACGCGCTCTGGGTGCAGGGGAGGAGCGAGCTGTTCGAGACCCACCCGGCCTCGCCCCGGCGGCCGGGGCAGCGGATGCGGCACGCGGCCTACGACCCGGCCTTCCGGTTCACGGTCCCGGTGGTGCCGGCCGAGCTCGACGGCTGGAAGTTCACGTCCGGCACCGACGGCGTCGTGCCCTTCAGCGGGATCGGCACGGTCGCCCTCGGCGACCTCGGCGAGGTGGCCCTGTGGTGGCTCGACTCCTACGGCGGCGGCGTGTTCCTGCCGCTGCGCGACGGGTCGGCCGGGAGCGAGACGTACGGCGCCGGTCGCTACGTGCTCGACACGGTCAAGGGCAGCGACCTCGGCCGGGAGGGGGAGGCGTGGGTCGTCGACCTCAACTTCGCCTACAACCCGTCCTGCGTCTACGACTACCGCTGGGTCTGCCCGCTCGCCCCGCCGGCCAACCGGATCGCGGCGCCGGCGCCGGTCGGGGAGCTGCTGCCGGAGGGCTACGACGGCTGACGCGCGTCGGCCCGGATCCGCAGGGGACCCGGGCCGACGTCGTCTCAGTGCGTCACAACGAGATTCGGCACTCTGATCGTGTCAGACCAACCGCGTCACGGCGCCGCGGTCAGCGCCGCCACGTAGCCGGGGGCGTTCGGGCTGCCCCAGCCGGTGGTGAGGTCGTATCCCTGGGTGGTCGGCCAACCCGCGACTGGTCCGGGGTGGACGAACCCGTCGGTGCCGTACTCCCACATCCGGTTGTCCTGCAGGACACCGCTGGGGGCGGTGCCGTAGGTGTGGGCGAGCACGTCGCTGAACGCGGTGGCCCGCGGGAACGACGGCGCGTAGATCGCCGCGTTGAGGTTGCCGATGCCCGGCTTGCCGGCCACGGCACGCGAGGCGTTGGCGATCGCGGTCACCGCGGCGACCTGCGGCGAGGAGGCCGACGTGCCGCCGGTGACGCTCCAGCCCACGCCGTCGAGGTTCTGGAAGTAGGAGTGGTAGACGAGCACGCCACCGTTGACGGCCGCGTTCCAGGCGACGTCGGGGACGCCGCGGTGCGAGCCGACCACCGACGCGACACCGGACTGCCACGACGGGCGCGGGTAGACGCTCGACTGGCCGCCGCCGGTGCCGATCCCGGCCCAGCTCTCGTTCCAGACGGCCTGGCTGCTGCCGCCCTGGTTCCACGCCCAGTACAGCGGGTTGCGGCTGCCGTCGTCGTTGAACGGCTTGTCCTGCGTGGGGTTCCACGTCCAGCCGGACTGCACCTGGGTGCCGCCGACCGAGGTCACGTACGGCGAGGAGTTCGGGTAGCTCACCGACGGGTGGTCGACCGTCTGGGTCTGGTGGTGCGCCCGCCCGGTGCCGAGCGAGCCGTTGTCACCGGAGGAGGCGAAGAAGGTGTCGTGCTTGGCCAGCCCGCGCTGGAAGGTCTGGTCGAACTTGGCGAACTGCCCGGCCGCCGACGCACCGCCGAAGGCCTCCTCGCTGGTCCCGAACGACATCGAGAACACCGTGCCGGCCGGGTACTTCGCGACGGCCCAGTCGATGGCCTTCATCATGTTCGGCATGCCCTGCACGCCCTGGGTCTCGGCGACCGGGGTGCCGATGAGGACGATGTGCGCCTTGGGGGCGATGGCGTACGCCCACTGCACGTCGAGGTTCGCCTCGCCGGCCCAGCCCTCGGCCGAGGTCGGGCCTGCCTGGCCGCTGCCGTTGCCCGTGGCGTGGGTGTAGTCGACCTTGCCGATCGGGAAGGCGGCCTCGAAGTCGGGCTTGGGACCGTTGAAGGTCTTGGCGAAGAAGTCGACGTCCTGCGCGGCGGTCGGGCTGCCGTAGGAGTCGACGATAACGATGGTCTGCCCGGCGCCGTCCGTGGTGCTCGGGGTCAGCGGGGCCAGGCCGTAGAAGGCTCGGATCTGGTCGGGGGTGTAGCAGTGGATCGTCGTCGAGACGCGACCGTCGGGCGCGGGTCGCGTACACGCGGCAGCGCCGGCGTCGGCCCCCTTCGCGTGGAACGCGGACTCCGGCGCCTGGGCCGACAGGTCCGTGCCGGTCAGCGCCGGCGCGGTGGGCGCGGTGGACGCGGCCAGCGCGGGGCCCCCGGCCGCGAGGCCGAGACCGGCGGCCACCACGGCGGCGACCACACCGAGCTTCAGGGTCATCGTGTGCTCCCTTGGTTGGACGGCGGGGACCGGTCGGTCCCCGAGGACACCCTTGGGTCAGGCGTCCTCGGACAGGCTCGGACGTCTGGGTGATTTCGGGCATGACAAACGTCATGGATCCGCGCGTCGAGTTCGCGGGGTGGCCGGGGTCCTAGGGTTCGGAGCGTGAACCCGCTGCTGCGTGAGGTGCTGCCCGTCCTCGGCCTCGACGAGGCGTATGCCGCGGAGCACCTCGACGTCGCGACCGGCAGCTTCCTGCCGTCCGCGCTGCCGGTGGGCACCCTGGCGACCGGGTCGGTGGCGGCGGCGGCGCTGGCCGGGGTCGCCCTCACGGGTCGCCGGGTGGCTCGGGTCGACCCGCGGCAGGTGGCCACGTCGTTCCGGGCCGACCAGGTCCAGCGCGTCGACGGCCGGCCGCTCGAGGGGTTCGCCCCCCTGTCCGGCTTCTTCGAGGCCGCCGACGGGTGGGTGCGCACCCACGCCAACTACCCCCACCACCGCGACCGGCTGCTGCGGGCGCTCGAGCTGCCCGCGGACGCCGGGCGAGCGGACGGGGCCGCCGCGATCGCACGGCGGTCAGCCCAGGACGTGGAGGACGTCGTCACCGCCGACCACGGCATCGCGGTCCGGGTGCGCACGCTGGCGGAGTGGATGGCGGGGGAGCAGGCGCGCGTCGTCGACAGCCACGACCTCCTCGCCGTCGAGCGACAGCCGGCCGCAGGACCCGTGGCCCCGGTGGACGTGGCGACGCTCGGCCGCCGGGTGCGGGTGCTCGACCTCACCCGGGTGCTCGCGGGGCCGGTCGCGACCCGGACGCTCGCCTTCCTCGGGTGCGACGTCCTGCGGGTGGACAGCCCGCACGTGCCCGAGCTCGAGGCGCTGCACCTCGACACCGGCTCGGGCAAGCGCTCCACCCTCGTCGACCTGCACGTCGAGCACGCCCGCGCCCGCCTGCACGAGCTCCTGGGGGAGGCCGACGTGCTGGTGACCGGCTACCGCCCGGGTGCGCTCGCGGCATACCACCTCGACGCGGCGAGCGTCGCGGAGCGGCACCCGCACGTGGTCCACGCGAGCCTGTCCGCGTGGACGCCCGACGGGCCCTGGGGCGGGCGGCGCGGGTTCGACTCGATCGTCCAGGCGGCGACGGGCATCGCAATGCTCGAGTCGTCGGACGGCACCGTCCCGGCCGCCCTGCCGGCCCAGGCCCTCGACCACGCCACCGGCTACCTGCTGGCGGCGGGCGTGCTCGCCGCACTGCGGGCCCGCGCCACCCAGGGCGGGACCTGGCAGGTCAGGACGCACCTCGCGCGCACGGCCCACTGGCTGCTGCGCACCGACGCGCTGGACGGACCCGCGGCGCCGGTGGTGGACACCGGTCCCTGGACGGTGTCCACCCGGTGCGACGCGGGCGTCGTGACGGGAGCCCGGCCGGCGTTCAGGGTCGACGACGGGCCGACGGAGTTCGCGTGGGTCGGCCGCCGATGGGGGAGCGACGAGGCGGAGTGGGCCGGCGACTGACCGGTCAGTGCTGGGGTGCCGCGACGCTGCGCGGGTCGAAGCCGAAGGGCAGCTCCAGGCGGTGCGCGGCCATCAACGCGTCGTCGGTGAGGACGTCCCGGGTGGTCCCGTCGGCGACCACCACCCCGCCGGACAGCACGACGGACCGGGGGCAGAGCTCGTACGCGTAGGGCAGGTCGTGGGTGACCATGAGGACCGTGACGTCCAGCGAGCGCAGGATGTCCGCGAGCTCGCGGCGCGAGGCCGGGTCGAGGTTGGACGAGGGCTCGTCGAGGACGAGGACCTCGGGCTCCATCGCCAGCACCGTGGCGACCGCGACCCGACGCCGCTGCCCGAACGACAGGTGGTGCGGCGGCCGGTCGATGTGCTCGAGCATCCCCACCTGCTCCAGCGCCCGGACCACGCGGGCCTCGAGCGCGGCGCCGCGCAGCCCGAGGTTGGCGGGACCGAACTCGACGTCGGCGCGCACGGTCGGCATGAACAGCTGGTCGTCGGGGTCCTGGAAGACGACGCCGACGCGGCGGCGCACCTCCATGAGGTTCTCGCCGGTGACCGGCAGGCCGGAGACCTCCACCGAACCGGCACCGCCGGCCAGGATGCCGTTGAGGTGCAGCACCAGGGTGGTCTTGCCCGCGCCGTTGGGGCCCAGCAGGGCGACCCGCTCACCGCGGTGCACGTGCAGGTCGACCCCGAAGAGGGCCTGGTGGCCGTCGGGGTAGGCGTACGCGAGGCCGCGCACGTCGAGGACGGGGGTGCTCACGCGGCGACTCCCAGGAGCAGGGCGGCGAGGGCCGCGACGGGCAGGGCTGTGGCGAGCCGCCACTGGGCGGCGGTCGCGGTCATGGGGTGCGGCACCGGCATACGCCCGGTGTAGCCGCGGGACAGCATCGCGAGGTGGACGCGCTCGCCACGCTCGTAGGACCGGATGAACAACGCCCCCACGGTGGACGCGAGGGCCGGCCACGACCGCACCGACCGGGCCCGGAAGCCGCGGGACTCGCGGGCCACCCGCATCCGAGCCAGCTCTCCGGTCACCACCTCGAGGTACCGGATCATGAAGCCCATGATCTGCACGAGCTGGTGCGGCAGGCGCAGCCGCTCCAGGCCGGCGACGACGTCCCGGGGCTCCGTGGTGGCGGCGAGCAGGAGCGAGGCCAGCACGCCGAGGGTGCCCTTGACGAGCAGCGCGGCGGCACCGGCCAGCCCGTGCTCGGACAGGCTGAGCGGTCCCACCTGGACGCGGGGCCCGGTGGCGACGAAAGGCAGCAGGAGCGCGAAGACCACGAAGGGGATCTCGACCACCATCCGGCGGGCCAGGTAGCGCGCAGGCACGTGCGAGACCGCGACCGCGACGCCGAGCAGGACGGCGTGCACCACGAACACCCAGGGCAGGTCGCGCGGCGTCGCCACGACGACGACGACGTATGCCACGAGGGCCACGAGCTTCGTGTGCGCCGGCAGGCGGTGGATCGGCGAGTACCCGTGGAAGTGCAGGTGGTGTCCGTGACCGGCGCCCACCCCCGTCGTCCTCGCGGCCGGGGCCGTGGTCTCGGTGGCGGGCGGGCCCTTGCGCCGCAGGTTCCAGAACAGGCCGGCTCCGACGGCGGAGACCAGGACCACGCCGATCACGCCCGCCAGGCCCCGGGACACGCGTGCGTCGCCGATGCCCCTGGTCGCGTAGCCGGAGAACGGCGAGCCGTCGGACGCGTGCGGACTGGCGGTGCTGCCGAAGCCGAGTGTGCGGGCGACGTGGTTGAGGCCGTCCGGGTGGCTCGAGGCGTAGGAGGAGACGACGCCGGCGAGCAGCAGGACCAGGGCGAGCCCGACGAGCAGGAGGGCGCGCGAGCTCACGGCAGGGCGGGCGCCGGTGCCGCTGCGGCCACCGGCCGGCTCCGCCGGTGTCGGTGTCGGTGTCGGTGTCGCCGGACCGGGCGTGCGGGGGTGGGGCGTCCGGTTCACGTGCGTCAGCGCGACCGCATCGCGGACGAGGAGCTCGCGCCGGGCCAGCACGCGGCGGGCACCGTGGACGAGGTCGGGTCGCACGGCCAGGATCGAGGAGACGGCGAGCCCGGTGATGACCGCCTCGCCCACGCCGATGAGGACGTGCCAGCCCACCATGGCCGTCACGAGGCGGTCCAGCGGGATCGCGGCCTGGCCGCCCACGGCATACAGCGCGCAGAACGCCAGCGCGGCGACCGGCACGGAGACGAACGCGCCCGCGACCGCGGCGGGGGCGACCATCGACACCCGCCGGGGGAGCGCGGACTGGACCAGCCGGAAGACGAGGTAGCCGACCCAGACACCCACCAGGCCCATGAGCGTGATGTTGGTGCCGAGGGCCGTCAGGCCGCCGTCGGCGAAGAGCAGGCCCTGCACGAGCAGCACGACCGTCAGGCAGAGCGTGGCGGTGGCCGGCCCGACCAGCACCGCGGCGAGGGCGCCGCCGAGGAGGTGCCCCGACGTGCCGGCACCGACGGGGAAGTTGAGCATCTGCGTCGCGAAGACGAACGCCGCGACGAGACCGGCCAGCGGTGCGGTGCGGTCGTCGAGCTCACGGCGGGCCGCACCCACCAGCGCGGAGCCGACCCCGACGGTTGCGACGCCGGCCGTCGCCCACGAGGTCGAGGCGTCGAGGAACCCGTCCGGGACGTGCACGGTCGCTCCTGCCTGCCGAGGTGAGGCGGCGCCACCTGGGATAGGTTTGGGGCGCGGCTGGGACCCACCTTATTGCAAACGAGTTGCAACAACACGACACCCCCGGCGAGGAGCGAGGCGACCCATGGCTGACCGTCTGACCCCCGGCGACACCGCCCCCGACTTCACCCTGCCCGACGACCAGGGCGGCACGGTCACCTTGTCTGACCTACGTGGCAAGCAGGTCATCGTCTACTTCTACCCGGCCGCCATGACGCCGGGCTGCACCACCCAGGCCTGCGACTTCAGCGACAACATCGCGAGCCTGCGCGGGCACGGGTACGAGGTGCTGGGCATCTCCCCGGACTCGCCCGAGAAGCTCGCGAAGTTCCGCGAGAAGGACAGCCTGACCATCACGCTGCTGTCGGACGGCGACAAGGCCGTCATGCAGCAGTACGGCGCCTACGGGGAGAAGAAGCTCTACGGCAAGACCGTCGAGGGCGTCCTGCGCAGCACGGTCGTCGTGGACGAGAAGGGCACCGTCACGCAGGCCCAGTACAGCGTCAAGGCCACCGGCCACGTGGCCAAGCTGCGGCGCGACCTCGGGATCGACGACTGATCCCGGCCCCTGGCCGAACCCACCCGCCGACCCGCTGGAGACGACCATGACCGAGCACACGGCACCGAAGTCCGTCGACGAGATCGAGGCCGAGATCGCTGCGGCCCGCAGCCGCCTCGCCGGCACCGTCGACGAGCTGCACACCCGAACGGCGCCGCAGGAGATCGCGCGGCGGCAGGTGGAGACGGCGAAGGTGAAGTTCACCGAGGCTACCCGCACCCCCACCGGGGAGCTGCGCACCGAGCGGATCGCAGCGCTCGCGGCCGCGGCCGTCGCCCTCATCGGTCTGGGTGCCCTGCGCCGTCGCCGTGGCTGAGGACTCCTCCGGCCTGCCGGTGAGGATGCTGCACGACCGCGTCCTCGTCGCCCTCGAGGGCGAGGGTGAGCGCCGCTCCGGTGGCGGGATCGTCATCCCGGCGACCGCGAGCGTCGGTCGCCGGCTCTCGTGGGGCACGGTGGTCGCGGTCGGCCACAACGTCCGCCAGGTCGAGGCCGACGACCGGGTGCTCTTCGACCCCGAGGACAGGGCCGAGGTCGAGGTGCAGGGCAAGGACTACGTCGTCCTGCGCGAGCGCGACATCCACGCGGTGGCCGCCGTCCGCGTGGACGACGGCCAGACCGGCCTCTACCTCTGAGCCGACCGGCCCGGCCGCCCGCCCCCGAGCGGCTGTGGGCGCTCCCGAGCCGATGCGCGCTCAGCCGGCCACGGGCAGTCCGGCCTCCCGCCACGCGCGGAAGCCGCCCACGATGTCGGTGGCGCGTCGGATCCCCAGTCGCAGCAACGCATCCGCGGCCAACGAGGACGTGTAGCCCTCCTGGCACAGCACGATGACGCGGGTTTCGAACCCGGCCTCGGGCCGCCGCGCGGCACTGCGCGGGTCGAACCGCCACTCGAGCACGTTGCGCTCCACGAACAGCGGCCCGAGGTGGGCGGCGACCTCCCCCTCGGCCGCACGCTGGGCGGCCGGTCTGATGTCGACGAGGAGGGCTCGCCCGTACAGCACCTCCTGGTAGGCGGCCCGCGCACTGACTCGCAGGAGCCGGCTGCGGGAGTCGGCCAGCTGGTCGTCGATCCCGTCGTAGAGCGGTGCGTCCCAGCCCCGACCGGTGCCGGGGCCGTCCGACGTCGCGGAGTCGCTCGTCGGGTCGCTGTAGAGGCGTGACTCCCAGAAGACGGACGCCGCGGCCGACGCCACGGTGGTGGTCGGCACCGTCGCCGTGGCGGTCACCACTGCACCCCGGCCCGCTCGACCCCGGTGGGGCGCAGCACGTCGTCCACCAGCGCGTAGCGCGTCATCCCGCGCAGGGCGGGGGAGTACACGTGCACGGACAGTGCCGGGCGGTCGCCGAGGTTGACGACGTTGTGCACGTGGCGCGCGCCGAACGTGCGGCCCTCGCCCTCCCACAGGAACCGGTCGTGGACCGTGCCGGACGCCCAGCTCTGCTCGGCGAGCTCGCCGCGAACGGTGAGGAAGGCGCCCTCGGACTGGAGGTGGTCGTGCCAGCCGGTGCTGCTGCCGACCGGCCAGCCGATCAGCCAGATCTCGAGGTGCTCGGTGGCGTCGAGTCGCGTCCAGGTGCGCTCGCGCGCGTCGAGGTCGACGAGTCGGTGCAGGTCAGGGTCGGAGGCGAAGAGGCGTGCGGTGCGCAGCAGCTGGTGACGGGTGAAGCGGTTGACGCCGGGGGTCCCGGTGGTGGTGGTGATGCTCATGGACGTACTCCTGGTCTCGTCGTGGTGTCTCGGAAAGCGTTGCGGGGCAACACATTCGGCGACACAGGGAGCCCTGGGTCAGGAGCAGGTCGAGGTGGATGCGGCGGTATGCCGTGTGGCTGGTCGGCGGCGTGGCCATGGGTTCGTCTCCGGTCTCGTGCGTCCTCGCCGGGAAATCGGCGGGCGCGGGCTGGTGCGAGCTGGGGTCAGGCGCAGCAGCGACACCGCATGACGCCGTCGCACAGGGACACCCTGTGCGTGCGCGACGTGGCGGTGGAGGAGGACATGGCACCAGTGGAGCACGGGTCGACCGGGCCGGTCCACGCGGTTCCGCGGACGTCTCGCAGAGCGGGACCGGGGACTGGGCAGGCCCGGGAGGCGCCCTGCCGTTGCAGGCGGACCGCCCGGGCCACCACACTTCGCGGGTGAGTGGTGTGACCGTGGTCTTCCTCGCCGTCGTCGGAGCACGGTTCCTGCTGCCGCTGGCGATCTTCCGCTACCCGCTGCCGGCGATCCTGGCGTGCCTGGTGCTCGACGGCGTCGACCAGACGATCTTCCAGACGCTCGGGTACGACCCGCCCGGCTACCAGGGCTACGACAAGGCGATGGACGTCTTCTACCTCGCCATCGCCTACCTCGCCTCGATGCGCAACTGGGCGAGCCTGCCGGCGTTCCGGGTGGGCCGGGCGCTGTACTTCTACCGCCTCGTCGGGGTGGTGGCGTTCGAGCTCACCCACGCCCGGCCGCTCCTGCTCGTCTTCCCCAACACCTTCGAGTACTTCTTCATCGCCTACGAGGCGGTCCGCACCCGGTGGTCGCCGAGGCGCCCGTCCCTGCGCTGGTGGGTGGGCGCGGCCGCGCTGATCTGGGTCGTCGTCAAGCTCCCGCAGGAGTACTGGATCCACATCGCCCAGCTCGACCTCACCGACGTCCTCAGCCAGCACGCCTGGGCGCCGCCCCTGCTCGTCGCCCTGGTCGCCCTCGTCCTCGGGGTGTTCTGGTTCCTCGTGCGGCCTCGGCTCCCTGCCCCCGACTGGCCCTGGCGCCTCGTCGCCGACCCGCTGCCCGAGCAGGTGGACACGGCGGCCGAGCAGATGGCGTGGCACCGCGAGTACGGCTCGATCTGGTCGTGGGCCACGGGGGAGAAGGTCGTCCTCGTGGGCCTGCTGGCGGTCGTCTACGCCCAGACCATCCCGGGGATCCGCGCCACCGACACGCAGCTCTTCGTCGGTGTCGCGACGGTCGTCCTGCTCAACGCGGCCTTCACGCTGTCGATGGCCCGCCGGGGGCGGAGCATCAGCTCCCTCGACATCGCGTTCGCCGCGCGGCTCGCCGCCAACGTCGTCGTGGTGCTGGTCGCCGACCGGCTGCTCGGCCTGCACGGCGGCGGGGTCGACGGGGGAGCGCTCTTCTTCTTCCTCGGCCTCATCAGCCTGGTGACGACGCTGCACGACCGCTTCCGCCCCGTGCTCGCCTCGCGGGTCGTCGCCGAGCGCGCGGCGGCCCGCGCCGACCGGGGCCACGCCGACCGGGGTGACGCCGTCGCGAGTCCCTCCTGAGGGCGCCGCGGCCGCTCGGTAGCGTGGGGCCGTGCCGTCCCCGCCGAAGCCCTGCCGCCCGCTGCGGATCGCCGTGGCGGGGATGTGGATCGAGTCGTCCACCTTCTCGCCGCACCGGGCGCAGGCCCGCGACTTCCACGTCCTGGACGGGCCGGCCCTCCTGGCCCGGCACGGCATACGGGCTGTCGAGGCAGACGGAATCCGTTGGCACGGCATCCACTTCGCGCGCTCCCTGCCCGGGGGAGCGGTCCAGCCCGACGTCTACGAGCACCACCTCGAGCGCATCCGGGCCGGCCTGCGCGAGCTCGCCGACGACGGGGGCCTCGACGGCGTCCTGCTCGACATCCACGGGGCCATGGGCGTCGTCGGGCTCGACGACGCCGAGGCGCACCTGGTGCGCGCCGTCCGTGACGTCGTGGGCCCGGGCGTGGTGTTCGCCGCCGCGATGGACCTGCACGGCAACGTCTCCCGCGACCTGGCCGAGCAGGTCGACCTGCTCACCTGCTTCCGGACGGCACCGCACGAGGACGCCGACCAGACCCGAGCCCGTGCGGCGGCGACGTTGGTCGAGGTGCTCCGCTCCGGCCGGCGTCCGGTCCGGGCCTGGGTCCCCGTTCCCGTCCTCCTGCCGGGTGAGCGGACCAGCACGAGGGTGGAGCCCGCCCGGAGCCTGTATGCCGCGGTGGCCGGCGTCGCCGCGCGCGACGGAGTCCTCGACGCCTCCGTCTGGGTGGGCTACGCCTGGGCCGATGAGCCGCGGTGCCACGCCGCGGTCGTGGTCCAGGGCTGGGACGAGGGCGCATGCGCCCAGGGCGCGCGTGAGCTCGCCGAGGCGCTGTGGGCGGCCCGCGACGACTTCGGGTTCGTCGGCCCGACCGGCACGCTCGATGAGGCCGTCGACGCCGCGCTCGCCTCCACCGCACGGCCGTACGTCATCTCCGACTCCGGCGACAACCCGGGTGCGGGCGGCACGGGCGACGTCACCTGGGCCCTGACCCGGCTGCTCCGGCGGCCCGAGCTCACGCGCCCTGGCGCCCCCACCACCCTGGTCGCCTCCGTCTTCGACGCCGGTGCCCTCGCCCACCTGAGGTCGTGCCCGGTCGGCGCGGAGGTCAGGGTGGAGGTGGGGGCCCGCACCGTGCCCTCACCGGCGCCCCCCGTGGACCTGCGCGGGGTGCTGCTGTCGGTGCACGAGGGCGACGCGCAGACCGGTGGGGTCGCGGTCGTCCGTGTCGGCGGCCTGCACGTGGTCGTGACGGAGTTCCGCGCGGCGTTCCACGACGTCGCCGACTTCACCGCCATCGGGCTCGACCCGTTCGCGGCGGACCTGGTGGTCACGAAGATCGGCTACCTCGAGCCGACGCTGCACGACCTCGCCGCCGGGTGGACGCTGGCGCTGACGCCCGGCGGCGTGGACCAGGACCTCGCCCGGCTGGGGCACCACCGCATCCGGCGGCCGATGCACCCCTTCGACGACGAGACGCACGTCGGGAGCGGGTGGAAGCCCGACCTCACCCCGGTGCTCCTCGCCGGGCCCGCCGGGCCGGTGCGGGCGTGAACGGCCTCCGCGGACGTCCGGCCGCCCTCGAGCTCGCCGTCCAGGACGTGGCGGGCGTCCGCGTGGCCGTCGACCTCGGGCTGGACCGGGTCGAGCTGTGCGTCGCGCTCGCGCTCGGCGGCCTGACCCCGTCGACGGCCCTCGTCGAGGCGGCCCTGGCCTCGGCTGGCGACCGGGTCGGCGTCCACGTCCTCGTGCGCCCCAGGCCGGGCGACTTCCACCACGACGCGGACGAGGTGGCCGTCATGGTCGACGACGTGCGCCGCGCTGTGCACGCCGGCGCGCAGGGCGTGGTGGTCGGGGCGCTCGACCGCTCCGGCATGCCGGATCTGCGGGTCCTGGAGCGGCTCCGGGAGGCGGCCGGACCGGTGCAGGTGACCTTCCACCGGGCGCTCGACGTCAGCGCCGACCCGGTCGCGACAGTGGACCTCCTCGCCGGTGCGGGCGTGAGCCGCGTGCTGTCCTCCGGTGGGCGGCCCCGCGCGGTCGACGGCGCGGCCACGTTACGGCGCATGGTCGATGTCGCCGCAGGACGGCTGGAGGTCATGGCGGGGTCCGGCGTGGATGCCGGGGCGGTGCCCGCGCTGATCGCCGCGGGCGTGGACGCCCTGCACTTCTCGGCGAGGCGGCGGGTGCCCGCTCGCGGCATACCGCTGGGGCCGTCCGAGGACGGCCACGACGTCACGGACCGGGAGCTGGCGGCGCAGGTGGTCCGAACGGTCCGAGGCGCCGCCGGCTGAGCCGAGGAACTCGTGCGGGCCCGTCGATGAGGCGGATCAGCGGGCCGGCGGCAGCTGCTGGGCGAAGTACTCCTGCAGGGTCAACCGGTGCTCCTCGTCGAGGTTGCCGGACCGGCTCACCAGGGCCGTGAGGGTCGTGGGTGCGATGACGTGGATCCCACGGACCTCGAGGTCCGAGACGCCCAGGGGGAGCAGGCCGTCGACGACGCAGAGCACACCGGTGACCGTGACGTCCTCGAGGCCGGCGCTCGCGAGCACCGACCGCACCGCACCGACGCGTCTGCCCGTCGCCGTCACCGCGGTGGTCGTGTCCTGCCCGTCGACGACCAGGTCGCTCGTCGCGCCTCGCGGCCGGGCCTCGACCGACGCCTTCCTGGCGTTCCTCACGTCGATGACGAAGACGCCCGAGGGACCGACAGCCAGGTGCTCGACGACGGCCCGCTGCCCTGGGACGCGTCGATGGCGCAGGGCGACCACTCCGTGGACGGCCGCGGCGCCGAGCAGCTCCGCCACGACCCCGTCGGAGCGGCTCTGCCTGGCCGCCTCGGCGCCCCGGGTCCTGAAGGCGCGGACGGTCAGCATGCGCGAGAACAGGCCTGCCCGGCCGCCCGCGGAGGCCGAGTGCCCCTGGTCCGCGGCTTCGCGCAGGGACCTGCGGGTCGGGAGGGGGGCGGCGTCCCGGCCGGGGGCGGCCTGTGCCGGTGCGCTGGGACCCTCCAGCCAGACGCGGGTGGGGCGGACGCCACGGGCCGGGCCGGGGAGGTGCGACAGGGCGGCGAGCGTCTCCTCGATCGCCGACCTGTCGGCGGTCCAGCGCTCCGGGAGGGCGTCCGGGCCGACGGTGTCGGGCCGGGCCGTGTCAGCTGTCATGGCAACCCCTTGCTCTCGTACCAGCCCACCGTGGCCCCTCGTCACCGGTCGGGGAAAGCCTTCGGCGGCAAGATGGGGCGTTCGCCCGTGCGCCTGCGTAATCTGTTCGCCCCGAGTTGGTCAGTGATCGGTCAAAGTGGTGGCGGCAACGGCGTCGGAGGAGTAAAAGCCTGCCTGCGCTCGAACCGGCGACGACCGCAGCGTCCCGACCGGGGTCGCACCCGGGCGTGCCCTCCCTGCGCCACCGGCCCGAAGGCGATAGACCTGAGGCGTGACCCAGCACCACCCGCCCCAGCGCAAGCACCCGGGCGAGGCGCGCCTGCCGGCCGCCGTCGCCGTGGTGGTGGCCGTGGGGCTGTACGCAACGCTGCCCGAAGGGCTGCTCGTGGCGCCCCGCGTGGTGGTGCCGGTCCTGGAGGTGCTGCTGTTCCTGCCCCTGGTCGCCGCCAACCCGCGGCGCATGACACGGGAGAACCGGTGGCTGCGCCGTCTCGCCATCGGTCTTGTCCTGCTCATCGCGGCAGCCAACGCCACCTCGCTCGGGCTGCTCGTGGACGCGCTCGTCACGGGCAAGGCACAGCAGGGGCCACGGCTCCTGCTCGCGGCCGGCCAGGTGTGGCTGACGAGCGTCATCGTGTTCGCACTGGCCTACTGGGAGCTCGACCGCGGCGGCCCGGTCGTGCGCACCCAGCGGCCGAGGCCGCAGCTGCCCACCGCCGACTTCCGCTTCCCGCAGGACGAGGACCACGACGCGATCAGCGAGGTGGCGAGGGGGTCGTCCGCGTTGTCCGGGTGGGCCCCCGGGTTCATCGACTACCTGTACGTCTCGGTGACGAACTCCTCGGCGTTCAGCCCGACCGACACGATGCCGTTGACCCCGCGCGCCAAGATGCTGATGGCGGTCGAGTCGGTGTCCGCGCTCATGCTGTCGGTGCTCGTGATCGCCCGCGGCATCAGCCTCATCAAGTAGCGGCGCTTCCAGGGCGCTCGGGCTCCCCGATGTCCTCGTGCCAGAGCCCGGGGTGGTCCGCGATGAACCCCCGCATCATTGCCACGCACTCCTCGTCGTCGAGCACGACGACCTTGACCCCGTGCTCGCGCAGGAGGGACTCGGCAGCCTCGAAGGTGCGGTTCTCACCCACCACCACGCGGGGGATCCCGTACAGCAGAACGGTTCCCGCGCACATGAAGCACGGCGACAGGGTCGTGAAAAGGGTCGAGTGCCGGTAGACGTCCGCCGGCTGGCGCCCGGCACGTTCGATGCAGTCGGTCTCGCCGTGGCGGATCGCGCTGCCGAGCTGGACGCGCCTGTTCCTGCCGGTCGCGAGCAGCCGGCCGTCGGAGACCAGTGCGGCGCCGATGGGGATACCGCCCTCGTCGAGCCCGGCGCGCGCCTCGCGCACCGCCTCCGCGAACCAGGCCTGCTCACCGTCACGGGGAGTGTCGTCGTTCACCGTGCCTCCGTGGGTCGCCAGGGTTGGTACCCGGGCAGTATGCCGCGGCGGCGGCTGCGCTCGATCTCGACCGCCACGGTGATGGCGGCCCAGCGGTCGGACGAACGGTCGGGGTGGCCGAGGAGGCCCATCACGCGGTCCAGCCGCTGGTAGAGGGTCTGCCGCTGGAGGTGCAGGGCCGAGGCCGTGTGCGTCTTGTGGCCGGAGTGCTGCAGGTAGGTGGCGAGCGTGCCGAACAGGTCCGACCCGCGGGCCCGGTCGTGCTCGAGCAGGTCGCCGAGCACCTCGTCGACGAACTCAGCCGTCACGGCCGGCCGGTTCACGGCGGAGAGGAACCGGTCCATCGCCAGCGCCGCCGCGTCCACGACCAGCTCACGGTCGCCCTCTCCGCCGAGCTCGAGCGACAGCTCCGCCTCGCGCAGGCACCGGCCCAGGGTGGTCAGCTCCCGCGAACCCGGGCCCACCGTGATCCGGACCTGGGGCGGCAGCGGGGTGTCGCGCAGGTCGCGAACCACCCGCTGGCGGGCCACGGACAGCGGCTCCGTGCGGTCGAAGGCGACGACGGCGGTGTACCGGTCGTGGGTCAGCTCGGACACCGCGCGGCGCCCGCCGCGGCGCAGGGCCGAGTCGATGCCGGCGGACCAGCGCGGGTCGTCGCCCAACCGGCCGACGACGCTCACCCAGGCCGCATGGTCCCTCATCCCGAGCTGGCCGGCGAGCTCGAGCAGTCGTCGGGGGGACCGCGCACCCCGGACCAGGGTGGTGATGAACTCGTGGGTCTCGCGCTCGAGCTGCGACAGCGGGCTCCAGCGCAGCAGCGCGAGGCCGAGCGCCTCGGGCGCCCGCTCGCGGGCCGCCTGGAGCATGAGCAGGTCGCTGTCCGCGCTCGGCACCAGTGAGAGGATCGCCACGGTGACTCCGGCGCTGGTCACGGGCGCAGTGACGGCCTCCCCGTGCCGTCCGCCGCCCTCGGCTCCTGCGTGGGTCGCCTCGGCGATCGGCTCCCCACCCGGACGGACCAGGCGCACGGAGGCCTGCGTGACGCGGCTGAGGACAGCCGTCAGCTCGGGCAGCTCGGCACCCTCGGCCAGCCCGGCGGCGAGGGCGTGCGAAACCCTGTCGGCCAGCTGGAGCCGGCGCACCGACTCGTTGATCAGCCCGCTGTTGATGCTCTGGGTGACCTCGACGAAGCGGACGACGCCGTGGAGCTCGATGAGCGGGAAGCCGTGTCGGCCCGCTTCGTCGACCATCTCCGGCGGGACGCACAACAGCCTCGTCCCCGTCTCCAGCGCCAACCCCGCCGCGCCGCCCTGCGCGAGCTCGGCGACATAGGTGCGGCGGACCTCCTCGCTGGCGTCGGCGAGGGCGGCGCCACCCACGAGCAGCAGCTCACCACCGCGCAGGAGGGAGGCGATGTCGAGGACCTCACTGGTGTGCACCCACCGCACCGGCGTGGACAGCGCCTCGGACCCGGCATGGACGACGGGGGCGGAGGCGGTGAGACTGGCATCGGCGAGGAGGTCTCGCAGTGCAAGGACCATGACGTTCCGTCCATTCCAGGATCAGGGCGACTGACAGTATGTCTCTTGTGGCGGCCGGGAGCCAGCACTCACGATGGTCGACAACCACCTCCCAGGACGGAGATCCCCCATGAGTGCAGCCGCCCCTCCCAGCCCCCACGACGTCGAGCAGGTCCTCCAGCCCATCCCCGAGTCGGTGCGGACGCGCAGCGTCTCCGGCCAGTTCTGGATCTGGGCGGGGGCCAACATCGCCCCGATCAACTGGGTGCTCGGTGCCCTCGGCATCCAGCTCGGCCTCGGCCTGCGCGACACCCTGATCGTGCTCGTCACCGGCAACCTGATCGGCATGGCCCTCTTCGGGCTCTTCGTGCTGATGGGCCAGCGGACGGGGGTCACCGGCATGGTGCTCTCGCGCGCCGCCTTCGGCCGTCGGGGCGCGTACCTGCCGGCCACCATCCAGGCAGGCCTGGCCATCGGGTGGTGCGCGGTGAACACGTGGATCATCCTCGACCTGGTCATGGCCCTGCTGGGCAAGCTCGGGGTCGTCGACCCAGCCGCCCACAACTACGGGGCAAAGGTGCTGGTCGCAGCGGTCGTCATGGGGGTCCAGGTGGCCATCTCGTGGATCGGGTACCGCGCCATCTCGACGTTCGAGCGCTGGACGGTTCCCCCGACCGTGGTCGTGCTCATCGGCATGTCGCTCGTGGCCTGGTTCAAGCTCCACATCAACTGGGGCTACGCGGGCCCCGCTGGGCACGTCCTCACCGGTGGAACGCGATGGGCCGCCATGACCGCCGTGATGACCGCGATCGGCATCGGGTGGGGCATCACGTGGTTCACCTACGCCGCCGACTACTCCCGCTTCGTCAGCTCGGCCATGCCCCGCCGGCGCCTGTACTCCGCGAGCGTTCTCGGGCAGTTCATCCCCGTGGTCTGGCTGGGGGTGCTCGGCGCCACCCTGGCCACGAAGAACGGCTCGGTCGACCCCGGCAAACTCATCGTCGACAACTACGGCGCGCTCGCCCTTCCGGTGCTGCTGCTGGTCATCCACGGACCGATCGCCACGAACATCCTCAACATCTACACGTTCTCGGTCGCTGCCCAGGCCCTCGACGTCAAGGTCGAGCGGCGCAAGCTGAGCGCGTTCGTCGGGGTCCTCGCGATGGCGGCGGTCGTCTTCTTCGTCTTCCAGTCCGACCTCGCGACCATCCTGGACACCTGGCTGATCGGCATCGTCGCCTGGGTCGCGGCCTGGGGTGGGATCATGCTCGTCCACTACTACCGGTTCGAACGAGGCCGGATCGACGCCCCCCGCCTGTTCGAGCCGGTCGGCACCCGTCGCCTCCCCGACGTCAACTGGGCAGCCCTGACAGCGTTCGGCGTCGGTGTCGTCGCCACCTGGCTGTTCATGTACGGGCTGACGCCCGCGCTGCAGGGCTTCGCCGCCCGCGCCATGGGCGGCGTGGACCTGTCGTGGCTCGCCGGTGGCATCGCCGCAGCGGGCACCTACGCCCTCCTCGGGGGGCGGGTGCACGCGCGGTATGCCGCCGCGGGGGAGCCGGCCGCTGCCACGCCGGTGGCTCCTGCGGCCGAGCCCCACGCCTCCGCGCCGGTGGCGCCCGCCGGCGCCGGTGCCGTCGCGCTGGGGTCCGACCTGTGAGCGCGGCGACCACGCCGGTCTTCCGCTGGCCGGAGGGGCGCCGCGCAGCGGCGGCGTTCACCTTCGACGTCGACGCCGAGTCGTGCGTCCTGGCCCACGACCCGAAGGCCGCGAGCCGGATGTCGCTCATGTCCCACCAGTCCTACGGGCCCAGGGTCGCGATGCCGAAGCTGCTGGCGATGCTCGCCCGGCAGGACGTGCGCGCCACGTTCTTCGTGCCAGGCTTCACGGCGGAGTCCCACCCGGACATGGTGCGCGCCATCGTCGACGGTGGGCACGAGATCGGGCACCACGGCTACCTGCACGAGCAGATGCAGGGCATCTCGCGGGAAACCGAGGCGGGCTACCTCGACCGGGGCCTGGACGCCCTGCACGCCGTCGCCGGGGTCGTCCCGGTCGGCTACCGGGCGCCGTGGTGGGAGATGAACTGGCACACCCCGGGGCTGCTCGCCGAGCGCGGTTTCCGTTACGACTCGAGCCTGCTCGACGGGGATGCGCCCTACCGGTTCCGGGTCGCGCCCGACTCGGCCCGCGAGCTCGTCGAGATCCCCGTCGACTGGGCCCTCGACGACTGGGAGCAGTACGCCTTCTACCCAGGGTGGACCGGAAGCGGTGTGATCGAGAGCCCGGCCAAGGCCCGCGAGCTGTGGTTCCTCGAGGCGCAGGCACAGCACACCCAGGGCGGGTGCTGGGTGCTGACCAACCACCCGTTCATCTCCGGTCGCCCGTCGCGGCTCGCCGCCCTCGAGCAGCTGGTCGAGCTGGTGAAATCCCTCGACGGCATGTGGGTCACCACCCTGGCCGAGGTCGCCGACCACACTGCCCTCACCGCCGACGAGGTCCGCGTGCACGACCGGTACGAGGTGCCGTGGTTCCCCGACGTGGCGATCCGGCGCAACGGCGTGCCGGTGGGGGAGCACGGCAGGGACCGCCTGGCGATCGCCTGAGCCTCGGCGACCGCCGACAGCGACGGCCCCCGCACTGGTCACCGGTGCGGGGGCCGTCGCCTGCCTGCTCAGGCCGGGCTGCCCAGGCGGGCGGAGACCTCCCTGGCGGCCTCGGCCACGTCCCGGGCCAGCACCTCGAGCAGGGCGGGCGGGACACGGAACCGGGGGGCGGACAGCAGCACGGCGGCGACGACCTGCCCACGGTGGTCCCGGACGGGGGCGGCGACGCCGACCTCCTCGACGGACGTGCGGCCGTCGTTGATGGCGTACCCCTGCTCGCGCACCTGTTGCAGCTCGGCGAGGTAGCTCTCGAGGGTGTGGGTGTCGTAGGTCCCGGCCAGCAGGCGGCGCTCGAACAACCGGTCGACCTCGACCGCGCGCAGCTCGGCCAGGAAGACCTTGACCGAGGAGCTCTCGTAGGTGTCGTAGCGCGTGCCGATCGCGGCGGTGTGCTTGACCTGCTTGGGGCTCTGCACCTGCTCGACGACCACGGCCTCGTGGCCGTTCCACACCATGAGGGCCGACGTCTCGCCGGTGCGTTCGGTGAGCTGCTCGAGCGAGGACTGGGCCACGCGACGGACGTCGAGGTCGGCGAGCAGCGGGCCGGCGAGGGCCATCAGCCCGAGCCCGAGGCGGAAGCGTCCGTTGCCCGCCTCCCGCTCGACGTAGCCGGCCTGCTCGAGGGTCGCCAGGATCCGGGAGACCGTGCTCTTGTGCAGGTCCACCCGCCGGGCGATCTCGGTGACCCCGAGGAGGGGGTGCTCGACGGAGAACGCCTCGAGCACGTGCAGGCCGTTGAGCAGCACGGAGGCCGAGGCCCTCGAGTCGCTCTCGGGGGTGGTCGCGTCGCGGGCCACGGGCGTCCTTCCTTCCGTCGTCGCCTGAACTGCGGATGCTAGTGCCCCGACGACGAGGCCGGCCCCTGCACCACGGTGGGCAGGAGCCGGCTCCGGTCGGGTTGCGCGCGGCGTCGGCCGGGAGGCCTCGGCTGCGCGGTGTCGGCGACGGTGTCAGACGCCGAGGATGTTGTGCTCGGGCCCGAACGGGAACTTGGTGATGTTCTCGGCCCCGTCCTCGCCGACGACGAGGATGTCGTGCTCGCGGTAGCCGCCGGCGCCCGGCTGGCCCTCGGGGACCATGATCATCGGCTCCATCGAGACGACCATGCCCGGCTCGAGCACCGTGTCGATGTCCTCGCGCAGCTCCAGCCCGGCCTCGCGTCCGTAGTAGTGCGACAGGACGCCGAAGGAGTGGCCGTAGCCGAAGGTGCGGTTGGGCAGCAGGCCCTCGGCCTCGTAGATCTCGTTGAGCTCGGCGCAGATGTCCTTGCAGACGGCCCCCGGCTTGATGAGCTCCAGGCCGCGCCGGTGCACCTTGACGTTGACCTCCCACAGGCGCAGGTGCTCCGCGGAGGGCTCACGCCAGAACAGCGTGCGCTCGAGCGCGGTGTAGTAGCCCGCGATCATCGGGAAGCAGTTGAGCGACAGGATGTCGCCGCGCTGCACCTGCCGGGAGGTGGCCCAGTTGTGCGCGCCGTCGGTGTTGATGCCGGACTGGAACCACACCCAGGTGTCGCGCAGCTCGGCGTGCGGGAAGGTGCGGGCGATCTCGCGGATCATGGCGTTGGAGCCGGCGATGGCCACCTCGTACTCGGGTACGCCCTCGTAGATGGCCGCGCGGATGGCCTCGCCGCCGAGGTCGCCGATCCGGGCCCCGTGCTTGATGACCTCGATCTCCTCGGCCGACTTCACCATCCGCTGGCGCATCACGCGCTGGGAGACGTCGACCAGCTCCATGCCGGTGTAGTCGGCCACGGCAGCCCGCAGCAGCCCGTTGATGTGGTCGTCCTCGACACCGAGGCGACCACCGGTGATGCCCTCCTTCGCGAGCACCTGCTGCACGGCATACAGGTGGTTGTCGCGCTGCCAGTCGGTGTAGACGACGTTCTCGCCGAAGGTGCGCCGCCACGGCATACCGGCGTCGATGTTGGCCGAGACCGTGGTGGAGGACCCGGGCGTCACGACGAGGTAGTAGTTGCGGCCGAAGGAGGTGTAGAGGAAGTCGGAGTAGTAGTTGATGTTGTGGTAGCTCGTGAAGAGCACGGCGTCGAGGCCCTCGTCGGCCATCACCTTGCGCAGCTTCGTGAGCCTGCTCTCCATCTCCTCCGCCGAGAAGGTGGGCTGCACCTTCTCGCCGTTGGGGATGTCCTTGAGTCGCTCGAGGTTCATGGGGTTCCTTTCCTTGGTGGTCAGTCGGGGAGTTCGGGGTCCGGTCCGCGCAGGTCAGTCGTCGGCGAGCGGTGCGTCGCACGTCTCGCGGGCGAGGAACATCGAGCCCATCGCGACGAGGGCCGCGACGACGAGGTATGCCGCCGGCGCGAGCTTGCTGCCTGTGACGTGGATGAGGAGCGTGGCCACGAAGGGGGCGGTGCCGCCGAACAGCGCGTTGGCGGTGTTGAAGCTGAACGCGAAGCCGCTGTAGCGCACGCTCGTCGGGAAGATCTCGGCCAGGAAGACCGGGAGCGTCCCGTCGTTCATGGTGAGCAGGGCGCTCATCACGATCTGGATGAGCACGATGCCGACGAAGCCGACGGCGCCCAGGGCCGCGAACAGCGGGATGGTCAGCACGGTGAAGCCGATGGAGGCGGCGATGAGCACGCGCTTTCGGCCGAAGCGGTCCGAGAGTGCCCCCATGCCGAAGATGAAGCCGATGTAGCAGGTGAGCGTGATGGCGGAGGCGACGAACGACTCGGTCTCACCCATGCCCATCTCGGTGGACAGGTAGGTCGGCATGTAGCTCAGCAGCAGGTAGAACCCGACCGCGTTGAGGCAGGTGACGCCGAACGCGATGGCGATGGCGCGGCGGTGGCGGCTGAAGAGGATCTTCAACGGCGCGTTGGAGCGCTCGCGCAGCTCCAGCTCGTGGAACTTGGGGGTGTCCTCGAGCCGGAGGCGGATGTACCGCCCGACGAGACCGAGCGGGGCCGCCAGGAGGAACGGCAGCCGCCAGCCCCAGCTGTCGAGCGCCTCGCGCGGCAGGACCCCCGTGAGCAGGGCGGCCAGGAGCGACCCGAAGAGCAGGCCTGCGGCGGTCGAGGCGGGTACCACGCTGGTGTAGAGGCCGCGCTTGCGGTCCGGCGCGTACTCGGCGAGGAAGGCGGAGGCGCCCGCGTACTCACCGGAGGCGGAGAAGCCCTGCACCATGCGCACGAGGAGCAGGAGGAGCGGGGCCGCCACGCCGATCTGGGCGTAGCCGGGCAGCAGGGCGATGCAGAAGGTCGACCCCGACATGATGAGGATCGACAGGGACAGGGCGCTGCGCCGGCCGATGCGGTCGCCGAAGTGGCCCCACACGAGACCGCCGAACGGCCGGACGATGAACGAGATGGCGAAGACGCCGAACGCGGCGAGCAGGCCCGTGGTGGGCGAGCTCTCGGGGAAGAAGACCCGGGCGACGACGGTGGCGAGGTAGCCGTAGACGGCGTAGTCGAACCACTCGACGAAGTTGCCGATGAAGCTGGCGGCGACGACGCGGCGCAGGACCAGGGGAGTGACGGCCCGGGGCGCCGTGGGAGGCGTGGGCTCGGCGAGGGACACGGGGTCGGAGGGGGAGGGGGAACCGGGGGGCGTGCTCGGGGCGGGTTCGCTGGTGGTGGTCAAGGCCTGCTCCTTTGGAGGCGATGAGCGGGAAGGCGAGGGAGGGCCGGCGAGGCGAGGTTGCTCAGAATGCAACGAAGATGCGATCGCTGGAACGGTAGGCGCGGGTCGTCCGGGCTGTCAATGGTTTCGCCGCAGGCAAACTTGGACGCCGCAATCGCGGCCGCTGTCAATCAGTCACGCGAGGAGCGGACGGTCCGGTGGTGGTTCCCGGCGGGGCGCGGGATCGGCGTGGGAGATCGACTGGTGCAACAGGGTTGACACGAACGCAACAACGCCGTCACTCTGTCGGGTATCCCCTCCCCGGAAAGGACGCCCGACATGGTTGGAACCGTGGGCCTGCGGCCCCAGACCCTGCTCGACACGCCGCTCGCCGAGCTCGACCCCGAGGTCGCCCAGGCGCTCCGGCAGGAGCTCGGCCGGCAGCGGGGCACCCTCGAGATGATCGCGAGCGAGAACTTCGCCCCGCTCGCCGTCATGGAGGCGCAGGGCTCGGTGCTGACCAACAAGTACGCCGAGGGCTACCCCGGCCGGCGCTACTACGGCGGCTGCGAGCACGTCGACGTGGTCGAGCAGCTCGCGATCGACCGGGTCAAGGCCCTCTTCGGCGCCGAGGCCGCCAACGTGCAGCCGCACTCGGGCGCGCAGGCTAACGCCGCCGCCATGTTCGCCCTGCTCGAGCCGGGCGACACCATCCTGGGCCTCTCCCTCGCCCACGGCGGCCACCTGACCCACGGGATGCGGATCAACTTCTCCGGCAAGCTCTACCGCGTCGTTGCCTACCAGGTCTCCGAGACCGACCACCGCGTCGACATGGCCGAGGTCCGCCGGCTCGCCCGCGAGCACCGGCCGAAGCTGATCGTGGCGGGCTGGTCGGCCTACCCGCGGCAGCTCGACTTCGCCGAGTTCCGGGCCATCGCCGACGAGGTCGGGGCCTGGCTCATGGTCGACATGGCGCACTTCGCCGGCCTCGTCGCCGCGGGCCTGCACCCGAGCCCGGTGCCGCACGCCCACGTCGTGACCACCACGACCCACAAGACCCTCGGCGGCCCCAGGGGCGGTGTCATCCTCTCGACCGCCGAGCTGGCCAAGAAGATCAACAGCGCGGTCTTCCCCGGCCAGCAGGGCGGCCCGCTCGAGCACGTCGTCGCCGCCAAGGCGGTGGCGTTCAAGGTCGCCGCGAGCGAGGAGTTCGCCGACCGGCAGCGCCGCACCCTCGAGGGCGCCCAGATCCTCGCCGAGCGGCTCACCCACCCCGACGTCGCCGCGGCCGGCATCAGCGTGCTCACCGGCGGCACCGACGTGCACCTCGTGCTCGTCGACCTGCGCAACTCCGAGCTCGACGGACAACAGGGCGAGGACCGCCTGCACCGCATCGGCATCACGGTCAACCGCAACGCCGTCCCCTTCGACCCGCGCCCGCCGATGGTGAGCTCGGGCCTGCGGATCGGCACCCCCGCCCTGGCGAGCCGCGGCTTCGGCCCGGAGGAGTTCGCCGAGGTGGCCGACATCATCGCCGCCGCGCTCCAGCCCGAGCTCGACGACACCACGGCCGACCGGCTGCGCGACCGCGTCGCCGCGCTGGCCGACCGCTTCCCCCTCTACCCGGACCTCGACGGAGACCTCTCATGAGCACCCCCCGCACTCCCGGCGCTGAGCTGCCGGACCACCCGGACTTCCTGTGGCGCAACCCGGACCCGAAGAAGTCCTATGACGTCGTGATCGTCGGTGGCGGCGGTCATGGCCTGGCCACCGCGTACTACCTGGCGAAGAACCACGGCGTCACGAACGTGGCGGTGCTGGAGAAGGGGTGGCTGGCCGGGGGCAACATGGCCCGCAACACCACGATCATCCGGTCGAACTATTTGTGGGACGAGAGCTCGGGGATCTACGAGCACTCGCTGAAGCTGTGGGAGACCCTGGCCGAGGAGCTGGACTACCCGATCCTGTTCAGCCAGCGGGGGGTGCTGAACCTGGCGCACAGCCTGCAGGACGTGCGGGACTCGGTCCGGCGGGTGCACGCCAACCGGCTCAACGGCATCGACGCGGAGTGGCTGGACCCGCAGCAGGTCAAGGAGGTGTGCCCGATCGTCAACATCTCCCCGGACGTGCGCTACCCGGTGCTGGGGGCGACGTACCAGCCGCGGGCCGGTATCGCCAAGCACGACTACGTGGCGTGGGGCTTCGCCCGGCGGGCCAGCGAGATGGGGGTCGACCTGATCCAGGACTGCGAGGTGCAGGGCATCGACGTCCAGGACGGGCGGGTCACCGGGGTCCGCACCAGCCGCGGCACGATCCACGCCGGCAAGGTCGCCCTCGCGGCGGCGGGGCACACCTCGGTGCTGACCGACATGGTCGGGCTGCGGGTGCCGATCCAGTCCCACCCGTTGCAGGCGCTGGTGTCCGAGCTGCTCGAGCCGGTGCACCCGACCGTGGTGATGTCCAACGCGGTGCACGTGTACGTGTCGCAGGCGCACAAGGGTGAGCTGGTCATGGGTGCCGGGATCGACGCGTACAACGGGTACGGCCAGCGCGGGGCGTTCCACATCATCGAGCGGCAGATGGCCGCGGCGCTGGAGCTGTTCCCGGTCTTCGCCCGCGCGCACCTGCTGCGCACCTGGGCCGGCATCGTCGACACCACCCCGGACGCCTCCCCGATCGTCGGGCTGACCCCCATCGAGGACCTGTACCTCAACTGCGGATGGGGCACCGGCGGGTTCAAGGCCACCACCGGGGTGGGCTGGTCCTTCGCGCACACCGTCGCCACCGGGCAGCCGCATCCCTACAACGCCCCCTTCACCCTCGAGCGCTTCACCACTGGCGCGCTCGTCGACGAGCACGGCGCCGCCGCCGTCGCCCACTGAGCCCCCTCGACGACCCCTCCCAGACCAGGAGCAGACCATGCAGCTCATCGCCTGCCCGCACTGCGGGCCCCGTGAGGAGACCGAGTTCCACTACGGGGGCCAGGCCCACGTCGCCTACCCCACCGACACCGCCGCCCTCTCCGATGAGGAGTGGGGCCAGTTCGTCTTCTTCCGCGACAACCCCAAGGGTCCCTTCGCCGAGCGCTGGGTCCACTCCAGCGGCTGCCGCCGGTGGTTCAACGCCGTCCGCGACACCGCCACCCACCAGATCCTGGCGGTCTACCGCCAGGGCGAGCCGAAGCCGGTGACCGCATGAGCACCCAGCAGTTCCGCCGGCCCACGGGCGGCCGCATCGACCGTTCCCGTGAGCTGTCCTTCACCTTCGACGGCCAGTCGCTGACCGGGCACCCCGGTGACACCCTCGCCTCGGCCCTGCTGGCCAACGGTGTCCACCAGGTCGCCACGAGCATCAAGCTGGGCCGCCCGCGCGGGATCTTCGCGGCCGGCGCGGAGGACCCCAACGCCCTGGTCCAGGTCGAGACGCCCTTCCCCGAGCCGATGCTCACCGCGACCACGGTCGAGCTGTTCGACGGGCTGGCGGCTCGTGGCCTGCCCGGTCAGGGCCGTCTCGCGCAGGACCCCGACCCGGCCCGGTACGACGCGATGCACGCGCACTGCGACGTGCTGGTCATCGGCGCCGGCCCCGCCGGGTTGACGGCGGCGCTGACCGCGGCCCGCTGCGGTGCCCGGGTGGTGCTGGTCGACGACCAGCCCGAGGCCGGCGGGTCGCTGCTGGCCGGCACCGAGCGCATCGACGACGCCCCCGCGCTGGAGTGGGTGGCGCGCGCGCTCGCCGAGCTCGCGGCGTACCCGGACGTGCGGGTGCTGGCGCGCACCACCGCCTTCGGGCACTACGACGACGGGTTCGTCCTGGCGCTGCAGAAGCGCACCGACCACCTCGGCGCGCAGGCGCCGGAGCACGTGTCACGCCAGCGGGTCTGGCGCATCCGCTCCCGTCACGTCGTGGTCGCGACCGGGGCGCACGAGCGCCCGATCGTGTTCGCCGGCAACGACCGCCCCGGGGTCATGCTCGCCGGGGCGGCCCGCACCTACCTGGGCCGGTATGCCGTGGTCCCCGGCTCGCAGGTCGTGGTGTTCACCACCGACGACGCCGCCTACGCCGCCGCGGTGGAGCTGGCCGACGCCGGCGCCCACGTCGCCGCGGTCGTCGACGCCCGCCCGACCGCGCCGGCCCACTGGGCGCAGGAGTGCGCCAGCCGGGGGATCGAGGTCCGCACCGGCCACGTCGTCACCGGCACCAGCGGCACCGACCGCGTCACCCGCGCCCACGTCGCGCCCTACCGTGACGGGCAGCTCGGGTCGCGCACCGGCATCGCGTGCGACCTGCTGCTGGTCTCCGGCGGCTGGAACCCCGCGGTGCACCTGTTCAGCCAGGCCCGCGGCAAGCTGCGCTACGACCCCGCCATCGGCGCGTTCGTGCCCGGCGACCCGGTCAAGGGCACCACCGTGGCCGGCGCGGCCGGCGGGGACCTGACCCTGGCCGGTGCGTTCCAGACCGGCCACCGGGCCGCCGTGGAGGCGCTCGGCTCCCTGGGGTTCACCGCGCAGCAGACCACGCTGCCCCGGGCCGACGAGCAGCCCGCAGGGCAGCCCACCCAGGTGCTGTGGGCGGTGCCCGACCCCGACGCGACCGGCGGGCACGAGGACCAGCGGTTCGTGGACCTGCAGCGTGACGCCACCGTGGGTGACATCCTGCGCGCCACCGGTGCCGGGCTGCGGTCGGTCGAGCACGTCAAGCGGTACACCACGATCGGCACGGCGCACGACCAGGGCAAGACCTCAGGGGTGATCGCCTCGGGGATCGTGGCCGAGGCCCTCGGGGTCGACGTCGGGCAGCTGGGCACCACCTCGTTCCGGCCCCCGTACACCCCGGTGGCGTTTGCGGCCCTGGCCGGCCGCGACCGCGGCCAGCTGCACGACCCGGTGCGGGTCACCGCGGTCCACGACTGGCACGTCATGCACGGCGCCCTGTTCGAGAACGTCGGGCAGTGGAAGCGGCCGTGGTACTACCCCCAGGACGGTGAGGACCTGCAGACCGCGGTGCTGCGCGAGTGCCGGGCGACCCGCGAGTCGGTCGGGATGATGGACGGCTCGACCCTGGGCAAGATCGACGTCCAGGGCCCCGACGCGGCCGAGCTGCTCGACCGGCTCTACACCAACCTGATGAGCAGCCTGAAGGTCGGCTCGGTGCGCTACGGCGTGATGTGCGGCCTGGACGGCATGGTCATCGACGACGGCACCGTCATCCGCGCCGCCGACGACCGGTTCCTGGTCACCACCACCACCGGCAACGCCGCCAAGATCCTGGAGTGGATGGAGGAGTGGGTCCAGACCGAGTGGCCCGAGCTGCGGGTGCACCTCACCTCGGTCACCGAGCAGCTGGCCACCATCCCCCTGGTCGGCCCCCGCTCCCGCGACGTCCTGGCCGCCGTCGCCCCGGACCTGGACGTGTCCAACGACGCGTTCCCGTTCATGACCTGGCGCGACACCCCGGTCGCCGGGGTCCCGGCCCGGGTGTGCCGGATCAGCTTCTCCGGTGAGCTCGCCTACGAGGTCAACGTCCCGGCCTGGCACGCGACCGCCGTCTGGCAGGCCCTGTTCGAGGCCGGGCAACCGTACGGGATCACCCCGTACGGCACCGAGACCATGCACGTGCTGCGCGCCGAGAAGGGCTACCCGATCATCGGGCAGGACACCGACGGCACCGTCACCCCCCAGGACCTGGGCATGGACTGGGTCGTGTCGAAGAAGAAGCCCGACTTCGTCGGCAAACGCTCCTTCACCCGCCCCGAGAACCAGCGACCCGACCGCAAACAGCTCGTCGGCCTGCTACCCCTGGACCCCAACGTCCTGCTACCCGAAGGCGGCCAGGTCGTCGAGGTCGACACGGTGCCCCAACCACCGGTGCCCATGCTCGGCCACATCACCTCCAGCTACCGCAGCGCGGCCCTGGGCCGCACCTTCGCTCTCGCCCTGGTCCGCTCCGGACACCAGCGCATCGGGCAGACCCTGTACGTCCCACTCGAGGACACCCTGGTCCCGGTCACCGTGACCGACAGCGTCCTCTTCGACAAGGAGGGCAGCCGCCGTGACGGTTGACATCGTGAACAAGAGCACGCTGAGCGGGCGCACCAGCCCGCTGGCGGGGTATGCCGGCCGGCTGGCCGAGCTGCCGCAGGGCGTCACCATCCGGGAGCTGCCCTTCCTCACCCAGCTCGACGTCCGCGTGGACCCCACCGCGCCGGAGGCCGACGAGGTGGCCCGGGTGCTGGGCGCGGCGCTGCCGACGACGGCCAACACCGCGGTCCGCGGGGCCGACGGCGTCGAGGTGCTGTGGCTCGGCCCCGACGAGTGGCTGGTCGTCGCCCCACCGGACCAGGCCGCCCTCGAGCCCGCACTGCGCGAGGCGCTCGGCTCGTCGGGTGCCGTCGTCGACGTCTCGGCCCACCGCACGACGGTCGCCGTCACCGGGCCGCTCGCGCGTGAGGTGCTCGCGCGCGGCTGCTCCCTGGACCTCGACCCCCGGGTCAGCCCGGCCGGCACCTGCGTGCAGACGCTGCTGGCGCTCACCGGTGTCGTCCTCGTGGTGCGCGCCGGCACGGCCGGTGAGCAGGCCGACGCCGGCGAGGAAGCGGGTGTCGAGGTCCACCTGCTCGTGCGGTCCTCGTTCGCCCGCTACCTCGCGGACTGGCTCATCGACGCCTGCCACGAGTACGAGGGCGACTCGTCGTGGCAGTGAGCGCCTTCGACCTGTTCAAGGTCGGCATCGGCCCGTCGAGCTCGCACACGGTCGGGCCGATGCGGGCGGCCTGCTCCTTCGCCACCTCGCTGGACAAGGACGGGCTGCTGGAGCAGGTGCACGCCGTGCGGGCCGAGCTGTTCGGCTCGCTCGGTGCGACCGGCCACGGCCACGGCAGCGTCAAGGCCGTGGTGCTCGGGCTTCGGGGTGAGCTGCCCGACCAGGTCGACCCGGTCGCCGCTGAGCCCGCGGTCGCCGCGGTGCGCGAGGAGGGCCGCCTGGCCCTCCTCGGCCGGCACGCCATCGACTTCGCGGTCGACGACGACGTCGTGCTCCACCGCCGCAAGCGCCTCGAGTTCCACACCAACGGCATGCGGTTCCGGGCCCTGGGCCCGACGGGGGAGGTGCTCTCCCAGCGGGACTACTACTCCGTCGGCGGGGGGTTCGTGCTCGACGAGTCCGAGGTCGGCGAGAAGCGCCTGGTGCCCGACTCGACTCCGGTGCGCTACCCCTTCACCACCGGCGAGGAGCTGCTCGTCCACTGCCGCGAGTCGGGCCTGCCGATCAGCGAGGTCATGCTCGCCAACGAGCTGTCGTGGCGCTCGGAGGAGGAGGTGCGCGCCGGTCTGCTGCGCATCTGGTCGGTGATGCAGGAGTGCGTGGCGCGCGGTCGCGCCACCGGCGGTGTGCTGCCCGGCGGCCTCAAGGTGCGACGCCGCGCCGCCCAGCTGAGTGCGTCGCTCGAGGAGCGGGTGGACGTCGAGGACCCGCTGCGGGCGATGGACTGGGTCACCCTCTTCGCCCTGGCCGTCAACGAGGAGAACGCAGCCGGCGGTCGCGTCGTCACCGCCCCGACGAACGGCGCGGCCGGCATCATCCCGGCCGTCCTGCATTACTACGAGAAGTTCGTCCCCTCGTTCAGCGGGGACGGTGTCGTCCGCTTCCTCCTCACCGCGGCGGCGATCGGGTTGCTGTTCAAGGAGAACGCGTCGATCTCCGGTGCCGAGGTGGGATGCCAGGGCGAGGTCGGCTCGGCGTGCTCGATGGCCTCGGCCGGCCTGGCCGAGGTGCTCGGCGGCACGCCGGAGCAGGTCGAGAACGCTGCCGAGATCGGCATCGAGCACAACCTGGGCCTCACCTGCGACCCCGTCGGCGGGCTCGTGCAGATCCCCTGCATCGAGCGCAACGCGGTGGCGTCGGTGAAGGCGATCACAGCGGCCCGCATGGCGATCCACGGCGACGGGCTGCACCACGTCTCGCTCGACAAGGCGATCAAGACCATGCGCGAGACCGGCGCGGACATGAAGGACAAGTACAAGGAGACGGCGCGGGGCGGACTCGCCCTCAACGTCGTCGAGTGCTGACCAGCGGCAGCTGGCGAAGGAGCTCACCATGGCGCAGCAGTTCGTCCTCACCCTGACCTGCCCCGAGGGGCCGGGCATCGTCCACGCGGTCACCTCAGTGCTCGTCGAGCACGGGTGTGACATCACCGAGCACCAGCAGTTCGACGACCCGGTCCACGGGCTGCTGTTCCTGCGCACCTGCTTCACGTCGCCGGGTGCCGGGCACGAGGAGCTGGAGGCCGCCTTCGGGCCCGTGGCCTCGGCATACCGGATGACCTGGGAGCTGCACGACGCGAGCCGGCGCACGCGCGCCATGGTGATGGTGTCCAAGTTCGGGCACTGCCTCAACGACCTGCTCTACCGGTGTAACGCGGGGAGCCTGGGCGTCGACATCGCCCTCGTCGTCTCCAACCATGAGGACCTGCGCTCGGCAGCCGCGGCCGCCGGCGTCCCGTTCATCCACGTGCCGGTGACGCCCGGCACCAAGGAGGCCGCCGAGGCGCGGCTGCTCGAGCTCGTCGACCGGCACGAGGTCGACCTCGTGGTGCTGGCGCGCTACATGCAGGTGCTCTCCGACGACCTGTGCGAGGCGCTCGAGGGCCGGGCGATCAACATCCACCACTCGTTCCTCCCGAGCTTCAAGGGCGCCAAGCCCTACCACCAGGCCTACGGCCGTGGGGTCAAGCAGGTCGGTGCGACGGCCCATTACGTGACGCCCGACCTCGACGAGGGGCCGATCATCGAGCAGGAGGTCATCCGCGTCGACCACACCTACGGCCCCGAGGAGCTGGTCACGGCCGGGCGGGACGCCGAGTGCCTCGCGCTGGCCCGGGCCGTGCGCTGGCACGGCGAGCACCGGGTGCTGCTCAACAAGGACCGGACGGTCGTCTTCCGCTGATGGCCGGCTGGTCGGCGCCGGTGAGGTCCAGGACGGCCGGGACGAACAGCGGCCAGTGCTGCCGTGGCGGATGCTCGTGCCCCATGCCCTCCAGGGCGAGGAGCGAGGCATCGGGCACGACGCGGGCCAGGGCCTCCCCGTGGGGCAGGGGGAAGAGGGGGTCGGCGGTCCCGTGCACCACGAGGGTCGGGGCGGTGATGTCGGCGAGCGTTCCCCGGGGGTCAGGGCCGGGGTCGAGCAGGGCGTGGTTGTTCATCGCGGCCGGGTCGGTGCTGCGCGCCACGATCCGGGTGGCGATCGCGCGCACCCGTGCCTCGTCGAAGCCGGCCCGCATGAAGGCGCGCTGCTCGTCCACCAGGCGCTCGACCACCGCGCCGCGGTCGGCCCAGTCCGGCTCTCCACGCTCGGCGTTCCGCTGCATGACGGACGCGAACTCGGGGTCCGGACCCGGAAGGGGGCCCTGGGTGCCCGGCAACGCGGCGGTGGTCGCGACGAGGGTCAGGGAGCTCACCCGGCGGGGCTGCTCGACCGCGACGCACTGCGCCAGGGCCGCGCCCATCGAGACGCCCACGAGGTGTGCGGCGCTGACCTCGAGCGCGTCCAGGATCGTCACGATGTCGTGGCGCAGGTCGGCGCCCGTGTATGCCGGGCTGCCGGGCGGGTAGGTGGTGGATCGACCGGTGTCACGCAGGTCGAACCGCACGACGTGCCGGTGGCCGGCAGCGAGCCGCTCGCACAGCTCCTCCTCCCACCAGTCCATGGCACTCGCCATGCCCGCCACGAGGAGCAGGGTCGGGTCGGCCGGGTCGCCGAAGGACTGGGTGCACAGCTGCACGCCGTCGGCCGAGACCATCCGCTCACTGCTCATGGAGGGACAGACTGCCGCAAAGGTGAGAAGTCATCGGGCCGGCCGGCCCAGGCCGGGTAGGACCCGCGGACGCGGTCCCGGTCGACGCCCGTCCCTACGCAGTTCTCCAGTTCCCGTCGGCGGGTCCGCGGCTCATACTCGAACCGTGTTCGCGCAGTGTCCGGGGTTGGATGCCGAGGTGCGGGCGGCGTACCTGCACCGGTTGGGCGTCGTCGTGGAGGCGCCGTCGGTGGAGGCGCTGCGACTGCTGGTCCAGCGTCACTCCGAACGGGTCCCGTACGAGACCCTCTGGATCCAGGCCGGGGAGGCTTGGGGCCTGGACCCGGTCGAGTCCGCCGTCCGCATCGCGCTCCGGGGCCGTGGTGGCTACTGCTACCACATGAACGGAGCCCTCGGCCTGCTGCTCGCCTCCCTGGGATACGTGGTTCGCGGGCATGTCGGAGGCGTCCACGGCCCCGAGGGGCCCAGCGACTCCTCGTGGGGGAACCACCTGGTCCTGACGGTGGAGCTGCCACCGAGCGAGGAGAGCCCGACTGGTCTCTGGTACGTCGATGCCGGTCTGGGCGACGCGCTGCACGGGCCCCTTCCCCTCGTCCCGGGCAGACACCGTCAGTCGCCGTTCGACCTCGAGCTGGAACGTGCGTCCGACGGGGCGAGGTGGCACCTCACCCATGACCCGAGCGGCGGGTTCAGGGGGATGACGTGGGACATGGCGGAGGCGCGACTCGAGGACTTCGAGGCCCAGCACCGGTGGCTGTCGACCTCGCCCCAGTCGGGCTTCGTGCAGGTGCCGATGGCGGAACGTCGTGACGCCACCGGAGTCGACGTCGTCCGAGGGCTCGTCCTGAGCCGGGTCGGGGACGGAGCCCGCACCGCCGAGCCGATCACTGACCGGGCAGCGTGGTTCGCCCTGCTCGTCGACCTGTTCGGGCTCCGGCTGGAGGGCTTGTCACCCGAGGCGCGTGACCAGCTCTGGCGGAGCGCCCTGGCCGCCCATCGCCGGTGGCGGGACGAGCAGGAGTCACAGGTCGCCCAGGGCACCGCGGTGTCCGAGGCGCCGAGTGGTCCGTAGCGGGCAGGAGGTGGTCTTCGTGGTGGTCTCCGCACCTCCGGGCCCTGGGCAGCTGACCCGCGCCTGGCTCCAGGGTGTCCTGCACCCGGTCCGCGTCATGACGTCCTTGCCGGACGCGGGAAACCCCCGACTCGGCCTGGCCGCCGTCCTGACCCGTTTCGCCGTCCAGGACCTCACCCAGACGGTCCCCCTGGCGTTGCTCGGTCGGCGGCCGTTCGCGCCTGCCGCGGTGCCGATCCGGCCCGAGCACCACTACCGCGCGCAGGCCCTCTTCCTGCCGGTGTTCGGCCTGGGGGAGTGGCTGCTGATGAGCGGTGCGGCACACGTCGTGCTTCGAGCGAGCGGTCACCGATCGGACCTCCGCCGGGTGCTCGACGTGATCGGGGTTGCCATGCTCGTTCCGATGCCCCCACTGTGGCTCGCCGACGCCGCCCTGATCGTCACGGACCGGTTCCGGATGCCCGCCCTGGGCTACGTCAACGTCCCGGTGCAGCTCTGGGAGACGGTGCTGTTCGCGGTCGGGCTGCACAGCGCCCTCCAGGCGCCCTGGCGACCCGCTGTGCTCGCGGGGCCCACGGCCAGCGCGACGTACGTCCTCGGTGCATCACGAGTCCTGCGCTGACGCCCGGTCGCCCCGCTGGACGGGTGACCGGGCGAGGCCACGAGACCAGGAGACGTCATCAAGGCCTCCCGCCAGGTCTTCCGGCGCGGCAAAGGCCCGCGACCGGGAGTCGCGGGCCTTCGGTGGTGGTGCGCCATCAGGGACTCGAACCCCGAACCCGCTGATTAAGAGTCAGCTGCTCTGCCAATTGAGCTAATGGCGCGCGAGGAGAGACAGTAGCAGGAGCGGGCCGCCCCCGTGAAATCGGCTGGAGCGACGTGGCATTCGGCGCGGCGCCACAGTTCCGCCCGGCCTCAGCCGGAGCGGCGCCGACGGGTCACGGCCACCAGGGCGATGCCGGCCGCGAGCGCCAGGGCGGCCACCCCGACGGCGAGACCGATGCGCGTCGTGCGTCCGTCGTCGCCCTTCGCGGAAGCCGTCCCCGCGGGCGCGGCGGTGGCGGTCGGCGAGGGCGCGGAGCTGGCCGGGGACTGCGGCGGGGAGGTGGTGCCGGCGGCGGCCGGCGCCGAGGCGAGCACGAACGTGGTCCGGTCGGACACCGGGTGCCCGTCCGCGCTGACCACCCGGAACGCGACGGTGTACGTGCCGTCGGCCAACCCGTCCTGCAGCGGCTGGGTCACCACCGCGCCGTCGACGCGGGGCCGGCCGCTGCCGACGGAGCCGTCGGGGCCGGTCACCGTCACCGTGGCGAAGCTCTCGCTGATCGGGTCGTCGAAGGTCAGGACGACCTGCGTCGGGGCCGTGGTGAGGCGTGCCCCGTCCTCGGGGGAGACCGTCTTCAACGCCGTGTGGGCGTCCGCCCCGACCGCGAAGACCACCTGCGCCAGCACCCCCAGCAGCAGGCCGAGCACCGCAGCCCAGACGGTGAGGCGGACGACCTTCTGCTGGCGCTTGCTGGGGACGAACACGCGCCCCATTCTGCCCGACGCGACCGGAACGGCCCGAGGGCCCCCGACCGGTCGGTCGGGGGCCCTCGGTCTGGGGTGAGTGACGGGACTTGAACCCGCGACATCTGCGACCACAACGCAGCGCTCTACCAGCTGAGCTACACCCACCATGCGTCGCGGCCGGACGCTGCCGGCCGCTGAAGCGACGCCAATAGTACCCGCTCCCGACGGGTGCTCGTGACCACCCGGTCAGCCGCCGGCCCCACCGCGGGTGTGGCGAGCCGCCGGCATACCGCGGGGCTCAGCCGTGGTCGACGACGTGCTGCGCGGCGATCGACTTGGCGGTGTCGCTGTCCGGACCCGGCGGCGGCACGAACACGGCCTCGCGGTAGTAGCGCAGCTCGGCGATCGACTCGCGGATGTCCGCGAGCGCGCGGTGCCCCCCGGACTTCTTCGGGGCGTTGAAGTAGGCGCGCGGGTACCAGCGGCGCGACAGCTCCTTGACCGACGACACGTCGATGATCCGGTAGTGCAGGTGCGCCTCGAGCTCGGGCATGTCGCGGGCGAGGAACCCGCGGTCGGTCGCCACCGTGTTGCCCCCGAGCGGCGCCTTGCGCGGCTCGGGGACCCACTCCCGCACGTACGCGAGCACCTGCGCCTGCGCGTCCTCCATCGTCGTGCCCCCGGCCAGCTCCTCGAGCAGCCCCGAGGACGTGTGCATGTCGCGCACGAACGGGTCCATCTGCTCCAGCGCCTCGGCGGGCGGGGCGATGACCACGTCGACGCCGTCGCCGAGCTGGTTCAGCTCGAAGTCGGTGACCAGCGCGGCCACCTCGATGAGCGCGTCGTCGCGCAGGGACAACCCGGTCATCTCGCAGTCGATCCAGACGATGCGGTCGTTGACGGAACGTTCGGTCGGGGTGCTCACGCCCGCCACCCTATGGCGCCGCGCGGCGCGACGCGGGCCGGTCCCCAGGTGCTGCACTAGCCTGCCGGTCATGACCTGGGGACAGGAACAGGGGTATGCCGGGCCGCCGGCCGTGGAGCAGGGCGCCGACGTGGGCGACTCGGGCCGGGGGAGTGGCCGGGCTGCGGTCCGGCGCTGGCTGCTCGCGGGGATCATCGTCGTCGGCTTCGCGGTCGCGGCCGTCGTCCTGGCTGCGTACTACAACGCCACGCTCGGGGTGGTGACGACCCTGTTCGCGGTGCTGCTGGCTGCGATCCCGCTCGGGATCGTCATCCCCTCCTTCCTTTGGCTCGACCGCTTCGAGGCGGAGCCCAACCGGTACCTGCTCGTGGCGTTCCTGTGGGGCGCGCTCGTCGCGGCGCTCGCAGCGGGCGTCTTCAACACGGGGGCGAACATCGCCTTCCGCGCCGCGACCGGGGCCGACGAGCCGGCGATGCTGGCCACCGCGATCTTCTCGGCGCCGCTCGTGGAGGAGGCGGCGAAGGGGCTCCTCGTCCTGCTCGTCTGGCGGCTGCGCCGCCGTGAGTTCGACGGCATCACCGACGGCATCGTCTACGCCGGCGTGGTGGCGGCGGGCTTCGCCTTCACCGAGAACATCCAGTACCTCGGGATGGCGTACGCCGACGGCGGCGACCAGGCGCTCACGGGCACCTTCGTCGCCCGCTGCCTGTTCACCCCGTTCGCCCACCCGATGTTCACGGCCATGACCGGCATCGGGATCGGCATCGCCGCCACCACCCGGAACCGGGCCCTCAAGGTCCTCGCGCCCCTGGGCGGCTACCTGCTCGGTGCGGCCCTGCACGCGCTGTGGAACCTGGCCGCCTTCACCGGCGGGTCCGGGCTCGTGGCCGTGTACCTCGTCGTGGAGGTGCCGATCTTCCTCGGCTTCGTCGCCCTCATGGTCTGGGCCCGACGGCGGGAGGGGCGGCTCATCGGCCGGTACCTCAGCGTGTACGCCGACGCCGGCTGGTTCAGCCGCGGCGAGGTGCAGATGCTCTCGACCATGTCGGCGCGCCGGGCCGCGCGGGCGTGGGCCCGGGGAGCGGGCGGGCGCCGGGGCCTGTCCTCGATGCGCCGGTTCCAGGACTCGGCGTCGGAGCTGGCACTGCTCCGGGCCCGCATGCAGCACAGCGCCGCGGACCAGCAGGCGCTGCGGACCGAGCGCGATCTGCTCGGGTCGATCACCGCCGCGCGCCAGCGCTTCCTGTAGCCGGCCGAGCCCACGTACTAGCGTGCCCGGATGCGCACCCTCGACCTCGCCGAGTCCTTTCGCCCCGACCTCGTCGCCCTGCGCCGCGAGCTGCACCGGTTCCCCGAGGTGGGGATGCACCTGCCCCTGACCCAGCAGGCCGTGGTCGACGCGCTCGCCGGCCTGGACCTCGAGGTCACCCTCGGGCGTGACCTCTCCTCGGTCGTGGCGGTGCTGCGCGGCCGTGGCGGCGACCCCGAGGGGGAGCGCCCGGTCGTGCTGCTGCGCGGCGACATGGACGCCCTGCCCGTGACGGAGGACCTGCCACTCGAGTACGTCTCGAAGCACGACGGCGTCATGCACGCGTGCGGCCACGACCTGCACGTCGCCGGTCTCGTCGGGGCCGCCCGGATCCTGCACGAGCTGCGCGACGAGCTCGAGGGCGACGTCGTCCTCATGTTCCAGCCGGGGGAGGAGGGACCGGGCGGCGCCCGGCCGATGATCGACGAGGGCCTGCTCGACGCCGCGGGCCGGCGCGTCGACGCGGCCTACGCCCTGCACGTGTACTCCTCCGAGCACCCGCTCGGCACCTGGTTCGGGCGCCCGGGGCCGCTCATGGCGGCGGCGGACGAGGTGTACGTGCGCATCGTCGGTGCGGGCGGTCACGGCTCGCAGCCGTTCCGGGCGAAGGACCCGATCCCGGTCGCGTGCGAGGTGGTCGTGGCGCTGCAGACGCTGGTGACGCGGCAGTTCGACGTCTTCGACCCGGTGGTCATCACGGTCGGCAAGTTCGCCGGCGGCACCAAGGACAACATCATCCCGGACGACGCGGTCTTCGAGGCGACCGTGCGCAGCCTGTCGCCGGAGAGCCGCTCGGAGGTGAGCCGTCGGATCGAGCAGCTCGCCACGGGGATCGCCGCCGCGCACGGGCTGACCGCCGAGGTGACCCACCTGCCGGGCTACCCGGTGACCGTGAACGACGAGGCCGAGTACGCGTTCACCAAGGACACGATCGTCGACCTGTTCGGGGCGGACCGGTACACCCACCAGCGCGACCCGGAGATGGGGTCGGAGGACTTCTCCTTCGTCGGTGAGCTCGTGCCGAGCGCCTACGTCAACCTCAGCGCCTGCCCGGTCGCGGACTTCGAGTCGGCGCCGGACAACCACTCACCGCGGGCGGACTTCGACGACTCGGTCGTGCCCGACGGCGCCGCCCTGCTCGCCGAGCTCGCCCTGCGCCGCAGTGCACAGCTGCGCGCGGGGATGCGCCCCTAGACTGTGCGGGCCCAGCCCCCGTAGCTCAGCTGGATAGAGCAAGGGCCTTCTAATCCCGAGGTCGCAGGTTCGAGTCCTGCCGGGGGCGCTGAACGGCCGAAGCGGAGCGAGCCGTCAGCGACCCCGGTCAGGACGACGGGAGCCGGCCGAACGCCAGTGAGGCCGGTGGCTCCTGCCGGGGGCGCTGAACGGCCGAAGCGGAGCGAGCCGTCAGCGACCCCGGTCAGGACGACGGGAGCCGGCCGAACGCCAGTGAGGCCGGTGGCTCCTGCCAGGCGGCGCCATACCGTCGAGGCCCGGGCCCGGCAGAGTTGCCGGGCCCGGGCCCGTCCCGGCAGTGGCGCCTGTGACCCCTGCGTCCCGGAGGCCTACTTGCAGTACACCTCCACGCGGTAGGTGGTGTCGTCGCCGGCGTTCCAGGGCGCCACGGTGACGGACACCGAGTAGCTGCCGCTGCCGTTGCGGTACCTCTCACCGTTCGGGCCGGTGACGTAGTCGATCGTGCAGCCCGCCTGGTCGGAGACCGTGATGGTGTGCGTCCCTTCCTCCGCCGCCTCGACGTGTGCCTCGTTGTAGGCGAGGATCGCCGGGTCGTACTCCGAGAACTTCACGTTCGACGCCCCGACCGTGTCGGTCCAGCCGGCGGCCATGCCAAGGAGGGCATCGCCGTTCTTCCAGAACCGGGTGTCGATCTCGACGATGGCGTTCTCCTTGACCTTGAAGTTGTCGGTCTTGGAGTAGCGGGGGACGAAGCAGTCCGTCTTGGACGCCTTGTTGCAGTCGAGCCGTGACGTCGGGGTGACCCACACCTTGTAGACGCCGCCCGGGTTGGGGGTGTCGGCGTAGGGGTACAGCTGCACGGTGATCCCGGGGTCGTCCCCACTCGTACCCGTCGCATGCGGGGTGCATCCAGCGACGGCCACGAGGGCGGTGATCACGCCGGAGGCGTCGACGCTGAACTGGCGGCAGGCGCGGGCGTCCTCGGAGAGGAGGACCCGGCCGTTCGGGTTGGTCACCTGGAAGGTGTAGGTGCCGGCGGGTAGCCCGGCGGCGTTGATGGGGGCGTTGATGCCCGGCCCGCCGTTGAGGTACACGTCCTGCTTGGCGGCGTAGTGGTTGAGGTTGACCGGGACGCCGCTCACGTCGGTGGTGAAGATGGCCCCCGAGATCTGGCCGCCCCCAGGGGCCGCTGACGAGCCCGACGCGGCGACGACCAGCGCCAACGGCACCGCCGCGACGACCGCGAGAATTCTGCGCTTCATGACAGCCTGCTTCCTGCCCGGCGTGGTCCGCGTGCGGTGCGCACAGGGCCGGGCACGGCCACGCTAGGAGCGCCTCGCCGGGAACGGATCTGGCGTTCTCCGTAGTTCCGCTCGTCCTAACGGACATCTGTCGGGCGCACCGAGCCGTTCCGGCCACGCCCGAGCGGGAGGAGCGCGACCGGCTCGTGCCGCGGGCGGCCGCCGCGGCCCTCGCCGAGGTGCGACGCGAAGAGGGTGACCTCGTCGGCGGTCCAGCGCGGCCCGGCATACGAGGCGAGCACGCGCAGCCACCGGGTCGACTCGAACGGGCGCCGGGACCGGGCCAGGGTGACGTGGGGATGGAACGGGCCGCCCTGCGGTGCGGCGCCGGCGTGCCCTGCCGCCGCGCGCGCGACCCGCGCCAGGGCGGCCAGCTCCTGCGGCGCACCCTCGACCCCGGTCCAGAGGACGCGGGCGGCGTACACCTCGGGGAACGCACCCGCGCCCTGCAGGTGCAGCCCCAGCGGCGCGCGCCCGGTCGTCGCCGCGGCGAGCTGCTCGACGAGCCGGTCGACCGCCCGTGCGGGCACGTCGGCCATGAAGGCCAGCGTGACGTGCCACTGGTCGGTGTCGGTCCAGCGCAGGGCCGCCCCGGCGTCGCGACGCGGCTCGAGGAAGGCGTCGAGGTCATCGACCGCCGCGACCGGCAGCACGAGGGCCGCGAACATCCGCACGAGCCCATTGTGGCGCCACCCTCGGCACTAGATTGGTGGCCTGACGAAGGGGAGGCCGGTATGCCGTCATGGCGCCCGCAGTGGTCGCTCGCCCAGTGGCCCCTGGCTCGCACGTGGTTCCTCACCGTGCGCCTGCTCGAGGGAGCCGGTGCCCTGCTCGTCCTCGGGCAGGTCCTCGACGGCATCACGGCGTGGCGGCAGGTGGCGGCCTTCGGACCCACCTCCGGGGACGGCACGGTCGGGCACCTCACCTTCCAGCAGCACGTCACCGTGTTCGCGCAGAACATCGTCTACCGGCCCGTGGTGCTGCTCTCGCTGTTCACCGCGCTCGTCGTCCTGGGCGGGGTGTGGGTGCTGCTCCGAGTGCGCCCGGTGGAGCACGCGCGGCTGCTGCGCTGGGAGCTGCTCGTCCTGGGGCTGGGTCAGCTGGTCGTCGCCCTCGTCGGAGTGGGGGTGAGCATCCTGACGATGTTCTCGACCGACCCGTCGGAGGGGTCGGCCGATCCCATGACCGTCACGCTCTGGACCGGGCCGGGCCCGGTCCAGCAGGGGCTGGTCGGTCTGGCGCCCAGCGGAGCCACCGTCGTCGCGCTCGTCGTCGCAGCCCTGTGGTGGGCCAGGCTGCCGGCCGAGTTCGAGGCCGAGGACCGCGGAGCCGAAGGGGAGGCCGTGGCCGACCGCGTCGAGGCCGGGGACCAGCTGGTCGCCGCCGCACCGGCGGACGGGTTCCGCGACGAGGTGGGGAAGCGCAGGTCGGCCGTGGCCGTCGAGACCGGCGCAGGCCACGGGGCGCCCACTGCCGAGGTCGAGAGGACGCCCCGCCGAGGGCGCGGGCCCCGGTCCTGGCGTCACGAGCCGGCTCCCGACGGTGACGAGATCGTCCTCGACGGGGTCGAGCAGATCGCGCCGGTCGAGCGGCTGACGCGCCGCGACGAGGGGGACGGCTCGACGGGCAACGGGTACGAGACCTGGCTGCGCAGGCCCTGAGCGGACCCGGCGAAGGGGCGCCGCAGAGCCGACACACCCGGGCTCGGGGTCGCCGTGCCGGGTGCCCCGGAAGGGTCCGGGTGCGGCGGTCCTCGTCCGTTCGGACGAAGTTGTGACAAACCCGTGCCCGCGCGGGGTCTGTCGCGTCGGGGACATGTGTACGGGTTCGTTAGGCTTCAGGCGTGCTTTCCCCCGACGACGCCACAGTCATGGTCGGCGCCGTCACGACCCTGCGTGAGCAGGTGTCGAAGGCGGCGCTGCCGCTCGACGTGCCCGAGGTTGCGACGGCGCGGGCGACCCGCGAGGCGCTGCTCAGCCAGCTCGACGACTACGTGCTGCCGCGGCTGCGCTCCCTCGACGCGCCGCTGCTCGCCGTCGTCGGCGGGTCGACCGGCGCCGGCAAGTCCACCCTCGTCAACTCGATCGTCGACGCCGAGGTCTCCGCGTCGGGGGTCCTGCGTCCGACGACGACGGTGCCGGTCCTGGTGCACCACCCCGAGGACGAGAAGTGGTTCCTCGACGACCGCATCCTGCCCGGGCTGAGCCGCACGACCGGGACGACCGGTGCCGCCGGTCACGCGGACACGACGACGCTGCGCCTGGTCGGCTCGCGCTCGCTGCCTCCCGGGATGGCGCTGCTCGACGCTCCCGACATCGACTCCGTCGTCAGTGCCAACCGGGCCCTGGCCGGCCAGCTGCTCGCCGCGGCGGACCTCTGGCTGTTCGTGACGACCGCGGCTCGGTATGCCGACGCGGTGCCCTGGGACCTGTTGCGCCAGGCCTCCGAGCGGGGCACCGCGATCGCGATCGTCCTGGACCGCGTGCCGCCGGAGGCGATGTCGGACATCCGCAGCCACCTCGCCCACATGCTGCGCGAGCAGGGGCTGTCCACGGCGCCGATCTTCGGCATCCCCGAGGCGACCCTCGGCGACCAGGGCCGGCTCCCGGAGGGCGACGTGGCGCGGCTGCGCTCCTGGCTGACCGCCCTCGCCAGCGACTCCCGGGCCCGCAGCGTCATCGTGCGCCAGACCCTCGAGGGTGCCCTCGGCTCCCTGGAGCAGCGGGCGGGACTGCTGGTCGCCGCGCTCGAACGCCAGGCGGAGGCCCGCACCGCGCTGGAGCGCGCGAGCGAGGACGCCTACGCCGCCGCCGTGACCAACGTCGAGAACGGTATGACCGACGGCACCCTCCTGCGCGGCGAGGTCCTCGCCCGGTGGCAGGAGTACGTCGGCACCGGTGAGTTCTTCAAGCAGGTCGAGTCGACCGTGTCCCGGGTCCGCGACCGGATCACGGCTGCCATCAAGGGCGCCCCTGTGCCGTCCGGGGACCTCGGCGAGGCGCTGCAGACCGGCGTGGCCGCCCTCGTCCTGGCCCAGGGCCAGGGCGCGCCACTGGCGGCGGCCCGAGCCTGGCGCAGCCTTCCCGGCGGGACCGCCCTGCTCGAGCACTCCGCGCAGGACCTGGCCAAGCCGGCGCCGGACCTCGGCGACCGCGTGGAGCGGCTCGTGCGCGACTGGCAGGGCGACGTCCTGGACCTCGTCCGCCGCGAGGGCCGGGACCGGCGCACCACGGCGCGCATCGCGGCATACGGGCTCAACGGCGTGGGCGTGATCCTCATGCTGGTGGCCTTCGCGCACACCGGCGGCCTCGTCGGGGCCGAGGTCGGCATCGCCGGCGGCACCGCGGTGCTGGCGCAGAAGGTGCTCGAGGCGATCTTCGGCGACCAGGCGGTGCGCGACATGGCGCGCAAGGCCCGTGAGAACCTGCTCACCCGCGTGCGGGAGCTGTATGCCGTGGAGCGGGCGAGGTACGACGAGTCCCTGGCGGACGCGATGGTGACGACGGACCAGGCAGCGCGCCTGGCAGATGCCGCGGCAGCGGTGAAGGCGGTGCGATGAGCCCCCTGATCATGGGTGGTGCACGGGTCAAGGGCATCACGGCCAAGGAGCTGGCGCAGAAGTCGGCGTCGCTCGAGCTGGCCCTTGAGGCCGGGGACGGCCAGCTCGACCCGGTCCGCCGCGAGGAGGCCGGGGAGCTGGTCACCAAGGTCGCCGAGCGCACGTCGAAGTCGGGGGGACACACGGTCGTCGCGCTCGCCGGCGCCACCGGGTCGGGGAAGTCCAGCCTCTTCAACGAGCTCGTCGGCGACCAGGTCGCCCTCGTCGGCGCCCGTCGCCCCACGACGTCACGTCCGGTGGCCGCGGTCTGGGGTGAGGAGGACGCCGGGCCCCTGCTCGACTGGCTGGGCGTCCAGCACCGCCACCGGGTCGCGCCCGAGGACGAGCTGGCGGAGCAGGACGGCCGGTCGCTCGCGGCCCGCCTCGGGCGTCGTCCGTCGCGGGACGCGCGGCCGGGGCGCCTCGACGGGCTGGTCCTGCTCGACCTGCCGGACTTCGACTCGCGCGTGCTGGAGCACCGGGAGGAGTCCGAGCGGGTGCTCAAGCTCGTCGACGTGTTCGTCTGGGTCACGGACCCGCAGAAGTATGCGGACGCCCGGCTTCACGACGACTACCTCCGGGTCCTGGCCAGCTATGACGCGGTGACCGTGGCCGTGCTGAACCAGACCGACCGCCTGACGCCGGACGCGGTCGGGCAGGTGCGGTCGGACCTGTCCCGGCTCGCGGCCGACGACGGCATCGGGCAGCTCCAGGTCATCGCCACCTCCGCCCGCACCGGTGAGGGGGTCGACGACCTGCGGATGCGCCTGGCCACCGCGGTGGCGGCCCAGAACGCCGCGCAGCACCGGCTCGCGGCTGACCTGCGCACGTCGGCCGCGGCGCTGCGGGCCGACCTGGGCGTCAACGAGCCACAGCTGTCCGAGCAGGTCGACGAGGAGCTCGTCGACGCCCTCGCCCGGGCCGCGGGCATCCCCGTGGTCGTCAACGCCGTGGAGCGCGACTACCGCCACCAGGCGTGGGGACGCACGGGGTGGCCCTTCACCCGCTGGGTCCGGGCCCTGCGGCCGGACCCGATGAAGCGGTTGCGCCTCAACACCCGCGACGCCGTCGAGGAGAAGCTCGCGGTCACAGCGGGTGACGTGCGGACCGTGCTCGGGCGCTCCTCGCTCCCGCCGCCCACGCCGGCTGCTCGCGCCGCCGTCGAGCTCGCCACCCGCCGGGTCGGGGCCGAGGCCGCCGAGGGCCTGCCGCACCGGTGGGCCGAGGCCGTGGCGGACGCCGCCACCCCTCCGGGGCCCGAGCTGGCAGACGCCCTCGACCAGGCCGTCGTCGGGACGTCGCTCAAGATGCGCCCGCCGCTGTGGTGGCGGGTCTGCGGGCTGCTCCAGCTGCTCTTGGCGCTGGTCACCGTGCTCGGCCTGTTGTGGCTGGTCGTGCGCGTCGTCCTGGGCTGGCTCGCCCTGCCGTCGGTCGAGACGCCGCGGGTCGGGTCGGTGCCGCTGCCGCTGCTCATGCTGGTCGGCGGCCTGGTCCTCGGGCTCGGCCTGTCGGCCGCGGCCCGGTGGTGCGCCGTGGTGGGTGCGCGCCGGCGCGCCGAGCGGGTCCGGCGTCGGCTGGTCGAGGCAGTGTCCGAGGTGGCCGAGTCGCGCATCATGGCGCCCGTCCGAGCGGTGCTCGCCAGGCACAAGACGGCCCGTGAGGCACTCGACCTCGCTGCCGTCTGACGCTTCGGTTCGCAGAGCCACTCACCACCGCCGGCGTAGCGCCCGTCAACCGCACGGTGCAGCGGCCCCCGCGGCCCGCCCGGCGGCGGAGCGGCCGTCCACAGAGCTGCCCGGGCCCGTCCGTCGTCCACAGGCGGGCGACGACACCCTCGTCGGGCGCCCGTTGCCTCGCCACTGTGGTCGCAAGACACAGGACACGAATGACGAGGTGAGCGAGATGAACGAGTCCTACATCACGGTGACCGGCCGGCTGGTCGCCGACCCCGAGGCCCGCACGACGCGGACGGGAGTGCCCTTCGCGGCGTTCCGGGTCGCGTCGACGGTGCGCAGGCTCAACGCCAGGACCGGCAACTACGAGGACGTCGGCACCAGCTTCTTCAACGTGACGGCCTTCCGGGCGCTCGGCGCCAACGTGGCCAACTCGGTGAAGAAGGGCGAGTCCGTCGTCGTCCACGGCCGGTTGCGGGTCAACCAGTGGATGCGCCAGGACAACACGCCCGCGACGTCGGTGGAGATCGATGCCTACACCGTGGGCCACGACCTCAACTGGGGGACCACGGCCCTGCACCGGGTCACCCGGGCCCAGCTCGACCAGCACGACCGCATGGCCGACGAGGGGGTGCAGGACGCCATGGCCACCCTGGAGGGCGAGCAGGTCCAGCCCATCGAGGACCTGGGCGACTTCGACCCCGGTGACCTGGCGGCCCGTCGCCGGGACGGCGAGCTGGATCCCGAGACCGACGAGTACGAGGTCGAGACCGAGCCCACGGGCCTGGTGCCGCGCGACGGGGGCGAGCCCGCCCTGTCGGGCGTCTGAGGGGGCCGACGCGGATTCGGGCGTGGGGGCGCCGCCAGATAGCCTTGCCCCCATGCCCGAGTTCATCTACGTCATGTCGAAGGCCCGCAAGGCCCATGGTGACAAGGTCATCCTCGACGACGTCACCATCTCCTTCTACCCCGGCGCCAAGATCGGCGTCGTGGGTCCCAACGGCGCCGGCAAGTCCTCGGTGCTCAAGATCATGGCCGGCCTCGACCAGCCCTCCAACGGTGACGCCCGACTGACGCCGGGCTACTCGGTCGGCATCCTCATGCAGGAGCCGGAGCTCAACGAGTCCAAGACCGTCCTCGGCAACGTCGAGGAGGGGGCCGGCGAGATCAAGGCCAAGCTCGACCGCTACAACGCGATCTCCGCCGAGATGGCCGAGCCGGACGCCGACTTCGACGCCCTCATGGAGGAGATGGGCAAGCTGCAGGAGGCCATCGACGCCGCCGACGCCTGGGACCTCGACTCCCAGCTCGAGCAGGCGATGGACGCGCTGCGCTGCCCCCCGCCGGACGCCGACGTGACCGTGCTGTCCGGTGGTGAGCGGCGTCGCGTCGCGCTCTGCAAGCTGCTGCTGCAGAAGCCGGACCTGCTGCTGCTCGACGAGCCCACCAACCACCTCGACGCCGAGTCGGTGCTGTGGCTCGAGCAGCACCTGGCCGCCTACCACGGCGCCGTCGTCGCCGTGACGCACGACCGGTACTTCATGGACAACGTCGCCCAGTGGATCCTCGAGCTCGACCGGGGCCGCGCCTACCCGTACGAGGGCAACTACTCCACGTACCTGGAGAAGAAGGCGGCTCGTCTCGAGGTGCAGGGCAAGAAGGACGCCAAGCTGGCCAAGCGCCTCGCCGAGGAGCTGAGCTGGGTCCGGTCCAACGCCAAGGCCCGCCAGACCAAGTCCAAGGCGCGCCTCGCCCGGTACGAGGAGATGGCGGCCGAGGCCGAGCGCACCCGCAAGCTCGACTTCGAGGAGATCGCGATCCCGCCGGGCCCGCGGCTGGGCAGCAAGGTCATCGAGGTGCGGAACCTGCGCAAGGGCTTCGGCGAGCGCCTCCTCATCGACGACCTGTCCTTCACCCTCCCCCGCAACGGCATCGTCGGTGTCATCGGCCCCAACGGGGTGGGCAAGACGACCCTGTTCAAGACCATCGTGGGCCTCGAGGAGGCCGATGCCGGCACGGTCGACGTCGGGGAGACGGTGAAGATCTCCTACGTCGACCAGAGCCGGGGCGGCCTGGACCCGAACAAGAACCTCTGGGAGACGGTGTCGGGCGGCCACGACTACATCAACGTCGGGCAGGTCGAGATCCCCTCGCGGGCCTATGTGTCGCAGTTCGGGTTCAAGGGCCCGGACCAGCAGAAGAAGACCGGCGTCCTGTCCGGTGGGGAGCGCAACCGACTCAACCTCGCGCTGACCCTCAAGGAGGGCGGCAACCTGCTGCTCCTCGACGAGCCCACCAACGACCTCGACGTCGAGACCCTCGGCTCGCTGGAGAACGCGCTGCTCGACTTCCCGGGCTGCGCGGTGGTCATCAGCCACGACCGCTGGTTCCTCGACCGCGTGGCGACGCACATCCTCGCCTACGAGGGCGACGACGAGAACCCGGCCAAGTGGTACTGGTTCGAGGGCAACTTCGAGGCGTACGAGGCCAACAAGGTCGAGCGGCTCGGCGCCGACGCCGCCCGCCCGCACCGGGTCACCTACCGCAAGCTGACGCGCGACTGACGTGCGGTGGCCGTCGTCGGCTGGCCTCAGCGGACGACGGCCACGACCACGACGAGCAGCAGGATCCCCAGCGGCAGGAAGATGCTGAACCTCTTCCACGTGCTCGGGCGCAGCTCCTCGCCGCCGAGCAGCCCGCGCGCCTCGGCGTCGCTGATGGGCCGCGTCGCCCACCCCTGGTCGGTCGCCGTGGCGAGCGCGTACCGGTAGCCCCACGTGGTGGTGAACAGGAACATCAGGTGCAGGTACCGGTACATCAGGACGACCGCCTGGTTCGGCGACACCCGTCGGTTGATGCTCTTGCCACCCCAGCCCCAGAACAGCATGGTGCAAACCCAAACCCCCTCGTCAGTACGTCCGGCCGGACGCCGCGGTCACTGTAGCGAGTGCGGCCGGCCCATGGGCCGGGACGCGTGACCAAGGGGCCGGGTGGGGGGACGCCCGCGCCCCTACGGTGAACCCGCCGAGGGGAGGTGGCCGTGTCCGTGTCCGCCCGAGCAGACGTTGCGGGCTGCGTCGCGCGGCTCGCGTGGGTCGACCGGCTCAAGGTGATCACGATCGCCGGCGTCGTGGTGGTGCACGTGGCGACGGCCTACGTCGTCACATCGGCTGGTACTACGAGGAGCGGACGACCTCGAAGGTCACCCCGGTGGTCCTGGGCGTACCGGCCTTCCTGACCGGGGTGTTCGGCCTGGCCCCGCTCTTCCTCGTCGGGGGCTGGATGGCGGCCGGCTCGCTGGCCCGCCGCGGTACCGGTCCCTTGGTGCGCGGCAGGCTGCTGCGGCTGGGCGTGCCGACGGTGCTCTACTTCCTGGTCGTCGACCCCTTCGCCGACTACCTCGGCGGCCGGGTTCAGGGTGAGCCGCGCACGCTCGTCGACTACCTCACCGACATCGGCGGCGACCGTGACCTCGGGCCGGTCTGGTTCATCACAGCCTCGTGACCGGCTTCGGCCCGTTCGCGGTCACGCTCGCACTCGTCGACGGGCTCGGCGCGCTCGCCCTGTCGGTCTGGGCGTGGGCGTGGTTCCGTCGCCGCTGGTCCGGACCGCCGGGAGCCCTCATGGCGCGCGCGTCTCGCGGCGCGTACGCGGCATACCTGCTGCACCCGGTCGTGCTCGTCCTGCTGTCGGGCGCCGCGCACTCGCTGCCGTGGGCGCCCGAGGCCAAGTTCGTCCTGGTCTCCGCGGTGGGCGTGCCGGCGGTCTTCGCGGTCGGCTGGCTCGTCACGCGGGTGCCCGGGGTGTCCCGGGTGCTGTGAGGGTCCTGGTCCTGTGGGTCGGCAGCCCGCAGCGACTGTCAGCGGGCGCTGACCAGTCGGAGCCCGAGCTCGGCGTAGGCCGTGCCGATGGCCTCGGGGGTGCGCTTGATCTCGGGGTCGTACCAGCGGGCGACGTCGACGGCCATGGACATCAGGGCGAGGGTGGTGTCCGGCACGTCGTCGACGTCGAACTCGCCCTGCTCGACACCCTGGGTGACGACGGTCCGGACCACCGCGTCGATCTCCTTGCGCAGCCGCAGCACGTCGTCGCGGTGCTCGGGGGTGAGGTTGCCGAACTCGTACTGCACGATCCGGGCGACCCGGAAGTGCTCGGCGTGCCAGCGCGCGAAGGTCGCCATGATCGCCCGGAGGGCATCGGTCGGCGTCTGCTCGCGGGCGGCCGCGTCGCGCAGCATGTCGCGCGCGACGACGTGGCCCTCGCGGCTGAGCTGGTAGAGCAGCTCCTCCTTGGTGGCGAAGTGCACGTAGACGCCGGCGGGGGACAGGCCCGCGCGGGCGGCGATGTCGCGGGTCGTCGTCGCGTGGAAGCCCCGGTCGGCGAAGGCCTCCGCGGCGGCCTGGAGCAGCCGCTGCGCGGTGTCCTGCGGCGCCGGGGCCGTCGTCGGGTCGACGGCCACGGGACGGGCGGGGCTGGGCATGTTGACAGCATGCCCGACGTCTCGGAGACTAAGCAAGCGCTTAGTCAGTACCCGTGTCCCGCAAGGAGAGCCATGCCCCGCAACCTGTACGGCCCCGACCACGAGGCCTTCCGCAGCTCGGTCCAGGAGTTCGTCGAGCGGACGCTGCGTCCGCGCGCCGAGCAGATGCTCGAGGTCAAGTCGATCGACCGCGACATCTGGAAGGAAGCCGGCAAGCAGGGGCTCTTCGGCCTCGACATCCCCGAGGAGTTCGGCGGCGCCGGGGCCGAGGACTACCGCTTCAACGCCATCGCGGCCGAGGTCATCGCGGGCTTCAACTTCGCGGTGTCGAGCTGCTTCGGCATCCACTCCGACGTCTGCCCGCCATACGTCGTCGACCTCGGCACCCAGGAGCAGAAGGAGCGCTGGCTGCCGGGCATGGCCAACGGCGACCTCATCTGCGCCATCGCGATGACCGAGCCGTCGGGGGGCTCCGACCTCGCCGCGCTCAAGACCAACGCCGTGCGAGCCGACGACGGCTCGGGCGACTGGATCCTCAACGGCTCCAAGACGTTCATCACCAACGGCTACCAGGCCGACCTCGTCATCGTCGCGGCCCGCACCGACCCGTCCAAGGGGGCCAAGGGCATCACGCTGTTCATGGTCGAGGCCGGCATGGAGGGCTTCAACCGCGGCCGCAAGCTCGACAAGGTCGGGCAGGAGGAGGCCGACACCTCCGAGCTGTTCTTCGAGGACGTGCGCGTCCCCGACGCCAACCGCCTCGGCGAGGAGGGGCTCGGCTTCATCGCGATGATGCAGCGCCTGCCGCAGGAACGGATCGGCGCCGCCGTCGCCAACACCGCGCACGCCTTCCAGATCCTGCGCGAGACGATCGAGTACACCAAGGAGCGCAAGGCCTTCGGCCAGCCCGTCGGCTCGTTCCAGCACAACAAGTTCAAGATCGCCGAGCTGCAGACGCGGCTCGAGGTCACCCAGGCCTACGTCGACGACTGCATCGCGGCGCACGCCGAGGGGAAGCTCACCCCGGTCGACGCGGCCAAGGCGAAGTGGTTCTCCGCGCAGGTGCAGAACGACGTGCTGGACGAGTGCGTCCAGCTCTACGGCGGGTACGGCTTCATGAACGAGTACCGCGTCGCGCGCGCCTGGCGTGACGCCCGGGTCTCCAAGATCTGGGCGGGCTCGAACGAGATCATGAAGGAGCTCATCGGCCGGGACCTCGGGCTCTGAGCGTGGGGGCACACGACGGCAAGGTCGCGATCGTCACCGGCTCCTCCCGCGGCATCGGCCTGGGCATCGCCGCCCGGCTCGTCGCCGAGGGTGCCCGCGTGGTCCTGACGGCCCGCAAGCCCGACGCCCTCGCCGAGGCGGCCGAGCAGCTCGGTGGCGCCGACCACGCGGTCGGCGTCGCCGGCAACGCGGCCGACGAGGCGCACCAGGACGAGGTCGTCCGGACCGCGCTCGACCGGTTCGGCGGCCTGGACCTGCTCGTCAACAACACGGGCATCAACCCGGTCTACGGGCCACTGGTCGACACCCCGCTCGACGCCGCGCGGAAGATGTTCGACACCAACGTCGTCGCCGCCCTGGCCTGGGTGCAGAAGGCGGTGGCGGCCGGGCTCGGGGCCGACGGGCGGCCCGGTGCCGTCGTCAACGTCGCCTCGATCGCCGGGATCGGCGCTGCCGGGCCGATCGCCTGGTACGGCGTGACCAAGGCCGCGCTGATCCACCTCACCACCGAGCTGGGGTACCAGCTCGGCCCGGGGATCCGGGTCAACGCGGTCGCCCCGGCCATCGTCAAGACGCAGTTTGCCCAGGCGCTCTACGAGGGCCGCGAGGAGAAGGTCGCCTCGGCCTACCCGATGAAGCGGCTCGGGGTGCCCGAGGACGTCGCGGGCGCCGTGTCGTTCCTGCTCTCGGAGGACGCCGGCTGGATCACCGGCCAGACCCTCGTCGTCGACGGCGGCGTCACCCTCGGCGGCGGCCTGTGACGCTCGACCCCTCCGCGCTCGACCTCACCGGCGCCCGGGTCGTGGTGACCGGCGCCGCCCGCGGCATCGGCTCGGCCTACGCCCGGGCCTTCGTCGACGCCGGTGCGCGGGTCGTCGTCAACGACCTCGACGCCGACGCGCTCTCGGCGACCGCCGAGTCGCTCGGTGCCCACGCCGTCGCCGGCGACGCCTCGAGCGAGTCGGGCGTCGAGTCCCTCATGGCGGCCGCGCGCGAGCACCTCGGCGGCATCGACGTCTACTGCGCCAACGCGGGCGTGGCCCGCGGTGGCACCGAGGCCGTGGCCGAGAAGGCGTGGGAGGTGTCCTGGAACGTCAACGTCATGGGGCACGTGCGCGCGGCTCGGCTGCTCGTGCCCGAGTGGCTCGAGCGGGGGAGCGGCACCTTCGTCGCCACCGTGAGCGCCGCCGGCCTGCTGTCGATCCCAGGCGCCGCCCCGTATGCCGTGACGAAGCACGCCGCGCTCGCGTTCGCCGAGTGGATGTCGATGACCTACGGCGACAGGGGGATCCGCGTGCACGCGGTGTGCCCGCAGGGCGTGCACACGGACATGCTGCGCAGCTCGGGTGCCGCCGGTCGGGCCCTGATGGAGCCGACCGCGGTCTCGCCGGAGAAGGTGGCGCAGGACCTGTTCGCGGCGCTGGCCGACGGGCGCTTCCTGGTCCTGCCGCACCCCGAGGTGGCGCAGATGTACGCGCACCGGGCGGCCGACCCCGACCGCTGGCTCGCCGGTATGCGCCGGATGGCGGGGGCGCTGCCCGCCGTCACCATGGGCACCGACTGGCCCGGCTGAGCGACCGACCCGTCCGAGCGACCCACCTCGACCGACGACTCACCCAGGAGGCACCGTGCAGGCGTGGCAGGCGACAGCCCTCGGCGAGCCGATGGAGGTGCTGCAGCGGGCCGAGGTGCCCGAGCCCGTCGTCGGACCGGGGCAGCTGAGAGTGCGGGTGCTCGCCACCGCCCTCAACTTCCCGGACGCCCTGATGGTCCGGGGGCAGTACCAGGTGCGTCCGGAGCCGCCGTTCACCCCGGGCGTGGAGGTCTGCGGCGAGGTGCTCGAGGTGGGTCCCGGCGTGGACCCCGCCCGCTACCACGTCGGTGACCGCGTGGTCGGGACCACCGCAGTGCCGGCCGGCGGTCTTGCAGAGCAGTGCCTGATGCCCGCAGGCGGCGCGTTCCCTGCACCACCGTCGTGGTCCGACGCGCAGGCGAGCTGCCTCACGATCGGCTACCAGACGGCATACGTCGGGCTCGTGCGCCGGGCCGCCCTCCAGGCGGGGGAGACCCTGCTGGTGCACGCCGCGGCCGGCGGCGTCGGGACCGCTGCGGTGCAGGTGGGCAAGGCCCTCGGCGCCCGGGTGGTCGGTGTCGTGGGCGGAGCCGCCAAGGCCGAGGTCGCGCGGGCGGCCGGTGCCGACGTCGTCGTCGACCGCACGAAGGGCGACCTCGTGGGCGCGCTCCGGCAGGCGCTCGGCCGGGGTGGGGCGGATGTCGTGTTCGACCCGGTGGGCGGTCCGTCGTTCGAGGCCTCGACGAAGGTCGTGGCCTTCGAGGGGCGGGTCGTCGTCGTGGGGTTCACCAGCGGCACCATCCCGGCCCCGCCGCTCGGGCACGCGCTGGTCAAGAACTACTCGCTCGTGGGCCTGCACTGGGGCCTGTACCTCGAGCGCGACCCCGCGGTGGCACAGGCCGCGCACGCGCGGCTGCTGGAGCTGGCTGCCGAGGGGAAGGTCGAGCCCGTGGTCTCCGAGCAGGTGGCGTTCGCCGACGCGCCGGCCGCCCTGGGCCGGGTGGCGGCGGGCCGGACCACCGGACGGGTCGTCGTCCTGGGCGCCTGAACCTGCCGGCAGGGGTCGGCAGGCCCAGGCGACCACAGCCGGCGCTCCCGGCGTCAGGAGCCCTGCAGTCGGGCGAGCAGGTCGTCGATGGCGTTGTAGGACGACTGCAGCCCGGTCTCCATGCCCGACCCGACGACCGCGTCGACCGTCTGCGGCGAGTCGTACGTGCAGACGGCGTGCAACGTCGTGACGCCGTCCTGCTCGGTCAGCGTCGTGGTGATGGTGGCCGGCTCGGTGTCGGGCATCGAGTCGAACTTCTCGGTGTGCACCATCCGGCCCGGCGGGTCGAGCTCGAGGTACTCGCCCGAGAACGACACCTCGTACCCCTCAGGGGTCACCTGGGCGAAGTGCCAGCGGCCGCCGACCCGCAGGTCGACCTCGCAGGCGGTCATGGTGCCGTGCCCGGCGCCCCACCACTGCCGGACGTGCTCCGGGCGGGTCATGGCGTCGTAGACGAGCTGGGCGGGGGCGGCGAACTGCCGGGTGATGACGATGTCGGAGCCGTCGGTGGTGACGGTGGCCGTGTCGGTCGTGGTGCTCATGGTTGTTGTCCCTCCGGGTGCTGCTGGATGCGGGTGAGGTAGGCGTCGAGGCCGTCGAGGTTGGCCTCCCAGAAGCGGCGGTACTCCTCGAGCCACGTGGTCGCCGACCTCAAGGGCGTGGCGGTGATGCGGCAGTGCCGTCGCACCCCGTCGCGGTCCTTGGTGACCAGACCGGCGCGCTCGAGCACCGACAGGTGCTTGGAGATCGCCGGCAGGCTCATCGAGAACGGCTCCGCCAGCTCGCCGACCGTGGCGTCGCCCTGCGCGAGGCGCTCGAGGATGGCGCGTCGGGTGGGGTCGGCCAGGGCTGCGAAGGTGGCGCTGAGCGAGTCGTCCATCATCAACCAATCGGTTAATTAACTGATGAGGCAACTATGCGCGCGTCCCAGCCCGTCGTCAAGGGCCGCAGGACCCAGGCCCTGCGCGTCACGGGGGCCCCCCGAACCGCGGGTCTGCTCACAGATGTCCGTGGCACTGCGCGCGGATCGGATCCGTGCGCAGTGAGACGCAGGCGTGTGCGCAGACGAGCGTGCGCCGGACTCGGGTGGGCTCGGGGCGGGCTTGCGCGGCCCAGGGCCGGGCTTGCGCGGGTGGGGGATGGGTGGTGCGTATGCCGGGGGCCGGCTCAGCGGCCGGCGACCCGGCGCTGGAGCTCAGCCAGCTCCGTCGGCGGGAAGAGGTCCCGAGGCACGAAGAGGCTGGGGCGGCCGCCGCCGAGGTCCAGCCGCACGTGGCGTCGTCCGACGTGGCAGCGTCGCACCGACCGCAGGGACAGGTCGTCCACGAGGTCGTCGCCGGTCTGCAGGCGCAGCCGGTCCCCGACGAGGCCGGCGCGGACCAGGGAGCCCGGCAGGTAGGAGCGAGCGAAGAGCCGGGCACTGCCCACGACGCGCAGCCCCCAGAAGGACAGCAGCACGAGGGCCACCAGCGTCTGCGCCCACACGTGGGACGCGCTCCCGATCGCGAGGAGGAGGCCGGCGCACCCGAGGAGGAACGCCATCTGCGGCCGGCGGGCGGTCCAGGTGACGACGGCTCGGCGCAGGTCGCGCCGGGTGCGGTCGGTCACGACGAGGAGCAGCGGCAGGTCAGCCGTCGCCGACGCAGCGGCGGCAGGCGTCACGGGGACGGCGGGCGCGAGCAGGAACGCGAGGTCGTCGTCGGTCAGCAGCCCGCTCGGGAGGAACCCCAGGCGCCGGTTGCGCCGCAGCCGCACGCTCGTCACCGAGCCGCGCCGCCGTGCCGAGAGCAGCGAGCCGGGGCGCAGGTCGGTCCGCCCGGTGCCCGTCTCCAGCGCCAGGACGTCCGGCGCGGCATACCAGCTGCGCACGGCGTGACCGGTGAGGAGCAGGCGGCGCATGCTGCGCCACAGGTCACGGGCGACCACGAGGACCTCGAGGAGGTACAGCCCGACCGCTGCCACCCCCACCCGCCACCACGTCGAGGTGCCGGTGGCGGCGATCACGGCGTACCCGAACACGACGGCGAGCACGGCCAGCGCCAGGCCCTGCCGGCTGAGCAGCGACAGCCGCAGGGCAGCGCGAACGGTGACGCGCACCAGGGCCTGGTCGCCTTCGAGCACGATGGGCGGGCGCCGTGGCGGCGCGATGGCTGCCGGGACGGCGCCGGCCCAGGCCTGGTCGACGGGTCCGGTCGGCTGGTCTTCCCCCACGGCGTCGGAGTGTAGGCAGCCCGACGGCGGTCGGAGGGGCGTTTGCGGACAGGGTGTCCGGTCGGCCCAGCAGTCGCTCCGCCGTCGGGGTCGGCCGGCGGTCGGGCGGCGGCCGACCCGACGGCCGGCCGGCGTCGGGCAGCCTTCCCCGCCCCGGCGGTCAGACGGTATGACGTGACGCCCTCGGTGTGAGGGTTGGTTGCGGGCCGGGGCCTCGCTGACACATGTTCGTGGGTTACCGGACGAGGAAGTGGCCTTGCCCGGCCTATCCGACAGGTGTGGAGGAGGCCCCGGTGTTCATCGAGCGTACGAGCGTTGGGTTG